>NZ_FMTT01000010.1:144495-158789 GCF_900100345.1 Paenibacillus tianmuensis | reverse complement strand
ATGGACGAAATCATGAAATCTCGGTGGTCGATCATAGATCGGCTTTGTGTTAGGTTCTAATTCTAATGAATTCATTAGTTCAACTTATATAGATTTTTTTGAGCCTCGTCATTATTCGGTTCAAACCATAATTCTACATTGCTTTTTAATATACGAATAATAGCATTATCCAAACTCTTGTTATGCACTAAAGCAAAGCTGATTTTATGCTGATTTAAAATCTTCATTGTTTTTGACAAAGTTAAGTACCGTGTTTTTTCAAAAACCCATTTATTTAAATGAATATGCTTTCCCGCGTTAAATCGATAGAAATTATCACACCAAATCATGTAAAGTACATCATGATGAAAATGAAACTCAATATTTCCATACTGCCAGATATAGAGGTCATGGTCCATGTTGGACATCGTGTCTGGATCAGGAAAATTATTTAAAATCCATTCTTTTGTTTGCCCCATTTTTATATAATCAAACTCGCCATGAACAACAAACTTAAATAAATCAACATGAACAGGGTTTGTTAATATAATATTCATCACCTTATCTCGAGCCATGTATTTTATTTCATCTGCAAGTCGCATCCTTGATATAGAGGAGTCCCTTGGTCGGAGAAATGATGTTCCATCTTTTTAAAAAATACCTACAATATCCCCTTCCTTCGGATAGGCCGAAATATAATCTTCTTCACTATTAAGGTAGGCAACAGTGCATGATATTAGGAGATTATTTTTCTCTAGTTCTTTCACTATTGTTTTGATTGCAATTTCAACATCTACGACAAAACAAAAAATATTCATAGTGCCACTGCCATAATCTCCCCCATCGCAATGACCATTTCCCGTCCAGCCTAGACATTCATTCATCAATGATTCTACACGTCCACGCTTTTTCAAATCTTCCTCTACGTTATTGCCCTCATCAATCTTATATTGGATCATTACTCCGGTCAGTGCTTCTTCCTCAAGAAATTGGTACCCTTCTCTGCTTTTCTCGATCGCCAATTCCTCCATAAATTTTTTGGTATTCGTTCCGGTTTTCTTTGCGTGCGTTTGATGTACTCCTGTATCTCCTACTATGCCAAAATGAATATGAAATTTTTTCGAATCTTCTGCATACCATACTTCCCAATAGTGAAGTAAATCGTTTATGCTGTTGTACATCTTCATCATTCCAGGTCACCTCATATTTTTTTATGTAACGTACAATGCTTTAAATTGTTCTTGCGCACTGGATTTATTTGGGCTTTTCAAAGCAGCTCTCGATATTATAACGAAATTTTTTACTGCCAGCAAACGTCCACAAACATCAAAAGAAACTGAATTTCTCTTTTATGTGTTTATTCGTTTCTCGGTAAACTCAGTGCTTTCTCAAATCACTCACTTTTTCAGCAATTTGCGGATCGTTAAAGTCAATCGGTCTGAACGATACAATTGCTATCCCGCCTCAACGACGTAAAAAAGGAGGATGAAAATTCGCCCCCCTTAATCACAATATAAATCTCCATGATGCCTAAGCAACTGACTAACCCAAGATTGTGAAACTCCTATCATTTTGGCTAATTTTTTTTGCGAAGCTTTAGGGTTCTCCTTTATTGCTTGCTGCAAACGATCCAATGCTTCTTTCCTTTTTGGAGTCAATTTTTTCTTTTTTGTAAGGTTTTTATTTGCCACACCTAACCGTTCGCGTTCCACCCTTTCAAGGAAAACTTGAAGCGACGGAAGACTTTGGATACATGACATACAAATATAAAATTTTTTGAAGTAAAAGGTTTGTTCCTTACCTGAGCAAAACAAACACTCTTTTGCTTGATATCTATAAACCATAATCGCCTTTCTCTCGTCATCACAGAAATACTCTGTCATAACATTGGGATGAAAATTCAAGACACGCCTAAATTCCGTGGGAATTACAATTCTTCCGAAATCGTCTACAACTCTAACAATTCCCGTTCTTCTGCCATCTTGCATTAACCACACCTCAAACAATAACGATTTCTAGTTTACGCACCGCATCTTCCTAATTTGAGCTATTAAAACGTATGTATCTAATTGTTGGCTCAATTGGACCATATATTCACTCGTTAAACTCTCTCCCTGTTGTATTGCCTCTTCCATTTGGTTTAGGATGGTTTTCATTGCGCTTTGTAATGCTTCATCGCTGAAATGGCTGATATCGTATTGGTATAATCCTCCTTTCCATTTGCTAACATGGTCATATGGCACTCTCCTTTTTCAACTATTGTGCTTTTGTCTTTTTACAAATTAACTGTAACATACATCTCGCAAAAAACCTTATTATTCCATTTTGTGCAACGAATGTTTTGGTGAATAAACAAAAAAAACAGGTTTTATAATCACCTGTTTTTAAAAACCTTCATGTTTCATTTTCGTATGACAAATATTTAATGCCCTGTATCAACATCAGAATATAAAATAATTCGATTAGGGGGTTTGTTTATATCCGGTGGTACAATAAACATAGTTCCACAGACAGTTAAAGATAAAGTCACCAGCAAGATGAATTTCTTCACAGTTACTTCACCTCCTATTAAATGGTATATTTACCTTATTATTCATATACCTCCTTCAACTTCATTATATGCTTTAGTTCCAATGATTTCGACAGTTTTATGTGATACGATAACAATTCCTTCATGCAGTCGTCTTTTTCTTCTAAAGCATTGACGCTACCGAACGCTTTTAAACTCTTAGCATAGCTTTCTATTCCCTCGTCAAGCAAGCCCATACTTAGCTGATAATAACCCTTGTATTTGTGGAATTTTCCCATAGCTATGTATTTCTGTGGTGTTAGTGGATGCTCAGGTAATAATTCTTCTTCCTTCTCTAATATTTCAGCAATTGATTCAAATTCCCCTAATTGAAGATAGATTTCCAAAAGCTCGTCAGCAATATGAATCTTGTGATTAATACTAACCTCGTCTAAATATTTTTTTAGCAACGGTATAGCTGTATCAAACTCCTTTTTTCTCGCTTTTGTAAATGCTCGGGTAATTTTGACTGACTCGACAACAAAATCATTATTCATTTTTTCAAATATGTCCAAATGTTTCTCGACCGCGTCATAATTTTTTTGATGAGAAAATGAATTTATCATAGCCAGATATGCTCTTGCCTTTAGTTCCGTATCTTCTGTCTCTAAAGGGAGGCCAACTTCGCAAAGTTCAATACATTCGTTGTACTTATTTATGTTTTTCGCATGCAAAGCCATTCTAAAGTAAAACGTAATTTTCTCCTCACGTGATAAAAATTTAGTGTAGTATAAAACTTCTTGCCCCATCCGAAACGATTCTTCCAGTTGTTTCAAATCGTTCCTTTCAATCAAATACTTTTGTAGTAGCCCTTTGGCTACATAATACGGCACTCCGCGTTCTCTGGAAAACTTAATAATCAACGTATAGAGTGTAACTTTCACTGAATCATCAGTTACACTTCTGGTAAAGTCAAACAATCGTTGAAGCGATTCCTCCGTTTCTACACTATGCGATTCCAGTATGCGTATTGCCGCTTTCGGAACTAACAAAAAGCACTCTTTACAGGTTGTTACCTCTTCGAGCACTTCAAACAATGTGTTGATGCGGTTTTCTTCTTCAAGGTAACACTCCATATTCTTCAAGATTCGCGTATGTCAAATTTCTCTCTTTTCTAAGTTGGAAGATGATATCTGAGATGGTTTTATACTGATGCTTGATATCCACCATAATACATACCTTCCTTTTATTCAATATTATACTATGGTTGATTATAGCAGGGAGTGTTTTATTTTACAATTAATTGATTTTTTATGATATTCACCTAATTTCTGCTGAAATACAGCGATTCGATAAATTTCTACATAGTATAAGTGATTATTTGGTAATCACTGTAATTACTCAGATAGTTTTCAAGTAATCACTGTAATAAAAATAGATATCAATTCCTATCCCATAATTTGTGTGGTTGTGATAAATTATGTTTGAACGATGAGGTCGCGACGAATTGTTCGGATATTTTACTAAAAGGAGGTTAGATTTTTGTTGAAAAAGCTTTTTTTAAGTGTCGTTTTATCTGTCTCTATGCTAAGCGTAATGCCTAAAGCATTAGCATCTCAAGAAGTTCCAAAAAGCGACATAACACAAACGCAAGTGCAAGACACGAATAATGATGAGTGGATGATTCAAGAAGCCAGACAACCGAAAATAAGCAGCAGTTCAACCTCTGCAATTTACGGTGTTTCAAGCGATCCCGTAGAGGCTAAGCTTCTCTCCGATCGTTACAAAAAAGAATTCCAGTTTTCAGTAACCCTAAACCCTCAATTTTATTCCTCATCTTCTTATGATACTTCTAAGTACACCAGACTCTCGACAGTTCCCACTTCAAAGAGCGAGACATATTATGATTTTTACGGGGTAGTAAATCTTTACCAATCGATTTATCAGTCAGATGTTTATGTTTTGGAGATGCAATCGAATATTGCTGGAAGGTCCTATACCAAACCTTGCTGGTATAATCCTTGGCAGACGTGCTCAGAGAAAGCGAGTATTACCAGACTTCATTGGTCAGCATGGCTTGACAATGCAAACGATTCTAAAGCTACTGTTATGCAGTGGAGTCCTACTGGCACAATTATTACTTCAGAGGATGGCCAAAAAATTCCGGTGAACATTAACCCCTCAATTCGGGGAATAAATGTTGGTAATATCGGTACTGAGTTTAATGTCGGAAAAAGGGAAACGAAGATTGATTCCTTTGCTCAGGGAGGCAGTTACGAAACGAATTGGACTAAAGATGGTGGCATAAAAGATACTGTTGATTTAAAGGCGACTGTTGCATATCATGCGCCAAATTATACTTCATGGAGATGGATTTGGGTTTGGGATTACACTTTCTAGACATATTACAAAATTTTAAATTGAAATTGGACACAGCGAGAGTACTACTTTTGCTGTGTCCAATCATATTCATGATAAAAGGGGCAACATTGATGAAATTAAAGATACTATTAATAGCGACTTGTTTTTTGATTTTTTTCACAGTTGTATTCTACATTAATTTTATCCCTTTAAATCTACGAGTAAGTGAGCCTGAAACAACAATTTCTAACCTTAAGTTTAGTTCATTATCGTATAAAATTACCAATAAAGACACTGAGGTTGGAGGCACTAAAATTGAACTTAAACCAGAAAATAATTTATTAGAGATAAGAGAGGAAGTTGTTTATAACAGAGAGTTTGTAGATGAATTGTCGGATGATTTAACAAGCAGTAGAAAATATACAGTTGATACTAATTTTTCTTTATTGGGTTATGAAGAAATCGAAAAAGTGGGCTCAGAAGAGAGGTTTAAAAATAACCATACTGTTGAAAAAAATCGAGAATTTCAGAAGGTTATTACCAAAATTAACAACGAAAATAAAAATATCGTATATCTTCCCATAAAAGAGTCAATATATGTTCAGTCTATGGGGCAATTAAAATTTATGTTTTTAAAAAAGATCAATTCGGAAGTTACATTCAACACGTTGACTAATGGTATTATCGAAAGTGTTATTGTTATTGACTCAGAAATTCTGGAAATTCCTGCATTAGGAAAAAGAAATGCTTACAAAATGCATACTAAAAATAACAGGGATAACTATTATTGGATCGATATCGAAAGTGGTGTTCTTTTAAAAAAAGAGGAAATCATTAATGAGCGATTAACATTAATTAGTACTTTAGTCAATTTAAAATGAAAGGACATTGTATGAGAATAAAGAAAAAGCTTTTGATCACCCTTTTTTCATTCGTATTTATACTTTTACTAGTAATCAAATTTCAAAACGAAAAGAGTACAATTAAATTAGATTTATTTAATGGGGATTTTTCGGAAATTCAATGGGAAGAAGTATCTAATCAATTAACCACTGCTTTAAAAGAAAATGATACGGGGATTTTAATAAATCTTTTAGAGATTAGTTTATCGGATAGTAAAATAAATACCTTGCATGCAACGTTAAGTGGTGATGATTGCAAATGTACGTATTATTTACAATACAACATTGAATCAGGAAAATCTGTTCTTACAAAAAAAGATTATTTTACTTCTCATACCAAACGAATTACCTTTCAGCAACTATTCCCTTTTCTAAATCAATTAAAAACGGTTTCGTTTAATCAAAATTTGGGACATATTCATTTAGGACTTACGAGTGGTTCGATTGTTTACCGCTCTTACAATAATAATCCTGTTTACCTGCTAAGAGGTGATGGTATTGATAAGATTGGCTATAATGATGAATTGACAGTCAACGGTTTCTCCGTCTACTTTTTAATAAATAACGAAACATATGTTATTTCTAACTTATCTGACGAAATTAGTTTAAAGAAAAACTAGAATTAATAGTTAAAACTTCGGGCTTTTTTGTATTGATAGGTTCTTCAGCCAAACATCCAGTATTTAGTGGTGATATTAGTGCAACAAGAGTTACAAAATCCCCAAGTTCTGAATCCTTAGCAATCTTTATCGTTGATAAATCTGTTGTAGACAAGCACTTCTTGAATACGCCAAACAGATGGTCACCTGAGCAAGTATTTTGCGAAAAAGAGGAGTGCAATGAAGTAACTAACGGCATATACTTAACACCAGAAGAGTTAAATGAATTAAGCAAGGTGGATCTTTCTAACATAAGTAAGGGTTTGTCGCATATATAAATTGGATTACCGTCTATCTCAATCAGATTTAAAAAAGTTACTCGAAAGAAACCCACAAGTTGTTAAGAAAAACAACGAAGGTGGGGAACATTGGCGTTTTGACGTAAAGGCAGCGAGCGATTACCGTTATTCAAGTATCGAACAAGGCGACGAAGCTGGATTATTAGAAGGAAAAGTTGGTGCTCAGTTATTCTTAACTTGGGATTCAAATGGAAAGTTAACTAAAATAAACTTGTGGTACACTAAACTAAACGGAGAAAAGCAGCCGCAAATACATGTGTTCAATGCCTTTCCAGATGGAACCACGACGGATAGTATTTACGAGTAATTACAATCAAATTGCTTTAACTATAGCTACTAACATTTGATTCGTTTATGAATTTGAGTTAGAATTAAATCGTAACCATTACTACATACTCGAAAGGGGTAAAAAAATGTCTCAGGCCATTCTTAACACTGCATTAAAGGTTCGCGGTATGGTATTAAATCAAGTTAATTCAATTCCGGAAGAACTGTTCGACATTCAACCTGTACCATTCAATAACACCATTAGATGGAACGTTGGTCACATTGTTGCTGCTTTAGACGGATTTCTCTCTCTTGGGACTACATTCAATTCAAATCTTCCAGAGTCTTACCCTTCTTTATTTGGTATGACTAGTAAGCCATCTGACTGGACTACAACTCCTCCTTCTAAAGAGGAACTAGTCCGATATTTGTCACAGCAGCTAGACGCACTTTCAAAATTCCCTATTCATACTCTTGAAGATAAGCCTGAGACTCCAATTCAATTGGGGCCAATGACTTTTGAAACCGTTGGGGAGCTTTTTAACTTTGCATTTGTTCATGAGACAATGCATAACGGATCAATAAATTACATTCTCAGAGCAATCAACCACGAACAAAACAAATAAGCCTGTATGAAACCCTGAACTGCACCCCTTAGAATGGACATTGGATAAATCCCTTGGTTATTCCGATGAATTCTAAGGGGTGCATTTTTATAATTTTCCAAGCGGTTCTATCGGCAAATAGATGTCAACAAAGTGTTTTCCTTGCGGGCTTGCATTGGGGTCGCTGACATATACCTCAAACGGGAAAGCGCTACGCGGCTGATACCCGCTATTGGGCAACCATTCGCCGTACATATGTTTCCAAGCTGCACCGTATTCACTTTGATAAATCTCAAAATGTCCTACGGCGTATTTCCCGGATATGCTCATGCTGCCAATATCACCGTTTTCCTCGAATACGGCATGATTGGGAATACTCATGCACAGACTGGTGCGAAGCTGGTTTTCATCCGTCATTTCGGGGTGGTCATGGTAGATGGTTAGGATCTTTGTTTTTCCGGGTTCCAAAAGGTTATGGCTCATTGCAAAGCCATAAAGCTTTTCCATCATGCCCGGCATAGCCGTTGCCAAGCCCTGATAGGTTCCCGTATAGCGAACATAAATGACCCGCATTTCATCAACCGTTACCATTTCAACATTTGCTTTACTATCCATTGGATCACTTCCATTTCTATCATTTAGGATACCTCGATTATAATTTGGATTTTCAACAGGGTCTTTGCAATTCTTGCTATTTTGATTTCTGTATTGTGTGGGGCTTAACGAATAATGATGTTTGAAAGCACGGGAAAAGACTGCTGAATCCGTAAAGCCGAAATGATAGGCAATATCCGTTACGGTAATTTCCGGGCGGTGAACGAGAAAAAATGCGGCTCTTTCTAATTTTATGCGGTTCACATATTGCAATAGGGATTCGTTCGTAATCGCAGTAAATATTTTGTGAAAGTGATATTTAGAAAAACCGGCAATATTAGCGAGTTCACCGAGTACAAGCGTTTGGTTCAGATGATCTTCGATATAATCCTGTACTTTATGTATGCGCCTCAAATATTCCGTTCGACTTTGTGTGTTGCTCATCAATCATTCCTCTTTTCTTTGTTAGCTTCTGTATTGAAAAAGCTGCCAAATGCCCCCCTACCCTGTTCCTTATCTCCTCCGGCGGCTCCAGCCCAAACTCCCGGCGATAGTCGGCTTCGAACCGTGCATAGTGCGATGCCAGCTTCTCTATTTTCCTGCGGCTCGCGTACATGTCCATCAGGAGCAGATTCATCTCTTCTTGCAGCGGATACAGCGCCAGATAGCTGTCCAGTCTCCGCTCCGCTCTCGTCCATTCTTGTCCGGCGAGATCGCGTTCGACCAAGCTGCGCAGAAGCGCCGTATACTGTCTGGCATACCCTTCTTCAAGCGAGGCCTTCCACATGTAATCTTTTTTATCCAACAGCGGGCCTTTATACAAGGAGCATAACCGTTCCGCTTGCTCTGCATCCTGCATGACTCCAAGCAGCACGGGCCCGTACCGTTCATACGCCAGCACATCGTACGTCAAGCCGTCCGTATCCAGCCTGTATCCATCGTTTATTTTCTGGATATCCATTCCGATCTCGTGCTCTTTCAACAGTTTTTTCAAACGGTAAATCGTATTGTGCAAATTATGCGATGCCCGGTCCTCCTTCATATCCGGCCACAACAAATCGGCCAAATGCCACTTGCTGAGCTCTCGTCCCGGATGGCAGAGGAAGAAGGCGAACAGTTCCTCCGTCTTGCGTGTCGGAAAACGGACCGGTACCCTTTCGCGATTGCGGACCTCGAAGCCCCCGAAGCAGTGGATCACGGCCGCGCGTTCCTGCGGCTCAACAGGGGGAACAGACCGCTGCTGCTTGGCCAGACGACCCGCGATCCGTTCAATCTCTGCCGGTGTCACGGGCTTCAGAATATAATCGAAGGCGTACACTTGAAACGCATCCAGAGCATATTGCTTATACGCCGTAGTAAAAATGATTTTGGTCTCTGACAGCTCGTTTATATTGCGCGCCAGTTCGAGTCCGTTCATCTTCGGCATTTCCACGTCGAGAAAGACGACATCCGGCTTAAGCTCCGGCAGACGAGCCAGCGCTTCCAACGGGTTCGTAAATGCGCCCACAATGGTATAATGCGGATTTTGGCCGATGATATAGTTCATTAAATCCAGAATCGGTTTTTCGTCTTCGACAATCATGGTATGAAGCAACCTCTTCCCTCCCAATAAAGCCTCTCACAGGCAAGATCCGCTTTCCAGCGGCTTCATTTAACCATCGCGGCCGGACGACCCGGTAGAGCCCACGGGCAAGTAGATCGTTACCTTGGTTCCGCGCCCCGGCTCAGAACTTATGATCAACGTAGCTCCTGGGATCGAATCGAGCCGCTTGCGAATGTTCGCAATGCCGATGCCGGCGTCCGACGCGTCGCCCTTGGACATCCGGTACAGCAGATCGTCCGGAATGCCGATGCCGTCATCCTCGATGACGACTCTTATGTACCCTTCTCCCTCGTGAATCTTGAGCGCAATCGTGCCGAACCCCTCCTTTTCGAACAGTCCGTGCCGAATCGCGTTCTCCACGAACGGCTGGATGCTTAAAGGAGGAATGTAATGATGATGATCGACCTCGTCCACATCGCATTCAAATTGGAACCGTTCGCCGAAGCGCGCCTTTTCGATCTCGACATACGCCTGAATCAGCTCCAATTCCCTGTACAGGGGGACGAACAGCGCGGAGCGGTCCATTTCGAGAATATAGCGCAAATATTGGCTGAGCATCGTCAGCAAATAAGCCGCCTTCTCGCCGTTCGTATAACAGAACGAAATGACACTGCTCAAGGCATTGTATAAAAAATGCGGCTTGATCTGGGCTTGATGAAACGCATGCTCGCTCTTGATCGCTTCTTGAATCGACGTCTTCATGGCGATCAGCGTCTGAATTCTCGCGGTCAGCGTCTCCGCCACAAACGGCTTGGTAATATAATCGTTCGCCCCCGCTCCGAAGCCGAGAGCAATGTCCTGCGGGGTGTCTTTGGCCGTCGCGAACAAGATGGGCAGATCGAGAATCGAATACTGGTTCCGCAGCATCCGGCACAGCTCGATCCCGGACACGCCCGGCATCATGACGTCCAAAATGACCAGATCGACCTGCGGATGCTTGCCCAGCTTGACCAACGCTTCTCTGGCGGAAAAGGCCGTCAGCACGTTATATTTGTGCTGCTTCAGAAGGTTAAGCAAAAGATGAATATTTGAAGCCTCGTCGTCGACGATCAAAATCGTGCGGCCCGGCTGATCCCGGACATCCAGCGGCACGCTGCCGGAAGCGACCCGCTGCGGCTCCGAAGCCGTATACGCCGCTTCGCGATAAGCCGGAATCCGCTCCACGCTTGGCAACGTAAACATCATCCGCGTTCCTTGTCCGACCTCCGACCAATCGACCCGGATTTCCCCTTCCATCCGCTCGACCAGCTTCCGGCTGATATACAAGCCGACGCCCATCCCGGTGTATCCGTCCTGCGGGAGCGGCTGACCCGGCTGCTCGAAATAGTCGAAGACGGCTTCGTGCTGATCATGGGCGATCCCCGTTCCCGTATCCTCGACGAAGATCGATACCGTGCCGCCGAGCATGCTTGACCTTACCCGGACCGTCCCTTGACTCGTATGCTTGATCGCGTTATGTACGAGGTTATACATGACCTGACGCAGCCGGTTTTCGTCCGCCCGCACCCACACGTCAAAACCGACTTGATTGTCAAGCCGTACTTCCTTGCCCAAAAGCTCGAATTGCAGCACATCGAATACGATCTGCACCACGACCCTCACATCCACGACGGTGAGCTGCAGCCGCAGCTCGCCGTGCTTCAATAGGCTGACGTCAATCAGGTCGTGAATCAGCATCGACAGCTTGACAGATGTGTCCTTGATCAGCCACAAATTTTGTTTTTGCTTCGAAGATAAATTGCGTTCCTCGTCACCCAGCAAATACGCCGTCATGTTCATGATGCCGTGCAGGGGTGTCTTGATCTCGTGGGACGTTTGCGCCAAAAATTCGTCCTTAAGCTGATTGGAAACCGCCAGCTGATGCGAAAGCGCCTCCGTCTTCTCATAGGCATTGGCGAATCGTACCGCCAGCAGCATGTTAATGAATCCAATGAAGCAGGCAATGCCTACTTTTCCTATTAAGTCGGTCGGGACCATATTCACCGTGTAAAGAATGCTGTCGATCATAAAGACCGTCAGCGCGACGATTCCCCCGATAAACAGCGTCAATTCCTTCCGGTTTGCCGTATCCCGTTCTTTACGGGTGTACAAATAAATCATTCGGCCAAGGAGAAACAGGGAAACGACGCCAATGTACAATAAGAAAAGAGGCTTGATCTCGCTATGCATACGATAGGGCAGAACGACAACGGCCACCATGTACAAAACAACCGGGGCCAGCATTCGCCCGATGCTGCGGGATGTCAGCAGACGTACGTCGATGGAACAAAAGAACAGGACGATGATAATCTCGCCGAAAAACTCGCTTAAATCAATCAGCTTGTAGGTGATCTCGAAAGGAACCCAAGGCAACAGCCTCATAAAAATTTTCTCGCCGATCAGCGTCTGCTGCAGCAAAAGAGTCAACAAATACAGGCCGCTGAATAAATACGTTTTATCTCTTCTGCCCAAATAGTAGAAGCTCAGATGGTACGCTCCGAAGATGCCCAAAATAAAGATGGACGCAACGTCGGTGCCGATCTGAATGCTGTTGAGCTTCGTCATATCCCCGTGAAATCCGAATTGGATCGAATTGACGATGCCGCCGTTGGCGTACACGTGATTCGCCACTTGAATCACAATTTCGATTTCGCGCCCACTCGTGTGAAAAAATGCGGTATAAGGCGTATTGCCCGGTTGATGCGCGGCCCCGACCGCTGCGGGATATCCGCTGCCCCCTTCGGCCTTTCCATTGACGAACAGGCGGTGGGACATCCGGATGCTTCTTATTTTTAAACCGAACACTTCGTCCGCAGCCGGAACGATCACTTTCAGCCGATACGTCCCGAAGCCCTGCTTGCTGATGCCGTCGGCCTTTTGCTCCCCTTTCCACGTGCCGGGTACGGATACGTAAGAAACTCCGGCAAGCGGGCCCCGCTCAAAATCGGCAGGCTCCAGCAGCCGCCCTTCGTAAAACTCCCATTCTCCGTCCAAAACGGCCAAGCCCTGCCGGTGAAAATCCCATCCGGACAAATCCTGCACCCCCCGCTTGGCCGGCGGAGTGTTCCCGTTCGGGATCGTCTGGGCATAGATTGCGACGAATAACGCCAGAGAAAGCGAAATGATCAAGCCGATCATGATGAGCTTGCGGTAATGTGCGCTTGTCATTTCTCAATCCCCTTCCCTTGGAATGCCGTCCTACGTTCATTCTATCATTTCGGCCTCTCAAAAAACTCACAAAAAAATGGTCGCGCAAAGTAAAAAACAAAAAAAGAGCAGCTCACCGCTTGCTCCATGCCGGTTTTCGTTAAGTTTTGTAAATGCGTCCGCTTATTCCGTTAGCTTTCTCCTTTTTTCAGCGCCTCGGAAACTTTCGTCAGGGCCTTCTCGACGACTTTCCGTTCCTCTTCGTCCAGCACGCTTACGAAGTAATTGTGAATCCCTTCCGCGTAGACCGGCCACGTTCTGAGAAATTCCCGCTTCCCTTCCCGGGTCAATACGGCAAAGGCTCCCCGACGGTCTTCCTCCGTCCGTTCCCTTTCGACAAGCCCTTCCCGTTCCAGCCGCTCGATCACCCGGGTCAGTCCACTGCGGGTTAATACAACTTTATTGGCCAAATCGCTCATCCGCAGCTTTTGGTCCGGCGACTGGTACAGGGCTACCAAAACATCATACGTCGTAAGCGGCTCTCTTCGTTGATCGGATAAGTCGGCTTCGATTCGTCTAATCACGGCAGCGTGGGCATTGACAAAAGCCCGCCAAGCCGAAAGCTGGTCTTCCTCAAGTCGGTGCATCCCGTTCTTCCTCCTGAATTGAACATCGGATAACTTCATCATACTTGATTCCGCGTTGACGGAGCAACTAAAGGAGGGAGCTTTCATGAACGGCATGAAAGTTGACAACGGTTGAACACTCCCACCACCTGCGCTAATGGCGCTGAGGTGGGGGATTCTTGCGAACAGAGAAGCATCCTTCTCTTCTTGAGCAAGCGATCCCTGCGGTTCCCGCAGTTCAGTTGGTCTTCGCCAACAAACGCAGTCCTTCTTGCAAGATGTTCATGCTGGCATTGTGGTCTCGGTCATGGTGCGTCCCGCATCCTGAACAGGTCCACGCTCGCAAGTTTAGATTTTTTACTTCGGGGTTGCGCGATTGGCATACATGACAAAGTTGACTGCTTGGATAGTTTTTGGCGACCATGCTGATCGTGCGACCATACCACGTTGCTTTATATTCCAGCATCGTGCGAAGGGTTGACCAGCTTGCTTCAGCAATGGACTTTGCTAACTTGCGATTTTTCATTAGATTTCGAACCTGCAAATCTTCCAGGCAGATCGTTTGGTTTTCACGGACCCACTTGGTTGAGAGCTGATGTAGAAAGTCTTGCCGAGCGTTAGCGATTCGCTCATGCATGCGAGCGACTTTTTGCTTCGCTTTTCGATAGCCCGATCCACCTTTCAGGCGACGAGACAAACGTCGCTGCCAAAACGCAAGTTGCTTTTCGTAGGTGCGCAGGGGCCTCAGACTCGCAACGTTTTCT
>NZ_FMTT01000010.1:0-144095 GCF_900100345.1 Paenibacillus tianmuensis | reverse complement strand
CCTTTTTCAACGCTGGCAGCCCGTTTGCACAGGTCTGGTAAGACAAGCCTCTGCCTGTTTCTTGGAAGGTGTCGTTCCATCTCACAAGGAAGTGGTTAAAGACAAAGCGAGCGCATCCAAACATCTGATGGATCAGCGTCGTTTGCTCCTCCGTAGGGTAGATGCGAAAGCGAAAAGCTTTATGATGCAACATGCGAGTCTTATCTCCTTTGGTGATTTCATGACCATTATAGCACATATGTTCTCATTTATATACAAGAGATGCTGATTCATCTCCCCCTTATCGAAGAGGGAGTCTTCTCAGCCTTAACGATAAAATAAAAAGATTGCCGCGCCCCGGCCTTCTGGCTGGAGGTTCGGCAATCTTTTTCACACGCTGGACAATAGCTTCCCCAACGTTTTGACGTCTGCAAAGCACATTACCCTTCGGCAGGAGAGCTTCGTTCTCCCACAGTTTTGACCGGTGCTGGAGCGCCCCGCTTACGGAGCGTTGCGGCGGCATCGGAGTCGCGGATGCCGAATGCAAACCACAGACCGAGCAGCAGGAAGCCTGCCGCCCCTAGCAATGCGGACCGGTAAGCCGTCAAATTCGGCTCCATCACTCCAGCAGCGTTCGCCGCTCCCGTGCCTACGGCGGCGAGAATGCCGGACAGCAGCGCGAGGCCGATCGCGGAGCCAAGCCGATTCTGGACCGAGAACCAAGTCGAGGCGCGCCCCATCGACGAAGGGGGAATGTTGGCGAACGAGGCGATCTGCACCGCGCCGACCGTATGACCCAAGCAGACGCCCACGCCAAACAGCAGAGTGCGGATCAGCCATGGGTCCGTGCCCTCGTGAACGAAGCTCAGCAGCACGAAGATCGCCGTCGTGCAGAGCAGCCCCGTCATGATAAGCCGTTTGGGGCCGAGCTTCGGATAAGACCAAGGCACGAGCTGGGACGACACCATCAACCCCAGCGCTTCCGGAAACGTCGTCAGTCCGGTCTCCAGCGCCGAGGCGCCCAGCACATATTGGTACATCAGCGGGAAGACGTAGAGCATGCCCAGCAGGCCGGCGGCCGAGCACATGCCGACGAGCCCCGCCGTGCGAAACAGCCTGTCGCTTAGCAGCCGGAAATCCAGCATCGGCTTCGGCGCACGCAGCTCGACTACGACGAGAGCGGCCAGCAAAAGCAAGCCCAGGAGGCCCGCGCCCGCAATCCATGGCGAATGCCAGCCGAGAACCGGCCCTTGGCTAAGGGCGTACATCGTCAGCGCCATGCCGGGAGCGGAGAGCAGGAAGCCCGGCAGATCCAGCCGGCCGGCCTCCGGTTCCTTATGCTCCTTGAGATACAGCAGTCCGAACAGCAGAACTGGAATACCGACCGGGAGATTGATGTAGAAAATCCAGCGCCAGGAGAACTGGTCCGTCAACAAGCCGCTGACGATCGGCCCCAGCGCAGGCGCTGCGGCAATAGGCAGCACCAGCGCCCGCGATACCTTGGCACGCTCCTGCGGCGGGAAGGCCCGGAACAGCATCGCCATACCAACGGGCGTGAGCAAGCCGCCGCCGATGCCTTGCAGCACCCGGTACGCGGTAAGCTCCGCCAGACTGCCGGCCAACCCGCACAAGGCGGAAGCCCCGGTGAACAAGCCGAGCGCCAGCAGTAAGATCCGTTTGCTTCCCCAGCGGTCTCCGAGCCAGCCGGCTACCGGCAGGACGAGAGCAAGGCTGGCCAGATAGCCGACGTTGAGCGCGCCGGAAGCAGCCGGCGGTATGTTCAGCTCCCGGCTGATGGTGCCCAGCGCAACGTTCAGGACGGTCGCGTCCATCGACGCCATAAACATGGCGGCGACGTAGACGATGCACACAACGACTTTGGGACTCGGTCCTTCCTTCATCCCTGCTTCGTGTCGGCGTGGACGGGCTCGGCATCAAGGCTGCGAGGCCGCAGATCCGACCAGCGTGCAGCGATGTATTCGAGGCACGCTTCCCGCGCAGCCTGCCCGAACGCCGCCGTCCAGCCCTGCGGAACCGGAATGAAAGCAGGCCACAGCGAATGCTGCCCCTCGTCATTGATCAACACCAGGTAGTCGCTGTCCGTTCGCTCGAATGGATTGGTCATTGTTTGATTTCCTCCCTGAAGGTTTTGGCTGTCCGGTTTTTCAGCGCCTGCAGCTTCACCGAAAGCTGCTGTCCGATCACCGTCAGCGGTCCGGGCTGGCACAGGTCTTTATGCCGGCATGCAATATCGTGGCGCTCCATCTGCCCGCTAATATACGGAAGCCACATCTCCGGATCAATCGGATCGAACCAGTCCGGAATGATCGTGGAATGGAAGAACAGCAGATCGCCCTCGTACCGTTTCGGCACATACGCCCCTAACAGACGAACCGAATTCTCGTAGGTCGTGCGCAGATTCTGGATAATCGCTTCGTCCAAGCTTGCCAGCGCGCTGCCGTCGCTGCGCAGAATCTCGATGGCAGCGGCCATGGTGAGCGGAACGTCGCCGAGACTGTCCGGGTCGTAGCCGCCGAGCGCCAGCATTGCGGTCAGCGCTTCTTCCTCGTCCACTTCGTCGCGAATCGACAAATAATGGCTTGGGAAGGCGTCCAGCATCGCGAGGAACTCGACTTCCTCCCCTTCCTGCTGCAATTGGACGGCCATAGCCTGCGCCACGTTGCCGCCGAGCGACCAGCCAAGCAGCCGGTACGGGCCGGTTGGCTGCACCGTGCGGATGTGCGCAATGTAATCCGCCGTCATCTCGTCCATCGTCTGCGGCAGCGTCTCGCTCTGCGCAATACCCCGGGCCTGAAGGCCATAGATCGGGTATTCCATCCCGAGATGCTTCATCAAGCCGGCGTAGCACCAGCTAAGCCCGCCCGCCGGATGGACGCAGAAGAGCGGCGTCTCGGTACCGTGGGCCCGCAGCGGCAGAAGCACCTGGAGCGCGCCTTGATCCGTCCCCATCTCCAGCCGCTCCGCAAGACCGGCAACCGTCGGCGTCTCGAAGAGGACGCCGATGCCGAGATCGCGGCCCATCGCTTCACGAATGCGGCTCATCAGCCGCACCGCCAGCAGCGAATGCCCTCCGAGTTCGAAGAAGCCGTCGTCGATCCCTACACGCCGCAGCCCCAGCACTTCGGCGAACAAATCGCACAGCACTTCCTCTTGCGGCGTCCGCGGGCCTCTTCCGTCAGGATCGACGCTCCAATCCGGGGCAGGCAGCGCCTTCCGGTCCAGCTTGCCGTTCGGCGTAAGCGGCAGGGCATCCATGCCGATAACGGCCGATGGCACCATGTAATCCGGCAGGCTGGCGCCCGCATACCGGCGCAGCTCGGCAGGCTCGGCGAGCGAGTCCGGGGCGGGGACGACGTAAGCGACCAGCCGCTTGTCGCCCGGCTGATCCTCGCGCACCACGACGGCGACCTGAGCGACGCCGGGATGCCTTGCCAGAACCGCCTCGATCTCGCCCGGCTCGATGCGGAACCCGCGGATCTTCACCTGATGATCCGCCCGGCCCAAATAATCCAGCGAGCCGTCGGCGAGGCGCCGGGCCAAATCGCCGGTACGGTACATCCGGGAGCCCGCCGCGCCGAACGGATCGGCCACGAAGCGCTCCGCCGTCAGGCCCGGACGTCCCCAATAGCCGCGAGCCAGCCCGGCGCCGGCGACATACATTTCTCCCGCCACTCCGGGCGGTACGGGCTGCAGCGCCGCATCCAGAATATAGACCCGCAAATCCGGAATCGCTTCGCCGATCAGGCTGCCGCTCCCCGAAGCGGCGCTGCTGCGGTCCAGCTCCTTGTAGCTGACGTGCACGGTTGTCTCGGTAATACCGTACATGTTGATCAATCTCGGCGCGTCGTCCGGATGGCGCGCATACCACTCTTCCAGCCGTCCGAGCTCCAGCGCCTCGCCGCCGAAGACGACGTATCGCAGAGCCAGCTCCCCGCCCAGCGATGGATGCTCGCGGTCCGCCTGCATCAGCTGATAAAACGCCGACGGCGTCTGATTCAGCACCGTAACCCGCTCGCGTACGAGCAATTGCAGGAACTCCGCGGGCGACCGGCTGACCGTGTGCGGCACCACTACAAGGCGGCCGCCATGGAGAAGCGGTCCCCAGATTTCCCATACGGAAAAATCGAAAGCATACGAATGGAATAGCGTCCAGACATCCTCCGAACCGAAGCCGAACCAATGCTGCGTCGATGCAAACAACCGTATGACGTTCTGATGCGGGATCACGACGCCTTTCGGCTTGCCCGTCGAGCCCGAGGTATAGATCATATACGCAGGGCTTAGCGGCGACAGCGGCCCTCTGCGATCGCGGTCGCCGGGGTTATCCGGCGAATACGCCCTTAGCCGTTCCGCCGTGTCCGGCGCATCCACCACCAGACGCGGCAGGCTGCCGGTATCCGGCAAGCCCTGAGCCCCGGCTTCGCTTGTGACGACATACACCGGCCGGGCGTCCTCCAGCATATAAGCCAGCCGGTCGGCAGGGTAATCCGGGTCCAGCGGCAAGTACGCAGCTCCGGCCTTCAGCACGGCCAGCACGCCGATCACCATCTCCACCGAACGCGGCAGCGCCAACGCCACCATCTGCTCAGGGCCGACGCCTTCGGCGATCAGCAGATGCGCCAGCCGGTTGGCGCGGCGGTTCAGCTCCGCATAGTCGAGGCTCTCCTCTTCGTAGACGACCGCCGCCGATCCGGGGCTGCGGGCCGCCTGCGCCTCGAACAGCGCGGGCAAATGGGCCCCTGGTGTCCCGGGCAGCGGCTCTCGCCATTGCGCCAGCAGGCTGCTGCGCTCGTCGGGCAACAAGACGTCCATCCGCCCGATCGGCTGATCCGGCTCGGCCGCCGCTCCCTCCAGCACCTGCACAAACCGCTCGGCCAGCTTTTCCGCCGTGCCGTGCTCGAACAGATCGGAGCTGTATTCCAGCAGCCCCTCCAGCCCGTCCGGCGTGCCATCCGGTCTGCGGCGCTCATTCAGCTCGAAGGTCAGATCGAACTTGGCCGCACCGACGCTGTCCAATTGGAGACGCGACGACACTCCGGGCAGTTCCAACGCGGCATCCGGCGTATTTTGCAGCACCAGCATCATCTGGAACAGCGGGTGCCGGGCCCGCGAACGTACGGGATTCAGCACCTCGACCAGACGCTCGAAAGGCACATCCTGATGCTCGTAAGCAGCCAGATTCGTCTGGCGGACACGAGCCAGCAGCTCACGGAAGGACGGATCGCCGGACGTATCGGTGCGGAGCACCAGCGTATTGATGAACAAGCCGATCAGGCCATCCAGCGCATCGTCGCTCCGCCCCGCAATCGGACTGCCGATCGGGATATCCGTCCCGCCGCCGAGCCGGGTAAGCAGCGCCGCAAGGGCGGACTGCAGCACCATGAACAAGCTGGCCTTGCTTTCACGGGCAAGTTCCGCCAGCCGGAGGTTCAGCTCGCTGCCGATCCGGAAGCGGACAACCTCGCCCCGGTAGCTTGCTGCCGAAGGCCTCGGACGATCGGTTGGCAGCGTCAGCTCGTCCGGCAGGCCCTGCAGCGTCCGGGTCCAGAAGGCGAGCTGCTTCGCGATCAGGCTGTCGGCGTCGCCCTCGCTGCCAAGCAGCCGCTCCTGCCAGAGCGCATAGTCAGCATATTGCACCGGCAGCGGAGCCCAAGCGGGCGATTCGCCCCGCAGACGGGCAGCGTAGGCGGCGGACAGCTCGCGGGTGAGCGGAACCAGCGACCAGCCGTCGCCCGCGATATGGTGAAGCAGCAGCAGCAGGGCGTATTCGTTCTCGCCAAGCACGAACAATTCGGCGCGAAGCGAAGGCTCCTCGGCGAGCCGGAAGCCGTAGCGCACCGCTTCCGCCAGCCGCTCGGACAGCTCGTCTTCGCGGACTTCGGTCACCAGCAGCCGGGGCTTGGCCTCCGCCGCATCCAAAATGAGCTGCTGCGAGGAGCCCTGCGTATCCGGGAAAATCGTGCGCAGCGTCTCGTGCCGGCTTGCCACATCGCCGAGCGCTTCTGCCAGCGCAGCCGCGTTTAACGGGCCGGACAGCCGGGCAACCAACGGAATGTTGTAGGTCGGACTTGGGCCTTCCAGACGATACAGAAACCACAGTCGGTTCTGGGCAAAAGAAAGCGGGACCGCCTCCGGCCGCTCAGCCGGACGCACGGCCGGTCTGGCGGCCTGCGCCTGATCGAGACGCTTGGCGAGAGCGGCGACGGTGGACGACTCGAAGAGGCCCCCGATGCCGAATTCCACGCCGAACACTTCCCGGATTCGGGCCACGATCCGCCCCGCCAGCAGGGAATGGCCGCCGAGCCGGAAGAAGTCGTCGTCGATGCCCGCCTTCGCCAGGCCAAGCACCTCCGCGAACAAGCCGCACAGCAGCTCCTCCTGCGGCGTTCTCGGACTGCGGCTGACTACTGCGTGAAAATCCGGGGCAGGCAGCGCCTTGCGGTCGATTTTTTTATTGAGCGTCAATGGCATCGCGGCCAACGGCACGAAGGCGGAGGGCACCATGTAATCGGGCAGCTCTTCGGCCACATACTGCCGAAGCTCCGCCGGATCGGGACCGTCCGGTGAAATGGTTGTGAAATAAGCGACAAGCCGTTTGTCCCCGGGCCGGTCCTCCCGCGCTACGACCGTAACCTGATCAATGGCCGAATGCCGCGAGAGCAGCGACTCGATTTCGCCGAGCTCCACCCGAAATCCGCGAATCTTGATCTGATGATCGGCGCGTCCTATGTAATCGAGGGTCCCATCCTCAAGCCATCTCGCAAGGTCGCCTGTACGGTACATCCGGCTGCCAGGCGGTCCGAACGGATCGGCCACGAATCGCTCGGCCGTCATGTCCGGTCGGCCCAAATAGCCCCGGGCCAGTCCCGCTCCCGCAAGATACAGATCGCCCGCTACGCCCGGCGGTACCGGAGACAGCCCCGCATCGAGCACATAGGCCTGCGTGTTCGCAATCGGCCTGCCGATCGGCGGCGTCCCCGTGCGCTCTTCGCCCAGGCGCTCGGTAGTAGAATGAATCGTCGTTTCCGTCGGTCCGAATTGGTTATGAACCTCGCAGCCGAGCGACTGCATCGCGAGCTTCAGCCCCAGCGGAAACGCCTCGCCGATCGTGATGATCCGCAGGCCGGTGAACGGTTCGGGCTTGCTCGACGCGAGCGCCTGCCACAGAGTCGGAGTCGCCTGCATGATCGTAGCTCCTGACTCATGGATCATTCTTGCCAGCGCAGGCGGGTCCATGATCACCGACCTCGGGGCGATATCGAGGCGGGCTCCCGCAATAAGAGGCAGGAAAATCTCGAGCACCGAAATGTCAAAAGCAATCGTCGTTACCGACAGCAACCGATCCCGGACGCCCAGCCGGAACTTGTCCTGCGTGGCCGTGAGCAGGTTGGTCAAGCTGCCGAAGGTCACGATCACGCCCTTCGGCTTGCCGGTGGAGCCCGACGTGTAAAGAATATAGGCAGGGTGAAGAGGCGACAAACGCCCGATACGGTCCTCGTCGCCGGGAGAAGTTTCCGGCTGGCTCAGCAGATGCGCTTCGGCAGCAGCCTCGTCAAGCACCAGGAAAGGCCCCGCCGCTCCGGAAGGCAGCCGGGAAACCGTTTCTCTGTCCGTTAGGACGCACAGGGGAGCGGCGTCTTGGAGCATGTAGGCCAACCGGTCCTGCGGATAATCGGGGTCCAGCGGCAAATACGCGGCACCGGTTTTATGGACGGCCAGAAACGCCACGACCGCTTCCGCCGATCGCGGCAGCAGCAGCGCCACGATGCCTTCCGGACCGGCGCCCCGCGAGATCAGCGCATGAGCCAGCCGGTTGGCGCGCCGGTTCAATTCGGCATACGTGAGGACCGTATCCTCGAAAACGACGGCGACCGCTTCCGGCGTGCAGGCCGCTTGGGCCTCGACCATCGCGGCCGTGGAAGCCTCCGGCATTTCCCGGGCCGTTTCGTTCCATTCGATGAGCACCTGCTCCCGTTCCTCGGGCAGCAGCATGTCGATCTGTGAGATCGGCCGCCCAGGGTCGGCCGAGGCAAGCCGCTCCAGCCAGCCAAGGAACCGCCGCTGATGAGCCGCCAGCTCTTCCGCCCCGTACACTGCCGGATTTCCGTCGAAATCTACCCGCAGCCCGCTGCCGTCCGACCGGTCATAGACGTGGATCGACAGATCGTCCACAGGTCCGGCGGACAGATTATGCGGAATTCCGGGGCAGCCGGCAAAGCTCAGCCGGTAGTCGAACGGCATCACGTTGACCATCGGCCCGAACAAACGGCGGTTTTCCCCGAGCAGCTTCAGCTCCCGCCGCATATCCTGCTGCCGGTACAGCTGATGGCGCCGGGCATCGCGAACCTCCCGCGAGACTTGGCGCAGCAGCTCGGACAGCGGCATCTCGGGCCACACGGCCAAACGCAGCGGCAGCAGGTTCATGACCATGCCCGGAATGCGCAGCGAAGCCGATCCCAGTCGGCACATCATCGGCAGGCCGAGAATCACGTCGTCGGCGCCGGTCAGCCGATGCACGTAAGCCGCCGTCGCGGCAATGACGACATCGGGCCAAGTCGTTCCCGTCCGCTCGGCCGCTTCCCGCAGCGCGGACGCCTCGTCCGGCGACAGCTGCGCGGTCCGGCGCAGGAAGCCCGCCCCGGCTCTGGCCGTCCGGCTGCCCAGACTCACCGCTTCCGGCGCGTCGGCGAAGCGGGCAAGCCAGAAGGCCCGGTCCCGCTCCTGCTGCTCCGAAGCGCGATAAGCCTCGTCCTCTTGGAGAATCGATTGCAGTTCGCCGAAGGCTCCCGGTCCGGGCGGCTGTTCCTGAGAGAAGGCGGTATAGAGCTGAGCGGCTCTTTGGGCCAGCAGCGAAAAGCTGTAGCCGTCGATGACGAGGTGATGGATGCGCTGATACCAGAGAAACCGGTCCGGGGCCAGCTTGAACAACGCTTGCGTAAACAGCGCCCCGCGTGTCAGGTCCATCGGCTCGGCCAAGTTCCGTCTCATCCAAGCCTCCGCCGCTTCCAGCGGATGGTCCGTTCCGCTGAAGTCCATATGATGCAGCATCCAATCGGACGACGGCTCAAGGCACTGCCAAGGCCCGCTCTCATCCTCGCCGAAGCGCAGATGCAGCGTTTCCGCCTCCTCCATCGTTTGACGCAGCGCCGCTTCGAAACGCGCCGGGTCCACAGAGCCGCGAATATCGATATATTCCCCCGTATTGAACATCGGGCTTTCCGGGTCAAGCTGCTGGGCGAACCAAATCCCCAATTGCGCCCCCGTCAACGGCTGGCGGGTTTGACGAGCTTCAGACATATGCGCTCTCTCCTTCATGTCGTAATATAATCCCCGTTCGGCAAAGTCCTGCTCAGGCGAGCGGAAAGCAGCGCCCACCAATCGGCCAGCGTCGGACGCTCCGCCAACTCCACGAAGGTGACTTCCGCCCCGGAGCGCCGCCACCGTTCGGCCAGACTCATGATGCGGATCGAATCCAAGCCCCACTGCGTAATCAAGTTGTCGTGCTCCGCAAGGGACGACGGAGCTTCCTGCAGCAAGTCCGCCACCAGCTCGCGCAAGCCATCTTTGGTCAACGTCACGCTTTCCGCCGCCGGGGCCGCTTCCGATATGGCTTCCGCTTGAGCCGCAGTTCCCACTTCACCGCGAAGCGCCTTGATCAAACGCTCCGTTGTGATGGCAACCGCACAGCGTTCGGCCGCGTAGGTGATCGCCAACTGATGCTTCTCCAGCGAGAAGTCCGCCACCGCATCGGCGACGAAGAAAGGCTCCACCTCCTGCATGAACGCTTCGCAAGCAGTCATGAGGCAGCCGATGTGAGCGTAAATGCCGCATACGATCAACTGGTCGCGGCCAAGCTGGGTCAGTCTGGCGCGGAAATCAGTCTTTTGAAAGGCGCTGTATCGCCATTTCGTCAGCACGATATCGCGCTCGCCCGGCGGCAGCTCCTTCACGATCTGCTTCTGATAGGGACCGTCGTTGATCCCGGGACCCCAGAAATCCTGCAGCAATCCGCGCTGCTCCGGCGTCTGGCCACCCGGCTGGGCGGAATAAACGACCGGTATGCCCAGCTCTTCGCAAGCGCTTCGGAGCGCGCGGATGTTCTCCAGCAGCTCGATGACAGGGGATGTGCCTGCCGTAAAAGCGTCCACGAAATACTGCTGCATATCATGAATCAGCAAAACCGCGCGTTTCGGGTCGGGCGTCCAATTCACCCGGTTGGCGGGCAGGTCGGATGCCGTCGGCATCGGATAAGGCATTATGGCAGGAAGAGCCATCGTATCTCCTCTTTTCTCACGTTATTTTATTTTGTCGGAGGCGCAGCTAAAGCCTGCTGCTTCTGGGCAATGAGTTCGCGCAGCGCCTTCTTGCTGATCTTGCCGACCCCGGTTCGGGGGAGCGACTCCATAAATTCCACCCGGTCGGGGATTTTGTAACCAGCCAGCCCCCGCTCCCTCAGGAACGATTTGAGCTCGGCCGGAGTAGGCGCAGGCGAATACGATACGATGAAGGCGCAGGTGCGCTCGCCAAGAAAAGCGTCGGGCATCGAAACGACGGCGGCATCATGCACGCCCGGATGAGCGAGGAGATGGTTCTCGACCTCCTCCGCCGCCACCTTATCGCCGCCGCGGTTGATCTGGTCCTTGGCCCGGCCCTCGACGACAAGGTAGCCCGCAGGCGTCATTCTGGCCAAATCTCCCGTGCGGTAGAAGCCGTCCGCCGTGAACGCTCTTGCGTTATGCTCTTCGGCTTTGTAATAGCCACGGATCGTATAGGGCCCCCGCGTCAGCAGATGTCCGACCTGACCGGGAGCGACCTCTTCATCCTCGTCATTCACGATGCGGATCTCGTCATAAGGCGACATCGGTCTGCCCTGCGTATTCACCAGAATGTCCTCGGGATCGTCCAGCCGGGTATAGTTGACCAGCCCTTCCGCCATCCCGAAGACCTGCTGTAACGTGCAGCCCAGTACCGGCTTGACCTTGCGGGCGGCTTCCGCGCTGAATTTGGCCCCGCCGACCTGCAGCAGCCGAAGCGACGAGAGGTCGCTGCGGCGCGACTCGGCGGCGTCCAGCCAGACGAGAGCCAGCGGAGGCACAACGGCGGTGATCGTGACGCGTTCCCGCTCGATGAGTGGAAACGCCTCGTCTGGGCTGGAGCCGCGGGACAGCACGACGCGTCCGCCTGCATAGAGCGTGCCCAGCACGCCAGGGGAACTCAGCGGATAGTTGTGAGCCGCGGGAAGCACGGCAAGATAGATGCTCTGTTCGTCGAGAGCGCACACTTCGGCGCTCATCCGCAAGCTGTAAATATAATCGTCGTGCGTGCGCGGAATGAGCTTCGGCAGCCCGGTGCTGCCGCCGGAGAGCTGGAGAAACGCCACATCCCCGGAGCTTGGCCCCGGCAAATCGGGCAGCGGATCGGCGGCATACAGGTCGCGCAGCGCCGTAAACTTCCCAGGATCGCCCGCTACAATGACATGGCGCAGTGTCGGTACTTGCTCTTGTACCTGCTCCGCCAGCTCCCGGTAATCGAAGCCTGCCTCGACATCCGGAATAATATAAGTATTCGCATTTGTAAACTCGGAAAAATACACGATCTCACTCCTGCGATGGAGCGGAAGTGCGAATACCGGCAGCGCGCCCAGCCGAAACAGCGCAAAACACACCTCGATAAACTCCGCTATATTGGGAAGCTGCAAAATCACCTTGTCATCCTGCCGAATGCCAAGCTTGTACAATCCGGCGGCCAGCCGGTCGACTCTCGCATCCAGCTCGGCGTAGCTGATCCGGCTTGTTCCGCTGACAACGGCGATGCGGTCCCCGTAAGCGGCGGCGCGCCCGCGCAGCATTTCTCCAAACGTCTCGCCCTGCCAGCAGCCGGTCTCCCGGTAAAATTCCGCCATCTCTTTCGGCCATGAAGGGTATTGCGATCGCATCATTCATCCCTCCCTTACGGCCGCCGGCTGCGGCTGATTCAGCCCCATCGCCTGCAGCAGCGTCCGGAATTTGGCGGACGTTTCCGCCAGCTCGGCCTGCGGGCTCGATCCGGCAACGATCCCCGCGCCCGCGAACAACCGCAGCTCACGGCCCTCCACCTCGGCGCAGCGAATCGTCACAATCCATTCCCCGTCGCCGTTCGCATCGCACCAGCCGACCGCTCCCGTGAAGAAGCCCCGGTCGAACGGTTCGCTATCGCGAATCGTCTCCCGCGCCAAATCGGTCGGCGTCCCGCAAATCGCCGGTGTCGGGTGCAGCGCCAAAGCCAGCTCCAGCGACGACACCCAAGGATCGGACAGTTCTCCGTTCACGACCGTGGACAGATGCCACATCGTGGACGTCTGTACGAGCGAAGGCTCGCCGGGCACGTCCAGACGGCTGCAATAAGGACGCAGCGCGTCAGCGACAGCTTCGATCACGACCGCATGCTCATGCCGGTCCTTGGCCGAAGCAAGCAGCGCCTCCGCCCTCCGTCGATCCTCGACCGGATCGCTGCTGCGAGGCGCGGAGCCCGCGAGCGGATTCGCCTTCAGCCGCCCTCCCGTTCTCGTCACAAGCAGCTCCGGGCTGGCGCCGATCAGCGTTCGCGGCTCCTGACCGTTCGACTCGTCCGGCGTCCATGCGGCCCGGGCTTCTCCCGGCGCCAGGTTCACCGCAAACGTATAGCCGTGCGGATTATGCCGGGCCAAGCTGCGAAGAAGCCCGCGCACATCGACCTTCACAGGCAGCGTCAGATGCAGCGTTCTCCCAAGCACGACCTTGCGGAGGTCCCCCTTCTGAAAACGCGCCAACGCCTGGCTCACGCTCCGCTCGTAGACTTCCGTCTCCGGCACGGGGCGCAGCTTATAGTCCGAGGCGTCGGGCCGCTTATCCTCAACCTCGCTGCGTAATTCCAGCCTGCCTGCCCACCGGGCGGTCTGCGGTACAATCAGCTCCGCAGGCTTCGCGGGATCGAAGGGGATCGCTCCTACGACAACGGAAGGCGTCCCTCCGGAAAATTGCGTGCGGGCCAGCAGCTCGGCCACGCGCTGCGGCAAGCCTTTGAGCCGATCTGCGCCCCCCTGCACGGACAGCCTGGCCGCTTCCCCTTTCGCCAGCAGCGTGCGCTGCGGCGAGGCCAGGAAAAACGACGAGCCGGCTTCGTACGTATCGATAAGCTCGGAAGCCCATGCGGCAGGAACCGTTTCCAAGTTCACCATGTCCATCATCCCTCTCTTTAGAATGAAATCATTTTCCCAACGTTGCACCGCCATCGATGCACAAGTCGCTCATGGTAATATGACCCGCCCGGTCCGACACAAGAAAAACGACCGCATCCGCAATATCGGAGGGTCTGGCCAGCTTCCCGAGCGGAATGCCCAGCCGGAACGACTCCGGCGAGCCCGCAATGGCCGCCTGCTCCCCGGACTCGTCCGTCCACAGCAGACGCTGCATCGCCGTATCGGTCGAGCCCGGCGAGACGATATTGCAGCGGATATTGTGCCGGGCGTGCTCCAGCGCCAGACATTTGGTAAACATCGCCGACGCCGCCTTGGAGGCCGCATAAGCCGCCATTTGCATTCGAGGCACCCCGGAGGCATTCGACCCTACGGTCACGATCGCCCCGGATCGGCGGAAGGCCATGCGTCGAACCACGGCACGGGATACGTAAAATACGCCTTTTGTGTTGACGGCAAATGTCGCCTCCCAGTCCTCGTCGCTGTACGATTCGATAGCTCCCATCCGGAGCACCCCGGCGACATTGACGAGAATGCCGATGGGCCCAAGCTCCCGTTCGATGCGCTCCACCGCGTCCTCTACCGCCGAGCTGTCGCTGACGTCCGCCGGATAAGCCGCAGCCTGATAGCCCTGGGCTTTCAACTCCGCTACAAGGCTGTCCAGCCCGTCCGCATTGCGGTCTATGGCGGCCACGGAAGCCCCGAGCTCAGCCAGCGCGCGCGCGACGGCTTCCCCTATGCCTTGGGCCGCTCCGGTGACGAGCGCGACTTTTCCTTTGATTCCAAGCTCCACCACTTCATCTCCGTCCTTTCCGCCTTCGCTTCAACGTTCTCTGTTCCCCCGTATCCTCTTCCGATGGCTCCGCCGCCGTCACGGCTTCGGCCGAAGCGCCAGCCGCAAAGCCCGGCTGATCAGCACGGGCAGTACCGATACGTGCCCCTCGCCTTCAAACTCCTTATATTCCACATGCAATCCATGCCCGGACCATGCGGCCAGCCGCTCCGAGAGCGCCAGCGCACGGTCGCAATTGCGCAAGACATGCGTTTTCTCCAGCTCGCCTACGCCGAGCAGCAGCTCGATCCGGTTGGCCGCAGGCTGCAATCCTCTCGTAAATTCCCGCTCCGCCTCAAGCAGGAACGGCTCGTTCCAGTGAAGCGAAGGACTGCCCGCGATATAGCTTTGAAACGCATGCGGCTTCGCAAACAGCGCGTACAGCACAAATAACCCGCCGAGCGAATGTCCGAAAATCGTCTGTCTGCTGCGGTCCACTTGAACCTCGCCTTCGATCTGCGGCTTTAGTTCCTCCTCGATGAATTTCAAGAAATGAGCGGCTCCACCTTGCTCGGGAAGCGGCGTGCTGTCCGCTCTGTACAAATATTCCTTCACAGGCGTCGGCGTCAGATCGTAAAACCGCTCCGGCGCAAATGGCCCGTCCACCGGATACCCGATCCCGACGATCACCGCCGGGACGACCCCGGTTTTTTCGGGCCGCCCGCTTTGCAGCCGAACGGCTTCCACCATCGTGCCGAACACCGAATTCGCATCCAGCAAATAAATGACCGGAAATCCGGCGGGAGGCGGCGCCTCCGGAGGCTTCGCCACGAGGATCTGGTACCTCCGGTGATGATCGCGCGATCTCATGATCCACTGCTCCGCCCATGGAATATCGACTTTGCTGCGCGCGAGGTCTTTCAGCGTTACTTCGCTTTGTTCGTTCGGTTTGAACGTCACTATGCTTCCATCTCCTTCAATGCTTACGCTCTGAACCGCCACGCTGTTATTTAGGCATGGAACTTCTCCTTCGTTGATAATAATTCTCATTCAGGAGGATTATACATCATGGTGCGAAGCAGGCACCATGGACGCTATCCTGTAACGAATTTGGACAATTCCCTGTAAACAAGAGCTGCGCTTCATCCAGCATCCGCGCAACGGACACGGCAGAATACTCGAACCAAGGGTCCGAGGAGATCAGGCGCACCTGTCCGTTTCGGACGGCTTTGAGCTCACGCCATGCCGCCGAATGCTGGAGCGCCAGCCAATACGCCCGCGAAGCGGCCTCGGGATAGACGAGGAGCAGCAGACGGTCGGGATTCAGCTCCTCAAGCCGTTCCATCGTAAGCGGCCGGTGATCGGACGGCTCTTCCCGGTAAACCAAATTCAGCTTTAAATCCCCGCACAGCACGTCCTCCATGCCGCGGTTGCAATAAGTATGGAGGCCTTGCCCGAAAATACGCAGAACCAGAATACTATCGTCACCGAGCGCCTCGCCGAGGTGCGCCCGGGCCAGCTCCACCCGCCGTTCGTGTCCGGCGATCCACTGCTCCGCCTTATCCTCTTGCTCCAGGAACCGGGCGATCTGGCGCAGCTGCTCCCGCCATCCGTCCCGCTCCGTCGAAACGAAGAAAGACGGCGCGATGTCCTCCAGCTTCCGTTTCTCGTCCTCGCCCAGCCGGTCGGTGCCGATAATCGCGTCGGGGCGAGCCTGCGCCAGTGTCCCCAAATTTTCCTCGAACGACCGGCTCGTATAAGGGGCCGTCAGCTTGAGGGGGCGCTTGATCCGCTCTTTATAGGCGTTATAGTAATAAGGAGTCCACTTGGCGTCGAGCGGCGCTGCCGCCGGCATAATATTCAGCGCCAGCAGCTGGCCGGTGACCGAGGAAGAGCATGCAGCTACTTGCCGCCTGGCTTTTTTGACATAGTCGGAGGGAGATACGCCCACCTCCTTCTTGAATTTGCGGCTGAAATAAAACTCGTCCCGGTAACCTACCTTTTGGGCGATTTCCCGCAGCCGCTCCTCCGATTCCATCATGTAGCGCTTGGCCCGGTTTATCCGGAGGTCCGTCAAATAATCCATCGCGCTCTGCCCGTAGGTTTTCTTGAAAAGGTCCACAAAATATTTGGGGGTAATATTGGCCATCTGCGCCAACTGTCCGATGGACAGAGGCTCGTTATAGTGCTCATTCATAAACTCGCGGATTTCAATCAGGCTCTTCTTCGAACTCCGGCTCCTCGCAGACGCGGTTCGTTCCCTCGGCAGCCTTTCTTTTTGAAGCATGATAGCCCTCCTCCAGTATCAGCATGGTGAATATTCGATAATGATAATCATTATCAATAAGGTACCATATCCCTTTATTTCCAGTCAATCCCGTTTTAGAAAAACGATGCTTCATCTTCCGCAACCGCGTTAATAAAAAAATAGACCGAAGAACAAGCAACGTCTTCAAAACGTTGCCTTTCTCCGGTCAGGCTATCGAGCTTTATTGCTATGAGTGTTCTTGAAGCACCCCTTTTACCCGCTCAACCAATGACGCCGGCGCTTTCTTTAACGAACCCGTATCAAACGGAGGCTGAGGATCGTATTCCAAGATCAATTGGACCGTTTTACCCACATCTTCCCCGAATTCCCATGCCACTAATTGAAGTGCCATATCGATACCGGAAGAAACGCCGGCTGCCGTTACGATTTGACCATGGCGAACGACTCTCTCGTCTGTCGGAATGGCTCCAAGAGAACGGAGCAGGTCGAAGGAACCCCAGTGGCAAGTTGCCGACGCTCCGTTCAACAAGCCTGCGGCGCTCAAAATCAGCGAGCCGTTACAAACCGACGTAGTCCATTTCGTGGTCCCATGTATTTGGCGAATCCAATCCAACGTTTCTTCGTCGTTCATTGGAGCTTTATAATTAGGCGGACTGCAGCCGGGAACGACAAGAATATCGGCTGAAGTTATTTCGGAAAAGCTATAATCCGCATGCAAATAACCCATTTTGGAATCCATTTGGATGAGCCCTTTTTTCTTGCCGACAAACTTCACGTTACATTTCATTGTGGCAGAAAATACTTCATACGGACCAATGGCATCCAATGCTGTGATTCCATCGTAAAGCAAGATTGCGACTTCCATTGTGTTCGATCTCCTCTCTCAACCTTAAGGATGAACTGCAAATCTAATATACCATAACCTATGCAGGGTATGTCTGTGTCGGCGTTATGAATCCCCGATAGCTCTAATGGGCTAAAAGATTACGATGGAGAGAAGCCAAATCTTCAATGATCTCCACTGCAATGGAGTAGCCGAAGTACAACCTTAGTATAGCCTCATACCGTTTTCCCGACCCTTTGGCCGTGCTTAGCAGATTGTTTTGACCTTCTACCAATCTTTCTTTCAAGGATGCCAGAGAAGCCGAATCGGAAGGGGAAGCGATCAAGTCAATCATAAGAGTCGATAGTTCTTTCTGACACGCTTCAACCGCATAATCGCTATGCTCTCTGGAATACAGCGTCATCGTTTCAGGAGGGGCGTGGAAGGTAGCCCAATTCTGGTTTGTGAAAGCGCATTCATTTTCGATTTTGTCAGCTATTAATTTTCCGAAAACGATGCCCGATGCGAATGCTTGTCCGGGAATTCTCCCCGAACCCAGATTACCATTGAATTGGGCTTCCCCAGTCACAAAAACACGATTGAGGTCTACGGCCTCCGCACTGGAATTGATTTCGATTCCTCCTGAGGTATAGTGCATCGTCGGTGAAATTTTTATTCTCTTCCGCTTGACCACATTCGGACTGAATCCGTATCTTCTCATTCGCTCATCCAATACGTTTTCGTCAGCATGGCTCATATCCAAATACATCTCTTGATTACGCTTGATGCACTCCAGTTGGAATCTTAAAATGTCATCAATCATTTCGTGATAATCATCCCGAGCGATGGCTTCACGCATGTGCTCGTCTTTTAATAACGGCAGCCCTTCCTCATCCACGATTCGTCCTTCACTTAAAGCTACAACTCCGCCCAACAAAATTTGCCTTCCGTTATAGATCGACCAAGGGTGATACATGACGGTGGACATTCCCTTTAATCTTGCGCCTATTTGCTTGGCCAGAATAAGCGCTTCGCCCGTAGAACCAGGCGAATTATCGTTGTAATTGAATTGTGCCGCATATCCGCCGGTAGCCAGAACTAAATAATTCGCGTTGATTCTGGCAAACCGATCGGATACCGTATCATAAAATAACGCGCTAACCCCATCCTGAGACTTTTCCAAATGAATCAAGATGTTGTTGCACAACGGGGGTTCAATCTTTTCCAATAAGCGGTTGATTAATTTTTTCCCCCCATGTGATTTAATCGGGCTTTCGGGCATGAACCCCAATGCTGTTTTCTCAAAGGGCAATCCCAATTCCTCGAAGAACTCCAAGACGTGACTGGAATTCCTATACAACGCTTCAATTACCGGGCGATCGGCGCCACATTTAGCAATGGTCAGATTAATGATCGTATGAATTTCATCCTCTGGGGGGACACGCGTGTTGGCAGCCGACAGAAAGGAATTGCTTTGCTTCGGCGCATTGTTTTTGGTGACGATCGTATACCCGATCTTTCTTTTGGACAAATGGTAAGCAACCGCAAGCCCCGAGATGCCCGTACCGACAATCAAAACCGGAGTGTAGCGTTCATCGGATATTCGCTCCATGCGGCTGAACCTCCCGCTAAACAAGCTCATACTGATAATTGTAAAAGCCTTGACCTGTTTTACGCCCAAGCAAATTGGCGTCCACCATTTTGCGAAGCAGCGGGCAGCAGCGAAATTTCGGGTCCTGGTAGCTCTCATACAACACATCCAGCGAATGAACTACCGTGTCAATGCCGATTAGGTCCGCGGTTTCAAGCGGACCCATTTTGTGGCTGAAGCAATGCTTAAAAATTTCATCAACCTCTTGCGGATTCGCCACCTGATCTTGAACGACAAAAGCCGCCTCGTTCATGAATAAGTGCGAGATGCGATTCGAGACAAATCCGGGGTAATCGCTCACGACCACACCGTCTTTTCCAATCGAAGTTAACAGCTCTCGCGCTGCGCGAATCGTTTCATCCGAAGTGTGGTGCCCCCGGATGCATTCGACAAAAGTTTTCATCGGTACCGGGTTCATGAAGTGAGCCCCCATGATTTGGGAGGGGCGCTTGGTCAGCGAGGCGATTTTGGTGATGGAAATACAAGAGGTATTGACCAAAAACATGCAGTCCGGCTTGCAGATCGCATCCAGCTTTTTATATACTTCCTTTTTGATCTCAAAATTTTCGGTAACATTCTCTACAACCCAATCGACGTCCTGCAGCAGCTGATAATCCGTCGTAAACGTAATCCGGCCGATGACTTCATCCGGCTTCCGAATCTGATCGCTCTTCTTATATAAAGCCTGAAACCGGAGATGCTTGGCCATCTCGGCCCTTGATTGAGCCAGCCTCTCCTCGCAAATGTCCACCAGCACTACCGGAAATCCATACTCCGCAAAGTTTTGGGCCACTCCTGTACCAATGACCCCCGCTCCAATCACGCCTAGGATGCGCATCGTCTCATACTCCTTTTCCGGATGATTTATCGATGGCCGATTCGATAACCGCCAAGAAACCTCGACCAGTTTCTTTCCTCCAAACCATGCTGGCTGATAAACGCATAGGCCAGTCTTTCCATTCCAAAGCCGACGCAGCCGCTCTTCATCCATTCCGTCTCCCCCCGCTTGATGTTAAACCGCTCGCCGAAAAAGTGATCGTGAAAATTAAATGAAGCCGCCGCAATCGTGCGTTCCCCGGTAATATTCAAGCGGAGCTCGTACTTGAGTTCCTGCATTCGTTGATTCAGTAGTTTCGCAGCCGTATCGGCATTGCAGAAGAACGGGTCGCTGGCCACCTCGCTGTGCCCCTCCAAGCCCAAGCTTTCCATAAGGGCAAATGAAGCCTCCATATACTGTTGACGGCTGTCCAGCACGAAATCCTTGGAACCCAAAAAAACAATTTCCCGAATCGTAAAATCCCAGAGTCGTTCCAGCGTACGATGATAGTTGGATTCATATCGGAATGATTTGCCTATGGAGGTAATAACCTGATTCTGCGCCTCGGAAAATTCGGTGTCCTGCAGTTGATGATACGTATGGTAGCACATCGTCGGCGGCAAGCAGTAATCTACATTGTTGCTATAGGAAAAAAGATACGGACCCACCTTTTGATTGGCTTGATATTCATCCAGGAAATTACGGTACGTATCAATATCGTTATGCAGCCGTGTCACAAACATCAGCATGTGCGGAAAGGAAGAGAAGTAGCCGCATTTCTCCAGAGATTGGGTAGAAATCAATGTGGGGTAGCGGTATTCCTTGGCGCCAAAAGAAGCGACCGTCATCTCTTTAATCCTGGCATCCAGGCTTTCCATCAAGCGGATTAGCTGCTCGCCAAAGCATACCTGGCCTTCGCCCATCTCATGAACCATGCCCCGTTCAAGTAGTTGATCGTACAGGTCGTCCTGATAGCTATGGTGTTTTTGGCTGGACTGCCAGATGACCCGGGGAGGGATAAGCTTCTGAAGTATAATTTCATTCTCGATTACAGATTGAACTTTTCGCTCAATGTCCAGAGGGTCGGCTGACGGTAGCAGATGGAGCTCGATTCCCTTGATTTGTTGATCATCCGTAACCAGTTGAAATTGCGTAATGTCCGCTGTAATAAAAAACAGCCGTTTTTCAAGCTCCTCCGAATAACCGATAGCGATAGCCGGATTGAGTTCGATATAATGTGTTTGCCCGATCATCGAATCCCTCCTAAACCGTTTCATGCGTCAAGCTTCGCATATTCAAGCTGCTGAAGGCATCGTTCGCAATCAAGAGCTGCTGAATTTGAGTGCTGCCCTCTACAATTTCCATGATTTTGGCATCCCGCATGTATCTTTGCACCGGGTATTCCGGACCGCAGCCGTTGGCTCCATGAAGCTGAACGGCATCTTTGGCGGCTTTAGAGGCCATGGTTGCGGCAAAATATTTAGCCACCGAGGTTTCCGGTATGGACTGCAAATCCCCCTTGTCTCTTAATTGTCCCACCCGATGGCAGAGCAGCCTGGCAGCCATGATGTTCACTACCATATCCGCAATCATTTGCTGAACCAATTGATGCTCTTTCAGATAAACGTTAAACTGTTTTCTTTCGCTGGCATAAGTCAGGCATGCCTCCAAGCAGGCTTGAGCCAATCCGACCGCTCCCCAGGCCGTGCTGTAACGGCCGTGAGTCAAGCCATGATTCGCTACAAGCGTCAAGCCGAAGCCCGTCTTGCCCACGACATGATTAGCCGGAACCCTGCATTCTTCCAATATCAATTCGGCCAGCATAGAGCCTCGAAAGCCGAGCAGGCCGACAGTGGGCAGACTGGAAAATCCGGGCGTATCCCTTTCCACGATAAAGGCGCTGACTTTGCCGTCCATTTGCGCGAACACCAGGAAAAGGTCCGCATTTTGCCCGAAGGTGATCCATTTTTTCCGGCCGGTAATCACATATTCCGAGCCATCCGATCGGGCGAGGGTATGCATACTTTTGGCATCGCTGCCGACTTCCGGTTCGGTCAAGGCGAAGGCAGCCGTCCATTCGCCCGAGCTCAACCGGGGCAGCCATTTTTTCTTCTGCTCCTGTGTACCCCAGCGCAGAATGGACGAAGTGACCATCCCCTGCACGCCCATCACATTGCGAAGATTCGCGCAGCCCCGGCCAATTTCTTCATGGAGCAAACCGTACGTAATTTGATCCATACCGGCGCCGCCATATTCGGGAGGCAGCTCCGCCCCCCAATACCCTCTGGCAATCAACTTGTCGATAACGGCTCTGGGCATGTTTTCTTCCTGATCGATGCTGCCGGCAATCGGTACAATTTCGCTATCCACAAAATGCTTGAACTCCTCCTGCTTCTTCTTTTGCTGTTCTGTTAGTTCGATATTTTGAATGGACAAGAGCCGGTCTCCTTTCCGTTGCAAGTGGAATCAATAATTTCCCGAGCTTACTTTCCGCTGAATGACATAGCTTCCGAAAAACCAGAGCACAAGAATCCAAACCGCCAAATCGATAAGCTGGCCCTTGAATTGCAGAAGTTCCTTCCCCTTTTCCGCTCCTTCCAGAATCTCCATAAAAGCCTTTTGCGGAATAAGGCTGATCATCCCGTCAATGACGCTGTTGTTCACCTTGAAGGGAACCAGACACGTACCCAGCAGGGAGGTGATAATGGCAAACAAGCTTGCGGTCAAGGAAACGTTCTGCTTCAGAATCGATGACATAAACAAACCAAACGCCGTTCCAAGAGCAGTCACCATACCGATCAACAGGGCCAGCAGCCCGAGCCCGAACCCGAGTTCAACTCCGAAAACTTCCTTCGTTATGACCAGGGCCAAATAAGTGGGGAAATACAAGCATATGAAGGTAAAAATCCCCTGTGAAGCAATGTACAGCTGTTCGCTTACCGGCGCCATCATGATCCTTCCGAAGGTTCTGAGGGTTCTGTCCTCGGTATAAAGCATCGTTATAGCAACACCCTGCATCAAAATAATCATGATAATAAAGCCCAAGACCTTCGTCCCAACGCCACGCTCAAGGTCTTGACTTTCGTAATCGACAGGGCTTTCCTTCTTGTTAAAGTAATTGGAGATGATATCGGTGTCCTTTTTACTTTTGATCACTGTCATGACCAGATAGGTGCCTTCGTTGTTTTTTTCCACAATAGCATCATAATATCCCAAAATCAGATTCGAGAGCGTGGGTTTTTCTTTGACGGGAATAATCGTAAATTTATTATTTTCCGGGAACTCCTGTACGCTCTGCGCATCTTGGGTAACCAGCGCAATGTTGGACCTCAATTCCTGCCGGTTGGACAATAATATCGTAGCCAGAATGGTAATGGGGATAATGATGAGCGCGACGACGAAGATTTCCTTTTTGTATTTAATCCGGTCCAGCTTATTTTTGAATAACGGCATGAAGTTCATTACAGATACTCCTCCGGTTTAAAAATAAATTGACTGATGACGGTGAAGACGATGGAGAAGAGCAGCAGGAAAGCGATAACGGGGAGGAATAAGCTGAAGTTGTTGTCATAGATGATCTGGAAGGCCGCTTGGGTGACCCATTTGGCAGGCGAGATTTGCGCAATCGCCTGCATCACTTCTCCAAAATGGCCAACGGGGCTGAACACGCCTCCGAAGAAGATAAAAAGGATGGAGATGATCGGCATGACCGCATTCGCCCGTTCCTCGCTTTTAAACATGACGACCACCAAAGTGCCTATGCAGCATCCGAACAAAGTGAGCATATGGATCAATATCATAATGTAACCGATATTAGCGCCGCCAAAGTTGCTCTGAAACACCATTTGTTCAAGCAAGCATAACAAGGTGAAGGCGATAACCCCGAAGATGTAAGTGGAGAGCAGCTTGGATAAATAAATCTCGGTTTTGGAGACCGGAGCGTAGGCAATACGCAGGTTCCCCCTCTTCACCTTCTCCTCCATGAAGGTATTCGTTACGGTCATGGAGATCATGATGGAAGACAAAATCATGGTCGCAATCCCATAGTAATCATAGGAATTGACAATCCCTCCTCCAAAATGGCTGCTTGTCACCATACCAAAGCCGGCCCATATGATTAACTGACCAATCGTATTGACGATGACCAGCATCGGCGTCCTGCATATATTCATGAAATCGAACCATACGATTTTTAAGAAATTCATGGGTAGCATGCTCCTAATCTCTTAAATTTCTTCCGGTCAGCTCAAGGAATGTCGTTTCCAACGAGGCTTCCGTCCGGCTCATATTATGGATTTTGCAGCCGCTTGAGGTGATGACGCCGATGATTCCGTTGAGATTGTCTTCGGACTTTCCGGAGGTGACCTCAATCGTATCCGCAGACAGGCGTACCTTCGTTACACCGTCTATTTCGTGGAAAGCCTCAACGGTTAACCGCTCCGTGTTCTTCACAGAGAACGTATAGGTGATTTCATCGCTCACCTTCCGGTTCAATTCTTCTTTGGTGCCTTCCGCAATAATCTTCCCTTCGTTAATGATCAGAATCCGGTCGGATATGGCTTCTACCTCTTCCATATAGTGAGTCGAGTAAATCACCGTTGCGCCATGCTGCTTCAAAATTTTGATGGACTCCAGAATATGATTTCTGGATTGGGGATCGATGCCGACGGTCGGTTCATCCAAAATAATAAGCTGAGGCTGATGAGCAATGCCGCAAGCAATATTCAATCTTCTCTTCATGCCGCCCGAAAAGGTTTTGGGCTTATGGTCTTTCTTATCGTACAGGCCTACCAGCTCCAGCGCAGCCTTCACCTTGTCTTCCAGCATTTGGCCTTTCAGATGATACAGGCTTGCAAAAAATCGCACATTTTTCTCGGCGGAAATCTCTTCGTAGATCGCGAGATCCTGAGGCACAATTCCAATGCGAAGCTTGATGGACTTCGCATTTTTCTTCAAAGGAACGCCCAGGATCGTGATTTCGCCCTCATCCGCCGATAAAATGGTCGACAAAATATTCATGATGGTGCTTTTGCCCGCCCCGTTCGGACCTAGAAACCCCAGGATTTCCCCTTTATTGACGACAAAGTCGATCCCATTCACCGCTTTTTTATCCCGGTAGCTTTTATGCAAATTTTTGACAACTACAGCATGTTCCATGCTCTTCCCTCCCAGATTCCTCTCCAAAGTACTGCCTCACCCTGTGAAGTCCCGCTATGGTCCGCGCTTAAGGATTGGACTCGGGCACTTGGGCATTTCGTCGTCTTGAGAATTCTTCCAATGCCTTCTTCGTCATCTCATCCTGCTCATCTCCCATTTGGATCGAAATACTTTCCTCAAACCCATCCTGCTTTTCGCCGTCAAACTGATACAGCTTTTTCAGCAGAGTCCATATCTGCTCCAGCTCTTCCTTGGTGAAGTTTCCCGAAAGATCGGCCAGGAAGTGGATCGATTTTCCCCCGCATTTCAGCAAAACCTTTTTCCCGGATTCCGTAATTTTGACGTTCACGGCGCGCCGGTCCACGGGGCTTGGAATGGCAACCACATACCCTTTGCTCTCGATCGAGGAGAGCAGATGTCTGGCGCTCTGCTTGGTGGTCCCTAACTTTTTGGCGATATTGATGATGGTGGCCTCTTCTTCCGGCAGGTGAATAATGGCCATCATAATCATGAACTGTCTGGATGTGATGTCCTCAAAATAAGTATCGCCTTTGGACTGGATTTTGTTGGCGAGCGCGAAAAGTGTTCCGTAAATTTGCTGAATCAAAAATAGCTCTTCCTGATTATTCAATGTTGCTCACCTCAATTTAGACAGCATGCTGTTATATTTAAGGTATCAGAGCAGTATATTTTTGTCAATCGGTTATATTTATTCAATTTCAATCAAATTGAGGTATGTAGAGGAGGTTTCATCCAAAATTTGCTGAAACCATTGGGTTTGCTCATCCCGGCCAAGCTTCTTCGCGTCAAAGATGCGTTTCAACAGAAGAAGAATACTCCGCTTGACTTCGTTCGACAAAGCGATCCTCCCCTGTTCCAGCTCCATGCTGATTTCGGAAAGCTTATGATAATGGTCCGCGACATCGGCGCCGTTGACGTATCGTTCCACATGTTGATTGGGAGTGGATAGCGCCGCAAGTAGGCTTTTCGAAATAAAAGTGGACCTGCTGCCGTCGTCATCGGAGCTGTTCAACAATTGGAACAGTTTTTCTCTCTCCTCCCTTACTCCAAAGCATATGGTCCGGAGAGACGGCTTGTGCTGAATCATGCCTTCAAATATGTTTCTGGCACTGAAATCAATGACCAGCCGGACGCCTTTGCTCTCAAAGTAACGGATAATCTCCTCCCAGCGAACCGGATTCGATAAATGCCGGACCAAATTTTCTTCTACGTCCTGTATGCGAACGTACGGTTTTCCGGTATAGTTGGACATTACCGGATACCGGAACTCGCCCAATGGCAAGCGTGCAATGGCCTTCTGCAACTTCTCCGCTCCTCGCTCCATGACGGGGCAATGAAAAGGAGCGCTGTCGAACAAAGGAGTGACGGAACCATGTTCTTTGCCGATGATTTTTTCCGTCTCCTCTACATCCTCTTGCAAGCCGGAAATCGCAACCTGAGTTGAGGAATTGTAGCAGGAGACATAGACATGTCTCCCGTTCCTTTGCTGCTGCTTGCAGATCTTCTCCACAGCTTCGGCATCAATTCCATCAACGATCGTCATACCGCCGTCGACAGCCGTCTGGATTTCTTTGCTGATTTCCGTGCGCAGTTGAACCAGCTTCAATGTATCGGACAGCTTCATTGCGCCTGCGCATACCAGCGCTGTGTATTCTCCCAGGCTGTGTCCCGCACAGAACTGCGGTGTGATTCCCGTTTCGCTCACAAACACGCGAAAGGCGGCTACGCCGAATGCAACAATGGCCGCATGGGCATTTTCAGGTCTTGACAATACGGAAAGCGGTCCCTTAAAGCACAATTCGCCCAGAGGTATGCCCGTAGCCTGTTCAGCCTCATGGATCGTATCTCTGACAATGCTGTATTCGTCATACAAAGCCTTGTACATCCCTATAAAATGACTATCCGAGCCCGGAAAAACAACGGCAATTTTAGGCACATGATTCGTCTCCTTCCCCTGATTATTTCAGGCCATGCGCGTTTAATAGCCTGGAGTTTACGAAAGCCGCAATCGAGTTCACATCTTGAAAATTTCCCATCGCCAAATCTTCATTTTCAATGGTGATTTGAAACTGCTTTTCAATAAATAAGACAAGCTGCATGAAAAATAACGAGTTCACATACCCCTTCTCAAAAATATTGTCGGCATCGTCAAATGGCTTGTCGCCCACATATCGGCTTAAAAATTTTCTGATCGTTTCTTTTACCTCCATGGCTCATTTCTCCTTCCGATGTTTAGATTCGGCTTGCTTGGCCTTGTCTCAAGTGCTCCTCTGTCATTTCGGCGATCCGATCCAGATCGTGATGAAAGCTCGGGATAAGCAGCTGCAAGCTGTCGTTAAAGAGCCTGATCGTCATATGCCCTTTGGACACCGCGTTTTCATTCATAGCTTGCATGCCAATCCTCAAATCTCCGCACTCCTCGAACGTGTAGGAGGGATCGAATGATGACACAAAGTTGATGGATATAATGTCGCTCAAATACTCCGCTCCAAATAACAGAAAGGCGCAATCGCCAACTTCGGAGGCTTCGATCGTCCCCCGGGCGGCATCAAATGTCTGTACGACGGAATCCAAATACAAGCCTAAGGTCATGTGACCGGCATCCGTTCGGCCAGATTGGATTAATGCGAAAGGAAAGCTTGAATGTTTCGTACCGTCGTCCAACGGCCTGATATTAATCAAAGCGAACAATCGAAGGACCCATTGAATCGGATTCCGAAGGATGTTCTCCGCCGTTTCCGGGTCCACTTTTCTTGTCATATCGATGAGGTAGCGGAACGTCCGGCCATTCGTCAGGGCTTGGTAATGATTGATCTGATCTGCGATGCTTCCAAAGAAGCGGGGCGCATCCTGCCGTAAATCCGCTTCTCTTTGCTGTCTCGCTTTCGAATACCGGGTATACCCGTTTTTGTCCAGGCCGCCGTCCATTCCCAAACATTTGTTTCTAACCAGATTTCCTAGTACTTCCGTAGATACAAAATCCCATACGGCATGCTGCGCGTAAAAATAAACGACATGCCGGTTGTGTGCTGTTTTTACGATCATGATCTTCACCAACAGACTTCCGTGCTTAAACAGCGCAGCCAGGTTGGAGATCGATTCCAGCGGAGCAAGCTTTGCGTCGGAATCCGGTTCATCGCTCAGGTCGATGTACGGCACATGCCAGCGGTCTGTAAACTCGCACTCCTGGATCATATCCTCTTCGCTTTGATAGAAATATCGGCAACCATTTTGCTCATGAACGATCTCTCTGACGATTTGCACCATGTGCTTTTTCGTCATCGAGCCAACAATTTCCGTCTTGGTGCATATCGTCTCCGGCTGCTGGAGCAAGAAGAACTTTTGATAGGCAAATGGTTCAAAACAATCCGATATCGCGGCTTCTCTTGTATTACAGTCATAGTTCGCCAGTTCTTCAACCCATCTTGTCTTCTTGAACTGATCCGGATCCAACCGGGTATCCTCCAATACGGCCGCCGTTCTTACTTCCAGCTCGCTGCCGCGCGTCATGGAAGCATTCACGGCTGTCGTATGATCGGCAGAAGAAGCGGCGGATACTTCCCTGAGCGCTTCATTCAGCGGGGTCGCCGATTCCTTGCCGTCGATCTTGGCAATAACCTCTGCGATCGTGCGCTGCTGGACCAGTTCCCGCATCGTCAAGCCATAATCCAGCCCTCTTAGCTTGGCGACAATACGGATAGCCTTGAGGGAGTCTCCTCCCAGTTCAAAGAAGTTGTCCTGCAGACCGACCCTCCCGATGCCCAATACTTCCTCAAACACCTGCACGATCGCCCGCTCCGTCTCATTCCTTGGCGCCGCATAGGCGCGCTCGCTCTTGATCTCGATTGGGGGCAGCGCTTTTTTATCGATTTTGCCGTTTCGGTTCACCGGAATACTCCCGATGGTCATCATATATACAGGGATCATGTACTCCGGCAGCTCCTTGCGAAGCTCTTCCCGGATGCGACTGATCGACACATCCGCTTCTTCCGCCACCAGATAGGCGCAAAGATGCTTTTCTTCCCGCTCTTCATGTACGGTCACAACCGCATCCCGCACGCCACTCAGCTTCCGGAGCGCGCTTTCGATCTCTCCCAATTCGATGCGGAAGCCTCGGAGCTTGATCTGCTCGTCCATCCGCCCCACATACTGCAGATTGCCGTCCGGCAGCCATCGGACCAAGTCCCCGGTGCGATACATCCGCCCTTCCCCGAACGGGTCGGCTACGAATTTCTCCGCCGTCTGCTCCGGAAGATTCAGATATCCTCTCGCTACTCCGTCTCCTGCGATACACAGCTCCCCGATCATCCCGATTCCACAAAGCTTCCCTTCGTTCACTACATAGGCCCTCGTATTGGAGATGGGCTTTCCGATCGGCGTCTTCGCTCGGAGCGTGCGGTCCTCAATCGGATACCAGACGGCAAACGTCGTCGTCTCTGTCGGCCCATAGATATTCGCAAAATCGATCCGCAGGTTCCGCTCCACCAGCTTTCGGACATGCGTCTCGGACGTCTTCTCCCCGCCGAATAACAGGGTGCCCAGACCGTCAAATACCGTCTCATTCATGCTCATCAGCTGGTTAAACAAAACCGTCGTGGTAAACATGGTCGTGATCGTCTTCTCTTGTATGACTCCTTTCAGTCTCCGGGCATCGAGGATAACATCGCGGTCAGCCAGATGCACGTGTCCCCCATGAAGCAGCGCTCCCCAGATTTCAAAGGTCGAGGCATCGAAGCTGAGAGCTCCCGTCTGCAGAATCACCGTCCGTTCATCCAGCTTCGCATAGCCAGCGTTCTTCACCAGGCGGATCACGTTTTTGTGCTCGACCATGACGCCCTTCGGCCTTCCTGTCGTTCCCGACGTATAGATGACATAGATCAAGTCGTTCGGCCGACTGACCGGCTCCAGCTCCGACTCCTCATCCTCGGCTTCCCGCCGGTCCGCCTCGGACAGGTTGATGACCGGCACACCGGCCTGATCGTCCGCATCATAGGTCAGCATCGCCTTCGGCTTGCAGTCCTTCAGGATGTACTCGATTCTTTCCCTGGGGTTGGCCGGATCGATCGGCACGTAGGCACCGCCCGCCTGAACAATGCCGCAGATGGCGACGATCGTCTCGATCCGCCGCTCGGCCATGACCGCCACATAGTCGTCGCGGCGGACTCCCAGCTTCCTCAATTGCGCGGCAAGCCGGTTGGCCTTGCGGCTTAGCTCCCGATACGTGAGCGCTTGATCCTCGCAGCTAACGGCGATATGATCCGGCACTTTGGCTGCCTGCTCGTTGAACAGCTGCGCGACAGACTTTTCTTGCGGCATGGCCGCATCCGTGTCATTGAACGTTCCCAGGATTCTCGCTTGTTCCTCCTCTTCGAGCACCTCAACCTCCGCGATCCGCCGTTCGGGAAATTCAACCATTTGCTTCAAAACGATGCGGTACCTTTCGAGCAGCATTTGCATTTCTTCCTTGCCATAGCGCCTGGGATCGTACAAAATATCCAAATTCAAGGTTTCTTCCATCGAGACGCTCACATTAACCGGATAATTCGTTTGTTCTCTGCTTTCGCCCAGCTCGATCTTCAGCCGGCCGTCCAAATCCTCCAAGCCTTGAGTGAATGCCTCTCTATCGATAAAATAGTTTTCATAAACAAAGAGCACATCGATTAATCCGCCGCCACGGCCGTTTAGCTGCTGAATATCGGATAACGGGCAATAATCGTAACAAGAGCTATCCAGCGCTTGATGATGCATGGCCTTCAGCAATTGCTCGCAGGTCGTTTCCGCATCCGTTTTTACCCGCACGGGAATCGTATTGATAAACAAGCCGACAATCCGGTCAATCCCCGACAAATCCGCGTTCCTTCCGGACACGACTTTTCCGAACACCGCGTCGCTGCTCCTGTTGTATTTTTGAAGAAGGATGCCTAAGGCGCTTTCCAGAATTGTATTGATCGTGATGCTCTTGCGCTTGGCGGCCCGCTTCACCTGATCTGTAAATTCGCGGCTCGTACGAAGCGTTATTCGTTCCATTTCCTCTTTGGTTTCCGCACTTGGCCCGATAGGCAGCAGGGCTGTAGAGCCCGAATAATCTCCGAGCAGCGCCTCCCAATAGGTCATTGCCGCCTGCTTATCCTGCTTTTCCAGCCAATGTATATATTCTTTATAGGAAGCCGTATCGGCTGCCGAAGCGCTGATGGCATGCTTCAGCTCGCCATACGTTCTCCCTTTGCCCAAAGCCGCATAGTACTGCATAAACTGAATTAACACCGTAGAGCTGCACCATCCATCCAAAATGATATGATGCAGGCTCCACAACGCAATGCTTTCCTCAGCGGACAGCTTGATGATCGTCATTCTGAGCAGGGTGTCCTTCTCCAGATCAAATCCGCGCCGGAGATCCTCCTGTTTGATGGCTTCGACCCGCTCCGCCGCCGAGGGCTCTCCCGATACATCCACGACGTTCAACTCGATCGGCCGGGCTTTCAATACGACCTGCCACGGCCGCCCCCCCTTTTTGGGCATGACGATGGCCGTGCGCAGCACTTCATATTTTTCCGCGAGCAGGTCCAAAGCTTCTCTGACCCGCTTGACTTCAAACTCTCCGGTCCATTGGAGGACATGCCGGACAACATATTCGGTTGATTGTTCGTTAAATAATTTGTGGAACAGCATCCCTTCCTGCATCGGGCTTAGCGGATAAATCGAATCAATCTTATGGTCCATCCAGCAACTGCTCCTTTCCTGCCGATCGTCATTTAGAAACTATTGATAATATCCTTCAAGACGTCATCTGTTAATTCCTCATGATAATCAGAGGCTGTTTTTACCGTTTCTTTCCGCGAAATGCAGAATTGGACGACATTCGTCAAAGCCTTTTGATAATCCATGTTGAGCGTTTGAATGGATGAGTGGCTGAATTTGCTCTTGTCATATTCGATGGTCATCGCGAGCTTTCCGTTATAGATGCTTCCGTTCAGCGATATGCTGTTCGTTCGTTGATTCTCTTCTGCTATATTCACTCCGCTGGACAGTGTCGAGGCGGTTATTCCCGTCCCCTCATTGGATTCCATATTCCACTGGCCCAAATAATTAAATCCGATATCCGGTACCGTTTCGGGAATTTCGTATTTTCCGCCGTAACGAATCACCCCATAGCCCATCCCGCGGTTAGGAATATGCCTCAGCATCTCCTTCGTTTGAACAATAACGTCTTCCATCTTCTCCGAGGCTTCCAGAATAACCGGGTAAATGCTGGTAAACCAGCCCACCGTTCGATGAATATCGATCGCTTGATTAATTTCTTCCCGGCCATGCCCTTCCAAGTAGATTGCGACTTTATTCTGACGCTTCCACGAATTCACCGCCATGCCCAGCGCCGAAAGCAGGATATCGTTTATTGCCGTATTGAAGGCTTTACCAGCTTCATACAGCAGTTGACTTGTCAGTTCTTCGCCGAATTCAAAAGTTAGGCTCTCATACCCCTGCTCCGTACCGTCCGCATCGGCTTCGATGATCCCGGTGTTCATTTGGGCATGAATGCCTTCCCAATACTGGATTTCACGTTTCAGCTCCCCGGATTCGCTGTAGGCCAATAAAGCTTTCGACCAGTCGAGATACGATGCGGTTTTCCCGGGAAATAGAATCGGCGTCCCCCTCCTTGCTTGGAAATATCCCGCTACAAGGTCTTCAAGCAGGATTCTCCACGAAATGCCATCGACAACGAGGTGATGTATACAAATCATCAAATAATCGTATGCCGGCGCCCGATACAGAGCGGTTCTCAGCAGCGGCCCCTTCGATAAGTCCATACTTCGCTGAATCGCGGTGCTTTGCTCAAACATCGCTGACTCCAGCAGACTTTCATCCATGATGCCGCTGTAATCAAAGCTCTCCAGATGAAACAAGCAACTCCCGTCCACCTTCCGTATTTCCTGCCTGCCATCGGTAAACACAGCCCTCAAAAGGTCATGATGCGCGGCCAAGGCTCGCAACGCTTCCCTTAGTGCCTCTTCCTCCAACCGGTCTCTTGATTGCAGGGTCACAGCCTGATTGAAATGATCGGGCTTCTTTAAGTTCCATTGAAAAAACAAATGCTGTATCGGTGTCAAAGGAACTTCTCCCGTAACCTCCCCCTGCTCGTACTCCACCCTGTCTGCGTCCTTTCGGACACGGGATATCATGTCCTCGATCACTTGCAGCTGCAGCATTTCTTTGACCGTCAGCTCAAAATTCAATTCTCTAAGCCGCGATATAATCCGGATCGCCTTAATGGAATCGCCGCCAAGTTCATAAAAACTGTCCCTCATCCCCACTTGATCGATTCCGAGGATGTCCTCAAACACCTGCACGATCGCCCGCTCCGTCTCATTCCTTGGCGCCGCATAGGCGCGCTCGCTCTTGATCTCGATTGGGGACAGCGCTTTTTTATCGATTTTGCCGTTTCGGTTCACCGGAATACTCCCGATGGTCATCATATATACAGGGATCATGTACTCCGGCAGCTCCTTGCGAAGCTCTTCCCGGATGCGGCTGATCGACACATCCGCTTCTTCCGCCACCAGATAAGCGCAAAGATGCTTTTCTTCCCGCTCTTCATGTACGGTCACAACCGCATCCCGCACGCCACTCAGCTTCCGGAGCGCGCTTTCGATCTCTCCCAATTCGATGCGGAAGCCTCGGAGCTTGATCTGCTCGTCCATCCGCCCCACATACTCCAGATTGCCGTCCGGCAGCCATCGGACCAAGTCCCCGGTGCGATACATCCGCCCTTCCCCGAACGGGTTGGCCACGAATTTCTCCGCCGTCTGCTCCGGAAGATTCAGATAGCCTCTCGCTACGCCGTCTCCCGCGATGCACAGCTCCCCGATCATCCCGATTCCGCAAAGCTTCCCTTCGTTCACTACATAGGCCCTCGTATTGGAGATGGGCTTTCCGATCGGCGTCTTCGCTCGAAGCGTACGCTCCTCAATCGGATACCAGACGGCAAACGTCGTCGTTTCCGTCGGTCCGTAAATGTTCGCAAAATCGATCCGCCGGTTCCGCTCCACCAGCTTTCGGACATGCATCTCGGACGTCTTCTCCCCGCCGAACAACAGGGTGCCCAGACCGTCAAATACCGTCTCGTCCGTACTCATCAGTTGATTAAACAAAGCCGTCGTGGTAAACATGGTCGTGATCGACTTCTCTTGTATGACTCCTTTCAGTCTCCGGGCATCGAGGATGACATCGCGGTCGGCCAGATGCACGTGCCCCCCGTTAAGCAGCGCTCCCCAGATTTCGAAGGTCGAGGCATCGAAGCTGAGGGCTCCCGTCTGCAGGATCACTGTCCGTTCATCCAGCTTCGCATAGCCAGCGTTCTTCACCAGCCGGATCACGTTCTTGTGCTCGACCATGACGCCCTTCGGCCTTCCTGTCGTTCCCGACGTATAGATGACATAGATCAAGTCGTTCGGCCGACTGACCGGCTCCTCCTCCGCAGCTTCCCACGGGTCCGCTTCGGACAGATTGATGACCGGCACACCGGCCCGATCGTCCGCATCATAGGCCAGCATCGCCTTCGGCTTGCAGTCCTTCAGGATGTACTCGATTCTTTCCCCGGGGTTGGCCGGATCGATCGGCACGTAAGCGCCGCCCGCCTGAACAATGCCGCAGATAGCGACGATTGTCTCGATTCGCCGCTCGGCCATGACCGCCACATAGTCGTCGCGGCGGACTCCCAGCTTCCTCAATTGCGCGGCAAGCCGGTTGGCCTTGCGGCTCAGCTCCCGATACGTGAGCGCTTGATCCTCGCAGCTGACGGCGATATGATCCGGCACTTTGGCTGCCTGCTCGTTGAACAGCTGCGCGACGGACTTCTCTTGCGGCATGGCCGCATCCGTGTTGTTGAACGCTCCCAAAATTCTCGCTTGTTCCTCCTCTTCGAGCACCTCAAGCTCCGCGATCCGCTGTTCGGGGTCGAACGTGACCTCCTTCAAGATTTTGCAAAAGTGAGCCATCATTTGACGTATGCTGCTTTCAGCAAACAGCTCGCGGCCGTACTCGAAAGTGACTCCGTAACCTGTATCCCTGTTCGATACGGTTACGGTCAAATCAAATTTGGCGATGGCATGCTCGATAAAAATTTCCTTGAATTGAAATCCGTCCAGATCAAGCTCCACATCATCGGCAGGATTCTCCAAACTGAACAGGACGTCAAACAACGGATTTCGTGACAGATCCCGATTCACTTCGACCTCTTCTACAAGTTCGTCGAACGGATACTCCTGGTTTTCCTGCGCATGGAGGCATGTATCCTTCATCTCATTCAAGAAGGAGCCAAAGGTTTTGTCCGCTTCGGGCTTTCCCCTCAAAGCCATGGTGTTTACAAACATGCCCAGTATGTTCTCCGTGTCCCGGTGTGTTCTTCCCGAAATCGGGCTCCCGACGACAATATCCTCCTGCCTGCTGTACTTGCTAAGCAGCACCATCAGTATGGAGAGAAGCACCATATATTCCGTGGTTCCTGTTTTTCTGCATAAAGCCATCACCTTCGTCTTCAGCTCTTGATCAACAAAGCATTCCACGCTGTTTCCGAGAAAGCTTTGGATTGGCGGCCGCTTATAATCAAGCGGCAGATGAAGGACAGGAACGCTGTCCTTAAATTCATGAATCCAATAGGCCCGTTGACCGGAAAGATCCCTTGTCCGCATCCATTCGCTATAATCTTTATACTGGATACCGGGCTCCTCTAATGTCTCGCCTGAGTACAACCTTGTAAAATCCTCAGCGAGAATATTGATGGACATTCCGTCCGAAATAATATGATGCATATCAAAGAACAACAGGTCGTTCCCTTGCCCGACACGAATGACCTTGATGCGAAGAAGCGGAGCCTTGCCCAAGTCAAATGGCCGCACAAATTCGGACAGCAGCCTGATCTTGTCGGCTTCGCCGACCTCCTCCGCCTCATCGTATTCGATCTCGGCGCTAACTTCGTCGAGTACCTGCTGCACAGCTTCCCCATCCTTCATGAAAAAGCCGGTTCTCAAAATTTCGTGACGGCTCACCAGTTGAAGGTAAGCATGCTTCACTTTAGAGACATCCAATTTTCCGTTGATTTCCATGCCTTTGTACATATTGTAAACGACGCCCGTGTTGTCCATGCTGGAAATGACAAATATTCGCTTTTGTGAAGACGACATTGGATAGCAGGGCTTCGATTCCGCTTTGGGAATCTGGACATACGGTTTTTCTTTATTTTTGATCTTCCTGCTTAAAGCTTCAACCGTTGGTTCTTTGAGCATTTCGATCAGCGATAATCGGATCCCCGTCACTTCTTCGATCCGGTTGATTACCTTCGTCGCCTTTAAAGAGTGGCCTCCGGCCTCAAAAAAATTGTCATAGATCCCTATCCGCTCGACATCCAGCACTTCTTCGAAAATTCGCGCAAAGGACTTCTCGATGTAGGTTCCGGGAGGCACGTATTCCATCTCGCTGCTTGCCTCGATCTCGGGCAGCGCTTTTTTATCGACCTTCCCGTTAACGGTCATCGGTATTTCCCCGATCTGCTGCATATAGGCAGGGATCATATACTCGGGCAAATGCTCCGCTAGGGCACTGCGCAAGGCGCTCAAGCCGATGGAATGATCTGAAACAAGGTAGGCGCACAAGCAGGATTCTCCGGCCTTTTCTCTTGCCATGACAGCGGCGTTCCGAATTCCGGGCTGACGCTTGAGGATCGTTTCGATTTCGCCAAGCTCCATGCGATAGCCCCGTATTTTAACTTGATCATCGATTCTCCCGATATACTCCAGCTCGCCGTTAGGCTTCCATCTGGCCAAGTCGCCGGAACGATACAATCTTCCTTCCCCAAACGGGTTTGGAACGAATTTTTCCTGAGTGAGCTCCGGTCGATTCAAATACGCTCTTGCCACACCGCTTCCGCCCACGTATAGTTCGCCCTCGACGCCGATGGGAACGATTTGCTGCCGGGAATTCAGCACATAGACTTGATAATTGGGAAGCGGTACGCCGATCGAATTCACATGGGATGCGATTTCTTCGTCCGTCACCTTCTTGAACGTTGCGAGTATGGTTGTTTCCGTAATCCCATAACTATTCACAAATGTCATTTCCGGATATTTCTCTCTTAGCTCCCGTAAATCCCCTACACTCAAAGCTTCTCCGCCGAAAATGATCGTTCTGACTTTCAGGTCAGCCCCGGGATGCTTGATTTCCTCATGGATAAGGGCGTTGCATGCCGTCGGGGTCTGGCACAGCACCGTCACGCCGTATTCGCTTAAATAATGTCTAAAGCGCGCCGTATCCTTGACAACACTTCGCGGAACAATGACAACCCTTCCCCCTGTCAGTAGTGCGCAGTACATTTCCCATACCGAAAAATCAAAGCTGTAAGGGTGGGACATGGACCATACATCGTCTGCCGTATAGTCAAACAAGTGTTGACTGTGGCAGACGATTCTCGCCAGGTTTCGATGCTCAAGGAGGACGCCTTTAGGCTTGCCGGTCGTACCGGACGTATAAATCACGTAAGCCAGATTCGCATGATGGCATGGGCTTGTAACTTCCTTCGGCTCGCCGGCCTTGTTCTGCAAGAGAGACTCCAGAATCACAGCCTGTTCCCCGTGGGCCGCGTCGGCATAACGCTCTTCAACAATGACGAGCTTGGGACGGCTATCCTCTAAAATATACCGCCGCCTCTCCACCGGGGCATCCGGCTCGATCGTCAAATAGCATGCGCCGGCCTTCAAAATACCGAGCATCAGTTCCACGGTGTGAATATTTCGATCCATGACAATGGCAATGATGTCTTCGCTTTCGATCCCGTGACGCTTGAGCCAATTCGCAATTTGATTCGACGATTCCTCCAATTCCCCATAGGTCATCGTTTGTTCATCATACTGCACGGCAATATGATCGGGAGTTTTGAGGGCTTGCCGCGAAAAGAGATGATGCACGCATTCCTCGGTCATGGCCTCGACATTCGTATTCGTCCATTGAGATAGCAGAAGATTTTTCTCGTCTTCGTCAATAAACTCGGCATGAAGAACCGGTTGATCCGGGTCCCCGCATAACGCCTCGCATAACGTCATGAAGCTATGCGCCAGCTGCGCGGCCTGCTGCCCGGAATAACAACAGGAATCGTAAGTAACATACAGCCTGGTCTCCGACTCCTCTTCCTGAACCAGAACGTGATAATCAGCCTTGCCCCATCCGATATTCGACTCTATGACCTGAATTCGGGATACGGGCATATCTTCGTCGGCATCCCAATAATGGAACAAAATATCGAAGAGCGGAGCCGCATCGCCGCTATTCCGCAACTTCATTTCCTTTGCAATTCTTTCAAAAGGAATGATACTGTGGTCCTTGGCCTCTTGACAGGTTTGAGCGATCTGCCTCGCGATGTCCAGAAACGGCTTGCTGTCGTACAATTCGTCATGGAGAATCAACGGATTCGAAATCGGGCCCACCGTATCCAATAATTCCTCACTCATCCCCTCGGATACGGTTGTGCCGATATGGATCTCTTTCTCCCCCGTGAATTTCAGCAGCAGTATCTTAAGCACCGTCAGGAAGATGATTCTTTTTTCCAGACCGGCTTGAATTCGCAGCCGCTCCACTTTCTCCATCAGCTCCGGCTGGAATACAAGCCGGTACTCCGCAGGTTGATACGCAGGGGCTTCCGTTTTTTTCCTCTGCATCGGCAATACGATCGGCCGAAGCTCTTTATTCAGCTTTCTTTTCCAATACATGAGATGAGTTTCGAGAATTTCATCGGGCAATTCGTGTTGCCACTCCGAGAAGTCGGCATACTGCAAAGGAAGCTCCGCCGCATCATCCGGTTGTTCATCGTTGGCATAAGCGGTAAACCGTCGAATAAAGTCTCTTTTCAGGATTTTGACTGACCGCTCATCACAGATCGCACGATGGATCGTAAGCAAGAGGTAGGAGATTTCCCGATTTAAGGGCAGAAAGACGCTTTTGACCAGCGGAGCCTCTAACCCGTCCAGAAAAGCCTGCGCGTTGAGTTCCTTGAGAACAGCTAACGCTTCGATCTCCGTTCGATTCTCGCCAGACCAGTCCAGAGTGATCAAGACGGGCTCCGCTTGCTCGCGAATGTGCTGCGTGACCGCTCCGTTGCTCATCAGAAGCGATGTTCTCAGCGCTTCGTGCTTTTCCAGCAGCCTTGTTAATGCTTCGCGTATCTCATGCTCATGAACGATGCCATTGATTCGAAAGATGATTGGAATGTTGTAATAATCGGCGCCATAAGCCGATAAACGCTTTCTTTCGAATGCATCATGCAGCCAAAGCTGTTCCTGAAAAGCCGAACTTTGATATTCCATGTTCTTCTACCCTCTTTTCCTCTTTTGAATGGGCGAAATACGGCTATACGGGCTCTCTTCCGTTTGCAATTCACGAACCGTCAATTGTGCGTTATTGGAGTATTGTTCAAAGATCCGTTTTAATCTTGCGATCATTCGTTCCATCGTTTCCTCTTTAAACAAGCTATCGCTATACTCCAACTCCAATGTAATTTCTCCGCGTCTCTCGAAGAAGTTGAAGACCAGATCATATTTGCTTTCCAAGGATTCGATCGGGATTTCGCGGATGCAGCCATGATTTACCCGCATGCTATCGTCATTCGACGGATCAATGATAAACTGCGCCAAGACATCGAATATCGGGGACCGGCTCTGGTCCCGCACAACATGTTCGTTGTCCATCATCAGCACTAACGGATAATCTTGATGTTCAAGCGCCCCCAGTGACTGCTGCCTGACTCTGCCGAACAATTGGATGTAGGTATCCTTGCTGTCGATTTGGATTCTCAGAGGCAGCACATTGACGAAATAGCCGACTTGATCCTGCAACTGATAGTGCTCTCTTCCCGATGAATTGATCCCCACAATCATATCGTTCTGCCCGGAGTACAAATGCAAGAGCGAAAATACTCCCGATAACACGGTCATAAACATGGTTCCTTGATTCACGTCCGCCATATGTTTCAGACGGCCCATCACATCCATATCGAATTTTGCATCCAGTCTTTTGCCGCCCAGATCTTTTTGAAGGGGGCGCTCAAAGTCGGTCCTGAGGTTCATCACTGGCAGCGGACCTTGAAGAATGCCGTTCCAGTAGCACTCCAGCTTTTCTTTGTCGGTCTCCATTTTTTCTTTATGCCACGCTACAATATCCGAGAATTTGACCGACAACGGTTCCAACTGCGGCGCCGTATTCGAACTGAACGCGTTATAATACTTGACCAAATCATTCATGATCAAATCGATGGACCACCAGTCGGAGATGATATGGTGAATGACAAACACCAGAAAATGGCGCTCCTGACCGATGTTGGCCATCGTCAGACGAATTAGCGGATCACGCTCCAGATGAATCGGTTTCTTGACCTCGGTCCTCTTCAGCCTTTCTAACGATTCTTCGATCCCTTCACTGCCGCTAAGATCAAGATAATGATATGCCCTCGCTATCGTGTCGCCGGAATCAAGGGTCTGCCGGGGCTCTCCGTCTTCGATAACGACGCGTGTTTTCAAGATGGGATGACGTTCCACGACAGCCCAGAACGCTTGGAGCAGCAAGGCGATGTCCACCTTCTCCAGCAGCCAGCCGGAGGTTATATTCATGGCGCTGGTGTCTTCATACAGCTGTGTCGACAACCAGAGATCCTTTTGCTTAACGGTTAAGTCGTAAAATTCCTGCTCCGGCAGTACCGGTATCCTTGTCATGGTCTTATTGTCTTTAACCAGCTGTTCGATGTGATTCACAAAATCCCGAACCGACGGATAGATCAAAATATCGCTCAACGGCATCAGCACTTCCAGCAGCTGATAAATCTTGGAAGCCAGCTTCGTCGCTTTCAGGGAATTTCCCCCAAGCTCGAAGAAATGATCCTCCAATCTTACCTGCTTGATTCCCAGAACTTCCTTAAAGGCTTGAATGACCGCATGCTCAATCTCCGTAAGACCGCTCATCGCCTCTGCGCCGGCAGCGGCGACCTCGGTCTCCATCCGCCTCCGATGTTGTTGTTCCAATTCAAGGAGCTCATAGTCGTTCACTACATCCTCTTCCACAATGGAGAAGCTTCTGTTTCTGGCTTTTGGCTGAAACCAGCATCTCTTGCGCATAAACGGATAGGTCGGCAGCGGCAGGACATGCTTCTCATGCTCTTCGTACAGCTTGTCCCAGGGAATATCGGCGCCTGCCGCATAGGATAAGCAAATCTGTTTTAAGCCCGCCGGACTCCTTGTCATTTCGTGGATGCGGCTTTCTTCCCTGACGCTTCCTCTGGGAATCGACGCTGATGTTCCGTAATAAATGTCTTCCAGCCGGATGTTTTCCCCATGATGCAATAATAACTGGTTTAATTTATGTTTCAGGTCGTCTTGATCCTTCACGATTAACGCCAGTCTTTCATTATAATGACCTCTGCCTGCATTGGTTGTAAAACTCAATCGCCCCATGTCGATATCCGGTCGCTGCTCCAAAAATTCCAGGTAACTGCGAACCAGATTGTGCAGCACCTCTTTGCTTTTCCCGGACAATGTTACAATATATGGCCCCGTGGCTCCCTGCTGCTCTTGATCGTTCTCGTCATATTCTTCAAGGACGACGTGGCCGTTCGTTCCGCTGAATCCAAACGAGCTTACACCGCACCGCCTTGGAATGCCATGGGTCTCCCAATCCCTCAATATATTGTTGAAATAAAAGGGAGATTCTTCGAAATCGATGAGCCGGTTGGGCCGGTCGAAGTGCAAGCTGGGAACCAGCTTTTTGTGCTGCAGCGATAAAACCGCCTTGATGACGCTGGCGAGTCCGGAGGCTTGGTAAACGTGCCCCAAATTGGTTTTAACGGAACCTAGCGCAATATACTGCTTCTCGTTCGTATATTTCCCGAACGCTTTTTTCAGCCCGTCATATTCTACCAGGTCACCTAATTTCGTGCCCGTTCCATGCGTCTCGATATAAGTGATGGAGGCCGGGTCAATTCCGGCGTCTTTCCAGGCATCCAGAATGACTTGCGTCTGCGTTTCGGACCTGGGCGCCATGATCCCCATACCGGTGCCGTCTTGATTCACGGCGCTTCCCTTGATCACCGCACGGATATAATCGCCGTCTGCCATGGCCTTCTTGAGCGGCTTGATCATGATCGCAGCGACAGCTTCACCTTCCGCAATGCCATCCGCATCGTCATCGAATGCCCGGATCATCGCATGCTCCGATTCCACGCCGACACGGCTTTCCGGATTATGAATCGGAATCAGCTTGATTTTGGCGCTGCCTACAATGGCAGTATCGCATTCGCCTGTTTTTAGGCTTTTTAAGGCCGCATTCAGAGCGACTAAAGATGAAGAGCAAGAGGTATCCAAGACAACGCTGGGGCCTCTTAAATCAAGCGAGTACGATATTCTGGCCGATATATTCGCGCTCAGGTTCCCCGACAACGAATACTTGGTTAACGAAGGGTCGGAATCGTATATAAATCTCCGGTAATTATATAGATACTCGTCGATGTAGCCGACAAAAACGCCCGTATTGCTGCCAACCAGCCGGTTACCGCCATAGCCGGCCTCTTCCGCCATTTCGTACACAACCTCCAGGAAGCAGCGTTGGGCAGGGTCCATAAGGGTTGCTTCTTTCAAGGTCAATCCGAAAAACTCATAATCAAACTTGTCAATCTCCTGCAAATACCCTGCTTTGGCAAATTGGATGTCGTTCTCGTCATACCCCAGCTGTCGAATATAGTTTTTCAAATCTTCTCTTCTATTCGCGGGAATGTCTCTGACACAGTTCACTTTGCCACAAATGTTTTCCCAATACTGCTCAATATGATCGGCCAGCGGAAACTTGCCTGCCATACCGATGATTGCAAATTCATCATGTGCATCCTGCGCCGGCGTGCGGTCTGCCGGAACGGTCCATTCGCTTGCTTCGCTCTTCGATAAACATTTATCGATATATTGGGACAGCAGCGCAATGGATGGATAGGAAAAGATGTCCGCCGCTGAAATATTCACTTGGAACCATTCGTTAATTTTGGTATAGGCTTTCATGGCGAGCAACGAATCGCCGCCAAGCTCATAGAAATTCTCATAAATATTGATTTGGTCATAACCCATGACTTCTTTTACGATGGCTCCAAGCTTTCTCTCCGTAGCCGAATAGCTGCCGTCCGTACGTCCGTCAAGCACAATTTCGCGGTGTTCCTCGGCCCATTCTTCCACGTGGTCCGCTCGCTCAGGCCTTCTTCCAGCTTGAGGAACATCAATCCAGTACCTTTCCAGCTCAAAGACCCAGGATGGCAATCTTGCTCTTTTTCTTTTGGCGGAGCCGTACAAATCAGCCCATTGTATTTCAAGATGATGGACATAGGCAAGGGCCAGCTGCCGCAGGTCTTCTTCTTGATTCGGTGCGTTCAAGTCGAGGGTGTTTATTTTTCCGACAAGGTCGGGCTCATGGTTTCCTTCGATGTCATTGTAGTAGATGCTTGCGTGATTCAATTCGGCCAGCGGAGTTTCGGAGATTTCCCTTAAAGCTTCGAATAATTGATCATAGGTAGAGAACACAATCGCCACTCGATGCTTGTAATGATGTCTTCCTACCGCTGCCGTATAACAAACATCTTTCGGATGCTGCGCTCGAATGCGTTGAAACTGCGTCAAATACCGATCCACAAGCTCCTTGACAATGCCTTCCGCTTTTCCCGACAACGTCAGCACCGAAGGGCCTTGCTCTTCTATAGCCGGGCGCTCGCGCGTCTCTGGTTCTTCCAGAATAAGATGACAGTTGGTCCCGCTCAGGCCGAACGAACTCACCCCGCAAATTCGTTTCCCGCCCGCGTGGTTCCATTCTCTTGTCTTGACATTGACGTACACGGGAGAGTCATGAAAATCGATCGCCCGATTCGGAATATGATAGTTGATCGACGGCGGAATGATCCGCTCGTTTAAGGCATATATGCATTTCACCAAAGACGCGAGCCCAGCCGCTTCATATAAATGGCCGATGTTGCTTTTAACCGACCCGATCGCGCAAAATTGTTTTTTCGATGTATATCTGGAAAATACTTTATTGATCCCGTCAATTTCAATCGGATCGCCCAATCGGGTCCCCGTTCCGTGAGTTTCCATATAAGAGATATCTTCCGCTGAAACCCCCGCATCCTTCCACGCCCTTTCGATCACATCCGCTTGAGCGTCGGCATTGGGAGCTGTGATGCCAATCGAATTGCCGTCTTGATTGATGGCTGTTCCCTTAATCACCGCGTAAATGTGATCGCCGTCTGCTTTCGCTTTTTGCAGCGGTTTCAACATGACGACGACCGCGCCCTCGCCGACCCCGGTTCCGGTAGCCGTATCATCGAATGCCTTCGTTCTTCCATCTTTGGACTCGAATCCGATGCGGTAATTGGTCTGAAGTGGCAATAAGTGCAGACGTACGCTCCCTACGATGGCTGCGTCGCATTCCTTGTTGCGTAGAGCCCGACAAGCCAAGTGAACCGTGACAAGCGAAGAAGAGCAAGCCGTATCAACTACCATGCTCGGACCTTTTAAATCAAGGAGGTAGGAGATTCTGGTCGGAATAATGGCCTGAAAATTCCCTGTGCTCCCGATCTCGATGGAGCCGGGATCGACATGGGTCAACATATCAAAATAAGTTTCACTGCCGAAATCGCTAAGTCCCGTGTACACTCCGATTCTTTGTCCCGTTATTTCCTTCAGGCTGTATCCGGCATCCTCAATCGCATTCCACGTATGCATTAAGAAGAGCTTCTGTTTCGGGTCCATCACCTTCGCTTCCTTGGGCGTAAGGTGAAACAGCCTGGGGTCGAATTGATCGATACGATCCAAAAAAGCGGCATCGTAATAGCTCAGCTCTTCTGCCGCCATGCCCTTAAACGTTAAATATCGATCGGCATCTTGTTTTCTTGTGGCAGAAAATTCTTTTACACATTCGATTTTATTCAGGATATTTTCCCAGTATTGATCGAGATGATCTGCCATGGACATCTGCCCGGATATCCCGATGACCGCAATATCTTTGGAATTCGCTTCCTTGATCTCGATATCCGGTTCATCCGAATTTCGAATACTGGAGAGACGCATAAAATCCATTATCGATCCGACCCCTCTCTTCAATCATGAGCAGATAATAACGCTGTTACGATCGGCATTCCTAGTACAATGCCTCTTCCTTCGGGATCAGCCGCTCGCAGATCAGCTCCATTTGCAGTTGCTGCTCGCAAATGGGAACCTTCTTGGTCTTGAATACGGAAAGCAGCATTTGAAACGCTTCTTCAATCTCTTCTTCCCTGGGCATCCTTTCCTCCTGTTCAATGACCGCCTGCATCTTCCGCACTTTTCGGTAGGGCTCTACGACACCCGTTTGATATTCCTGTTCATTCGGATTTTGATTGGGAACACAAACCGCGCCGGCAAGACATAACGTCACCGGAGTCACTCTGTTCAAATCCGCTCCGGTCTCCTTCATCGTCCGCCATCCCGTCTGATGATAGCGGGATAATTCCTTCAATAGGTTGATATGAGTTCTTAGCGAGCTTTCCAGTTCCTTTTGCGCTTCAAGCGCCGCTGCCGATTTTCCGGTTATCTCGTCCATGAAACGATAGAACGAATCATTGCGGTCATCATACGAAAAGGCCTCGATCCGGTCCGTACAATGGGTCACCAAATTTCTCAGTATGTTTTTGGGCCCCAGTTCAACGACAAACCCGACATCATGATCAACGAAATAATCTACGGTCGTTTTCCACAGCACCGGACGGACCAGATGCTCGGATAAGCTGGGTACAATCTGCTCCGGCCCATGATACGGTCGGGCTGTCCTATTGGAAATGACAGGACATTGCAGGTCGCGATAAGTATACTTGATTAATTCATTCCTGAATTGTCCCACGGCCTCTTGAAGCAAGGGGCTATGAAAAGGCGCACTGACCTGTAAAGCCGTATATTTGCCATTCTGGCGTTCGACCGCCTCGCCTACCTGCACCACGGCTTCTTTGTCACCGGAGATGACAATCTGATCGGTCGAATTATAGTTGGAGATCACCGCTATTTTGCCATTCACGGAATAGGCTTCGCATAATTGTTGAATCGCCTCAACCCCGGCCCCCCTGATCGCAACCATATTTCCCAGCGATTTCTCTGCCACCCGCTGCATCAGCAATCCTCTGGCCCTTACCAGCCGGATCGCATCTTTGAAGGAAATCGCTCCGGCGCATGTCAACGCAGTGATTTCACCCAAGCTGTGTCCGGCCATGAAAGAAGGCTTCAAGCCTTCCTTCATGAATACCCGATAGGCTGCATAGGAAGCTGTCAATATGGCAGGCTGCGCGTTTTCGGTTCTTGTCAGTTCATTCATATCCGTATCGAAACAAAGCTTCTTCAGATCCAAATGAATCATGTCGCTCGCTTCCTCAAATACGTGGCGCGCAACTTTATCACGATCATAAAGATCCTTGGCCATGCCCGGATACTGCGAACCTTGTCCGGGAAATACAAACGCTACGCTGCCCAATCTCGTCAACCTCCATGAACGTTATAGTTAGTTATTTTCCATATAGGCTCTGACTGTCCTGACATAATCCTGAATCAAAGCTTTGGCTTTATCGGCTCTCAGCTTCGTTCCATTGTATTCGCAAGTAAAATTGAGCTGACCCTCGTCCTCTTCCATCTCCAATATCAAATCGTAAAATCCGTGAAGCTCGATTGAACTCGCGCACAAACCTTTCTTTACAAATGCAGGCACGACGGATGTCTGCTCCTTCGTCATATTCACAGAACGAATGTCGCGGATATCATAGTGATCCCCATGACTTCTCTCCTGGAGGCTGCGGAGCAAGTCATCGAAACGGGCAAGCCGGTTAAAGTCCACTTTCACGGAACATGCGGTATTTCTACGATCCAGCACGGCTTGAATAGTTACCCTGTTCTCCCCGGTAACCTGATGAATAACGTACATATACAAAGCGGCCAGCAATTCATCCAGAGACAGATGTCGGGTTGCCGCTATCCCTTTCAGCCGCTTCGTCATCATGGGTTCCAAAGTAAACAGGAACGCAGGCGCGCTTTCTGCCGCATTTCCCGGATCGGCGTAATAATCCGGAGGAAATGTGACCGCGCCGATCTCCACTTTCTTCCTCAGCGCGAGCTTTTTATTCAGAAATTCAGTTGCAGCCGATATGGACGTATGAGCAAACAAATCTGTGACTTTCAGCAGCTTGGGATATAGTTCATTGAGCTTGGAATAAACGTGGGACAGCTGCATGGAATCACCGCCTGCTTCGAAGAAATTATCATTTACTCCGAAATCGTCCCTGTTCAGCACAGCCTTCCACAAATCGAACAGCTGTTGTTCCAATTCATTTCTCGGCTTCACATGATCCCGATGACTAGTTTGGCTCACATCCGGCTTGGGCAGAGATTTTTTATCCACCTTGCCGTTGGAGGTCAAAGGGATCGCGCTGACTTGAATGAAATAGGCCGGCAGCATATAGTCGGGCAGCTCTTTTAATATATGCTCCTTTAATTCGCCGGCAATCATTTGTTGATCCGACACGATATAAGCGCACAAATAGGTTTTCCCGTCAGTTTCCGTAACATCAACGACAGCCGCACCTTTGACCACCGGATGCTTCAACAGACCATGTTCGATTTCCCCAAGCTCGATTCGATGCCCGCGAATCTTCACCTGATGATCCATTCTCCCCAGAAACTCGATCAGCCCGTCTTCCTTCATTCTTCCATAGTCGCCTGTTCGATACAGGCTTCCAAGCACGGGATGGGTGATAAAGGCTTTGCCGGTTTTCTCCGGGTCGTTCCTATAACCTTTAGCCAGTCCGACACCCCCGATGTACAGCTCGCCGGTAACGCCAAGATGGCACGGGTTCCCCTTCTGATCCAGCACATAAAATTTCTGGTTCGCCAGCGGTTTCCCGTAAGGAATGCTTTTCCACTTCGGGTCTTCATAAGCAATGGGATAATAGATCGACCAGATGGATGCTTCCGTCGCACCGCCTAAACTAATCACCTCAGCACCGGCAAAGTGATGCTTTATGTTTTGGGGAAGACGGAGCGGAATCCAATCGCCGCTGAGCAGCACCAGACGCAGGCTCAGTCGCTCCTTGTGCCGATTCCCGCTTGCTGCCGTTACAGCCGCCGCCGTTTCTCGCACGGTCTCTCCCGCCGCATATTCGGGCCGCTTGACATCGACATGCTCTTTCAAGCCCATTTCAACGGCATGGATGAACAGCTGATTGGGGCCAAGCTTAAAGTAATCCTTAATGCTGTCAAAATTCATATCCCCGATCGAGCAGGTGCCAAGGTTCAGCTTTTCTGCAGCATGTACCATGGCGCCCACCATGATTCCCGTATCAAGGCAAGCATACAAATAACCGGAGCCCCCATATTGGGGCATATTGGCTTCCGCATTATAGACCAAGTAGACGGAGACGGCGGAAGAGTTGAAAATTCCCCTATTGATATAAGCGTGCGCGTCATTCGGGATCGTGCAGTGTTCATTTACCATGCGAAGACTATGATCTACAGGACTATAGTAGTAAATCCCCTGCTTAAGATGCTCTACCCTGTTCTTCTTTACGTAGAGAAATACATCAATCGGGTATAACCCGCCTGCAGAAGGATAATAGTATTTGATCTGGCCGCCGCTCTTCCTTTGCTTGAAGACTGACAAAAACTGCGAAAGATAAGCGAATGGGATGATTTCCTTCTCGTTAAATCTCCGGTGAGTCGACCTGTTCTCCCATGCGTCCGAAAGCGGATAACCCGCTTCTAAATAGACGGTTTCGCCTGCCGCTCCGGCAAACCTTCGATTCAATTGCTCTTTCTTAAACCTCTCATACGATTCGGGATTATACCTGATGTCCTCATCATAAGGATTGTCAAACAGCTTCTCCTGAGCCTTGAATACGTCATGTGGGCGATTCATCGAGGTGACGAGCACTCCGCTTTGAATTAACTCTTGTACAAATGCCGTCAGCTTCTCCTTGGGAATGTCCGTAAAGCGATCGCAGATTTCCTCCGGGAAGCGCCCCTTTTGCATAAAGAAATAAAATCCGGGGAATAGAGTCAACAGCTCCGGGTCCACTTGGACATCATCGTCGATATGATGTTCTTCATCCCATACGACAACCGGCGACCAGAAATATTTTACTTCTTTACGCTGAGTTGTTGGAATGCCGATCTCTTGTTCTTCAGAGGAGATGTCCTGCTTATGCTGAATCAACATATCCATAATTGCGGGAACGGAATTCCATATGGTTACTTTTTCCCGCCGGATGACCTCAAGTAAGTGCGGAGTATCCCGATGATCCGGAATCTGCACCAACGCCGCCCCGGAGAACAGCGCTCCGAAAATGTCGTAAACGGACAGATCAAAGCACAAGGAGGAAATTCCCAGAATTCTGTCCTGTTCGTTGACCTTGAATTTGCGGTTGATATCCAGAATGGTGTTGACAACCGCGCGATGAGTCACCATGACCCCTTTGGGTGTTCCTGTACTTCCCGACGTATAGATGACGTAAGCCAATTGTTCTAAGGAAACCCCGGTTTCCAGATTTTCTCCGGAATAGCTTTCCAGCCCATGCTGGCTATAAAAATCGGGCTCAAGCATGAACTTGCAGTTGCTATGCTCCAAAATATAGTCCATTCGTGCCCGAGGGTATTGAGGATCAATAGGAACATAAACGCCGCCCGCTTTAAGAATTCCCATGATGTTGACGATGGATTCTTTTCGTCTTTCCGCATAGACGCCGATCGAATCCTCGCTTTTTACCCCAAGCTCGACAAGCTTTCTTGCCACTCGATTGGCCCTTTCATTCAGCTCCCGGTACGTCATTCGATAAGTACCTTCAATAATGGCAATATGATCGGCGCTTTTCTCAACCTGTCTCTCGAACAGCTGATGCAGCAAGGCCGGTTTGATTTCCTCCTCCGTCCTGTTGTATTGCTCGATGATCGGCCGTTCTCTGGCCGTGAGCGCCGTCAGTCCGGAGCGATCTATACCGGCCGGGCTTCCGATGGACAAGAGCATGTCGATATACTGGTGAAACATATCCTGTACCATTTCGTCATCCAGAACGTTGGAGACATAATCCCAGTTCAGGAGCAGCTGCCCGTCCATCTGCGACACCTGGTAATCCAGATACACCTGCGAGGTTTGGCCAATCATGTAATGAATATCGCCAATTTGATTCCATTTGCCCCATATTTCATTGGTCAACAGACTTGTAAAGACAACGGGGAGAACCGCCTTATTGCCGTAATGATTGAACTTAGCCAATTCCCGGATGAATTCGACACCGTCATAATGTCTATGCTCAAGCCCCGCCATAATCGTGTCCTGAATCGTCTTCACGCGGTTCCAGAATCCGTCTGCCCGGCGCAAATCGGCATCGACCGGAATGACAGAGGTAAAATCTCCAAGCAGAGCATCCACTTCTTCATGGAATGGAAACCGGTTCACATGCGTCAGACTAATGGCTAATCGAGGCTGATTGCTCCAGACGGCCAGCACCTCTAGGAAGATCGTACATAGCACCGAAGACGGAGTCACTTGATGAGCTTGCGCTTCTTTTTTAATGCGTTCCCAGCTTCCGGGTTCAATCAGCCTTTGCACCCTCTTGAAACAGGGCTTTTTAATTTCAAATAAATCGGCTTTGGCAGGTAAGTTGGGGGCAGCAGGAAAGTCGCTTAATTTCCCCAGCCAATACTTCTTGTCATTCTCGTACATTTCCGACTTTTTCAGCTCTCTATAGGCCAACACATAATCTCTAAAAGAAAATGCGCTTTCTTTCGCTTCCAGCTCCTCGTTGTGATAAAACTGTACCAAGTCGTTAGCGATATTCTCAAAGCTGGCGGCATCAATAATTAACATATCAAGGCCAATGCATAAATAATGGCTGTCAGGACTATATTTAAGAGCTTTAAATTCGAAGAGCGGCCATTGCTCCGGTGAAAATACATGATGCGACATTCTGTCCCGCTCGGCCAACAGCCTTTCCTGAATTTCATCTGCCTTCCTGTGACTCAAGTCTTCCACTTCGATCACATATTCCGGCACCTGCTCAAGTATTTGCTGCTGGTTGTCTGCAAAAACCGCCCGCATCATGGCATGCTTCCGGATCAATTTATGAAGCGCCCGGTTCAGTCTGGGGATATCCATCGATGTCTTCAATTCAATGTATGCGTGTGTAGCGATGCCGCCCAATTCATACCCTTCGTTACGTCCCAATAAGTACGCCATCTGTACATCCGTAAGCGGAAATTTTTCATGCTTGTTCGCCGTATCCGCCTGCACGCTGGGGTAGACGTTCTCTTCTTCAAGACCGGTCTGTTGATCAATCACGCTTGCCAAATCCCTGATCGTGCGGCATTCAAAGAGGGTCCCCAGTTCCATATGTACTTTGAATTCAGACTTAATCTTTCCGGATATCTTCATCATTTGAAGCGAATTAAACTCGTATTCGAAATAATTAGCCGTCACGTCGATGGCCTTGGAATGAATCGTATCCTGCCATATACGCAAGAGGCGTTTTTCCGTATCGCTCTCCAAGTCGCTTGCAGGTCTTTCCAATTCCATGTGCTGTCGCATGAAAGCAAGCGTGATCTGATGAAGCTCATCTGCAAACTCGCCTTCGTTGTACATTCGTCCTAATTTATGCCGGTTGATCTTCCCCGGCCCATTTCTTGGGATGGTCCTAATCGGCACAACATCGTAAACTTCCAATCCCATCTTTTCGCTTACGGTTCTCCTGATATTTTTGATGATATCGATAAAACCGCTGATCTCGTCCTCGTAATGAACAAAAATGCCTACGCCTTCCTTTTTGTTGCCATCATATTTAACTCCGCAAGCAAGGATTTTTCTTCCTTCCACGCCTGCCGCCGTTTCCGCAATTCTTTCAATATCATACGGATAATAATTGCGGCCGTTTACAAAAATGACATCCTTCACTCTTCCCGTTATGACCAGACTGCCGTTGTGCAGGAAACCGAGGTCGCCTGTCGTCAGCCATCCGTCCTGCGAAATGGCCGCGCGCGTAGCCTCTTCATTTTTATAGTAGCCCTGGGTCAGCGATTCTCCGGCAATCTGGACATAACCCACCTTGCCTTCCTCCAGCGGATGATGGTTTTCATCCCCTATTCTAAGCGTGCAGCAAGAAATCGTCGTGCCCAATTCCACAAATCCGGTTGCATGTGGATCGGCAGGGTCCAGCAGAATCACCTCGCTGCCTACTTCAATACGCCGGCGGTCGATATATACGGTCTTCATCTCTTGTCCGACTTCGGAGATCGTTATGCCCGTTGTAGACTCGGTCATGCCGAACAAGGGGACAATCGTATTTCTTGCCAGGTTATACCCTGCGAAATGATCCAGAAATCGATTGCATACGTCGATTGAAATGGGTTCGGCGGCATTGACAATGATCTTGACGCTTGATAAATCCAGAGCGCCTTCAAACGGCTTGTCCGCCATCGCTTCGTTAAGAACGTTCATTGCAAAATTCGGCAAGAAAATAAAGCTGGCCTTATACTGATCCGCTTTTTTCAAGACCGAGAGCGGATCGGAAGCGAATAACGAAGGCGGCATAAGAATCTGCTTCACCTGTGCATAGGCTGCCATGAGATGGTGAAGAAGGAGGCCCACCACATGGGTAAGAGGCATCCAATTCAATAAGCAATCGTTATCGGCATCAAACCTCCATCTTTCGTTCACGGAACGCATATTAATCATTAAATTGGCTTGCGTAAGAATAACAGCCTTAGGGTCGCCCGTGGAACCTGATGAAAACATGAGCAATACCGTATCTTCCGGCTTCGAGTCATAGATCGCAGACTGACCTGAGGTCGAATGATCGATATCTTCGACATCAACCGTCTGCAAGCGAATTTCCCGCGCGATTTCTTCGGCGGCATTCTTTTCGAAAAAATCGTGGATCTTATTCCCCGTGACGCGATTGGTAAATAAGACTGGATGATCGAGCTGACTCCAGATTCGCATCAATTGCATTCTCTGCTCATAGTTAGCCGCAACGCTAACAACAACCGGCACAATACCTCCCAAGAAGCAGGCCCAGCACATCGTCACAAATTCCCGGATATCGGCTAGCTGGAAGATCGCCTCCGTCCCCGGTTTTATCCCTCTTGCTTGCAAAAAAGCCAAGGCACGCAGCGATTGATCATACAGCTCCGCGTAGGATATAAAAGCGTCGTCATGCTCGCCGTTTACCAAAGTCACTCCCTGATCCCTGGTGTCCTGCAACTCGGCTAACATGTCTTTCAGCGTAAGACTCCCTTTTAGGTTTGCTTGTAAATTCACAATCATCCCTCGCTTTTTCCAAATTTACGCCTCTTTGAAAACCCTTTCAAAATAAAATTATTTAAAGTCAAATAACCCCGTTTGATTCGGGCGCATCCGGAAGGTAACAAAAAGCTCCTTATCCGCAATTTGATAATATATATTTTGCTTCAAAACGTGACCGAACGAAAGCCCGGGCGCTTGTTCGAAGGCATGAGCAGGGTAAATTTTAACGTAAGCTTCAAGCTCCCGTTTTATTTTTTGCAGGCTGTCATATAGCTTCTCGGGATCGCCTCCATTCGGATCACAGAAGCCACAGCCTTCAATGAATAAGGTATCTCCGCTAAATAAATGATCCGACAAAAGATAGCAGCAGCTTCCCGCGGTATGTCCGGGAGTCGATAGAGTGATGATTTCTGTTTCGCCAAGCTGGATGGAGTCGTCGCCTTGAATAGGATGTAAATTGCGGCATCTGAAGTTGTAGTAATCGATCTCTTCCTTGGACATGAAGACTTGCGGGTTGTATCGCTCCAGAAGGGGGTTCACTAAGTTGATGTGATCAAAATGGGAGTGAGTTAGCCATATTGCTTTAAGCTGGCCATTCAATCGTTGAAGGCAAGATTCTACTTCGGATAAGTTCCAGGACGGGTCAATAATGGCTATATCTCTTGTTTTCTTATCCACGACAAAGTATATGTAATTCACGAAGTTCATAAAACGGACTCTGAGCTGTTCCATGAAATATGTCGGACTCATGTCGGATTCACCGGACCAACCTCCTCGGATGAATGAAGGATTTATCTCTAATAGAATAGATTGATAAATTTACTTAAAAATAATTTATATTCCAGTAATTAACTTTTATAATCATATCACTTTTCTGAGGAAATAACAACGCCCGTTTCGCGAAAAAGCGACAATGAATGCCCGAGCCGCTTCGCATGATTCCTTTTGCATGAATACCCCTGAATTGGGAATAATTTTGTATAAACTCCCGATTCGGAGGCTTCCTCATGATCCGTATCCTAAACCGATTATTGAAGTCAGCACATAAAAAACAGACTGAAGGAGAAGTGCTGCTGCAAGAAAACCAGGACCTTCAGACTCAACAATTCGTAGGAAATTTAGATCAAAATAGGCAAGCCATGAAAGAACGGTTTCGAAATTGTTCGGATGTTACATACCGGCCCATTCAACTTCAAGGGCAAATGAAAGCACTATTGATCTATATCGATGGAATGGTTGATACGGTCAAGCTTGAAGAAAACGTTCTTAAGCCGCTATTGATCGAAGGATTGCCACAAGAGTTGAATCAACTGGAATCGTTCGAAGAATTCATCCACAATCAAGCTATCGCTACTCGGCAAACCAAACTGACAAGCTTTGTATGGGAAGCCGTACAAGAGGTCTTAAATGGTCACGTCGCCATTTTTGCTGCGGGGGAGAACCAAGTTTTACTCGCCGATCTCCAAGGCTTTGAAAAACGGCAAATTACAGAACCGGAAACCGAATCCGTGGTACGCGGCCCCCGGGAGGGGTTTACGGAATCGCTGCGAACGAATACGAGTTTGCTGCGCCGAAAGGTGCGGAGTTCCAGGTTAAAAATCGAATCGGTAACCCTTGGCGAAGTATCGCGGACGGATGTGGCCCTTGCCTACATTGAAGGTATCGCGCAAGACTCCATTTTGGAAGAAGTTCGAAAGAGGGTTAGCCGCATTCAGATCGATGCCGTGCTGGATTCGGAATATATTGAAGAATTTATCGAAGACGCTCCGTTTTCCGTGTTTCCGACCGTGCAAAACACGGAACGTCCGGACGTTGTGCTCGCGAACTTGCTGGAAGGCAAGATCGCCATTATTGTTGACGGTTCTCCATTTGTGCTCATCGTTCCCATGACGTTTTGGTCGGTCATCCAGGCAGCGGAGGATTATTACGAGCATTTCATCTATACAACATCCATTCGATGGTTGCGATTCATATTGCTCTGCGCTTCTTTTCTGCTTCCTTCCCTGTATGTTGCATCTACGACGTTCCATCCGCAGTTAATTCCAACGGAATTATTGCTAAGTATCGCGGCAGCCCGCGAAGGTGTTCCTTTTCCGGCTGTTGTCGAAGCGATCTTGATGGAAGTGATGTTCGAGGCTTTGCGGGAAGCCGGCATTCGTTTACCTAAACCGGTCGGTTCAGCGGTAAGTATGGTAGGGGCGCTGGTCATTGGAGAATCAGCAGTACGTGCCGGCATCGTTTCGGCGCCTGTTGTAATTGTTGTCGCTTTTACGGGTATCGCCTCATTTGCTCTACCACGATATAATTTGGGACTGGCTTTTCGCGTCCTTCGGTTTCCCCTCCTGATCTTGGGGGGCACGCTCGGTTTTTACGGAATTGGCCTCGGATTGATTGCGCTGCTTATTCATTTAGTCAATCTTCGTTCGTTTGGCGTACCCTATATGTCTCCGGTTTCCCCTCAGATTCCCGGAAATTTAAAGGATATTCTCATACGAGCGCCGCGATGGGCGATGGTTGGGCGTCCGACATTTTTTGTAGGAAGGGACAAAAAACGTATTCCGGAAGGTCAAAAACCCGGCCCGCAACGCGGGAAAACCAAGTAGACGTTGGAGGACCGGCATGTTTATTTATTGGATAGGAGCGCTCTTACATGAAAATATCCGGACTGCAGCTCTTTGGCTGATGTTCAGTCTTGTAACCGGCTCAGGCATGCTGTTTACGTTGTCTCCAACGATTATCGAGGTCAAGCAGGATGCTTGGATATCTGCCGCATTCGGTGGAGTGGTCGGTCTATGCATTGTTTTTCTCGCCGTGAAGTTAAGCCTCCTATACCCGGATCAAACCTTTGTCCAATATAGCCAACAGATACTGGGAAAGTGGTTAGGCAAAATCATCATCGTTCCTTATTTTGCGTTGTGGTATTCGTTAGATGGCATGATATTACGCGACTCCTCCGAATTCGTATACCTCGCGCTGTTTAATAAAACCCCTGTTTAAAAAATCTTGTGACGCTTGCCTTTACTCTTTCTCCGGCTCGTTTCGTTTTCACATAGATGTTACAGTCATCCGCGTAGCGACAGAATCGAAGTCCTCTTCTTTCCAATTCCTTATCTACATCATCCAACAGAATGTTTCCCAACAACGGACTCAAAGGGCCTCCTTGTGGCGTTCCTTCCTCGCTGCTTATACACACTCCGCCGATCATCATCCCTGCTTTTAGGTAAGTTCGAATAAGCTTCAATGCTCGCTTATCCTTCACCTTTCTCGCTATTCTGCTTAATAGGATATCGTGATTGACTCGATCAAAGAATTGCAAAAGGTCAATATCTACCACCATTCGATAGCCTTGTCGGATATATCGTTGTGCTTGTCGTACCGCATCATGTCCGCGACGCTTCGGTCGAAATCCGTAGCTACTTTCTGAAAATTCCGGATCGAATATTGGCGTTAGCACTTGGAGGATGGCTTGTTGAATGAGTCGATCCATCACGGTTGGGATCCCTAGCAATCTCACTCCGCCATCGGGTTTCGGGATTTCGACCCTCCGGATCCCAGTTGGTTTGTAGGTTCCCTCCAGCAATTGCTGGCGAATCTTTCCCCAGTGCTCCTTGATATATTCTCGGAGTTGCTCTATTCTCACTCCGTCGATACCTGCCGCCCCTTTGTTGGATCCACCCGATGTAGGGCATACAGTAGATTCTGCCGCGATATGATTTGTTCCATCAAATCCATCTTCGATACTTCTTCCTTTCGCAGGATGAGCTTCAGATTTTGCCGGTCGATGCTCTGCCCTCTCGGGTACCCTCGGGGCTTCACCCCTACTCTCCCAAAGTAGTTCCTTTTTTTTTTTTCGGAATTCTGCATTCTTCACATCGCTTCTCGAAAGGTTCTGATTCATCCTTGAATTGACGTTCGCCCTTCCGCTTTCCGGCGTCCCATACTTGCGTACTATGGCTTCTGCTGACTCCTGTGCGCTCAACGGAGCCTTTCGATTCCGCTTACCATCTTCAGATGGCGTTCCACACAGGCCTCCCCATGTAAGGGCACCATCTTTCCGCTCATGTGCCTACCCAAGTATACTAGAATAGCCTTTGGCGGCTCTGGACTTTGCCTTGTTAAGCAGGCTCATCCGACTATCCTAGCCTCAAATTGGGTTCGTGTACCTTAGGCCAAGCGTTTGCCTCCAGCTTCCTTCAGATTCCACCTCACGATGGACACCCTTGCTCTTGGCTAACGGTAGGCGCTCGCCAGCCCCCGTTCGGGACTTTCACCCTAGAGATGGCGCCCATGCTGGGCGCACCTACAAAAAAGAACCGTCAGGAATCTGACGGTTCTTTTCTACACGCTTCACACTATGCGGTCAGGGATTGCCCCACCGAAGTAATCACAATCGCCTTGGAGAATCCTCCATTCTGACGATTCTCATCGTAAACAATTAAAGGAAGATCCGCCTTCGGCATCCATACGCGACCAATTTCTACGGCAATAGCAACAGGGGCAGCCAAGAACAGATGCAGCTCGTTGTCATGGCCGTGGACAGATTTAATTTGGTCCATCAGAATCCTGAACTTCTGACGGAACAAACTCAGTTGCTCCTTGCTTTTAAGAAAATCATTGTAGGGGGTATCGATCGTCATTGTCCAGATCGAAGTATCATCCCCCAAAACGCTTGTGATGCGACTGTTATCAACAATCGCACTCAACGAAAGGTTGAGTGCCACAGTCGGATAAGTTATTTCCGGCTTTTTCACCATGAAATCAAACCCATCCGGATGATCTTGCCACTTCCAATCAGGAGGTTCACGATGAAGCTGATACACATCAGCAGCAGGAATGTCCGATAGCAATCTCCCCAGTTCAATCAACAGTGGCTGAGGCGCTAAGGCGAATACTGACAAATGCTTCATATCTCCCGATCCTAATCTCGGTTTAATCTTGTCGGCAAATTGAGATTCTGACGTTCCATCTCCCAATAAAAAGACTCGTTGTCTTTAAAAGGACTGTTGCCAATACCTAACTCTACGGCTGGCTTTTCTGCAGGATATCGCTCCGGATGCATTGCATACACTGCCTTGTCCCAACTAACCGGAGAATGATGCTGGCCGACATTCGCTCCATATAGAAGCACATGACTTTGATAATCTTCTGTGATTGAAGTGAGCATTTCAATTCTTTGTTCGTGCTTTCGTTTCATCTCTTTCAAACGGGTTACCGGGTGCCCCTCTACATCCACTTTATCTATTAGTCGGTGATGTTCATCACATGCCAGCATTAGGTTCTCAATATCGTTCTTTAGTTTTTCCGAAAGAACACTATCTCCACGAGGACCATTGGGTTTGTCTGCTACGATATGTGCGATGTAGGAGATGTTGAACTCAACCTTTGTAAGAGGATCTAACCACAGCGGCTTGTTGCATCCCTCATATTGACAACGGCCCGCAGCCTTTCCCCATAACCGAACTTTTACTTTGTCAGGAATATTTGAGACAGACATGCTATTACACCTCCATTTGAAAAATTCCCTAAATAAAAACACAAGGGCATTCTCCTTCTTGCTTGCGCAATCTGTTGTGAAGGCGTATCCCCCTGTGTTCGCCACTCAGTTAGGCTCGTCTGAGTGAATTCCCTGTGCTTTTGTCAAACAATTCAACTGCTTCGGATTAACCTAACTCTGCCTTTTTCAACTTCTTGACAGTGATTCTCCTGGTTGGAATTCTTGGATGTCTACCTCCACCGAGCCACTTTCCCGTTGCATGCCACATTTCGTAGAAATACAACCAAGCACTCGTCCACGGCACAATCGTCTGAGCGATGTACTTCGTGTTATTCCACTCCCCAGCTCTAGGATAAAAAAGACAGAGCCGCTCTTGATTATACATGTGCGGTATCTTTTCTTTCCCACGACGTTGTAGCTTCGGTGATTGTACTTTTACCGAAATATTCCTCTCGCCGGAGAATTCGATTCCCCCCCATCCCCCGCACATGAAACCGGGCATTCTCCTCCCCTTCAAAATCCACTCGCATCGTCACCCAGCCGTCCTCGTCCGGCTCTGATCGCTCCAGCACCGTCGCGTGGCTCCACAGCCTCATCTGCGCCTGTCCTTTGGGCGACACTTTCACCGTCACGACATACTGGGGCAGGCGCTCGCGGAATGTAGAAGTGGATTCGGTCCAGTAAGCGGCAAGATCAAAATCGGGTGGGCGGGTGAAGCGCTCTTGAGTGGTTTGCGCGTCTTCGATGCGGTCCAGTCGGAACGTGCGGGGCTCCCCTTCGCTGTTAAGGGCGACGAGGTACCACGTCTTCCCTTTTACGACCAGACCAAGTGGGGAGATCAGGCGGGTTTTGGCAGCGTAGGTGATCGTGACTTTTTGACAGGACCAGATGCTTTCTTGAAAAAGGGACAGGGTGGCGGATGGGGATTCGGAGTGTCGCCAGCCGGTGGTGTCGATGTGAAGCCATTGCTGCATCGCACGAGCCTTTTCCCTCGCAGGGGCGGGCAGGGTGTTCAGCAGTTTATGGGACGCCATCTGCGCCACGCTTTCCAATCCCAAGTCGCGCAGGACGTTTGGAGGCGGGGGGAGGAGCAGGAGGAGGCGTTCTTGTTCGGAGAGTCCGTTTAGCAGCGTTCGGGGATTGTAGTCGTCCAGCAGTCGCCAGCCTCCCCCGGTGCCACGGTCCGCGACGACGGGGAGGCCCCGCTGTGGAGAGGGCTTCCATGTCGCGCTGGATCGTGCGGATGGAGACTTCGAGGCGTTCGGCGGGGTCTTTGGCAGTCATGCTTTTATGGAGCTGCAAGAGCATGATGATCGAAATGAGTCGGTCTGCACGCATCAAAACGCACCTTCTTCCTTCAAATAGGACACTAGATGTCTTATTTCTACTGTACTGTAGAAGATGGAGGTGGAACAAGATGGATCTACAAGGCAAAGTCGCAGTCGTCGCCGGGGCCACCCGTGGCGCAGGGCGGGCGATTGCGGTGACGCTCGGGGAAGTGGGGGCGACTGTGTATTGCACGGGTCGCAGCGTGCGCGGGCAGAGCTCAGACCTCGGGCGTACGGAAACGATTGAGGAGACGGCGGAGATGGTCACCCAGGCCGGCGGCCTCGGGATTGCGGTGCAGGTCGATCATACGGAGGAAGAACAGGTGCGGGCGCTGTTTGCACGGATTGAGGCCGAGCAGGACGGGCGACTGGACATTTTGATCAATGACGTGTGGGGCGGCGACATGCTGACCGAGTGGCCGCTGAAGTTCTGGGAGGCTTCTCTTGAAAAAGGTCGCCTTCTGCTCGAACGCGCCGTCTGGTCGCATATCTTGACGAGCCGCTATGGCGTGCCCTTGATGGTCAACCGAGGCGCAGGGATCGTGATCGAGGTGACGGACGGGGAAAATTATCAGTATCGGGGCAACCTCTTCTATTCGCTCGCCAAAACGGCAGGCGTGCATCTGGCCGTGGGCATGGCCGCCGATTTTGCATCTCGCGGGCTGCCGATCACAGCGGTTGCGGTCACGCCCGGTTTTCTGAGATCGGAAGCGATGCTCGACCTCTTTGGTGTCACGGAGGAGAACTGGCGGGAAGGGGCGGCGAAAGACCCGCATTTTATCGCGTCGGAAACGCCTTATTATGTGGCGCGCGCGATTCGGGCGCTCATCTGCGACCCCGATGTCGGGCGGTTTGCCGGGCAAACGCTGAGTTCGTGGGGGCTGTCGGAGGTCTATGATTTTGTGGATCTCGACGGACGGAGACCTCATTGGGGACGGTACTTTCGGACGATCTAAGCCTAAAGACCTGAACGCGGGCCTGTCCTCCCTCATGCCTTCTTTTCTCTTCTTGTGAATGCTATAATACTCATATCCATTACCAGATATCGTAAAGGAGGGCATCCGTTCATGAACGCGAACCAAATTCTCGAAACGTTGCCGCATCGCTATCCGTTCCTGCTTGTCGATCGAATTGAATCGGTTGAGGAAGGTCAAAAGGCGGTCGGGATCAAGAATGTCAGCATCAACGAACCGTTTTTCCAAGGGCATTTCCCAGGATTTCCGGTGATGCCGGGGGTGCTGATCGTCGAGGCGATGGCACAGGTTGGAGCCGTCGCGATGTTGAGCGTGCCGGACTTTAAAGGCAAGATCGCCTTCCTGGCCGGGATTGACGGTGCTCGCTTCCGCCGCCAAGTCGTTCCGGGCGACCAACTGCGCATCGAAGTCTCGATCACGAAACTCAAAGGCGTCATCGGCAAAGGACAGGCCGTTGCTTATGTCGACGGCGAGCTGGCCGCTGAAGCGGAACTGACCTTCGCGATCAAAAAAGACTAATTTTGAAGACAAAAAAAGGGATTCTCACGACCCGCGTGAGAATCCCTTTTTGGCGTTATGAAGTGGTGCCGACGAGACTGCGATGCTCGTGGGCAAACGTTTCAAGGAACGTCGGTTCCAGGCCGAATGCGGAGTAGAGCTCTTGGCAGAAGGCAAGGATCGACGCAGCTGCTTTTGGTTCCGAGAGCAGCATCATGTGGTTGGACGAGTCGATGTCGAACAGGTGGAAATCGTCGATCTGACGTTCAAATTCGGTCCAATAATCCCCTTGGTCGAATACGGGGCTCGTCTTGACTTTGAAGTACGGTTCCAGCGCCCCGAGGAACGAGCCGCTTTTGTTGCGGAAGAAATAGGCGCTGACCTCTTGCGGATTGGGCAACGGCAAGATGGTAAATCCGCTGCGGTCGAACGCTTCCTGCACGTCAGAACTACTCTGAATCATGGTGTTCAGGTAGTCTTCCGTGCGCTTGTAGCCGCGCTCGCGGGCCAGGGTCAGCAACTGCTTGGAATATTCCTCATCCGAGAGCGTCGGGTCCAGATCATCACGGTGAATCAATGTGGTCGGAATCTTCTCCGGCTCGTGCTGAATCTCGGTGAGCAGGGTCATGTTGAGCGATTGCAGGATCGCGGTTTTTCTATTGAACATCGCTTCCGGCAACATGGTCTTGGTGTAGATTTTGTCCGAATACAAGGTGTCGAGGAACACGATGGAGTTCACTTTTTGCCCCAGTTCCTGCAACTGACGGGCCACTTCGTAGGCGAGGAGGCCGCCGAGCGAATAGCCGCCGAGGTCATACGGCCCTTCCGGCTGCACGGTCTGAATGATGTGCACGTAATACGCGGCCATCGCGTAGATGCCTCGGATCGGGGTGCGGTTGCTCATCCAACCACGCGCTTGGATGCCGTAGAAGGGTCGGTTGCTCACTTTGGCGATCATCGAGTAGATGCCGACGCCGCCTGCCGTCCCGTGCATCCAGAAGATCGGACGACCTTCCGTGGCTTGGTTCAGCAGGATGAGTTCCGGGAACTGCGACAAGCTGGTCTGCACGGGCTTGTGGGCCGGCGGTGCTGCGAGCGGTGCTTGCGGCGGTGCGGGAGTCTGGCTCACGATCTCCGCTTTCGGTTTCGCCCTGGTCGCCCCATTGGGGACCAGCTCTCGAATCAGGTCTTCCATCGATCGGCATTCGCTCAGTTTGACGAAGGAGAAGGACGGGTCGATCTGCGTTTGTATCTGCTGTAGCAGCTGCATGAACAGAATCGAGTCAAACCCGTAGTGGTCGAGCGGCTTGTTCACCTTCAGCTCCGCAGGCGTGAGGCCCACCAGTTCGGAGATGATGCCGATGACTCGCTCCTGCAGATCCTCCGCGATGGCGAGGTCCTGTTCCTCACAAACGGGAACCGCCTCGGAAGCAGAAGCTGCAGCGACTGCTGGCAGGCTCTGCGTTGTCAGCTCTCGTCTTGCGATTGTCGGAGCGGTCAGCCAGCAGCGGCGGCGCTCAAACGGATAGGTCGGCAAGGAGATGCGACGGGCGGACGCTCCGCCTTGCAGCGCTTCCCAAGGAATCTTGCCGCCTTTCGCCCAGTAGAGGGCTAATCTTCCAAGATTGCCCTCTGCCAGCAAGGCTCGAAGAACGGTCTCTCCGGTGATCACAGCCAGAAGATCGAGGATCTCGGAATGAGACTCGTTCAGGTCGCCGAGATAGAGCGCGATGGGCACGTCGCCTTTTTTCAAATAGCCTCGCAGACCTTGCATCAGCTCGTCGCGGCTTTGTACCACCATCGCAAGTCGCGCCTCCATCTCGTCACGGCCGACTTGCAGCGTGTGCGCGATGTCAGGCAGCTTCAAGCTCTCGTCGGCTTCGAGGAACGCGAGCAGCTGTGCGGCAACCTCGTCCAGACGCTCGCGATTCTTCGCGGAGAGGACGATGATCTGCGGTGCATCCGTCGGTTCGTGATCGACCGCCTCTTGCTGCGCCGGGATGTATTCTTCGACCACAAGATGCGCGTTCGTGCCGCTGATGCCGGTCGTGCTGACTGCACCGAGGCGCGGGCGCTCATCGGCCGTGGTCCACGATCTGTTCTTGGTATGAAACACGAACGGGCTGTCTGTCAGGTTGATGTAGTCGTTGCTCGACTCATAGTTGTGCAGAGCCGGAATCGTCCGCTCTTTCATCGCCATCAGCATGGAGATCAAGCTGACGACGCCGGATGCGGCGAACGTATGCCCGATCAACGGCTTGATCGAGCCGAGCGCGCAGTATTGCGTCCGGTCGGTGTGTCGGCGGAAGGCGTTGGTGAGCGCCTGCACCTCGATGGGGTCTCCCAATCTGGAACCGACGCTGTGGGAGAGCACATACTGGATGTCGGCCGGGTTGATGCCGAAGCGCTTGTAGACTTGATGAAGCAGCTCTGCTTGGCTCGCAGGGCTTGGCGCGGTGATGCCGTTGGTCTGGCCGTCGTAGTTGACGGCGCTGCCCTTGATGCAGCCGTAGATCTGATCGCCATCCTCCAGCGCTTTGCTCAGCGGCTTGAGCACGACGACAGCTACCGCTTCGCTCGGCACCAGGCCATTTGCACGCCCGTCGAACACAAAGCAGGTGCCATCCGGGGAGAGCATGTCGAGCTTGCCCATGCCGTTGTGGATCATCGGCGAGATCAACAGGCTGACACCGCCGGCCAGCGCCATGTCGCATTCGCCTTGGCGCAGGGCTTGACAGGCTTGGTGAATCGCGACGAGACCGGACGAGCAGGCGGCGGTGATCGCCATGTTCGGGCCCTTGAGGTTGAGCGCATAGGAGATGCGGGCCGCGAGCGTGGCGTTCTGGTTGCTGTTCAGCGGACTGTCCTCTCCGACCAAGAACCCGTACTCTCCCTCTTCCACCCCGACATAGACGCCGCATGCGGTTCCGCGAATGCGCTCGCCCATATAGCCGGCATCTTCCAGCGCATGCCATGCTTCCTGCAGGAACAGGCGCTGTTTCGGATCGATGTACTCCGCTTCTTTGGGCGAGATCTTAAAGAACAAGGGATCGAAGCGGTCGACGTCCGGGACAAATCCGCCCCATTTGCCCATGCCCTTCTCTTCCCGCCAGTCCCAGCGGTCAGACGGGACGACCGTGATCGCTTCCTTCCCGTCTCGGATGTTTTTCCACAGTTCCTGCACGTTGCTCGCCTGCGGGAATCTGCCGCTGATCCCGACAATGGCAATCGGCTCCTGCGCACTGCGCACCGCTCCTCCGGCCGCGAATCGCGCCTTGCCGGTCTTTTTGCGCGAAGGGCGCTTGGACGGGGTGCTGACGATTGGAGCGACAGGTGCTGCCGCGATCGCCGGTGCGGATGCCGCTTGCTCTTGGTAGAAGTCCCGCATTGCCTCCCCATGTGTGACCGCGTAAAACTGGGACAGAGCTCTGATCGTGGAATGCTCAAAGAACAAGGCGGGCGTCACGGCAATGCTGTAGTGTTTCGACAGGAAACCGGCAAACTCGGCCAAGCTGATCGAATCAAACCCGAAATCGGCCAAGTTCTCCTCGACGTCCAGTTTGGTGCGCGGAATCTTGAGAACGGAGCTGATCTGCTCTTTGAGATCCCACTCCACGCACTGTTCGAGCGTGAATCCTTTCATCTCCGGACGTCTTCCCTTGCCGGAAGAGGTGTTGCTGCCGGAATGCACTGGCACCGGAGTGGGCGCTGCCGACTTCGCGAGGCCCAGCATGCGTTCGATGCGGCTCGGCTGGCCGACCATCACAAGATGCTGGGTGCGGTTCTGCGACAGGATGCGGTCAAAGATCGCAAGGCCCTCTTCCACTTCCAAGAAGCGTTGCCCGCTGGTCTTGAAGTAGGCTTCTGTGTTTTCTTTCTTCTCAAAATGCATGCCCCCGGCTTTCCAAAGCGGCCAGTTGATGACGAATGTTGTCCCGTTGCGCAGCTCGCCATAGGCCATTTGGAAGCGGTTGGCAATCGCATAGTCGCACGAGCCGAAGTCCCCGATGATCGCCGACGAAGAGGAGAAGTAGCAGGTAAAATCAAGTTCCGGCTCCCCTTGCAGCAGTTCGTCGAGCAGAAGCGTTCCTTTGACCTTCGGGGCGAGCACTTGCTGGAACCGGCGGTCATCCTTGTCGAGAATGCTCTCGGCTCCGACGAGGCCGGCTGCGTGCAGGACGCCGTGAACACGGCCGAACTGCGACCGGGCTTCTGCAAGCCCCGCCTCCATACGCGTGCGGTCACAGACGTCCGCTTGCAGATAGAAGACGCGGCTGTCTCGTTTTTCAAGCGCTTCGATCTTCGCCTGTTTGGCAGCATCGAGCGCCGAGCGCCCGGTCAGGATCAGGTTGACCGGGTGTTTGCCAGCCAGATGCTCGGCGAACAGGTAGCCCAGACCGCCGAGCCCGCCGGTGATCAGGTAAGTGCCGCCCGATTTCAGCAAGGTGGAAGAGCCGGCTTGGATGCGGGTCGGCTGTACCTTGCAGACGTGGCGCTTGCCGTTTCGGTAGAGGACGCTTTCGATTTTGGAAGCATTGAGCTCGTCCAGAAGGAGATGCATGTTCTCCTGCAAGGAAACGGCCCCGGCTTCTTGCATCACGACAGCCGCTCGGGTATCCGGGAGCACCAAGCCCAAGGAGCGCTCAAAGCCGATCCATGATTCAAGGAACGCACGCTCGGTCGCATTTCGGTGCTGGCCGACGAGCATCAGGCTCTTGGCTTTAAGCTTCGTCGTCGCAAGGGCTTGTACGATGTCGAGGATCGGTTTCGTGTCCTCCACGAGCGAAGCGTCTTCCAGCGGCCAGAGGTAGAGCAAGGCATCAACTTCCCCCTGCTGTTCTTGGACGCTGCGGAGCGCCTGCTGGCAGGATGTCCCTTGCGCGACGAAAAGGACCTGCGTCTGCGGGCTTCGCGCCTGCACCGCTTCCACGACCGCACGCTGAGCCTCCGCATTCGAGAGGAAGCAGAGCAGCGTGTTCAAGTTGGACGGCGCGTGGTTGTTTCGAGCTTGTTCTTGCCAGATCTCCTCAAAGGTCATCAAGGCAAACGGCTCGGCGGATGGAGAGACCGCTTGCGGGCGGTTCTTCTGCGTTTGCAGACCGCTGATTTGCAGACAGACCTTGCCTTGTTCGTCGCAGAACGTGAAGTTGCCGTCGTCTGCCACAACCCACATGGAGGAGGGGCAAGGGGCATAGATCGCGACCTCTTGCAAGGTGGCGGGCACACTCCCTTGCAGCACGGCATCCGGCAAGTGCGGATGGAGCAGAAACTGCGAAGGCACCATCGGCAGCGTGACGCGCGCGCCCCGCTCCTGCAAGGTGGACGCATCGAGGAGTGGCGCTTCGTCCTCTGTCAGCACGGCGCTTCCTGATGCGTGCAGCTCTTCCTCGTCGTTGTAGATCTCAAAGGAGATCTCGCCATTAGCGGCCGGGTACAGTGCGATGTGCACCTGCGACCCGTCAGCACCCACTGCGAGCGGCGACTCCCAGACGATATTTTGCAAACGAAGGCGGGTGCGACCTTCCTTCAGAGCGCCGGACGCCTGTTCCACAGCCGCGCGCGCCATCTCCAACAGGGCGAATTCCGGCACCATCCGATCGCGAAGGAAGGTCTCCTCGCCGGTAAAGACGGTGCTGTAGCGCATTTCGGTCAGGTCTGACGTGTTGCGATGGAGCAGCGGATGCAAGGCGTTGACGGCAGATTTTGCCTGCTTGCCGAAGCCTGTCTGCACGATTTCAAACGCAGGCAACGGGTAGCGCTCTTGCGCAAACGAATAGGTCGGCAGTCCGGTCAGTCGCTTGACCGTCCCCGCCGGGTAGAGCCCTTCCCAGTCGATCCGGTTGCCGTTGACCCACAGTTCTGCAACCGTCTTGAGCTTGCGGTTGTGCAGCAGGCTCAGGAGTAACGCTTGTCCCTCTTCGGTGTCGGCCAGATTGATCCCGTTGACGCTGCCGTTCTTGCCGACGGTGCCCACGAAGACTTCTCCAGACTTGCCGGCCCCTGCTAGGTAGCGTTCGAGCTGGCCGATCAGCTGGTCCCGGTCTTTGACAACGATGGCAAGCCGTTGTGCCATGCTCTCTCTCGCCACTTGGTAGGTGTACAGGAAGTCGGGGAGCGAGACGTCCGGGTGAGAGCGGAGGTAGCGGAGCGCGGCATCGGCATTGGCTTGCAGCGATTCTGCACTTTGGGCCGACAGCACGAACAGACCTGGCATCGCTTCGTTGATCGGCGCTGCAACCGTACGCGACGGATTGGGATAGTCTTCGATCACCACATGGGCATTCGTGCCGCTGTAGCCGAACGAGTTGACGGCAGCCAGGCGCTTGCCATTTCGATTGGGCGTCCACTCGCGACGAGCTGTGTTGACATAGACCGGGCTGTTGGCAAAGTCGATGTGCTTGTTGCCCTGTGCATACTGGATGGAGGGCGGCATCTCTCCATGCTTCATGCTCATCAAGACTTTGATCACGCCCAGCACGCCTGCTGCAGCCGTCGTGTGACCAATGTTCGCCTTGAGCGAACCGATTCCGCAGAAGCCTTTCTGAGTCGTGAACTTGCGGAAGGTGTTGTTAAGGGCGTGAATCTCGATCGGATCGCCAAGCTTGGTGCCCGTGCCATGCGCTTCGATGTATTGAATGTCTTCCACGTCGATCTCGTACTTGCGGTAGATCGATTCTTGCAGCTGGCTCTGCGCGAGGAAGCTCGGCGCGGTGATGCCGGAGGTCTGGCCGTCTTGGTTGGTGCCGCTGCCTCGGATGATGCCGTAGATGTGGTCGTTGTCCCGCTCGGCATCGCAGAGGCGCTTGAGAATCAAGACCCCGACGCCGTCGCCGACGACGATGCCGTTCGCTCCATCGTCAAACGGACGGCACTCGCCATTGGGAGACAGCATCCCGGCGTTGTGCATGGAGATGAACGAGCCCGGATGGCTGTAGACCGTGATTCCGCCTGCGATGGCGAGGTTAATCTCCCCGCTCTTCAACTGCTGGCAGGCCAGGTCGATCGCCACCATCGACGAGGAGCAGGCCGTGTTCACCGCCAGCGCCGGCCCTTTCAGATCCAGATAGTACGCCATGCGAGCCGCGAGGATGCTGATGTCATATCCGAGCATGGAATAATGGGAAAAATCTTGAGCGAGCGCCGAGGAACCGGCGGTGCCGATAAAGGTGCCGGCGGGCTGCCCGCGCAGCTGCGTCGGGGTGTAGCCGGCATCTTCTAAAGACTTGTACGTTTCTTCCAGCAAAATACGCTGGGTGACGTCCATCTTCTCAGCTTCGATGGCCGAGATGTTAAAAAAGAGCGGGTCGAAGCGGTCGATGTCGTCCATCTTGCCATAGTTGATCGGAAACGGATTGGACGAATGGGCTTGGATGTATTCCAGGCATTTCGGATCGCTCACTTCGCTGATGCATTTTTTCCCGTCGCGAATCAGGTTCCAGAATTCTTCTTGATCGCTCGCCCCGGCACTCCGGACGGAGAGACCGATGATGGCGATCTCATCGGTCTCGACCCGTGCTTCGCGAGCGGGCGGAGTGGGTGTCGGTGCTGGTGTTGGTGTCGGCGTTGGTGCCGATACCGTCGGCTGTGCTTGTTTTGCAGGTTGTACGAGGGTACGGAACTGCTTTTCCATGTAGACCGCCAGAGACTCGAGGTCTGCACATTCAAATACAATGCTGGTCGGCAGGTTCAGGTCGAACCGGACGTTGATCGCTTCGAGCAGTTCAACCGCATTGAGCGATCCGATCCCCATTTCCTTGAAGGTATCCGATTGCTCCAGTTCGGTGCGTTCCAAACCCAAGGTCTGTTCGAAGATCTCGAACAGGATCTCTTTGATCTCAGTTCTGGTCATCCCGGAACTCATGCTCCCTCACTCCTTTAGATTTGTTGCAACATGTTGCGCCGAGCTTCCGGATACGGCGTCCTGTTGGACATCTGCTTTGCGTTGTGCTCTCGCAGTTCTGCCGGGCTGAGAGCTGAATTTTTGCTGATGACAAACAGACAGTAGCTGATCCAGCCTTTCTCAAGCGAGATCGAGCTATTGGCAAAGTTCCGAATGGAATTTTGCACGACTTCCGGCAGACCTTTCGTATTCTCCGCGTGCTCAGGATCATGCAGAGAGTTGGCGACCTGCTTGGAGACGTCAATCACTTCGTCAAGAACGAGGTGATGCTCCGCCAGCAGGTCGATCCAGCCTTGTACAGTCGGGATGTAGATGTCGATGCTCGGATCGGCGATGGCTCCGCGCAGGTTCGCGATGAAGTCCATCATCAGCACCTGCCCCCTTCGTTGAGGGCCGAGGACATGTTCTGGAACAGCCCCTGCTTGTCAGGGATGTGGCAACTGACTTCGATCCCGATCATCATGTCGTAGCGACCTGGCCTCCACCCAGCATCTACGCTTCACAAATGGATAGGTCGGCAGCGAGACGCGCTGCACGTTCTTGCCGTCATGTAGTCGCTGCCACGGCACTTTGCTGCCGGAGAGCCAGAGGGCGGCCAGCTGCTCAAGATTGCGCTCTTGCAGCGCGGTTTCCACAAGGGCTCTGGCTTGGTGGCGATCCGGTGCAGGACGGGTCTCGTCCACAACAGGCGAGGAGATGTATTCCTGCAAGCGCTGCAGCAGTTCTTCTTTGGAAGAGACGATGAAGGCTGCGCGCTTTTTCATCGGCTCGCGACCGACTTGCAGCGTGTAGGCGATCTGGGCGAGCGTCAGGGATCGGCCCGCTTCGCTCGCGAGATGCTCGGACAGACGAGCCGCCATGTGCTGCAGGCGGTCGTGGTTTCGGGCCGAGAGGATCACCAGTTGCTGTGCTGCGCCCGGTCGTTCTACCTGCACAGCCATCGCGGTCGGAATGTATTCTTCGATCACGGCATGGGCATTCGTGCCGCTGATCCCTGTCGTGCTGATCGCGCCGACTCGCGGGCGGCCTTCCTGCGTCGTCCACGCTCGGTTCTCGGTGCTGACGACGAACGGACTCTCCTCAAATCGGATGTACTCGTTGCTCGATTCGTATCCGTGCAAGCCCAACAGGGTGCGTTCGCGCATCGCCATCAGCATGCTGATCAGGCTGACGATGCCCGATGCGGCAAACGTGTGCCCGATGAGCGGCTTGATCGAGGAGAGCGCACAGTTCTGCGTTTGAGCGCCAGGCTTGCGGAAGGCGCTGGTCAGCGCTTGGATCTCCATCGGATCGCCTAGCTTCGACCCGGTGCTGTGCGACATGACGAACTGGATGTCAGACGAATCGATTCCATAACGGTCATACACGCTGCGGATCAGATCGGCTTGAGCGTCCGGGTTCGGCGATGTGATACCATTCGATTGGCCGTTGTAGTTGACTCCGGTCGCTGTGATGCAGCCGTAGATCTGGTCGCGATCGGCGATCGCTTTGGACAGAGGCTTGAGCACGACGACGGCAACGGCTTCGCTCGGCACCAACCCGTTCGCACGCGAATCAAACACATACGAGTGTCCGTCCGGGGACAGCATGTCGATCTTGCTCATCCCTCGGTAGATCATCGGGGAGATCAAAAGATTGACCCCGCCGGCCAGCGCCACGTCGCAGTCCCCTGCGCGCAAGGCTTGGCAGGCTTGATGGAGCGCAACCAGCCCGGAAGAGCAAGCGGCGGTCAACGCCAGATTCGGCCCCTTCAAGTCGAGGGTGTAGGCGATGCGGGCGGCCAACGTCGCATTTTGATTGCCGTTGAGCGGGCCGCCATCCCCTGTCAGGAAGCCGTATTCACCCTCTTCGACACCGACGTAGACGCCGCACAACTTGCCGCGAATCTGATCGCCCATGTAGCCGGCATCTTCGAGCGCGTGCCATGCTTCCTCCAAGAACAGGCGTTGTTTCGGGTCCATGTACTCCGCTTCTCTCGGCGAGATCTCGAAGAACAGCGGATCGAAGCAGTCGACGTCTTTTACGAATCCGCCCCATTTGGACGTGATTTTGCCTTCTTCATAGTCACTTTGCCAGTCCCAGCGATCCGAAGGAATCTCGGTGATCGCGTTCTTGCCCGCTTTGAGGTTCTGCCAGAAGTCCTGCACGCTGTCTGCTTGCGGGAAGCGTCCGCTCATCCCGATCACGGCGATCGGTTCGTGAACGCCGGATGTCGGCGGCGGCACGAGAATCTCTTTTGTCACCGCGACTTCTTGCCGGGCCGGAGCCACAATCGGAGCGACAACCGGAACGGGTGTCGGTTCGGGGGCTGGTTCGGCAGTCGGTTCAAGGTAGTGCTGCGTCATCAACGCCTCGTGTTCGCGCAGGAAGTGCAGGGTCAATTTTTCCAACGTGGAGTGGCTGAAGAACAAGGCCGGCGTCACTTCGAGGCCGTAGTGCCTGGAAAGACGGTTGCCAAGCTCGGCCAAGCTGATCGAGTCAAACCCGAAGTCGACCAGATTTTCCTCGACATCGAGTTCGTCGCGGGAGATTTTCAGGATCTGGCTGACCTGTTCTTTGAGATCCCACTCGATGCATTGCTCAAGCGAGAATCCTTGCAACTCCGGACGCATCGCTGTGCCCGACGAGACGCTGACAGTCGGCGGCGGCGTAGTGGGTTGAACCGCTGTCGGCGCTTGTGCAGCCATTCCGAGGAAGCGTTCGACGCGGCTTGGCTGCCCGACGAGGACCAGCTGCTGCACGTCGTTCTGCGAGAGGATCAGGTCAAAGAGCTCCACTCCCTCTTCCGCTTCCAAGAAGCGCTGTCCGCTCGACTTCAGGTAGTTCGCCGTGATCTCTCCTTCATCAAGACCCATTCCGCCTTCTTTCCAGAGCGGCCAGTTGATCACCAGCGTCTGGCCCGGCAACTGCTGTTCGTGACGGTGTTGCGCGTAGGCCATCTGGAAGCGATTGCCGATCGCGTAGTCGCAGGAACCGAAATCGCCCAACACGGCGGATGACGAGGAGAAGTAGCAGACAAAATCAAGCTTGGTCTCCTCCGCCAGCAATTCGTCGAGCAGCAGGGTTCCTGCGATCTTCGGGCTCAGAACCCGTTCAAACGCCTTGATGTCCTTGGCAAAAAGGCTCTCGTCCCCGGACAATCCTGCTGCGTGCAGCACGCCGTGCAGAGGTCCGAAGCGATCGCGTGCACGAACCAGCCCGGCTCGCATCTGCTCTTCGTCACATACGTCCGCTTGCAGGTAGAAGACTTGGCTGCCCAGCGTCTCCAGATCGCTCAGCTTGCTGCGCTTCTCTTCGTCGAGCTCGGAGCGGCCGGTGAGGATGAGGTTCACAGGCTGTTTTTGGGCCAGATGCTCCGCGAACAAGTAGCCGAGCGCACCGAGACCGCCGGTGATCAGGTAGGTGCCGCCTGCCCGCACCGTGCGTTGGCCCGCTTCAAGGCGGGTCGGCTGGACGGTGCAGATGTGGCGCTTGCCCGCTTCGTACAGGACGCTTTGCGCTTGCGGGGCATGGAGTTCACGCCAGAGCAGCGGCATCCAGTCTTGAAGCGAGGAAGAGCCCGCCTGCAAGACCGCCGTCACCTTCGTGTTAGGCAGCACTAGGCCCAAAGATCTTTCAAAGCCGATCCACGATTCGAAGTAGCTTCGCTCCACTCCGTTCTCGAATTGCCCAGCCAGCAGCAGGCGTTCGGGCTTCAGACCGGAAGCGTCGAGGAACTTCAGGATGTTCACGATACTGGAATACTCTCGGATCAGAGCCTTGTCTTCAAGCGGCCACAGGTACAGCATCCCGAAGACGTCTCGACGCTCCTCCTGCATGCGTTGGAAGGACTCTGGAATCGAGCTTCCCTGTGCGATGAACTCGACTTGCAGGCTCGGGCTCAGGGACTTGAGCGCCTCCCGCACCGTTTGCTGCAGTGCCGGATCGGACAGGAAGCAGACGAGCGTTCCAGCGTTCCGGGCTGTGACAGAAGGCAGGGATTGCTCTTGCCAGATTTCTCGGAATGTCATCAACTCGAAGGATTCCGGCTGCTTCTTGGCTTGTGCAAGTTTCGCTTGTGCAGGTTCGGCCTGCAGTCCAGTCAGGCGAACGCAGATGTTCCCTTGGGCGTCGCACAGTTCGATGTTGAGCGTGCCATCGCTTCCCTCTTGCACCCTTGCTTGCAGGTTCGTCGAGACCGGGGCCAGCACTTCAAGGTTTTCCACGACGCTCGAAGACATCAGGGTGCGTGCCGCTCCCGCCGTTCCTTCCGGCACCCAGTAGCGCTGTTTGGCAAACGGATAGGTCGGCAGGCTGATGCGGCGCGGCTTGTGTTCGCCGTAGAGCTTGTTCCAGTCCAGCTCCAATCCTTTGACCCACAGGTCGACGAGCTTGACGTGCTTGCGGCGCTGAATCCATTTTTCAATCGCTTCCTGCAGCTCTTCATCGGCGAGGAAGAGCGAGAGGGTGTCTCGGTTGGCTTTGACATGGCCGCGATAGAGGGTTGGGACATCCTCTTGGCGGGACACGCAGGCGCGCAACTTGGTCGCGAGGTCTTGAAGCGAGTCGACGAGCAGCGCCATGCGCGCATCGTGCGCTTCTCGACCGATCTGCAAGGTGTAGGCGATGTCAGCGAGGTCCGCATCTGTGAACGGCTGCGTCTCGATGGCGTGAAGCAGGCGCGCGGCCAGCTCCTGCAACCGTTCTTCGTTCTTGGCCGACAACACGATCACGGCCGGATTCTGCGGCGTCACCTCGACAGGCGTGCGCAGCGACTCTGCCGGTACGTACTCTTCGATGATCACGTGCGCGTTGGAACCGCCCGCTCCAAACGATGAGATGCCAGCGATGCGCGGCACTTCGCGAACCTGACCGCCGATCTCCACCAGCGGGCGCTTCCACTCCGCCAGCTCCTGCTGCACGACGAACGGGGTCGCGTCAAAGTCGATGTTCGGGTTGAGCACCTTGGCGTGCAGCGATGGTGCGAGTTGACGATGCTTCAGTTGCAGCAGCACCTTCGTAACGCCGGCGATGCCCGCCGCGCTCTCACAGTGCCCGATGTTCGACTTGGCCGAGCCGATGGCACAGGATTGCAGTTTAGCGTTTTTCCCTGCTTGGAAAGCCTTGGTCAAGCCTGCGATCTCAATCGGGTCGCCAAGCGAGGTGCCGGTTCCGTGCGCTTCGATGTAAGAGACCATGCTCGGGTCAAGCCCTGCCTTGCGCAACGCCTGCTCGATCACATTCGCCTGCGCATTCGGGTTCGGGATGGTGTACCCGTTGGTTTTGCCCCCGTGGTTGATCGCGGTGGCCTTGATCACGCCGTGGATCTGATCTCCGTCTTCAATCGCCTTGGACAGAGGCTTGAGCAGCACAGCGCCCACGCCTTCGCCCGGCACGTAGCCGTCGCCCCCTTCGCCAAAACTCTCGCATCTGCCCTTGCTCGACGCGAACTTGCCTTGGCCGAGCAGCAGGTACTTGTTCGGGTGAATCGAGACGTTGACACCGCCGGCGATCGCCAGTTCACAGCCGCCTTGCTGCAAGCTCTGGCAGGCCAGATGAATCGACGTCAGCGAAGACGAGCACATCGTATCGACAGCAAGGCTCGGCCCGTGCAGGTTGAAGAAGTACGACACCCGGTTGGCGATCGACGAGGGGTTGCCAGACAGGGCAAGCGGTCGGCCGAGGATCGTCTCCTCTGCGCCGTACAGCTGATACTCTTCGTACATCACGCCGACATAGACCCCGACGTTGCCGTCAAGCCCCAGCCCGCGATGTTTGGCGAGCATCTCGCGCGTATACCCCGCATCTTCCAGCGCCTCGTAGACGGTCTGCAGGAACAGTCGCTCCTGCGGGTCCATGATCTCCGCCTCGCGCGGGGAGATGTTGAAGAACTTCGGATCGAATTGATCCACGCCGTCAATAAATCCGCCCCATTTGCTGTTCGTCTTGCCCGGCTTGCTTTTGTCCGGGTCAAAATAGAGGCTGTGATCCCATCGGTCTTTTGGAATCTCCGTGATGCAGTCCTTGCCATCCCGCAGATTTTGCCAAAACTCCTGAAGGTTGCGCGCCCCCGGATAGCGGCCGGAGACGCCGAGGATCGCGATGTCCTGTTCTCCCTTGGCCGCCTTCGCAGGTTGCGCGACCGACGCTGCATGCACAGCCGTCGAACTCGCGGCCAGCCTCGAACGTCTGCGGCTGCTGACAGCCGACGGCTCAGGAGTGGACGCGGCCGCCACCGAAGCGGATTCCGAAACCCGCTCCTGCTCCCCGATGCCCAAGAGCTGCTGCAAGAGAACACGATGGGCGTCCAGGAAGTATCCGGTCAGCTCGCGGAGGTTTTGATATTCAAAGAACAGCGTTTTCGGCAAGGAGCCAAACGTCTTTTCCAGTTGGTTGGTCAGCTGCATGACCAGAATCGAATCGATGCCGTATTTTTCAAAAGGCGCATTGGCTTCAATCCGGCTGGCTGGCATCTTCAGGACGGAAGAGAGCAACGTCTTGAAATACTCGATCGCTCTCTCTTCAAAATCGCTCGAAATGAGAGTCGGCTCTTCTTCCAGCCTAGACACTGGCCCAGCTGCGGCTGTCGGTGCTGTTTTTGCAAAAACGGCGCGGATGCGATCCAGATCGCCTTCGACGACAAGAATCTGGTCTTGCTCGGAAGCCATGCCCTGATACAAGGCGCGAATCCCGGTTGCCGTCTGCATCGGGATCATGCCGAGGGTCTCTCGCAACGTCTGCTCCGTCTCCTGCTCCACCTGCATCCCGCCGTCTTGCCAGAGCGGCCAATTGATCGACAGCGTCCGGCCGGAGCGTTTGCCGTTTGCGACCCGCTCGTTTCGATACCCCGCAAAAGCATCGAGGAAGGCATTGGCCGTCGCATAGTCCGCTTGCCCCGGGTTGCCGATGGCTCCGGCCACCGAGGAGAACGTCACGAAGAAGTCGAGCGGCAGATGTTGCGTCGCCTCATCGAGATGCACGGCACCGGCCACCTTGGGAGCCAGCACGTCCTGCAACTCCGCTGTCGTCTTCTTGAGAATCAAGTTGTCGCGAATCACGCCTGCGCTGTGCAGGATGCCGTGCAGAGCGCCATGCTCAGCTTGAATGCTCTCGATCAGCTGCATGACCCCCGCGAAGTCGGTCACGTCCACTTGCCTGTACACAACATTTGCGTCCAAGGACTGAAGTTCTGCCTGTTTCTCAGCGCTCAGCGGCCCCCGTCCCGTCAGGACGAGCGTCGCCCCTTTCACTTGCCGTGCGATTTCGTCAGCAAAAATGCGGCCTAGGCCCCCTGCGCCCCCTGTGAGCAGGTAGACGCCTTGGTCCTTCCACGGAATGCGCAACACCTCTTCGCCCGGCTCGACTTCGCTCCATCCTGTTCCCCAGCGTTTGCCGCCTTGGTAACGGACGTGTGCGTCGCCTGCACAGCGAGCATTTTCTCGCAAGGTCTCCGCAAGGTTGCTCGCATCGTCAACTTTGATCAGCTGCCCGACAAGGTTCGGATTCTCCAGCTGAGCGGTCTTCAGCAGTGCAGAGAGGCCGGCGAAGACCTGCCCGTCCCCTTGCGCCGGAACGACGATCTGCACGAGCGCCTTCCCTTTGCGTCTTTCTTGCAAAATCGACTTGATCGCCTCAAACGCATGTGCTGCATAGGCCTCGAAGCGTTGGGCAAGCCCTTTTTCCTCTGTCTGCAAGATCAGGCTCCGCATCCCGCTCTGTTCGATCTCAGCGTCCACTTCGCAGAGCATCACCAGATGGTCCGCATACACCGTCTGCACAGCCTGCAGATTGACCGGACGCTCTGTCCAGTCCGGTCTGAGCATCAGCGTCCCCGCCTCGGCTCCTCGCTCGCGGTCGAGTATGCGGGAGGAATAGCCCTTCATCCGCACGCGGACGCTTCCGCTCTCGTCGCACAGGTCGAGATCGAGCTTGTGTACCTTGTCCCCTGGCTTGTTACCTTCACTGCGGCGCACGAAGGCCCACATCGAAGTGGTGCAAGGCCCGAAGATCTCCAGCTCCTCCAGCGCGAACGGCAGGGCCGGCTGGAGCGTCGTTTCGTCAGTCAGGAAGCCAATGGCCGTCTGCAGAGCCGAGTCCAGCAGGCTCGGGTGCAGGATGAACTGACGCGCGGTGCTCGCGACGGCGGCTGGCAGCGACAAGCGGGCCAAGATCATCTCCTGCCCGACATAGAGGTGCTCCATCCCTTGGAAAGCCGGCCCGTACTCAAGGCCCGCTCGGCGGTACAAGTCATAGCATTCCGCCGCGCCTCGTTCGCGCTGCCCGCACTGCGCTTGCAGAGAAGCAAGGTCGAGCACGAGAGCCTCGACGTCCGACAGAGCCGGTACCGCGCGCCCTTGGCTGTGTACGATCTCGCCGTCCAAGCCGCTGTACACTTCAAATCCGATCTCGCCGTTCTCTTCCGGGAACAGCCCGATCTGCACCGACACCGCGTCTTCTTCTGCGATGATCGGACGCGCCCAGACCACATTTTTCAAAGAGATCGACGGCATGTCGGCGGCCTGCTCCAGCGCGGCGCGCGCCATTTCCAGATAGGCGACACCCGGCAGCACCTTCCGCCCTTGCACCTGATGATCGGACAGGAAAAATTCTCGCCCGGTAAACGTCGAGGAGAAGCGTTGCTCCGTCAGTTTGGAGGTATTGCTGTGCAGCAGCGGATGCAGGGCGGCTGTCAGCGTCGAAGCCTCCCCTTCCTCCATCTCCGGCTCCGGCACCCAGAAGCGCTCTCTGGCAAACGGATAGGTCGGCAGATGAGCACGGCGCGGTCTCGAATCGGCATAGAGTTCCGACCAGTCGAGTCGGACGCCCTTCACCCAGAGTTCGGCGATCTCTTGCAGCGGCTTGTTTGCAATGCCCTGCGCCTCCTCCTGCCCCGTTCCCGACTGCGACGTCAAGAGACCGGGGAGTGTCCGCCCCTCTGCATAGGTTTCAAAATTCTGACGCGCTTCGTCTCTCGAACGGGCCACAAACGCCAGCCGCACCTCTCTTGCATCGCGTCCCGTCTGCAGGGTGTACGCGATGCTCGCAAGGCTCAGGTCGCGCTCCCGTTCGAGGAAGCCCGCCATCGAGGCTGCATACGTCCGCAGCTGTTCCTCGGTCATGGCAGACAACACAAAGAGCAACGGCGCATCCGCTTCTCCCGCTGCCGAAGCCAGACTCTCTTTTTCCAAATGCTCTTCGATGACGACATGCGCGTTCGTCCCGCTGAATCCGAAAGAGCTCACCCCGGCACGGCGCGGCATCCCGGCTGGCACCTCCCATGGAATCAGGTCGGTATTGATGTAAAAAGGACTCTTCGCGAGCCGAATGTGCTCGTTCAATTGGTTAAAATGCACCGTCGGCGGCACCTGTCGATGCTTCATGGCCAGCAGCACCTTGATCACCCCGGCCACTCCGGCTGCCGTCAGCAGGTGTCCGATGTTGCTTTTCACCGAACCGAGAGCGCAATAGCCGGTTTTCTCCGTGAAGTGCCGGAAGGACTCGGTCAGCGCCTCGACTTCAATCGGGTCGCCCAGCTTCGTGCCCGTTCCATGCGCTTCGATCAGGGAGATCGTCTCCGGGTCGATGCCAAATCGTTCATACACGTCCTGCTCCAGCAGGATCTGCGAATTGACGCTCGGCGCGGTGATCCCGTTCGTCTTGCCGTCCTGGTTGACACCCCAGCCGCGAATCACGCCATAGATCGGGTCTTCGTCCCGCACAGCATCTTCAAGGCGCTTGAGCACCAAGACGCCCACGCCCTCCCCCGGCACAAAGCCGTTGGCGCGCGTATCAAACGAATAGCAGCGTCCGTCGGGCGACAACATGCCCGCCTTGCTCGTCATGATGTGCAAGGAAGGCCCGGCCGCCGCGTACACCCCGCCGCTCAATGCCAAGTCGCTCGTTCCGAGCAGCAGGCTGTTGCAGGCTTCGGCCATCGCCACCAGCGAGGAGGAGCAGGCGGTGTCGATCGCAAGGCAAGGGCCTTTGAGGTTGAGCAGATACGAGATGCGAGCGCTGAGGATCGAGGAAGCCGCCCCCATCAGGCCTTGTGCGTTCAAGCCTTGATGGTTCAGCGCCTGCCCGTAGTCGTTCGTGCCGCAGCCGACGAACACGCCGGTTCGGCTGCCGGACAGAGAGGACGGCGCGATGCCGGCGTCTTCGATGGCCTGCCATGCGCTCTCCAAGAACAGCCGCTGCTGCGGGTCCATCAACTCCGCTTCGGCAGGCGAGATGTTGAAGAACAGCGGGTCGAACTTGTCCGCATCCTCCAGCACGCCCATCCACTTGGAGTAGGTTTTGCCCGGTGCGCTCGGGTCCGGCGAGTAGTGCTCGTCGAGCGACCAGCGCGTCGCCGGAATCTCGGAGATGCAGTCGCGGCCTTGTGCGAGGTTGTTCCAGAACTCGTCTGCATTCTTGGACTTCGGGAATTGACCGCTCAGCCCGATGATCGCGATCGCCGCCCCTTCAAAACTCGGCACCGCTTCTGCGCCGGCTGCCGAAACGGACGTGGACTGACGGGATTCCAGATGTTCACACGCCTTGCGCATCAGCATTTCTGCCACCGTGTTCACATGGCGCTGCTGCCAAGACTCATACGGCGTGCCTTGTACCCACCTGTTGAACGCCCCCATCGCCGGGCCGCAGAAGATCTGAAAATTATCCCGCTCCTGCTCATCCCCTCGCAGGGTCGCCTGTGCGGAATCGGCAAAATACCACTTGAAGATCAGCCCCATCTTGAAACGCGGGTTCTCGGCCGCCTCTTCGAGCTGCTCCGGATGTTTGGCGCGCTTGTAGGCGCAGACGAGATCCCAGACTTCCTCAAACGTCTTCTTAAAATATTTCGTTTCGATCTCATGCCGGATCGACAGCGGAATCTCGTCGATCGAGTTGTATTGGTGGAACAGCTGGTGCAGCTTGTTGGCGCGGGCGGCGAACTGGGTGTGTTTTTTCACCACCTGCACCTTCGCGCCGATCTCAAACATATCGCCTGCAACCGTGATCGCCATGTCGTGGATCGAAACGGACTGCAGCAGGTCCTTGACGACCGGATGGGCCCCGCTCTCCACCGTGCATTGATTGATCGATCCTGTGAAAATAAAATCAGCCCCGAGCATGAAGGCCGACGCGACCGCTTCCGGCGTGCCGATCCCTCCGCCGCAGCCGATGAGAATCTCCTCTTGGTAGCGGTACTGCCGCTGGAGCTGGTCTTTGAGCGCGCGGATGGCGGGCAGGAGGGAGAACGATACGCCTTGGTTCGTGTGACCGCCCGAGTCCGCTTCGATCGCGAGGTCGTCGACCAGCGGAATCGTTTGCGACAGGGCGGCTTCTTCCTCGCTGATCAGGCCGTAGCGCAGCAGCTGCTGGACGAGCGGCTCCGGCGGCGGCGAGAGAAACACGCGCGCCGTGTCCAGATGCGAGCATTTGGCGATCAGACGGCGCGGGAAGATCAGCCGGCCGTTTCGACGGGACAGGCCCTTGAGGCGCAGATAGACCAGCGGGAGCGTCGGAGCGGAGAAGGCGGACACTTCGATCGCCTTCACGCCGTAGTCGACGTACAGTTCCGCTGTGCGCCGCTCTTCGTCCGGGTCGTTCAGGTTGGCGATCAGGCACATGCCATACGGCTTGTCCGAACCCAGCCGCGCCTGAATGCGCTGCAGGACGGGCTCCAGTTCATGCACCTGAAAACCGGCGCTGCCGAAAAAGGCCAGCAGACCGGCCTGCCCCATGCGCACCACCATCTCCTCAGATGCGATCCCTCGATACATCGAGCCGGCAAAGTAACTCCAAATGGTGCGGTATCTCGTTTGGAACAGCGGATGGCCTAGCGATTCCGGCTGCAGGCGAACCGCCGGATCAACGGACAGTTCGCGCACAGCATTCGCAAGGGGGGCAGACATTTGCAACTCGTGGGATCGAGCCCGTGCAAGGGCCTGTTTGGCCTCTTCAGGGCTGATCTCTTTGGCTTCAAGCGCACGTAAGATCTCTTGTATCTTCATCTGAACCCCTCTTTTACAGCAAAATGTATGGTCGCAAGCACGGCGAGTGCTTGTTAATTTCCGAACAGGGAGATGATTCTGTCTTTCACTTCCGGTTCATGGAATGTCTTTTCATGCATGGCCATCTCTTGCTCGATCACGCGAGGCAGTTCCTCCCGAATCGGTCGGACCAGATGGTCCTTCAAGGTGATCAGCGACACTCTCGGTTTTTCTGCCAGTTGGCGCGCCAGCTGCAGCGCCCGGTTCATCACGTCTTCACGCGGAACGACGGGGAACGGCACGCCCCTTTTTTCCAAATCGGCGCCTCTGTAATTGTTGGCGCTCATCAGCATCTCTTCTCCGAGGGAGAAGCCCAACTTCTTCAGCACGATGTAGGTAGCCCCCATGCCGGGTGTGAATCCAAATCGCATAAAATTGGTCGTGTACACGCTCTCACGGCTCAAGATCACAAAGTCGGCAAACAGCCCGACGACAAACCCGCCGCCGATCGCGTGCCCTTGCATCGCGGCGATCACCGGAACCTTGCACTCCAAGGCGAGCGCGTAGACGTTCGCATCGGTGAACCGGCCTCTTCCTTCATGAATCGCCAGCAGCCCTTCCATCGTGCCGCCGGAGCAAAAATAATTGCCATAGCCGGTGAGGATGACCGCCTTGCAGCGTTCATTCGCGGCGATCTCCTCGAACGCTTCGATCAGGCCGCGCACCAGCCCTTCGGTAAAGGTGTTCTTCTGTTCCCGATCCTGCAAGGTCACTTGCACGATCCCCGTCTCGATCTCTCTGCACTCCACCACTGGATTCGTCATGTTCTCCTCCACTCTCCGTGGATCAGCTCTCCCACGGGAATTGCCCCGTTTCGATATAACGGAAAATCAGCTCTTGGTTGCGCGGATCTGCAAACACTTCCCGGTTCGCTTCGAGCGCCAACGGCTTGGCGCGGTGCAGACCGTCCTGCAAGCTGTTCATCAAGCGCTTGTATCGCTCGATGCCGCGCTTGGGCACATAGCGCAGCCGCATGAGATGCTTGCGAAGCAAGGTCTCGCTCTCTGCATCGCAGGCATCGACAAGCCCCCACTCCACGGCTTGTCGGACGTTGACCGGCTGCGTCATCAGCGTCAGATAGTTCGCCTTCTGAAAACCGATCCGCCGGATCAAAAACGGCAGCACGCATGCCGGCAGAAGTCCGAAGAGCAATTCGGACAAGGAGAACTCCGCCGTTTCATCCGCCAGCACGATATCGCAGGCGGCGACAAACCCGACGCCGCCTGCGTTGACCTTGCCGCGAACGTGCGAGATGGTGATAAACGGGCCAGTCGCCAGATCGAGCCACAGGTCGTACAGCGGCTCCGGTGACGGGTCGAGGCTCTGCCCGCTCGCCTTTTTCTCATGCAGCTCTTGAAAATCGGCCCCGAAGCAGAACACGTCCGGCAACCCCTCCAGCACGAGGATCGAAGCCTGTTCCCGGCAGTGATCGATCACCTGGCGACACTCGTACACCAAGCGCTCGTTGATCGTGTTCTTCGCCTCGGGACGGTTGAACTGCAAAAAGCACACCGGGCCTTGCATCCGCACCCGGATCGTCTCGTAGGCGGCCGTGTTCATCAGCACCACCGGTATTCTCGATGGAATTCTGAGATCTCTTCCAGATACAGGCGCTGTCCGGCTTGCCCGGAAGCGAGGGCGCCCGGGATCAGGTTCAAGTCCAGCTTGACATTGCGGGTGCCGAATTTGACGGCGCTGCTGCTGTGGAGAATCTTTTCATATTCGTCCATCGACAGTCGGTAGCGGTTGTTCAGTTGCTCTTGAAGCTTGAAGCCGCGCAGGACTTCTTGACTGCGAGGGGTGACAACGCCGCTGTAAAATTCGGAGCAGCAGCCCGAGCCATAGGAGAAGATCCCGATGCGCTTGTTCCCTTCAAACTGTCCGTTGTCGATCGTGCTCGCCAAGGAGAGCAGAACGGTGGCCCCCATGATGTTGCCCACGCGCTGGCAGTAGGTCAGACCCGGCACCACGCGCTGTTGGAAATCGGCTTCGATCTCCGGGCCTTTGACCTTGGCGATCTTGCGCATCATCGTGCGGTGCGCGCCTTTGACCATGCCGCCAAACGGCGTGTGGAAGGACAGGTACTGGAACGTGTCGCGGTACTCGACATCGGCGACGCGGCGCTGGTATTCCAGGAACGCATTCTCGCAGCAATCCAGATACGAGAGCAGGGAGAGGTCCGCGTCGCCCGCTTCGCTGTCGGCCACTGGGCGGCAGGTGTCCATCACCTCGTAGCCGTAATATCCGTTGGCTCCGACATCGACTTGGAACACGTGCGGCTTGTCGCTGACCAGAAGCGCCACCGCGCCTGCGCCTCCGCTCGGTTCGGCGAACGACCAGTCTTCGCTGAGCGCATCTCCGCCTTCGACGGCCAGGAACCGGGAGATGTCCGTGGCGACGACGAGCGCTTTGGCTCCGGGCGAGACTTGGGAGAGGATGAAGTTGATCGCCATCTGGAAACCGGCTGTGCCCGAATAGCAGGCTTGCTTGATCTCGAACAGGCGGCAGGTACGGCTCAGTCCCAGATGATGATGCACGTAGGTGCTGAGCGACTTGCCGAAGTCGATCCCGGATTCCGTGCAGGTGATCAGCAGTTCGATGCGGTTTTTTTCTTCCTCGGACAGCGCATCGACCACCGACTTGGCCGCGTTGACGGCAAATGTCACCGGGTCTTCAAACGGCAAGGCGACCGCCTTTTGCTTCATCAGCAAATTTTCAAATCTGGGGATGTCCAGGTTTCGATGTCTGGCCAGATCCATGACATCGAGATACGCGGTCCCCCCGAACACATTCATCGCTTCGATACCGACGGCAGCCATAGTCGTCCTCCTCTTACTCGTTGTAAACAGATGGCGGTGTTAACGCCGCCAAATCCCATGCTCAGGCTCAGGGCTCTGTGCATGTCATGCGGCTCCGCTTCTCCACGCACCCAGTTGAACTCGATGTCCATCGGGTCCTCCAAGTTGCGGGTCGGATGCAGCTGAGACGCTCTCATCTGCAGCAGCGTGGCGACGATCTCCACAGCGCCGGCCGCCGTCAGCCCGTGGCCCGTGATCGACTTGGTGGCGTTGATGCGCGCCGCAAGCAGCCCGCATTCGCGCAGAGCCTGCAATTCGGTCTCATCGCCGATCCCCGATCCCGTTCCATGCGGGTTGATGTAGTCGATCTCCTCGGGTGACAGGCCCGCTCGTTCCAGCGCTTGTCGAATCACTCGAACCTCCCCCTCGCACGAGGGGTTCGGGTTGCGGTTGGCATCCATCGCCAGGCCCCAGCCGACCACGCTCGCGTAGGGTCGGACCTGCCGTTGGATCGCATGTTCGGCCCGTTCGATCACGATGACGCCGCATCCTTCCCCGTAAATGAACCCGTCGCGTCCCTTGTCAAACGGACGGCATGCCCGAGCTGGGTCGTCCGCATAGCGGTCGCTTCCCATCGCGCCGAGTGCTCGTAATCCCTGAAGCTCCATGTAGGACAGATCCATCAAGCCTCCCATCGCGAGGCAGACATCAACTTGTCCCGAACGAACCGCTTCAGCGGCCTGCAAGACCGCCAACTGTCCGCTGGCCGAAGCCCCGCCGATCGTGTAGCCGAACCCGCGTATGCCGAACTGTTCGGTACACAGGCCGCTCAGGTCGCTGTCCAGAAAAGAGAGTCCGTAGGTCGGACGCAGAAAGTCGAGCTGGTCCCCGTAGGATTCATGCGTTTGCAGCAGTTCGCGCTGCTGCAGGTTGGAGCCGCCTACCACAAGGCCGATGCGGGACGGGTCGACCGTGCTGAGCTGCGCTTCGTCCCACGCCTCTTGCAAGGTGGCCAGCGCCACTTGCCCGGAAAAAGAGAGCGTGCGCAACAGCCGTTTGGTAAAACGCTCCGGAAGAGACAAGGAAGGAACCTCCGCTCCGAGGAAGGAGGTTCCTTTTTGTCTGCCCGGGCGTTGCATCACGCCGAACGCATGGCGGCCTGCCAGCAGAGCGGAGGTAAAATCCGACTTGCCCTGCCCGATGGCCGAGGTGACGCCAAGGCCCGTGATGAGCAACTCAGGCGGTCTGGAGCTTGCCATAGAGGACCTCGACCAGTTCACCGATGTTTTTCGCCGTGGACAGCTCGACGCGCGGGATCTTCAGGTCCAGCTCTTCGATGGTCATCATGACGATCTCCGCGCGATCCACCGAATTCGCGCCAAGATTGGCCAGTTGGTCCGTCGGCTGGAAGGTGTGACCTTCCAGCTCCGGGAGCACTTCACGGGTATTGCGGACGACGACTTCAAAGATCTCTTGTTTGGTCATTTTACTTCCTCCTTGATTTTGAACTGCTGAAGCAATTGATCGGCTTGCTCGCTGTCGAGATTCCCTTCATACACCTGCAAGAGCAGATCGTCTACGGAGAGCTCCGTTGCCGGCTGTTCCGCGATCGGATGCTTGTGCAGCTGCTTGCTCAAGTAGGCGGCGAATTCGCGAAGGGTCGGGTAGTCGTAGACTTTGGTCGCCGGGATGTCGGTGCCATGTTGCTGGTTGATTACGCGAATCCATTCCACTCCGACGATGGAGTCCAGGCCCATGTCGACGAACTTCCTGTCGAGGTCGATGTCGCTTGGCTGCAGGAACAGCGCGTCTGCGAGACTGGTGCGCAGTTCTTCTTGCAACGCCTCTGCGGACGGGGCACTGGGGATCGGGCTCGCCGTTTTGATCTCTGGCTGGCTAGGTTCGCTCGGCTGCACCTTCAGGGATTTTGACAGATAGGTGGCCAATTCGCGGACGGTCGGGTAGTCATAGACTTTGGTCGCCGGGATGTCGGTGCCGTACTGCTGGTTGATCACGCGAATCCATTCCACTCCGACGATGGAATCCAGCCCCATGTCGACGAACTTTTTGTCGAGGTCGATGTCGGCCGCTTGCAGGAACAACGCGTCTGCGAGACTTGCGCGCAATTCTTCGTGCAGGGTGGCCGCCGAGACGGAAGGAGCCGCCTTGGGAGCTTCGATTTGCGGTGCAGGTGTTGGTGCAGGCGTCGGCGCTGGTGTCGGTGCTGGTACAGGTGCCGTTGCCGCTCTTGGTGCGTTTTTGCTCAACACGTTTGCGATGTAGCCGGCAAACTCGCGGATGGTCGGGTAGTCATAGACTTTGGTCGCCGGGATGTCCGTGCCGTACTGTTGATTGATCACGCGAACCCATTCCACACCGACGATGGAGTCCAGCCCCATGTCCACGAATGCCTTGTTCACGTCGACGTCGCTCGGCTGCAAGAACAGCGCTTCGGCCAGGGTCGCTTGCAGCTCTTTTTGCAAAGACTCCGCCGGGATGGATGCCGGAACAGACGGTGCAGGCACCGCCACTTTGATCTCCACAGGGGCCGGTGCCGTCGTCGCTTGACCTACAGGTGACAGTTGGATCGGTCGACGGGGTGCTGACCGTTCCGAGGACGGCTCGCGGACAGCCGACAGCGGCTGCAGCGCGATCCCGTTCGTTCGGACGGAACGGTTCGATCTGCCGGAACGGTTCGACGACGCTTTGGCCGGTCCGATCGGCTTGAGTTCGCCCTCCGGTGCGACTAGTGCGACTGGTGCTACCGGTGCTGCCGGTGCTACACGGATCGCCGGGAGCCAGATGCGTTGTTTGGCGAACGGGTACGACGGGAGACTGATCAGGCGGGGCTGGTGTGCACCGTGCAGCTTTTTCCAATCTAAGGTCAATCCCTTGACCCACAAGGAAAGGAGTTTGCCGAACTTGCGCTTTGCAATCCACGCTTCAATCGTCAGCGCCATGTCTTCATCGGCGGCAAACAGCATCAGATCCTCATTGTTGCGTCTGAATTGCCCGCGATACAGGTCTTCTACGCCCGTCTCGCCAGCTGCATAGCGCTTCAGCTTGTCAGTCATCTCTTGCAGAGAGCCAACGACCAGCGCCAGCCGCTCTTCCATCGGCTCGCGTCCCACCTGCAGCATGTAGGCCGCATCGGACAGATTGGCCTCCGTGATTCGTCCGTCCTCGACGGCTGCCAGCAGCTGCAGAGCCTGTTGGCGAAGCTGCTCTTCCTGGCGAGCCGACAGCACGATCACAGCCGGGTTCTGCGGCGTGACCCGCGCCTGCGTCCCAGACGCTTGCTCAGGTCTGTACTCTTCGATGAGGATGTGCGCATTGGCACCCCCTGCACCAAACGAGGACAGACCTGCGATGCGCGGACCTTCCTGTTCTTTGCCGTCGATCTCTACCACCGGACGCTTCCAGTCGGTCAGCTCCTGCTGCACCACAAACGGCGTTTTCCCAAACTGAATGTTCGGGTTCAACTCTTGCGCATGCAGGCTCGGCGCAAGTTGGCCATGCTTCATCTGCATGACGATCTTCGCAAGTCCCGCGATGCCGGCTGCCGCTTCCAGATGTCCGATGTTCGACTTCACCGAGCCGATCGCGCAGAATCCGGTGTCCTTCGTATGGCGTCGGAAAGCTTGTGTCAGCCCGGTGATCTCGATCGGATCGCCGAGCTCTGTGCCCGTGCCGTGCGCTTCGATGTAGCTGACTTGGCGCGCGTTGAGTCCGGCCCGCTCCAAGGTCTCGAAGATCAGGTCGCCTTGCGCAGTCGGGTTGGGCACGGTGTACCCGTTGGTCTTGCCGCCGTGGTTCACGCGGGAGGCTCGGATCAGCGCATGAATCTGGTCGCCGTCCGCGAGCGCTTGCGACAACGGCTTGAGCAATACTGCGCCCACACCTTCGCCCGGCACGAATCCGTTGCCATTCAGCCCGAAGCTCTTGCACTGCCCGTCCGTCGAGAGCATGCGCTGCGCACTGAGGAACACGTAGGTGGAAGGATGCAGGTACAGGTTCACCCCGCCCGCGATCGCCATCTCGCAGTCCCCGCGATACAAGTGCTCGCAAGCCTCATGAATCGCGCTCAGCGAAGAGGAGCACATCGTATCCACCGGCATGCTCGGCCCGTTGAGGTTGAGGAAATACGACACGCGATTCGCAACGGAAGCAAAAGACGTGCGCGGGAAGATCTTCTCCCCTTGCTTCCACAGATCCGGCCCATACAGCTCAAAGCCGGTTTTGGTCACGCCGACAAACACCCCGACGCGGCCTTCGTGCTGGTCCGCGATGCGCTCCTTGGTATATCCGGCATCCTCCAGCGCCTTCCAGCTCTCTTCCAAGAAGAGGCGCTCCTGCGGGTCGATGTTGATCGTCCCTCGGGGCGACAGGTTGAAGAACTGCGGATCGAAGTCTGCGAATCCGTCTACAAAACCGCCCCATTTGCTGTAGCTTTTGCCTTGTCTCATCGCTTCGTCTTGATTCGGATGGTAAAAATCATCCAGCGACCAGCGTTCGCTCGGAACCTCGGAGACGCAGTCTCGGCCCGCTTTTAGATTCTCCCAATAGTGCTGTAGCGAAGGCGACTTGGGATAGCGGCCGGAGATCCCGATGATCGCAATCGGTTCGCGCTCGTTCGGTTTCGTCGGCAATGGCGCTACAGGCGCGATCCGTTCGACCGGTCTTGCCGGCGGCTGTGCAACAGATGCATCCGCTGCGACGGGTGCTTCATACCCCGTCCACCGCTGACAGGCCGTCCGTTCTTCCTCGACAAAATAGTCGGCCAGCGCGCCCAGCGTGCGGTATTCAAAGAAGAGCGTCTTGGACAGATCGCCAAAGATCACGGCGAGCTTCTGGTTGAGCTTGGAGATCATCAGCGAATCGATCCCGTAGCTCTCCAGTGGCTCTTCGGCATCCAGCTGGTTCGCGCGGATGTCGGTGGTTTCGCTGAAGAGAACTTTTAGCGCATGCAAGGTCTTGGCGCGCAGTGCGGCGTCTTGCTCCTTGGCAGGCGTGACGACCTCTGCGGCTTCGGCTTTGGCTGCGCGTGCCTCGATGCGTTCTGCCACTTGACGAAGCGTGGTCTCATAGAGCGAAGCCGGCGTGAGTTCCAGCCCGTATTGACGGTTGATCTTCTGCGCCAGTTCGCTGAGCAGGTACGGATCGAAGCCGTATTCCGTCAGTTGAGCATCCGGATCGATCTCGTTCCCCTTCACGTTGAGCAACTCGGAAACCATGTGCAGCAGGGCTGCTTCCAGCGGCGGCAGGACCGCCGTCGAGGAAGCGGACGTTGCGTGAACCGGTTCTGAGTGCAAGGTCTGCTTGATTTGTGCACGTTTGCCTTCCAACACCATCACCTGATCTTTGCCGGTTGCCAGACCGCGATACAGGGCCTGCAACCCGGTTTGAGTTCGCAGAGGGATCATCCCCATGCGTTGCAGCAGCAGCTTTTCCGTCTCTTCGTCAACGCGCATTCCGCCCTCTTGCCAGAGCGGCCAGTTGATGGACAAGATGCGTCCGCCGCGAGAGTTCGCAAAGGCATCCAGGAATGCGTTCGCCGTCGCGTAGTCGGCCTGTCCGAGATTGCCGAAGACGGCTGCGACGGAGGAGAAGAGCACGAAGAAGTCGAGGTTCAGGCCTTTGCTGGCCGCATCCAGATGCACCAGACCTGCAACCTTGGGAGCCAGCACCTCGGCCAACTCCTCTTGTGTTTTCTTGAAAATGAACTGATCCCGGTTGACGCCCGCACCATGCAAGATGCCGTGCAGGGTGCCGTATTTTTCACAGATGCCTTCGATCAGGCGTGTCACCTCAGGAGCAGAGCTCACGTCGACTTGTCGATATTCCACGCATGCGCCCATGCCCCGCAGTTTCCGCAGACGGGCCTGACCAGCGTCCGACAGCGGGGATCGGCCCGCGAGAATCAGGGTCGGGTTGGCGGCCTGCCGTGCGATCTCCTCGGCGACGATCATCCCGATCCCGCCGGCGCCGCCCGTAAGCAGGTAGATGCCTCCTGAACGCCACGGAACCGGGGCGCGCTCTTGGTCGATCTCCACTTCGCGCCACCCGGCAACAAGACGCTTGCCGTTTTGATAGCGGACATGGTCGTCTTGCAGGGCGTGCAGGTTCTCTTGCAGTCTCGCTTCAAGCCCTGCGCCCGACTCCACTTCGATCACTTGCCCGATGAAGTTCGGGTTCTCCAACTGCGCCGTTCGCAACAGGCCGGACAGCGCGGTGAACAGCTGCGAATCCGCCTGTGACGGCACGGCGATCTGCATCAGCACCTTGCCCTTCGGCTTGTTCTGCAGAAGGGTCTGAATCTCCGTGAACACCTGTGCCACATACGCTTGGAAGCGTTCTGCAAGCGCAGCGGAGCCGGCTTGCAGGATGCGATACTGCAACGAATCGAGCTTCGCCTCGACCTCGCAGAGCAGCACAAGATGCTGCGCGAGAGACGGTGGTGAAGATTGCGGGACCACCGCCTGCTCGGTCCAGATCGGTTCAAACAGCAGCGCTTCATAGGCATCCTGCGCTTGCGAAATCCAGTGGCGCTCCTTCGCGAACGGATAGGTCGGCAGGCTGAGACGGCGCGGTCGGTTCTCGCCGTAGAGTCGGTTCCAGTCAGAAAACTGGCCCTTCACCCAGAGTTCGGCGATCTGCTCCGCCCCTCGCGATTCCGGATGAGCGGCCGCTTCGGCCGAGCTCGCCTTGCCGCGCTTGACCTGTCCTCGCCAGACACCGTTCAGCCCGGTCTGCCCTTGCAAGAACGCCTGCAATCTGCGCTCCATCTCTTCAACCGACGTGACGACCAGCGCCAGGCGCTCTTCCATCGCATCGCGCCCAACTTGCAGCGTGTAGGCGATGGATGCGAGGTCTTCGTCGGCAAACTCCTGCGCGACGAGGGCGTTGCACAGTTGCCGCACCTGCTCCTGCAGGCGCTGTTCATTCTTGGCTGACAGCGCGATGACGACCGGGTTCTCGGTGGAGGTCTCCGTTTTCGATCTCGGCTGCTCCTTCGGCAGATACTCCTCGATCACGACATGCGCGTTGACGCCGCCGAACCCGAAGGAACTGACGCCCGCACGGCGCGGCAGGTCTTGGCCGGCTGCGTCTTGCAGAGCCTCCCATCGCTTCGCCTCCCGCACGAGATAGAACGGGCTGCCCTCCAGTTGGATGTAGGGATTGACCGTTTCGCAATGCAGCGTAGGTGCCAGCGTCCGGTGACGGAGCTGCAGCAGCACTTTGATCACGCCTGCGATGCCGGCCGCGAGTTCAAGGTGGCCGATGTTCGTTTTCACCGAACCCAGCCCGCAGTGAACGCTCTCGACCTCTTGCGTCCCTGTTCTTCTGTACAACTCTTGGAACGCGCTCTTCAATCCGTTGATCTCAATCGGGTCGCCCAATTCGGTGCCCGTTCCGTGCGCCTCGATGTAGGTGACGGTCCGCGGGTCGATGCCGGCTTTGTCGTACGCGTTGATCAGCAGGTCCGCTTGGGCCTTCGGGTTGGGAGCCGTCAGCGAGTTCGCGCGTCCCCCGTGGTTGACCGCCGTCGAGCGAATCAAGCCGTAGATATGATCTCCGTCGCGCTCGGCAACCGACAGCTTTTTCAAAACGAGCATGCCGACCCCTTCGCCGCGCACATAGCCGTTCGCCGCGTCCGAGAACGTCTTGCAGCGTCCGTCTTCAGATAGCATGCCGGCCTTGTTGAAGCTGATGTGCGCCTCCGGGGTTACGATCGTGTTCACACCGCCGACGACCGCCATGTCGCAGTCGCCGTTCTGCATCGCGCTGACGGCGCGGTGGATGGCGACCAGCGAACTTGAACAAGCAGTCTCCACCGGCTCGCTCGGGCCGTGAAGGTTCAGGGCATAGCTCATGCGGTTCGGTCCGACCGACGGCACGACGCCCGTGGACGAGTACCCTTCAATCGGGAAGTTCGCCTGCGTGATCAGTCCGCTGTACCCGCTGCTTCCCGTTCCGACGAAAATCCCCGTCTTGCTGCCCGACAGGCTCTGTGCCGAATAGCCCGCATCCTCGATCGCCTTCCAGACATAGGTCATCAAAAGGCGCTGCTGAGGGTCCATCAGCTTGGCTTCAAGCGGCGAGATGCCGAAGAAGAGCGAATCGAACTTGTCGGTCTCGTCGAGGAAGCCGCCCCACTTGATGTTCGTTTTGTTGGCTTCCGTCTTCGGGTCGCCAAAATAGGCTCTCCAATCCCAGCGTTCCGGAGGAATCTCGGAGATGCAGTCGATGCCTTCCACGAGGTTGTGCCAGAACTCCTGCATGTCGCGGGATTGCGGGAAGGCCCCGCTCATCCCCACGATGGCGATCGGCTCGGTCACCGCCGATTGTGCCTGTTGCACCACAGCGGTACGCGGGCGGCGCTTTTGTCTCGTCGCCCGGGTCGGAGTCGCTTCTTGCAGCAGGGGCGCTGCGACTTCCGCCCGTGCCGTTTCCGCTTGCACGGGGGCAGCCGGGGAGGAAGGAGCCGTCAAGCGCGAGGCGAACACATCTCGGAATTCGTCGGCCAAATAACCGGCAAACTCATGCAGCGTCGGATGCTCGAAGAAGATCGTCGGCATCAGGTCCAGCTTGTACGCCTCGTTTAGATCGTTGGCAAACTCGGTCAGCGTGATCGAATCAAAACCGTACTCGCTCAGCTCTGCATCCGCATCCAGCTCTTCTGCATCGACCTTGAGCAGACGGGAAACCGTCTGAGTCAGCAGGCCCAGCACGCGCTCTCGCAGGTTCATGCTGTCCGCCTTGTCATCGACAGCAACAGCGACAGAGGACGGCGAGACGGAGACAGATGCCGGCAGCAGTTTCTTCTTGATGCGCTCCGCTTTTCCTTCGATCACCAGCACTTGGTCCTGACCCGATGCCAAGCCTTCATAGAAGGCGCGAAGTCCGCTCTTGGTGCGCAGCGGGATCATGCCGAGGCTCTGCATCATCATCTTCTCGGTTTCCGGATCGACATGCATGCCGCCCTCTTTCCAGAGCGGCCAGTTGATCGACAGCGTCCGGCCAAGGCGATCCCCGGCGGCCACCCGTCTGTTGCGATGCGCCGCGTACTGATCCATGAACGCATTAGCCGCCGCATAGTCGGCCTGCCCCGGATTGCCAAGGCCGCCGGACAGCGAAGAGAACAAGACAAAGAAGTCCAAGGCCATGTCTTGGCTGGCGACATCAAGGTTCACAAGCCCGCGCACCTTCGGTGCCAGCACTTGCGTCAGTTCCGCCGCTGTTTTCTTGATGATGAAGCTGTCTCGGATCACCCCGGCGCTGTGCAGGATGCCGTTCAGGGTACCATGATCCGCCCGCAGCTCTGCAAACAGCTTCTCGACTGCCGCTCGATCGGTCACATCCACCTGCTTGTACACCACGCGCGCCCCCAGAGACTCCAGTTCGGACAGCGCCTCTCGTTGAGGATCGCCCAGCACGGATCGACCTGTGAGCACCAGCGTTGCACCCGGCGCCTGTGTGGCGATCTCCTTGGCAAACACCAGTCCAAGACCGCCCGCACCGCCGGTGAGGAGATAGATGCCGCCCTCTTTCCACGGTGTCAAAAGGGCATCTGCATCTGCGGATGCGCGAACTTCGCGCCAGCCCGCCACTTGTCGCGAGCTTCCCAGATATCGAATGCGGTCTTCCTTCCCGCTGTTGCGATCTGCCAGCAGCTTCTCCTCAACCGCTTCGAGCTCATCGACTTCGATCAGCTGCCCGATCAAGTTCGGATTTTCCATCTGGGCGGTTTTCAGCAGACCTGACAGCCCGGCGAGCAGAAGTTGTTCCGCATGGGCCGGCACGACGATCTGCACCAGCACCTTGCCCTTGGGCTTGCCTTGCAAGATGCGCTGAATCTCCTCCAACGCCTGCATCGCATACGCTTCAAAACGCACCTCGATGTCTCTCTCATCCGCTTGCAACGTCAGGCAGCGCGCCCCTTGCACGTCAGCTTCGAACTCGCAGGACAGCACGAGATGATCCGCATAGGCCGTCGCCTCTTGCTGTTCGTGCGCCTGTTCCGTCCAATGCGGTGCCAGCATGAGCGTTTCGAACGCCTCCGAGTCGGCCTGATTTTCCAGCACGCGAGAGGAAAAGCCCTTCATGTGCGCACACACGTTGCCTTGCTCGTCACAAAGGCGAATGTCGAGCTTCTGCACGCTATCCCCCGGCTTGCACCCCTCGCAGTAGCGAACCTGCGCCCACATCGAAGACGTGCAAGGAGCATAGATGTCAAGCTCCTGCAACGCAAACGGAAGCGCCGGCTTCAGCGGTGCCACGCCGAGCTGGAACCCGATCGCCGCCTGCAAGGCCGCGTCCATCAGGCTCGGGTGCAGGACGTATTGCGAATCGGTTCCCGTCACGCTCGACGGCAGTGTCAAACGAGCCAGAATCTGCCCGTCGCCGACCTGCAACAGATCGAGCGCACGCTGCGCCGGACCATACTCCAAGCCCATCGCGGCAAAGCTCTCATAGCACTCCGACGCGCTGATCTCACGCGTGCTGTAAGCTGCCTTCAACTCCTCAACAGGCAACTGCTCCACCTGTTTCTTGCCCATCACGACAGCACGCCCTTGGCTGTGTATGTTCGCGTCAACGCCGCTGAAGATCTCGTAGGAGATCGTGCCATCTTCCTCTTCGCACAGTCCGATGTGTACCTCGACAGGCCGCTCGCCAACTGTGACAGGGTGCGTCCAGACCACATTTTTCAGACGAAGGAATTGCGTGTCCTCGTCGGGAGCTCCGGCCGCCAGTTCGACGGCGGCGCGCGCCATCTCCAGATAGGCGACGCCCGGCAGAACGCGCTGTCCCTTCACCACATGATCGGCGAGGAAAAACTCCTGCCCCGTCAAGCTCGTGCTGTATCTCTGTTCGGAAAAATCGGACGTGTTCCGATGCAAAAGCGGATGAAGCGCGTCCGTCGTCAAGCCTGCTCGAACGACGGGCGGACGCTCAAGCTGCGGTGCCCAGCAACGCTGTTTGGCAAACGGATAGGTCGGCAGGCTGATGCGGCGCGGCAATTCCTCGCCCCACAGCTTGCTCCAATCGAGCGCCAGGCCCTTGACCCACAGGTCGGCCAGCTTGGACAGCTTGCGGCGCTGAATCCATTTTTCAATCGCTTCCTGCAGCTCTTCATCTGCGGCGAAGAGCGAGAAGGTGTCTCGGTTGCCTTTGACCTGCCCTCGGAACAGTTTACTGATCTCTTCCTGTCCGCTGATAAACGCCTCCAGCTTGCGAACCAGCTGCTGCACCGAACCTGCAACTACGGCGAGACGCTCTTCCATCGCTTCTCGTCCCACCTGCAAGGTATAGGCCATGTCCGCGAGATCTTCGTCGGCGAATCGTCCCTCCTGCAGTGCGGCGAGCAGGTTCTCCGCCTGTTGACGCAGGCGCTGTTCATTTTTGGCCGACAGCACGAGCAGCACCGGATTCTGCGGCGACACCTCGACAGGCGTGCGCAGCGGCTCTGCCGGAACGTACTCCTCGATGATCACATGCGCGTTGGAACCGCCCGCCCCGAACGACGAGATGCCGGCGATGCGCGGCACTTCGCGAACCTGACCGCCGATCTCCACCAGCGGACGCTTCCACTCCGCCAGCTCCTGCTGCACGACGAACGGGGTCGCGTCAAAGTCGATGTTCGGGTTGAGCACCTTGGCATGCAGCGAAGGCGCGAGTTGGCGATGCTTCATCTGCAGCAACACCTTCGTAACGCCGGCGATGCCCGCTGCGCTCTCGCAGTGACCGATGTTCGACTTGGCCGAGCCGATGGCACAGGATTGCAGTTTGGCGTTTGCCGTGGCCTGGAAGGCCTTGGTCAAGCCTGCGATCTCGATCGGATCGCCAAGCGAGGTGCCGGTACCGTGCGCTTCGATGTAGGAGACCATGCTCGGGTCAAGTCCCGCCTGCCGCAGCGCCTGCTCGATCACATTCGCCTGCGCATTCGGGTTCGGGACGGTATACCCGTTGGTTTTGCCCCCGTGGTTGATCGCCGTCGCCTTGATCACGCCGTAGATCTGATCGCCGTCTTCAATCGCTTTGGACAAAGGCTTGAGCAGCACCGCGCCAACGCCTTCGCCCGGCACGTACCCGTCGCCCCCTTCGCCAAAACTCTCGCATCGCCCTTTGCTCGACGCGAACTTGCCTTGGCCGAGCAAAATGTACTTATTCGGGTGAATCGAGACGTTGACACCGCCGGCGATCGCCAGCTCGCAACCGCCTTGTTGCAAGCTCTGGCAGGCCAGATGAATCGCCGTCAGCGAAGACGAACACATCGTATCGACGGCAAGGCTCGGCCCGTGCAGGTTGAAGAAGTACGACACCCTGTTGGCGATCGAAGCCGGACTTCCCGCCAGCGCGATCGGGCGGCCAAGCAGCGTCTCCTGTGCGCCATACAGCTGATACTCTTCGTACATCACGCCGACATAGACCCCAACGTTGCCGTCAAGCCCCCGTCCGCGCTGCTTGGCGAGCGTCTCGCGGGTATAACCGGCGTCTTCCATCGCTTCATAGACGGTCTGCATGAACAATCGCTCCTGCGGGTCCATGAGCTCCGCCTCGCGCGGGGAGATGTTGAAGAACAGCGGATCGAATTGATCCACGCCGTCAATAAATCCGCCCCATTTGCTGTTCGTCTTGCCCGCCTTGTTTTTGTCCGGGTCAAAATAGAGGCTATGATCCCAGCGTTCTTGAGGAATCTCCGTGATCGAATCCTCGCCGTCCCGCAGATTGCCCCAGAATTCCTGAAGGTTGCGCGCCCCCGGATAGCGGCCGGAGACGCCGATGATCGCGACGTCCAGCCTGCCGTTCGCTCCCTCTTCTTGTGCATGCGCCATCGAAGCGAACCGCTGGCGTCGACGGCTGACGAGCGCCGTCCGTTCCGGCGTCTCCTTGACCGCAGGCTTGCGGGCCGGCGCGGCGTCTTGTGCCGGTTCCTCGTCCCCTGTCAGCCGCACCAGTTGCGCTCGATGCGAGTCGAGGAAGTACCCAGCCAGGTCTCGGAGGTTCTGGTACTCAAAAAAGAGCGTCTTGGGCAGAGAGCCAAATGTTTTTTCCAACTGGTTGGTCAGCTTCATCACCAGCATGGAATCAATCCCGTACTGTTCGAGCGGCGCATCCGCATCAAGGCGGCTCACCGGCCATTTCAAAACGGTGGACACCTGCTCTTTGAGATACGCGATCGCTCTCTCCTGCAAGGGGTCCGCGCTCGCAGCAGCTACCTCTTCCCGGCTCGTTTCCACGAGCTTCTCCGGCACAGCGGCCTGCTCGTCTTCCGCAACCGCTCCAGCTTCCAGCACGCGGGAGGTATACCCTTTGAGACGGATGCGAACGCTTCCTTCCTTGTCGCAGAGGTCGACATCGAGCTTTTGCACCTTTTCTTCCGGCCGGCTGCCCGCGCTGTATCGAACGAGCGCCCACATCTCGGCTTCACACGGCCCGAAGACATCTAGCTCCTGCAGCGCAAACGGCAGTGCCGGCTTGAAGATCTCTTGCCCGATCAGGAACCCGACGGCCGATTGCAAGGCCGCATCTGCAAGGCTCGGATGCAGAAGGTAGTCGGCCAGAGAGTCGGTGACGACGGACGGCAGCCTCAATCCGGCCAGCACGCGCCCTTCGCCCACCTGCACCTGCTCGATGCCTTGATAGGCCGGCCCGTACTCCATGCCCATCGCACGGAAAAATTCATAGCAGTCCGCTGCCCCGTACTGTCCCTGCACGAAGGATGCTTGCAGTTCCTTCAGGTTCCACTTCGGCGCTTCTTCCGCCGGCGCATTCCGCACGGCGCGTCCTTGGCTGTGCACGATCTCCTCCCCGTCTTGCAGGGTGTAGACCTCATATCCAACTTCTCCGCCCGCCTCCGGGAAGAGGGCGATGTGCACCTCGACAGGTTCTTCGCCGACGAGGATCGGCCGCGCCCAGACCACATTGCGCAGGCGAATATCCTTCAGGCCAGCCGCCTGCTCGACCGCCTTGCGGGCCATCTCCAGATAGGCCACGCCGGGCAGCACCTTCTGCCCCTTGACCACATGATCGGCCAAGAAGAACTCCGCTCCCGTGAACGTCGAGGAAAAGCGCTGTTCCGCAAAATCAGACGTGTTCCGATGAACCAGCGGATGCAACTGCGACGCCGTCGGAAGAGCGCTGACCTCCGCCTTCTGTGCAACCCAGTATTCTTCCCGCGCGAACGGATAGGTCGGCAGGTTCGTGCGCGTAGGTCTTTCTGCGCCGAACAGCGCGTCTCCCGCGATCTCGCCGCCTTGGCAATACAGACCGGCAAGTGTACGAAGGTGCTCCTGATAGGCCGCAGGGTTCGTCGCCAATTCGCGGCTCTTCCCTGCCAGCTCCAACGCCTGCTCCTGCAGGGCCGGCTCTCCGGCCTTCTCGCGCGCCACCTTGCCGCGGAACACGTTGGCATCTTGCACACCTTCCCGCGCCTGTTTCAGAACGCGCAGCATCTCCTGCGCATCCTGCACCACGACCGCCAGACGATGGGCAAAATGCTGACGCCCCTCCAGCAACGTGTAGCTGATCTGCGCGAGACTGCCTGCCGCGCCCGAATCGGTCTCCAGCTTCGCGATCATGTCTTGCAGTTTCTCTTGCAGCGCCTCGTCCGTTTTCGCCGAAAATGCGAGCAGGTAATGCGAGTCCTGGGGACCGGTATTCCCACCCTTTTCAAAACTGCGGACGACCATGTGCGCGTTGGTGCCGCTCATGCCGAACGAACTCAACGCTCCCACACGGCCTGCGCCCGCCCGCTTCGTCCACGGCTTGCTCGTCTTATTCACATAAAAGGCACTGTTCTCCCAACGGATGTACTCGTTCTCCGTCTCGCAATGCAGGCTGGCCGGGATGGTCTCATGCCGCATCGCCTGAACCAAGCTGATCAGGTTGACCAAACCTGACGCCGCAAACGTGTGGCCCAGATTGGTCTTGGTCGAAGTCAGCGCACAATACCCGCGCTTTTGCGTGCGGCGCTTGAAGACGTCCTGCAGCGCATGAACCTCGACCGGGTCCCCGAGCTTCGTCCCGGTGCCATGCGTCACGATGTAGTCGATCTCTTCCGGGTCTACCTCGTGCTGCTCGTACACATCCTGTACGAGATTCGCCTGTGCGACGGTGCTTGGCGCCGTGATGCCGTTCGTCTTGCCGTCATAGTTCACGCCGCTGCCTTGGATGACCGCGTAGACCGGGTCGCCGTCCGCCAGTGCTTGCGAGAGCCGCTTGAGCACGACCACCGCCACGGCTTCCCCCGGCACCAAACCGTTCGCCCCGTTGTCAAACGCCTTGCATTTGCCATCTTCCGACAGCATGCCGGCCTCCGTCATGCCTAGGTAAGCGGCCGGCGTCAGCAGCAAGTTCACGCCGGCGACCACCGCCGCGTCACACTCCCCATTTCGCAGGCTCAAGCAGGCCTGATGGGCTACCACCAACCCGGAGGAGCAGGCGGTATTGATCGCCATCACCGGGCCGCTAAAGTTCAGGAAATACGGCAGGCGCGCCGCAAGAATCGCGTTATGGTTCGACGTGATGCTGGTATCCTCGCCTTGAGACAGCATCTGATAGTCGCCTTCTTCCACGCCGACGAACATGCCGATCTTGCTCTCGTTCAGATGTCGCTTGCCCAATCCCGCATCTTCCAGCGCCCGCCACGCCTCTTGCAGGAGCAGGCGCTGTTTCGGGTCCATCGCTTCGGCTTCCAGCGGCGAGATCTCAAAGAACAGCGGATCGAACTCCCGCACGCCCGGGATCGCACCCAGCCATTTGCTGCGGCTGCGGTCGCCATAATACTCCCGCCAGTCATAGCGGTCTTCCGGAATCTCGGTGACCGCATCCCGTCCTTCGGCGAGGATGTCCCACAGTTCGTCGATGTCGCGCGCCTGCGGGAAGCGCCCGCTCATCCCGATGATCGCAATCGGCTCCGGCCCCGCTCCCGAGGTCTCGGTCGCCGCCGTTTCCGCAATAGTGTCCTCAAGAGACGCTTCCGGCTGTTTCTCCACACGCTCAGGCTGCACTCGCTCCGTCGCGTAGAAGGCGCGCACGACTTCTCCATGCTCGCTCTCCAGATGCGAGACCAGCGCCTGAATCGTCGAATGCCCGAAAAACACCGCCGGGGAGATCTCCACGCCAAAATGCTTCGTCATCGCAGCGGCCAGCTCGGCCAAGCTGACCGACTCAAATCCAAAATCGGCCAGGTTCGTCCCCACGTCCAACTTGTCCCGCGAGACCTTTAGAATTCCGCCGATCAGTTCTTGCAAATCCCACGTCAAGCATTGTGCCACCGTGAATCCCTTCATCTCCGGACGTCTTCCGGAACCGGAAGAGAGGACCGCTTGCGAGGTCGGAGCCTTCGAAGGCTCCGGCTGCGACAGGCCGAGGAAGTGCTCGACTCGACGGCGCTCTCCGGCCATGACCAGATGCTGCGTCCGCTCCTGCGAGAGAAGGAGGTCGAACATCGCCAGCCCTTCTTCCACTTCCAAGAAGCGCTGACCGCTCGTTTTCAGGTAGATCTTGGCGCTCTCCTCATCTTCCAGCCCCATGCCTCCGTCTCTCCAGAGCGGCCAGTTGATCACCAGCGTCTTACCGGGACGCCCCTGTTCGTTTCGCATGGCTGCATAGGCCATCTGGAACCGGTTCGCCAGCGCATAGTCACCCGAACCAAAGTCGCCGAGGACCGCCGAAGACGACGAGAAATAGCAGACGAACTCCAACGCCTCTTCGTCTGCGAGCAGCTCATCAAGCACTTGGGTGCCCCTGATTTTCGGGTCGAGGATGCGCTTGAAACTCTCCGCATCTTTCTCAAGGATGCTCCGGTCGCTCGTGACACCCGCCGCATGCACAACGCCATGAATCGCGCCAAACTGCTCACGCGCTTGAGCAAGCCCTTCCCGCATCGCATCCGCCTCGCAGACATCCGCTTTCACATACAGGACTTGGCTGCCCAGCTGTTCCAGAGCACGGATCTTGGCCAGCTTCTCATCGTCAAGCGCAGAGCGGCCAGTCAGGATCAGCTTGACCGGACCTTTTTTCGCAAAATATTCCGAAAATAAATACCCAAGCCCGCCGCATCCTCCGGTGATCAGATAAGTGCCCCCTGCTCTCACCTTCAAGTCGCCCGCTTGCAAGTCGGTCGGCTGCACGGAGCAGACATAGCGCTTGCCGGATCGGTAGAGAACGCTGGAGAGCGACGGCGCTTGCAGTTCCGTCAAAATCTTCGGCAGGCACGCAGCGAGCGAGACCTCTCCCTCTTGAATGAACATGGCCGCCTGCGTCTGTGGCAGCACGAGCCGTAGCGAGCGGGTCAGCGCGATCCACGACTCCAGATGACAGCGCTCCAATTCGTTGGCATAAGAACCGAGGAGCAGCAGTCGCTTGGCCTGCACGTTCGACTTCGCCAGATCTTGGACAAGAGGAACGAGCGCAGCCGGGTCCTGACGGCAGCTCGCATCCTCCAGCGGACAGAGGTACAGCACGGCGTCCACCTCTTGCCAGTCCCGCCGCCCGTCGCCGAGCACGTCCTGAAGGCTCTCCCCGCTGGTGACGAACGCAACCTGTACGCGATCATCGACAGCCTGCACCGCTTCCACGACCGCTTGCTGATGCTCCGGCTCTGTCAGGAAGCAGATCAGCTTGCTCGCACGAAGCGGCGTTCCCTCGGCCGCCTTTTCCTCCTTCCAGACTTCTTCATAGGTCAACAATTCAGAAGCCGGCTCAGAAACGGACTCGTTTCTGCTTGCCGCCTGTGCATTTCGAATCATATCTATCGCTTCGGATTTGGACAAACGATTGTGTTTCACTTCAGACAATAGTTGCTGCAGGAAATCTTTCATATGTGCCTCCTCGCGGTTCGGCGTTTCTTTTCGAATTTCTCTCATATAAATAGAAAAAAGGGAGGATCGCTCCTCCCTTTTTTTAGGTTCTGCTATGAAAATATGTCATGCGGACATACTCTTCCCATGTCATCTGCCCACATGCACACGACACAATGCAACTGGATGTGCCCCTTACGCCCGCCAACGCGCCGCAACATCGATTGGAAAGCAAATAAGGAGTTTTTTTCAATCATACCATCATTTACCTTCTTATACCTAATACTAATCTCGCAACATTCATTTAGTCAAGAGATCAATTCGGGATCAGGGCGCTGCTGATTTTCAGAAGGGCTTCTTCGAGGGTGATCTCTTCGTCCACCATCTCGTCCAGAATCTGCTCATAGAACCCTTCGTCAAAATTCGGCCCCTCCACCGCCCAGCATCTCTCACGGGCAAACGGATAGATCGGTAGCGAGAGGCGGCGCGGTCTCTCCGTGCCATACAAAGAACCGAACTCCACACGCAGGCCCTTGACCCAGAGGTCGGCCAGCTTTGCAAGCTGTCCGCTCTCCCACCATTTCGTCACGAGCTCCTGCAGAACTTGATCCGCCGCGAACGAAAGCGAGCTGTCCGTCGGACCGCGGAAGACCGCGCCAAGCGCCGGACGGCCTTGCAGATAGGCGGACAGCTTCTGCTGCAGGTCCTGTGCGGAGGTTGCCACCACGGCGAGCCGCTCTTCCATCACTTCGCGCCCCACCTGCAAGGTATAGGCCGCATCGGCGAGCGTGTCATCCGTCACGACCTGTCTGTCGATCGCCGCCTGCAGGCGCAGCACCTGCTCGTGCAGACGCTGCTCGTCTTTGGCGGACAGCACGAGCAGAGCCGGACGGTTCTGCGCGATACGGGCAGCCGCTCGCGGTGCTACCTCCGGCACATGCTCCTCGATCACAAGATGCGCATTGGAACCTCCCGCTCCGAACGAGGAGATGCCAGCGATGCGCGGAACCTCGCGAAGCTCGCCGTCCACCTCCAGCAGCGGGCGCTTCCACTCCGCCAGTTCCCGCTGCACGACGAACGGCGTCCGACCAAAGTCGATGTTCGGGTTCAGCACGTCTGCGTGCAGAGACGGCACCAGCTGGCGATGCTTCATCTGCAGCAGCACTTTGGTCAGGCCCGCGATGCCAGCCGCACTCTCGCAGTGGCCGATGTTCGATTTGACTGATCCGATCGCGCAGAATTGCGTGTCTGCCGTGTCTTCTTGGAAGACTCTCATCAATCCGGCGATCTCGATCGGGTCGCCGAGCGCCGTTCCCGTGCCGTGCGCTTCCAAGTAAGAGAGGGAGCGCGGGTGAATGCCGGCCTTTTTGAACGCGCGTCCGATCACGCGAGCTTGCAGATTCGGATTCGGGACGGAGTAGCCGTTGGTCTTGCCGCCGTGATTGACCGCCGTCCCCTTGATCACGCCGTAGATCTGGTCGCCGTCCTCCAACGCCTTGGCGAGCGGTTTGAGCAGCACAGCGCCGACGCCTTCACCCGGCACGTACCCGTCGCCCCCTTCACCAAAGCTCTCACAGCGCCCTTTGCTCGACGCGAACTTGCCTTGGCCGAGCATCAGGTACTTGTTCGGATGCAAGGACAGGTTGACCCCGCCGGCCACGGCCAGCTCGCAGTCGCCTTGCTCCAGACTCTGGCAGGCCAGATGAATCGCCGTGAGCGACGAGGAGCACATCGTATCGACCGCAAGGCTCGGGCCGTGCAAGTTGAAGAAATAGGACACGCGGTTGGCGATCGACGACGGGTTGCCCGACAAGGCCATCGGACGGCCCCGCAGCGTCTCCTCCGCTCCGTAGAGCTGATACTCCGAGTACATCACCCCGACGTAGACCCCGACATTGCGCTCCTCGCCCGATTCCCCGCCTGACACGAGCGTGTCGCGGGTGTAGCCCGCATCTTCCATCGCCTCATACACGGACTGCAGGAACAGGCGCTCTTGCGGGTCCATGATCTCAGCTTCCCGAGGTGCGATGTTGAAGAACAGCGGGTCGAACTTGTCGACATCGCGCACGAACCCGCCCCACTTGCTGTACGTCTTGCCACGCTTGCTGCGATCCGGGTCATAATACGGGCTGTGATCCCAGCGCTCCTTTGGAATCTCGGTGATCGAGTCCCGACCCTCGCGCAAGTTGTTCCAGAATGCCTCCAGATCATCCGCCTGCGGATAGCGCCCTGACAGGCCGATGATCGCGACGTCGAGCGCGCCGCTCTGTTTGGTCGGCTCCTTGACCGCCGCGTGAACCGGCGCGACGACCTTCCGCACAGGCGCTGCCACCGAAACCGATGCAGGCTCTGCCGGTCGCTCCTCGACCCCGAGCAGGTCGATCAGATGGGCACGGTGATTTTTCAAAAAGTACCCGGTCAGATCGCGAATGTTCTGGTACTCGAAGAACAGCGTCTTCGGCAACGCACCGAACGTTTTTTCCAATTGACGGGTCAGCTGCATCACCATGATCGAGTCGATGCCGTACACTTCCAGCGGCGCAGACGCTTCGATGCTCTCAGCCGGAACTCCCAGGACGGAGGACAGCTGCTTTTTGAAAAAATCGGCCGCTGCGCTCGCCAGAACCGCCTCTTCCTTGGCAGTCAGGATCGGAGCTGCGGGAACCTGCTTGTCGGTCTCGCCTGTCAGCAGGTCGATCACCTGCTGGATCGTCGGCAGTTCCGAGAAGGTGCTCGGCGTCAGATCCAGGCCGAACTCCTCGTTGAGACGATCGGCCAGCTCATTCATCAGAAACGCATCGATCCCGTAGTCCAGCCACTCGGCCTCGGCATCCAGTTCATCAGGTCTGACCTGCAGCAAGTCCGAGGCGATCTGCAGCACTCTCGCTTGCACATGGCCAGCCACGCTGTGAACCGGGCGGGCAGCAGGGGCAGGGAACAGCGGGTGCAGCTTCTCCGTGATCCGGGCGAGGTCGCCTTGCACCACCATCACCTGATCGCACCCGATGGCCAAGCCCTGATAGAGAGCCCGAATCCCGTTCCGGATCTCCAGCGGGATCATCCCCGTATGCTCTCTCATCCATTGCTCCGTCTCTGCATCCACCTGCATTCCGCCGTCTTGCCAGAGCGGCCAGTCGATCGCAAGCGTGCGGCCTTGGCGTTGCCCGCGAGCGACCAGACGATTGCGCTCGGCAGCATAAGCATCCAAGAATCCGTTGGCCGCCGCATAATCGGCCTGCCCCGGATTGCCGAGGCAGCCGGCCACAGCGGAGAACAGCACGAAAAAGTCCAGCGGCAGCCCGATGCTCGAACGGTCGAGGTGGACCAATCCGCTCACTTTGGGAGCCAGCACCTCCTGCATCTCCTGCCCGGTCTTGCGGATGATGAAGTTGTCGCGGATCACGCCCGCTCCGTGCAGGATGCCTTGGAGGGTGTCATAGCGCGCCCGGATCTCCTCAAACAGTCCGGCGACCGCCTCTTCCCGCGTCACATCGACCTGTTGGTACTCGATGTGTGCGCCGAGGTCCTTCAACTCCTGCAGAGCCGCTTGCTGCTGCAGGCCCAAGGGGGAGCGGCCGGTGAGGATCAGTCGCGGAGCCTTGACTTGGCTTGCGATCTCTTTGGCAAAAATCAGGCCGAGTCCTCCCGCACCGCCAGTCAGAAGGTAGACGCCGCCATCGCGCCACGGGATGTGGAACGCCTGCTGCGAGACTTCCGCCACATCCCAAGAAGCGACCCAGCGCTGCCCGTATCGGTAGCGGATGCGGTCATCTTGCAGGGAATGGCGATTTTCCAAAAGCTTGTGTTCCAATCCTGCCGTGTCCTCGACCTCGATCAGCTGCGCGATCAGGTTCGGGTTCTCGCGGCGGGCGGTGCGAAGCAGTCCGGCAAGGCCGCTGAAGACCTGACCTTCTCCGTCGGCAGGCACCACGACTTGCACCAGCGCCTTGCCCTGTGGCTTGCTGCGCAGAAGGGTCTGAATCTCTTCGAACACGCGCACCGCATACGCTTGGTAGCGCTCGGCGATGTCCTGACGATCCGACTGCAGCGCCACGACCTGTCCGCCGAGCACGAGAGGTGCCGTCAGCTCGCAGAGCAGCACCAGATGCTGCGACAGGGCAGGAAGGGCCGTCTTCTGCGCGATGCCCTGCTGCTTCCAGCTCGGCTGCAGCAAGTGCGCTCCCTGCGTGCGCCCCCCTGCTCCCTCTTCCAGCACGCGCGAGGTGTAGCCTTTCAAGCGCACGCGCACCTGACCATTTTCGTCACACGCGTCCACGTCGAACTTTTGCACCTTGTCTTCCGCTGTGCTGCCTTCGCTGCGGCGCACCACGGCCCACATCGAGGGCGTGCACGGGCCGTAGATCTCGACTTCCTCCAACGCGAAGGGCACAAGCGGCTTGAATGACGCAGTGCCGAGCATCAGGCCGATCGCGGCCTGCAGCGCCGCGTCCATGAGGCTTGGGTGCAGAACGTAGCGGCTCTCAGTGTCAGCCACGCAATCGGGCAGCGACAACTTCGCCAGCACCTGCCCCGTTCCGATCGACAGGCTCTCGATCCCTTGGTGTGCCGGCCCGTAGTCCAGCCCGGCTTGGCGGAAGAGCTCGTACAGCTCGGAAGCGCTGATTCGGTTCTGCGAGCAGGCCGTCTGCAGAGTGGCGAGATCGACGGCAGGAGCATCTGCCTTACCCAAGCGTCTCGCCCGGCCTTGGCTGTGTACGACAGCCCCCCGCCCGTCTCTGACTTCAAAGGAAATCGCCTCGGCCTCTTCCGCCCGCAGCCCGACCTGAACCTCAACCGGCCCGTTCCCTGCGAGGATCGGGCTTGCGAAGCCCACATGCTGCAAGCGCCATGCGCTGCCTTCTTCGCTCGCTCCTGCCGCCAGCTCAAGAGCTGCGCGGACCATTTCGAGATGGGCCACGCCCGGCAGAATCCGCTGTCCGTTGATCACATGATCGGCAAGGAAGAACTCTTTTCCTGTAAAAACAGACGCATAGCGCTGCTCTTCCAGCACCGAAATGTTTTCGTGCAGCAACGGATGCAGCGTGCGGGAGTTTGTGCCGCCCGCCTTCGCGACAGACTGCGCCGAACCCTCCGGCTTCCAATACCGCTCCTTGGCAAACGGATATGTCGGCAGCGGGATGCGCGCATAGGGCAGCCCTTCAAACAGGCGTCCGTACTCCAGCGCATAGCCTTGTGCATACAGATCGGCCACGGCCGCGAGCTGTTCGAGCAGGTCTGCCCCTTGGGCAGCATGGCGACAGTTTTCGATGCACTGGTTGCCGTAGCGTTTGAGCGACGGCTGTTCCCGAAGTTCGTTCTCAAGCAATTCGCCGTGATGCACACCGGCGACTTTTCCCGTCTCCAGCCATTTTTGCAGCGACTTGACCAGTTCCGGCACATCGCGCACCACGCAGGCCAAGCGGTGAGGCAGATGCCTGCGCCCGACGAGCAAGGTGTAGCTGATGTTGCCGCAGTCCGCATTCGGTTCCTGCTCGCAGAAGGCGATCAGATTCTGCACCTGCTTGCGAAGCTGTTCGGCGGTGCGAGCGGACAGCACGATCAGATGCCCAGCTCTGTCAATCGGCGTCCGAACGGTCTGCGGCGCTTCCTCGATCACCATATGCGCGTTGGTGCCGCTGAACCCGAAGGCGCTGATCGCCGCGCGGCGCTTGCTCCCCGGCTCGATGCTCCAGTCCCGCAGCTTGGTGTTCACATAGAACGGGCTGCCTTGATGCTCGATGTTTGCATTCCACGCATCAAAATGAAGCGAGGGCGGCAGTTGCTTGTGTTCCAGCGCGAGCAGGATTTTGAGCACCCCGGCGACCCCGGCCGCCGCAGCTGCGTGTCCGATGTTCGTTTTGATCGAACCGATCGCGCAGTATTCCTTGCGATCCGTGTAGGCGCGGAAGGCGCGGGTCAAGGCGTCGAACTCGATCGGATCGCCGAGCTTCGTTCCGGTGCCGTGCGCTTCGACCAGTTGAATCTGCTCCGGGTTGATCCCATGCGTCTCATAGACTTCGCGCTCCAGACGCTCTTGCGAATTGGCGCTGGGAGCGGTGATTCCGTTCGTCGTGCCGTCCTGGTTGAGCGCTGAGCCTCGAATCACGCCATAGATATGATCTCGGTCGGCGAGCGCGTCTTTCAGTCGTTTGAGGACGACGACCCCCACGCCTTCTCCCGGCACGAATCCGTTCGCCTGGTCATCGAACGTGTGACAGCGCCCCGTCGCCGAGAGCATGCTCGCACGCTCTGCCGTCAAGTAGAAACGAGGCGTGCTCTGGATGAAAACGCCGCCGGCCAGCGCCATGTCCGTCTCCCCCGACCGCAACCCTTGGCAAGCCAAGTGGATGGAGACGAGCGAACTCGAACAAGCCGTGTCGACCGCGACCGCCGGGCCTTGAAGGTCTAGGAAATACGAGATGCGCGCCGGAATCACAGAGGCGGCGTTGCCCCACATCGCTTGTGCCGGTGCCTGTTCAACCATCGACTGCTGGTAGTCGCCTCCGTTGATCCCGACATACACCCCGCAGGAGGCTCCTTTGACCGCGTCGCCGGCATAACCGGCCACTTCGAGCGCTTTCCAAGACTCTTCGAGGAAAATGCGCTGCTGTGGGTCCATGTACGTCGCTTCAACGCCCGAGATGTGGAAGAACAGCGGATCGAAGCGGTCGATGTCATCGAGGAAGCCGCCTTCGTTGCAAAAGCGTGCTCCCTCCGCATGATAAGAGCGAAGATCCCATCGCGTCACCGGGCCAACGAGATCGTCTCCGTTCGCCAGATGCTCCCACAGCTCGCCCAAGTCCCCCGACTTCGGAAAACGCCCGCTCATGCCGACGATCGCAATCGCATCAAGATCTCCGCCTTGTTCGGAGATCTTTTTCCCCGCATCGTCTCGACCGTCAACTCGACCGCCTTCTCGAGCACTTTCTCGAGCGCCTTGCTGAACGTCAGCTTGAGCTCTTGCCGTTTGCACCAATGTTGCTGCCGATGCAATTGTATTTGCAATTGCAGGGTCATTTGCGATTGCAGTCGCTGAGGTCGTCGCCGATGTTTGAGGCTTGGCGGGAGCGAACGCTGTGGCAAGCGCTTCTTTGTATTGCCGGAGCATGTAGGAAGCGAGTTGGTTGACCGAGCTGTAATCGAACAGGTTCGTCGTCTTCAACCCGACCGGCAGCTTGTCGTTCAGCGCCTGCACCAGATGAACACCCGTGATCGAATCCAGACCGTAATCGGCAAACGACTTGTCGGAATCAATCCGATCCCGATCCACTTTTAACGAAGAGACGAGCTGGTCCTTGATCGCCTCCTTCACCCGCTCCTCGATCAGCGCTTCCGTCACCTCGGAGGCCGTCACCTCGGATGCCGGAGCCTCGCCCGCTTCTCTCGACACAACGGGGATCTCCGTTTTCGGCGACTTCGCTGCGGTGGAGGCCACCGTCGGCCCTTGCCCCTGTTTCTGTCGCACCACCCCGTCGCTTTCCGCCACGATGATCTGCTGGCCGAGATTGTGCGCCTTTTGCGCCGGATGATCGACCGCGCGGAATCCTTCCGCTTTCAACACCGAGGACCAGGCCTCCGGAGACAAGCCCGGGCAACCCGGCATGCGCAGCTCCGCATCCTCATACCGCCACCATCCATCGAGCAGGCCAAAGGTCAGGTGCGTGAACACCGAATTGCGGCTCATCTCGTTGAGCAGCAACAGGCCGTTTTTTGCTAAAACAGCCTTGGCATTGCGCAAGGTCTGGCGAATGTTCTTGGTGGCATGTAGGCAGTTGGTCGCCAACACGAGGTCATACGCCCCCGCGTCCAGTCCCTGCCCGGCGATCGGCTCCTCCACATTGAACACTCGATAGGTCAGATACGGAGCCTTCGGAGCATACTCCCGTTCGGCATGGAGCAAAAACGCCTTGGAGATGTCCGTGTAGCAATATTCTTCGACGTGCTGCTGATAAGGTTGTAGCTTGTCAAACACCATCGCGCTCGTCCCGCCGGTTCCGGCTCCGATCTCCAAGATGCGGATGCGCGCCGCCGGTTCGTTTTTCAAACGCTCCTGCAGGTAGAGGACCACCGTGTCGGCCAGCACTTCGTTGAAGCCGTCGGAGATCGCGTTGTTTTTATACACGCCTTCCACCAGCTTCATCGAGGCATCAGGGAACAGGATGTCCGTCGCCGCCCGCTTGCCCGTCAGAATGTCCGGCAGTGCGCGCATCGTCGTCTCGACCAGCACGACCTGCGCCTTGAGTTCCGCTTTTTCCAGCCAGCGAGACTTTCTCGCCTCCCACTCCTGCCAGAGCGTTTCCGACGATGCGTCGAAGCTGAGATGCGCATAACGGGTCAAGAGGGCGAGGCTTTCTTCGTACCACTTGTTATATAAGTCGGCCAACCCGCGAGCCGGGTTCTTGGCCGGATGCAGTCCCAGTTCGCGCAGGTGCGCCCCGAGCAGACGACAGAGGAGTTCATCCAGTTCCTCGCGATCACGGCTGCCTTCCGCCCAGACGCGAAGGAGGGTGGCGTCATCAGACACGAACTCCTTGCGGATCTGTTTCACAATGGAGGGATGCTTCTGCGGATAGACGGTGATGATGTCTCCTGCTCTTGTCCCTAGATACCGGTTCATGATCTTGCCCCCTCAAGTCAGGTGATTTGCTTTCCTATCTTTTGCATAAAAAAAAGCGCCCCCCTTCCCGGACAGGAAGAGGAGCGCTTTTCATCTAGTTCAAAATCTTCATCAGTGCCATCTGATCCATCGGACCTGCCAGCAGCGCCTCCAGCGCCTGCATGCCCTCAGGCGGCTCGATCGAGCCGATCCCCGCCTGGGTCATGCGTTCCTGATAGGCCGGAGATGCGACGACCCCGACCGAGCCCCAGTAGCCCCAGTTCATCACTTTCACGGCACAAGGCCATTCCTGCGCGAGCCGGTGCGCAAACGCGTCGGTAAAGGTGCAGCCGGCCACATAGTTGCTCTGGCCTGCCGCTTTGAGAAACGCGTTCACCGAGGAGAAGATCATCACGAAGTCTAGCGGTTCTTCGCCAAACACCTGCGCCATGCGGACGCTGACATCCACCTTGGCTGCGAGCGAGGCGCGGAACTGCTCCTCCTCCATGTTGGCCAGGCTGCTGTCCGCCAGCACGATCGCGGAGTGTACGATCCCGTCGACCTGTACGTAGCGAGCCTTGATCTTCTCATAGGCGCGCTCCAGCGACTGTCGATCCGTCGCATCCGCCGCGATGTAGTGCGGTGCAGGCCCCAGCTTGGACAGGGCGATCCGCTTGGCTTCAATCGCGGCATCCTGCGAACGGCGGCCGATCCAGACGATCTGCGCCGCGTAAGTACGGATCATGTACTCGCTCCAGACTTCGCCGATGCCGCCGGCCCCGCCGATCACCACGTATACGCCGCCCGGCTTGTAGATCGTCTGATCCGGCTGTGGGCATCTCAGCTCCGCCAGTTGCTGGCGATGCCATTGCCGTCCTCGATAGACCCATGCATCCCCTTGCGGGTCTGCCGGGATCGTGAACAGGTCGGGCAGCGGCCATGCCTCCTCTGCGTCCAGATCGACCAGGCGAATGTTCCAGTTCGGATACTCCTTGGCCATCGAACCGATCAGGCCATGCAAGCCGGCGTGAACCGGGTTGACCGCCTCTTCGCGGTGCAGAGCCTGCGTCTGCGTCGTCAGCACCGTCCAGCCAAGGCTTCGAGCTCCGTACCCGAGATCGAGCACCGCTTTGATCAGGCGGAAGGCGAGCAGAACCCCTTCGTGCTGCCCGGCGATCACCGCCTCCAGCTCCAGCCCGTCAGAAGAACGGTCGGGCGCGATCCAGAAAATGTGATCGAGCGCACCGCGCGCCTGCAGCTTGCTGGCGATGGCCTCCACGCTCTCTCCCGGCTTGATGTCAAGTTCGCGCGCGTTCGGCAGATACTGCCGGATCGCTTGCTGCTGCTCCGGCGTGCCGCCTACGATGGCGATCTGATCGAGCGGGGATGGGTGCAAGGGGCCTCGCTCCAAGGGAAACGCATCCCAGACAGGAACCAGACTCACAACCTCGCCTTGCTCATCGTGCAGAAGGTTCGCTTCTGCGCTTGAAGTCTGCGGTGCAAAGGAAGCCACTCCCGGATTCTCCATCAGCGGCTCCACCCAGCAGCGCTGCTTGGCGAACGGGTAGGTCGGCAGGGAGATGCGTCGCGGTCTGTTTCCTTCGTAGAGCCGGCTCCAGTCAAACGCCAATCCTTTGACCCACAGGTCGAGCAGCTTCGCATATTTGCGCTTGCTCACCCACGCCTCGATCGCCGCCTGCAAATCTTCATCGGCCGCAAACAAGGACAGGGTCTCTTTGTTGCCTTTGAGCTGACCACGGTACAAGCCGTCGATGCCGTCCTCCCCATTCAGGAAGCCCGCCAGCTTTTCCACCAACTCCCCGACGCTCGAAGCCGTCAGGGCCAACCGCTCCTCCATCGCTTCTCGTCCGACCTGCAAGGTGTAGGCGAGATCGACGAGGTCGGCTTCGGTGAACGCTTCCTCTTGCAAAACGGTCAGGAGATGCCTTGCCTGCTCGATCAGGCGCGGCTCTTCTTTGGCCGACAGCACAACGACCGCCGGGTTCTCTGCGGTGACCTTCCGCTGCACGCGAACCTCCGCTTCGGGAACGTATTCCTCCAGCAAGAGGCAGGCATTGGAACCACCCGCGCCAAAGCTGCTTACAGTTGCTCTCCTCGGCACTTCCCGCCCGTCGATCACCGGCCGCTTCCATTCCGCCAGCTCCTGCTGGACGACAAACGGCGTGCGGTCAAAGTCGATGTGCGGGTTGAGCACGGCTGAATGCAGAGAAGGCACGAGCTGACGATGTTTCATTTGCAGCAGCACCTTCGTCAGACCGGCGATGCCCGCGGCGCTCTCCGAGTGCCCGATGTTCGATTTGACCGAACCGATCGCGCACTTCTGCCCGCCAACACGCGATTCTTGGAAGACCTTGGTGAGACCGGCGATCTCAATCGGGTCGCCCAGCGACGTTCCGGTGCCGTGCGCTTCCACATAGGAGAGCGTGCCCGGATCGATGCCGGCCTCTTTAAAGGCGCGGCCGACCACGCTCGCCTGCGCGTTCGGGTTCGGGACCGTATAGCCGTTGGTCTTGCCGCCGTGGTTGATGGCGGTCGCTTTCAGCACGCCGTAGATCTGGTCTCCGTCTTCCAGCGCTTTGGCCAGCGGCTTGAGCAGCACAGCGCCCACGCCTTCGCCCGGCACATATCCGTCGCCGCCTTCGCCAAAGCTCTCGCAGCGCCCTTTGCTCGACGCGAAGTTGTTCTGCCCGAGCAGCAGGTACTTGTTCGGGTGCACCGACACGTTGACGCCGCCGGCAATCGCCACCTCGCACCCGCCATGCAGCAAGCTCTGGCAAGCCAGATGAATCGCGGTCAAGGACGAAGAGCACATCGTGTCGACCGCCAGACTCGGCCCGTGCAGGTTCAGGAAATAGGACACGCGATTGGCGATCGAAGACGGGTTGCCGGCCAGCGCCATCGGCTTGCCGAGCAGCGTCTGCTGCGCCCCGTACAGCTGATACTCTTCATACATCACGCCGACGAACACCCCGACATTGCCGTCGAGCCCATAGGCGCGGTGCTTGGCGAGCGCATCGCGGGTGTAGCCCGCATCTTCCATCGCTTCATAGACGGTCTGCAGGAACAGCCGCTCTTGTGGGTCCATGAACTCCGCATCGCGAGGGGAGATGCTGAAGAACAGCGGATCGAACTTGTCCACATCTTGGAGGAAGCCACCCCACTTGCTGTTCGTTTTGCCCGGTTTGCGCTTGTCGGCGTCGTAATACGGGCTGTGATCCCAGCGGTCAGCCGGAATCTCCGTGATCGAGTCCCGACCATCGCGCAGGTTTTTCCAAAACTCGCGCAGGTTCTGCGCCTCCGGGTAGCGGCCGGATACGCCGATGATCGCGATATCCAGCGGTTTTGCATCAGAAGTTGCTTCAACGGTCGGCACGTTTGCACGCACCTTCGAAGGAGCTTGTACGAAACGGCCTCTCCCTCGCTTGCTGAGCACGGGCGCTTCCCGCTCTGCGATCGGCTCGGCTGCGGCGACCGGCTCAGCGGCTGCCGGAGCCGGCTGATCTGTCGGCACCTCGACCCCGAGCAGCTTTTTCATCGGCTCCGGATAGGAGTCGATGAAGTACCCGGTCAGGTCTTCGATGTTCTGATATTCGAAGAACAAGGTCTTCGGCAGCGAACCGAACGTTTTTTCCAGCTGGTTGGTCATCTGCATGACCATGATCGAATCGATACCATAGTCCTCCAGCGGCGCATCTGCTTCGATGCGGGCCGTCGGCATCTTCAGGACGGTCGATAGCAATTTTTTGAAAAAGAGAATCGACTTGTCCCGCAGGATCTCTTCCGACACCGAAGACGTGCTCAGCACAGAAGCCGATGCAGTCGGAACTGCCGTCTCTTGCGGCTGCTCCAACAGGGAAGCCCGCAGCTGTCTCATGTCGCCGTGAAACACGACAACCTGATCCTGTTCCACCGCGAGGCTCTGATACAGCGCCTGTACGCCGCTCAAGGTCGGCATCGCGGTCATGCCTAGCTGCTCTTGCAAGGTTCGCTCCGTCTCGGCATCCAAGCGCATGCCGCCGTCCTGCCAGAGCGGCCAGTTGATCGACAGCGTGCGACCTTGGCGCTGCTTGGCTGCCACCTGCCCGTTGCGATACTGGGCATATGCATCCAAGAAGGCATTGGCCATGCTGTAGTCCGCTTGGCCCGGATTGCCGAGCACACCGGCGATCGACGAGAAGGTGACGAAGAAGTCGAGAGGCATGTCGCCGCTCGCTTGATCCAGATTCACCAGACCCGCCACTTTGGGAGCCAGCACCTCGGCCAGTTCCGCTTCCGTTTTCTTCAGCATGAAGTTGTCGCGGATCACGCCGGCGCTGTGGACGAGGCCGTCCAGCTTGCCGGAGTCGGCGCGGATGGCGTCAAACAGGCGCGCGACCTGTGCTCTGTCGGTCACATCCACACGCTTGTACTCGATGCGAGCACCTGTCGCTTGCAGCTCCTGCATCGCGGTCTGCTGTGCCGCTCCAAGAGCAGAGCGGCCGGTGAAATACAAGGTCGTGCCGCTGACTTGCTGCACGATCTCCCGAGCCACGATCAGGCCGAGACCGCCTGCGCCGCCCGTGATCAGGTACGTCCCGCCATCTTTCCACGGGATGTGCACCTCCTGCCGGGAGACCTCCGCTTCGCTCCAGCCTGCCACCCAGCGCTTGCCATCTTGGTAGCGAACGTGACGGTCTTCCAAGCGGGCGAGATTCTCTTGCAGGCGAGCGGCCACTTCCGTCGCGTCGGACGTGCGCTCCAGTTCGATCAGTTGCCCGATCAGGTTCGGATTCTCTTGCGACGCCGTTCGCAGCAGAGCGGAGAGTCCTGCGCTCAAGCGATGCTCCGGCTCGGTGCCGACTGCGATCTGCACGAGCACTTGGCCTTTGGGCTTCTGCTGGAGCAGAGCTTTGATCTCTCGGAACGCTTGGGTCGCGTGCGCTTCATAACGCGCTGCCGGATCGGATGTCTCCGAGCGCAAAGTTATGCAGCGAGCGTCGTGCACGTCTGCCTCCATGTCGCAGAGGAGCACCAAGCGCTGGCTGTAGCTCGGCTGTTGTGCCGGCTCGCCGACCGGTTGCTCCGTCCAGTTCGGGAGCAGCATCAGCGTTCCTTCCCGGCCGCGCCCATCGTCCAGTTGTCGTGCGGAATAGCCCTTGATGCGAACGCGGACATCGCCTTCTGCGGCGCAGAGGTCAAGGTCGTACTTCTGCACCTTGTCCCCCGGACGGCTGCCAGCGCTGCGGCGCACGAGCACCCACATCTCGTCTGTGCACGAACCGAGGATGTCCACTTCCTCCAACGCGAACGGCAGAGCCGGACGCTTGATGTCGGCACCGTCGGACAGCAGGGCCAGCGTGACCTGCAAGGCCGAATCCATCAGGCTCGGATGCAGCACAAACGAGCTTTCCTGCTCAACGGAAGCCGGCAGCACAAGGCGGGCGAGCGCTCGATCCGTGCCCAGATGCAAGCGCTCGACGCCGCGATGTGCCGGCCCGTGGTCGATGCCAAGCGACTCAAACATCGAGTAGAACGCGGAGGCATCGAGCGTCTTCAGGGAGCACTGAGACTGCAAAGTCTTGAGGTCAAGGCTTGGCATGGCTTCAAACGACTTCCAGACCGCACGCCCTTGCGAGTGAATGACCGGCTCCTGACCTGCCTCCTCCTCGCGATAGACCTCAAACCCGATCTCGCCATCCGCTTCCGGGAACAGGCTCAGATGCACATCCAGCGGCTGCTCCCCGAGGAGGAGCGGGCTTGCCCAGATGACATGCTTCAGGCGCAGGCCGTCTCTTCCATCTTTCAGAGAAGCGGCCGCCAGTTCGACAGCTTCGCGCGCCATCTCCAGATACGCCACGCCCGGCAGCATGCGCTGGCCTTGCACGACATGGTCGGCCAAGAAGAACTCCTCCCCTGTGAAGGTCGAGGTAAATCGCTGCTCGGTCAGGTCGGACGTGTTGCGGTGAAGCAGCGGGTGAAGCGCCGTGTTCATCGCGTGCGACGAACGGCGTCCGCTGCCTGCCGTCCCCTCCTCCTTGGACATCCAGTAGCGCTCTTTGGCGAACGGATAGGTGGGCAGGCTGATGCGCTGCGGTAGGGTTTGATACAGCTCGTTCCAGTCAATGCTGCCACCAAGGACCCAGAATTCGGCGAGCTTGTCGTGCTGACGATTCTGCATCCAATCGCTTGCCTCGGATGCGAGGTGGCCAAGGCTCGGCTTGTCCTTGCCGCGTCTGACCTGACCACGGTACAGCCCGGCGATGTTTTCCTGCCCTTGCACGTACGCTTCCAAACGGTCTGTCAGCTCTTGCAAGGATCGGACCACGAGGGCCATCCGCTCTTCCATCTTTTCGCGTCCCACCTGCAACGTGTAGGCCGCGTCCACCAGATCGGCATCCGTGATGCGTCCTTCCGCCACGAAGGCGAGCAGTTGGCGGCTCTTTTCCTGCAGGCGCTCCTCATTCTTCGCCGACAGCACGACGATCACCGGCTGCTCCGGCGCGGTGCCTTTGGTCTGGCGTGTTCCGCTCGGGATATATTCCTCGATCACCAGATGCGCGTTCGAACCGCCGGCGCCAAACGACGAGATCCCTGCGATGCGCGGATATTCTCGACGAACCCCATCCAGTTCCAGAACCGGACGCGGCCACTCTCCCAGTTCCTGCTGCACGACAAACGGCGTCTTGCCGAAGTTGATGTTCGGGTTCAGCGTCTTGGCGTGCAGGGTCGGCGCGATCTGTCCATGCATCATCTGCAGCAACACTTTGGTCACGCCCGCGATGCCTGAAGCGCTCTCGCAATGGCCGATGTTCGACTTGGCCGAGCCGATCGCGCAGAACTGCTTGTCCTCCGTGCCTTTTTCAAATGCTTTGGTCAGGCCGGTGATCTCGATCGGGTCGCCCAGCGACGTGCCGGTTCCATGCGCTTCGAGATACGAGACTGTCCGCGGGTGAACGCCCGCCCGCTGCAGAGCGTCTGCGATGACGCGAGACTGCGCGTTCGGGTTCGGCACCGTGTAGCCGTTGGTTTTGCCGCCCGCGTTCACCATGCTGCCCTTGATGACGCCATAGATGTGGTCGCCGTCGGCGATCGCCTTGTACAGCGGCTTCAGGAGGATCGCCCCGACGCCCTCTCCGTCGACAAAGCCGTCGGCCCCATCGCCGAACGCCTTGCACGCATCGGTCGCCGAGAGCATAGTCATCGCCGAGAGCCGCAGATAGTGCGCCGGATCAGAGATCAGGTTGACACCGCCTGCGATCGCACAATCGCTCGTGCCGCTGTACAAGCTCTCCAAGGCGAGATGAATCGCCGTCAAAGAGGACGAGCAAGCCGTGTCCACATTGATGCTCGGCCCTTGGAAGTTAAAGAGATACGAGACGCGGTTCGCCAGCGACCAGAAGTTCGCACCCGTCGGGTAAAAAGCGTTCATGATCCCGGCGAACACCCCGACCTTGCCACTCTTCGCGAGAGTGCCCGGCGTGTACCCCGCATCTTCGATGCTCGCGTATACCGTCTCCAGGAACAACCGCTCCTGCGGGTCCATCTTCTCCGCTTCGGCAGGGGAGATCTGGAAGAACAAAGGATCGAACTTGTCGATGTCCTTCAGGAACGCTCCCCATCGGGTGTACATCGTCCCCGCTTTTCCTTTTTCCGGGTCAAAATAGTCCTGCCAGTTCCAGCGTTCTTGCGGAATCTCGCCCACGCTGCTGCGGCCCTGCTTCAGATTGTTCCAGAAGCTATTCACATCGTCAGCGCCCGGGTAGCGCCCGGCCAGCCCGACGATCGCGATGTCCTGCAGGCGCATCGGCGGCTCTTCAGCTCTCACTTCGCGGGCGACAGGTGCCTCTTCTTGCCGCTGCAGATAGCGCTTGGAGGACGTGCGGAAGGTCAGGTTCGTGCGTGTTTGCGCGGCCTGTGCAGGCACGGAAGCCTCCGTGCGCGGCGTCTGCTGCACCTCCCTCTGCCCGGCCAGCCCGAGCTTTGCGACAAGCGCCTCGCGCTGCGTGTCGACCAGATGATCGGCCAGCGAGTCTAGGGTCTGGTATTCAAAGAACAGCGTGCTGTTGAGATCCTCCCCGATCCCTTCGCGCAACGCATTGGTCAGCTGGACGACGAGGATCGAATCGATGCCATACTCCTCCAGCGATTCGGACGGGTCGATCTGGTCACTCGGAATCTTCAGCGTGTCACCGACCACATTTTGAAGGTAGGCGATGACGTTTTCACGCAGGCGTTCTTTCGTAACAGGAGCCTTCGTGACAGGAGCCTTCGTGACAGGAGCCTGCGCGACAGGCGCGACGGATGCCGGCTGCACAACCGCAATCGGTTCTGCTCTCACCGGTTCCGGCTCGAAGCCGATCGCCTTTTGCAAAGCGTCCTTGTGCGCCTTGACAAAATAGTCGGCCAGCTCGCCGAGCGTCTGATATTCAAAGAACAAGGTGCTGCTGATCTCCCCGAACACCTCGCGCAGAGCATGGGTCAGCTGCACGACGAGGATCGAGTCGATGCCGTACTCCTCCAACGCTTCCGTCTCGTCGATCTTGTGCACCGGAATCTTCAGCGTGTCGCTGACGAGCTCTTTCAGATACGTCACGCTCTTCTCGCGCAGAGATTCAGGAGAAAGCGCGGCGACCGTCGCCTGCACAGGGGCCGGCTTGATCGATACCGCTTGCGGTTTTGCTGCTTGTGGCTTGGTCGCCTGCTTCGCCACCGGCTTGCTTTTCTTCGCCGCCTGCTTCTGGCGAACGACGCCGTCGCTCATGGCGACGACAACCTGCTGGCCGAACTCATGCGCCTGCTCTGCCGGATGGAACACGCCGGAGAAGCCTTCGCTCGCCAGCAGCTTGCCCCAGACCTCCGGGAACAGGCCCGGGTTGCCCGGAATGCGCAACTCTGCATCTTCGTAGAGCCACCAGCCTTCGAGCAGGCCGAACGTCAGATGCGTGAACAGCGCATTTTGCGAGATCTCGTTCAGCAAAAGGAGGCCGTTCGGTCGAAGCACGGCTTTGGCGTTGCGAATCGTCTGCCGGATGTTCTTGGTCGCATGCAGGACGTTGGTCGCGATGACAAGGTCGTAGGCCCCCGCTTCAATGTCCTGTCCGGCGAGCGGTGCTTCGACGTTGAAGATCTTCGGTGCGAGATACGGATTGTCAGCCCCGTACTCACGCTCTGCATGCAGCAGAAACGCACGCGAGATGTCGGTGTAGCAGTACTCCACAATGCGATCCTGATACGGCCGCATCTTGCGGAAGACCATCGCGCTCGTGCCTCCCGTGCCGGCGCCGATCTCCAGAATGCGCAGGGAGACGGCCGGATCGTCCGCCATCCGTTCCTGCAGATAGGTCACCACCGTGTCGGCGAGCACCTCGTTGAAGTAGTCGGAGATCTGGTTGTTCTTGTAGATCCCCTCCACCAGCGCCATCGAGGAGTTGGGGAACATGATCTCCGTCGCCGGCACGCGGCCGGTCAGGATATCCGGCAAGGCGCGCAAGGTGGCCTCGACGAGCTGCACCTGGGCTTTCAGGTTCGGGTTGGTGAGCCAGTGCGGCTTGTTCGCTTCCCATTCCTGCCAGAGCACCTGTGCCGGCGTATCGAACTTGAGCGCAGGATCGCGCTCCAGAACGGCGACGCTCTCCGCCAGCCATTTGCGGTAAAATCCGCGCACCGCATTTCCGTCCTGCAATTGCGGCGCTTGCAGCTGCGCGCCGAGCAGACGAACCAGCAACTCCTCCATGTCCGTCTTGTCCAAGCTCTCGTCCGCCTTCATGCGCGCCACGCGACCGTTCTGATCCGGCAGGCGCTTTTGCAGCGACTCTGCAAGCGCAGGCAGAACGTCCGTCCCGATCTGCATCGTTTCGGTCGCGTTCACCCCTTCGACCTGCACGGCTTTGGTGGTTTTCATCAGCCCGAATTGGGCGATCGGGCGCGTCAGCAGCGTCTCCAGAGCTTCCATCGCTTCCTTCGGCTCGACAAATCCGATGCCGACCTGCGACAACAGCTCCCCTTCTTTGGAATGCACGATCTCCTCGGCGTTCCAGTAGCCCCAGTTCATCACCTTCACGCGGCAAGACATCTCGCGCGCCATCTGATGGGCAAAAGCATCCATGAACGTGCAACCAGCCGCATAGTGGCTCTGGTTCGCATTTTTGATGAACGAGATGATCGAAGAGAAGAACAGGACAAAATCAAGCGGCTCGTCGCGGAACACCTGGGCCACGCGCAAAGAGACGTCCGCCTTCGCCGAGAATCCGGTGCGGAATTGCGCCTCCTCCATGCGATCCAGTCCTGCGTCCTGCAACACCATCGCCGAGTGGATGATCCCGTCAATTCGGCCATACCGCTGCTTGATCTCGTCACGCGCCCGCTGGAGCGACGCGGCATCGGTCGCATCGGCGGCCACATAGTGCGGAGCCTTGCCATGCCGTCCGAGGGCTTCGAGCTTGGCTCGAATGGAGGCATCCGGTTGACGGCGACCGATCCAGACGACCTGCGCCTCGTAGCGGCGGATCATGTACTCGGTCCATGCTTCTCCGATCCGTCCGGCCCCACCGATCACCACATACACGCCGCCCTGTCGGTACAGCGTGCCGTCAGCCGGCGCCGCTTGGAGCAAGACGAGCTGTTGGCGGTGCCATTCGCCGCCTCGATAGACCCAAGAGCGACCACGGCGATCCGTCGGGAGCTGCAGCAAGTCAACCAGCGGCCAGGCGCCCGCTTCGAGATCGACCAGGCGGATTTTCCAGCGCGGGTACTCCTTCGCCAGAGAGCCGACCAATCCGTGCAAACTGGCGTGGGTCGGGTTGACCTGCTCCTGCGCGTGCAACGGTTGGGCCTGCGTCGTGAGTACCGTCCAGCCCAGCGGACGGGATTCGTATCCCGCTTGCAAAAGAGCTTTGACCGTGCGGAAGAGCAGCAGCACGCCTTCTTCCTGCTCGCGGACCAGCGCCTCGTTCGTCACCGAGGAGAGAGCGCGCTCCGGAGCGATCCAGAAAATGTGGTCGAAGCTGCCCAGGCGCTGCAGCTTGTCCCCGATCTCTGCGATGGAATCGCTCGGCTGCAGGTCGAGCGACTGCACGTTCAAAAGGTGCAAGCGCACGGAACGCTGCTGCTCCGAAGTGCCTCCGACCACCAGCACGCGATCGGCAGAAGCCGGGAAAGACGGCACGCGTTCCGGCGTGACGACATCCCATACCGGTGCCAAGGTCAAGTTGCCGACCAGCGGGTCGTTTTTGCCCTCCTGCCCGGACGGCGTTTTCGCATCCAGCGCACGGTACGTGAAGCCTTTGATTCGAACCGAAACGCGGCCTGCCTCGTCGCACAGATCGATGTCGAGCTTTTCCACCGCGCCGCCTGCTTGGCTGCCTTCGCTGTGGCGGAGCACCGCCCACATCTCAGAGGTGCAGGCTTGGTAGACCTCCAGCTTTTGCAGCACGAACGGCAAAATCGGGTTCGGCGAGAGGTCTCCGCGCGCGCCGAGCAGGAAGCCGACCGACGCCTGCAGCGCAGAATCCATCAGGCTCGGATGCAGAACATACCGGCTGGCGGATGCTGACAGCGCGGACGGCAGAGACAGTCGAGCCAGCACGAGACCTGCGCCGACGTAGAGCTCTTGAATGCCGCGATGACCTTCCCCGTACTCGATGCCCATCGACGAGAAGGCTTCATAGCAGGCTGCCGAAGTCAGCACCTGCGAGGACGCTTGCTTCTGGAACGAGGCAAGATCGACCGTCGGAGGAGCCGTGACAGAAGCGAGCAGCGCGCGGCCTTCGCCATGCACCACCGGCTCGGAGTCCTGCCCCACGGTGTAGATCTCATACGCGACCTCGCCGTTCTCTTCCGGGAACAGTCCGATGTGCACCTGCACAGGCTGCTCTCCTACCGTGATCGGGCGAACCCATGCGACATTCTGCAGTTGCACCTCGCTCGGCCCTTCGACCAGCCCGCCGGCTGCATGCTCGACTGCGGCCCGCGCCATCTCCAGATAAGCCACGCCCGGCAGGACGCGATTGCCTTGCACCCGATGATCGTTCAGGAAGAACTCCTCGCCGGTAAAGGTCGACGAGAAACGCTGTTCGGCAAAATCGGACGTGTTCTGATGCAGCAGCGGATGAAGCACGCTCTGCACGCCCGCCGTTTCGGCCGCGACCTGTGCCGTCGCTCTGTTTGCAGCCTTGGGAACCCAATAGCGCTCCTTGGCAAACGGGTAGGTCGGCAGGCTGATGCGCTGCGGACGCCCTTGACGGTAGAGGCGATTCCAGTCGATCTCCACGCCTTTGACCCAGAGGTCTGCCAGCTTGTCATGCTTGCCTTTGGCGATCCATCGGTTCAGGAGTTCCCGCGAGTCTTCGTCTGCGCTGAAGAGCGCAACCGTCTCTTTGTTCTGCTTGACGGAGCCGCGATGCACGCCCGCCTGCCCGTCCGGGTCTGCCAGATACGCTTCGAGCTTTTGCTTCAGCTCCGAGAGGTCGCGGACGACAAAGGCCACGCGCTCCTCCATCGCCTCCCGACCGACTTGCAGCGTGTACGCGAGGTCGATCAGGTTGAGGCGTTGAAGAGCCTCCGCAGCCGGGGTGACAGACTCTAGATGCAGGCCGGCCGCCGCCGTTTCCCGCACCGCTCCCTCAAGCCCTGCCACGTGGGCCACCGCAGCCGCGATCGACTCTTGCTCCAGCAGTTCTTTAGGATCGACCTCCAGTTGGAATTCCGCTTGCAGACGCTCGCTCAGCTGGGCGAGGTGAATCGGTTCGATGCCATATTCGCTCCACTCGACATCCGCTTCCAACGCGTCTGCCTTCACGTGGATCAGCTCCGCGAGCATCTCCCGCATCACCGCTTCCAAACGCAGTTCCATCCCTTGCGCTTGCACAGGCTCCACAGCTTGCACAGCCACCCGCACCGGATTCTGACGCTGCGCCTCCTCGTTCTTGTTCAGAGCCGCCAGCAAGCGGCCCGCATAGGCGACCAGGCGCTCTTTGTTCTTCGCGGACAGAGGAACCAGCGCGGCACCCTGCCCTTCCGTGCTCGTCACCGCTTGCGGCGGGATGTATTCCTCCAAGATCACGTGCGCGTTCGAGCCGTACGCCCCGAACGAGCTCAGCCCGGCACGGCGCGGGTATTCGACCCGCTCACCGTTTTCGATGAGCGTCGGACGCTGCCACTCTTCCGTCTTGTGCTGGACGTAAAAAGGCGAATTTTCCAGATTGATATACGGGTTGAGCTCCACCGAATGCAGCGACGGCACGAGCTTTTTGTGATGAAGCTGCAGGGCGACTTTGTGCAGACCGCTGATGCCGGCCGCCGATTCGCCGTGGCCGATGTTGGACTTGACCGAACCGATCGAGCAGTATTGCTTGTCCGGTGTGAAGTGTCGGAACGCCTTGACCAGCCCTTGGATCTCGATCGGGTCGCCGAGCGACGTCCCGGTGCCGTGCGCTTCCATATACGAGATCGTGCGCGGATCGACACCCGTTTTTTCCAAACATGCCTGAATCATGTCCGCTTGGGCCACCGGGCTCGGGACGGTGATCCCGCTCACCGCGCCCACGTGGTTGGTCGTGCTTCCTTTGACCACCGCATAAATGTGGTCGTTGTCCGCAATCGCCTTGCTCAGCGGCTTGAGCAGCACCACGCCGATGCCTTCGCCCGACACATACCCGTCGCCGCCCTTGCCGAACGTGTGGCAGTACCCGTCGCTGGAATGCATGTCCATCATGCCATACGTCATGTACTTGTTCGGATGCAGCGACAGGTTCACCCCGCCGGCCAGCGCCACTTCACACTCGCCGCGCTTGATGCTCTCCAGCGCCAGATGCACGGCGATCAGCGAAGACGAGCAGACGGTGTCGATCGCCATGCTCGGTCCGTGAAAATTGCAAAAATACGACACGCGGTTCGCGATCGACGCATAACTGAGCGACAAAGGCTGCGGCTGTCCGTCGCGCACCGCTTCGGCTTGAATTAGCGTGTAGTCCTTGTGCATCGCCCCGACGAACACGCCGACGTTGCGGCGCTTGTTCGGCCCTTTTGGCGTCACCACCGTCTTCGGGGTGTAGCCGGCGTCTTCCACCGCTTCCCAGCAGGTCTCCAGGAACAAGCGCTCCTGCGGGTCGATCGTCTCCGCCTCCCGTGGCGAGATGCGGAAGAATTGCGGGTCGAAGCGGTCCGGATCATGGATAAAACCGCCCCACCGCGACATCGGCTTGCCGGACGGAGACTTGACGCCCTCCAGCCGCTCCCGCTCCCAGCGCGACTCCGGAACCTCCGTGATGCAGTCTTTGCCAGCCAGAAGATTCTCCCAGAACTCGTGAAGGTCGTGCGATTGCGGATACTTGCCGGACATCCCGATGATCGCGATGTCCTCTCCCGCATCCGGCACGCCATAGCTGCCGGTCTCCGGGAGTTCGCGCTCAGCTTCGTACAGCTCGTCCGCCGGCTCGCTCCACTCTGCCTCTGCCTGATTCGCTCCGCTTGCACCGCCGCCGAAGCGATCCGCATGATGCTCAGCGAGGTACTCGGCCAGCTCCGTGATCGTCGTGTACTCGAACAACAGCGTCGGCATGAGCTGCGTTTCGAGCTTGCTGCCGATCGCCGTCACGACTTCCAGCAGCATCGACGAGTCGAGGCCGATCTCGTAGTACCCGACATCTGTCGCCACTTGATCTTCCGGTTTGCCCAGCTTTTCGGCGATCAACCGGCGCAGGAATGCGGACGCCTCCTCGACCGCCGAACCGCCTCCCGACGCATACGCAGGAGGTGCGACCGGTGCGGAAGGTCGGGGCTGTGGTTTTGGCTTCGGCTTTTCTTGCACAGCGGCCTCCGCCTTGCGGGCCGGATTGATCAGCCCTGCCCCGCGCACCAGCTTGCCCTTGTAATTGAGCAGCTCCGCGATCTTCTTTCCGTTCGTGTCAAAAAACTCCATCGTCAGAAAATTGAGCTCTTTCTTCCGCTCAACCGGTTTGGCGATGCGAGTCCAGCACTCCGTTCCGAGCAGAGCGGCGGCGCGGAATTTTTCATAAAACAGCGGCAGGAACAGCCGCTGCTCCTCCTCGTTCGTGTTGTCGAACAAGACACCGGTGCCAACGCCGCTGCCATCGATCAGCGTCGGGTGGAACATGAAGCCCTCCGCACTGCGGCGCGCCTCGTCCCCCAGCGCGATCTCGATGTAAGACGCCCCGTTCTCGCCCTCATAGACCACGCCGTCCGCCAGCATGAACCCGGTATGCACGAGCTCTTGGTGGCGGCACTGCGCATAAAACGAATCAAGCGATACCGAGCGCGCGGCCGTCTGCTTAATCCGGCTGATATCAAGAACCTCGTCGAACGTCAGCGGATCGCACAGATGCATCTCCGCCGTGATGTGCAACTTGCGCTCCGGGGACAAGACCCCCTTGCGCTGCTCCTGCCCTTCCACGCGAATCTGCCAGCGGCCGGCTTCCGTCTCGCACTGAACGCGGAGCAGGACGTTCAGATCCTGCCCCACGACCAGCGGGTTATAAATGGAAAGATTGAGAAGCTCCAGCCGTGCGAAATCATAGCCCCGCTCTCGAAACAGCTGATAGAGCAGATCGATGTACGCAAATCCCGGAAACAGCTCTTGACCGTAGGCCTTGTGATGCTTGACGACCGGATGATCCTTGCAGATTAGAATTTGATCTTCCATGTTACACCTCAACTCCAATTTGCTTCCAGATATTCATCGCGCTCTCTGCCCGTTCGCCCTGTCCGCGCCCGCTCACATCGCGGCGCTGCAAGACAGGAAGCGGAATCGGCTTGCGAAGGATCGAACGCTCCTCAGACTCTTCCCAGCCTTCGAGGATCACGTGCGCGTTGGTGCCGCCGTCGGCAAAGCAGTTGATCGCCGCGATGCGAGCCGTGTCCGTCCAAGGCATGAGTTGACAGGCCATCTCAAACGGCGACACCTGCAGATCATAATGCGTCATCGCCTCTTCGCCCGACAGGAACGGCACCATCTGCCGGCGCTGTAGCATCAAGACGACTTTGATAAATCCGGCGATCCCTTCCGCGCACAAAGGATGCCCGATGTTCGGTTTCATCGACCCCAATCCCAGCGGGAGGTTCGAGGAAGCGCGATACACCGATTGGATCGTCTTCAGTTCCAAGAGGTCGGTCACTTGCGTGCCCGAACCGTTTGTTTCGATATAGCGAACCGCTTCAGGCGATACCCCGCCTTTTCGGAGCGCCGCCTGCAGCACTTGTTTCTGTGCCTCAAGGCTCGGGGTGGCAGGTCCGGCGGTCCGTCCGTTGTTGTTGACAGCGACCGCTTTGATGACGGCGTAGATCGCATCGCCATCGCGCAAAGCCTGCTCCACCGTCTTCAGCAAGACCATACCACACCCTTCCCCGACCACGATGCCGTCCGCTCGTCGGTCAAAGAGGTGGAACGCCCCTTCTCGGTTCAGGATGTTGCGCTGTTCAAAGATGCGGTGCGTCTCATCGGTGGTCAGCAGAGAGACCCCGCCGACGATCGCCGACTCGATCTCCCCGCTCTGAAGCGCCTGCGCTGCCATGTTCATCCCCACCAGAGCGGAGGAGCAAGCGGTGTCCACTACGACACACGGGCCGCGCAAGTCAAAATACTGCGAGATGTTCGCCGCCAGATAGTTCTGTCCGACAGCCAAAATCGGGTTGCGCGTCTGGCCCAGATCCGCCGTGCTCGGCGAGTGCTTGCTGCGCGCCCCGAGGTAGACGCCGACCGAGCGGCCTTTGACCTCCTGCTGGGTGTAGCCGGCGTGGCACAAGAGCTTGAGGCTCTCTTCCAGCACCAGAAGGGCTTGCGGGTCCATCGCTTTGGCGTCTTCCTCCGAGAGATGGAAGAACGACGGGTCATACTGCGTGATGTCGTCGAGCAATCCGGCATAGAAGCCGCTCGAATACCCCCAGCGCCCCTGCGGCACCTCGCGAATGGCGGAACGGCCCTCGGACAGCAACTGCCAATACTGCTCCAGAGAAGCCGCCCCCGGCAGTCGGCAAGACAGGCCGACGACGGCCAGATCAGCGGCCCCAGAGGCCGGAGCCGCTTTGCGCACGGCTGCTTGTCCTTGCTTCGCGACACGCGGCTTGGCAGGACGACTCGGCGCACGATAAGAAGGTGCCGTCGGCTCTTCTTGCTGAACCTGCGTGGCCCCCGTCGCGTTGGCGAGGGCTGGCCCATGCAGAGCCTCCAAATGCTTCGCCAGCGATTCGATCGTCGGGAACTCCAGCAGGAGAGACGGGTCGAGCTTCACTTGCAACGCCTGCGCGATCTGACGCAGCAATTGCGCTTGCAAAATGGAATCGACCCCGTAGTCTGCAATCTGTGCATCGACCTCGATCTTGGCCGGGTCCATTTTCAACTCTTTTGCAAAAATCGACCGAACCCAAGCCTCCGCTGTCTGCCCTTGGCCGCCTGCCACCACGCTTGCTTTCTGCGCAGGGGCCGCCGGACGCTGTGCCGGAACCACAGGGGATGTCGGGAGCGCCGCCGTCTGCTTTTTGTGCTGCATCAGCGTTTGCGGATTCCAGAGCGATGGGTTGACCACGGCGGACATGGCGACCGGGCCGATTTTTCTCGCCAGCACATAATCGAGGAACTCCAGCCCCTCGGCGTTGGTCATCGTCAGAAGGCCTGTCTGCTCGTAGGCTCTGCTCTTGACTTCGCCCATGCCCGCCTCTTTCCAACTCGGCCATTGCACGCTGACGATCGGACATTCCGGACGCTTCGCTTCCGCCAGATAATCCATGTAGGCATTGGCCACCGCATAGTCGCTCAACCCCGCCGCGAGCGACGGGATCGTGGCCGACACAGACGAGAACGCGACGAAGAACTGCAGCGGCTCTGCGCGGAGACTGCGGTACAACGCGTCAAGTCCCGCCACTTTCGGCTCCAGCACCTGCTCGATGCCTTCGACCGTCTTGCGAATGAAGGCCGAGTTCTCTTCATCGAGCAGGCCCGCCGCATGCAGCACCCCGCCGATCGGGCCGAGGCTGCGGCGAACCGCCTGCACGCTCTCTTCGACCGCCTGAACATCGGACAGCGGCACAGACAGAACCATCACCTGCGCCCCTTCTCGCTCCAGAGCTTGGATGCCCTGAATCTTCCGGGAAACAGGCGTCTGCTCCCGAAGGTGCGCCGCCCACGTCTCGCGCGGCGGCAAGGTTTCCCGTCCGGTCAGCACCAGGCGCTTGACGCCATAGTGTTTGACAAAATGCTGCGCGCACAGATACCCAAGGCCCCGCGTGCCCCCGGCGATCCAGAGCACTTGATCTTCCGGGAACGGCGTTCGCGCTTGCTGCTCGCCTTTTTCCCATTCCTTGAGCCGCGCGCGATAACGCAGCCCGTTTCGCCAGCACGCTTCCGTCTCCTCATCTTCGACAAGGAACTCAGCGGCGATCTGCTCGGCCAGCCTCGTCTCATCAGAGACCGGCTCCAGATCGAGATGGCGGGATTGCACATGGCCATATTCGCTCTGCAGCATGCGATAGAGCGCCGCACGGGAGGCACCTGCGAGGTTGACCGTCGCATTCTGATACCCTTCCAGCCCCTTGGTGACACCCAAAAGCATCATCCCATCGCGGCGGCCGTGTTCGATCAGCAGCTGAAGCCAGCTCATCCATTCCGCCGACTCCTTGCGCTCCTGACCGCAGCCGACCAGATCGATCAGGCCGTCATACGCCTGCCAATCCAGCTCTTGCGGCTCTTGCGCCACATCGAACAGGCGGCTTTGCGGCAGTCTCTTCGCCAGCTCGGTGGCCAAACTGCGCGTCTCCGGCGTGGTCAGGATCGCCACCGCCCGGTTGACGCTACGGCTTGGAGCTGCCGAACATGGCTCCCACACTTTTTTCAGAAAATACATCTTGCGCTCTGCCGCCGTGCTGTTTCCTTGCCACTCGCCTTCGACCGGCTCCAGCACCAGTCCGCGCATCTGCACGCAGACCTCTCCCGTTTCGTCGCAGAGGTCGAGGTCATAGCCGACCTCGCCGCTTCGAATCAGCGCCCACATCGCAGACGGGCACGGACGGAGGATGTCCAGCGACTGCAGGGAGACCGGTCGGGTCGGCTTGCGGTCGGTCTGTTTCAGCGTAAAAGCGTTCACGGCCTGAACCGCAGCTTCCAGCAAGGTCGGGTGCAGCACATAGTCCGCTTCCGTGGCAAGAGCTGCTGACGGCAGGGCGAGCTTGGCCAGCACGTGGCTCTCTCCCAGATAGAGCGTCTCGATCCCTTGCAGGCTCGGCCCATAGGCCGTCCCCATCGCGCGGAAGGCATCGTAGCATTGCTCAGCCGTCAGAACGCCGAGTCCCGACTGCACCTGCAAGGCGTGCAGATCGAGCGGCGGTGCCGGATCGAACGCGCAGATCTCGACTTCGCCATAGCTATACAGCGTCGGAGCTTCCTCCCCTTGTGGGATGTCACCGCTGATCTCATAGGCGATCTCGCCGTCCTCCAGCGCATGGAGTCCGACATGCAGACGTATAGATTCGCCTGCTGCGACGATCGGTTGCGGCCAGACGACATCTTTCAAACGCATGGATGTCGGATCGTTCGCTTCAAGACCCGTCGCCAGCAGAGCAGCCGCTCGCGCCAGCTCCAGCTCTGCGACGCTCGGCAGTACCGGGTTGCTATAGACGACGTGATCGCGGAGGAAGAATTCGCGGCCCGTCAGCGTCGAACGGAACCGCACTTCGGTCAGGTCGGACGTGTTCTCGTGCACCAGCGGATGCAGCATCGCGGCGCGTCCTACGCCCGTCCCGCTCTGCACAGCTCCGTCGATCGGAAGCCAGTAGCGCTCCTTGGCAAACGGATAGCCCGGCAGCGAGATGCGACCTGGCTTGCCTGTTGCATATTGCCGGCTCCAATCGATCGACAGCCCTTTAGCCCACAGGTCGAGCAGCTTGCCGAACTTGCCTTTTGCCTGCCATGCCTCGATCACCGCCTGCATGTCCTCGTCCTGCGCGAAGAGGGCCAGTGTGTCCTTGTAGTGCTTGACATGTCCGTGGAACAGGCCGTCGATGCCTCGTTTGCCGGACAGGAAATCTTGCAGTTTGGCACTCAGTTCCTTGAGCGACGAGGCCAGCACGGCCAGACGCTCCTCCATCGTCTCGCGGCCCAGCTGCAAGGTGTAGGCGATCGCCGGCATGTCCGCGTCGCTGTATGCACCGCTCTCGACAGCCTGCAGCAAGCGCTGTGCCTGTTCTTGCAGACGGTCTGCGTTCTTGGCCGAGAGCACGATGACGTGCGGAGCCGTTCCGAAATGGTCACGCTGTTGCTCTACCGCTTGGTATTCCTCGATGATCACATGCGCGTTCGCACCGCCGGCCCCAAACGACGAGAGGCCCGCAAGGCGCGGGAACTCCCTTGTCTGACCGTCGATCTCCACCAGAGGGCGCTTCCATTCCATCAGCTCTTGCGGCACGACAAACGGGCTGTTCCGGAAGTCGATGTTTGCGTTGAGCTGTTGAGAGTGCAAGGACGGAGCGATTCTGCGGTGCTTGAGCTGAAGCAGCACTTTGGTCAGGCCGGCGATGCCGGCGCTCGCTTCCAGATGCCCGATGTTCGATTTGACAGAGCCGATCGCGCAGAACTGCTTGTCTCGCGTGTACTTGCCAAACGCGCGGGAGAGCCCGGTGATCTCGATCGGGTCGCCCAGCGCCGTGCCGGTGCCGTGCGCCTCGATGTAGCTGATCGCGCGCGGGTTGATCTTCGCCCGCTCCAGCGCTTTCAGAATCATGTCCGACTGCGCCGTCGGGTTCGGCACCGTATACCCGTTGGTCTTGCCTCCGTGATTGACAGCGGTCGCCTTGATGACGCCGTAGATGTGGTCGCCGTCCTTCACCGCTTGGTCGAGCGGCTTGAGCAGCACGGCGCCGATGCCTTCGCCCGGCACATACCCGTCGCCATCCGCGCCAAAACTTCTGCATCTGCCATCCGTCGCCAGGAACTTGTACTGGCTCAGGAACAGATATTTCCCCGCGCCGATCGACAGGTTGACGCCGCCGGCGATGGCGACGCTGCTCTCTCCGTTCAGAAGGCTCTGGCAGGCGAGATGCAGCGCGGTCAGGGACGAAGAGCACGCGGTATCCACCGTCAGGCTCGGCCCGTTGAAGTTGCAGAAATACGAAACGCGGTTGGCGATGCTGTAGAGCAGCGTGCTTGGGCTGAGCACATGGCCCTGCGCCTGTGCGAGCACACCAAGCTCTTGATACGGCTGCCACAGCGCCCCGACGAACACGCCGACCGACTGATCCCTGAGGCTCTGTCTCGTATAGCCGGCATCTTCGAGCGCATGCCAGACCACCTCAAGGAACATACGCTCCTGTGGGTCCATCAGCTCGGCTTCACGCGGCGGGATGTTGAAGAACATCGGGTCGAACTTGTCCACATCATCGAGGAAACTACCCCATTTGCTGTACAGCTTGTCGTTTTGCTTGTCCGGATCATAGTAGCGCACATAATCAAATCGATCCGGTCGGATCTCTTCGATGCAGTCCTTGCCCGCTTGGATGTTCGCCCAGAATTCCGCCAGCGATCCGGCCTGCGGATAGCGCCCGGCAAGGCCGATGATCGCGATATCCTGCACAGCCGGAGCGTGCGGTGTCATCGCGACCGTCTCGACCACATCTGCGGAACGCGCGGTCTCTTGAGCACTCGCCACAGCCGCTACTGTCGATTCAACCGCCGCCTCTACCACCTCATCCACTTCAAGCGTTTCCCGCAATTGCAGCAGCGAACGCAGCGTCTCTTCATACTCCTCCAGGAAATAACCCGTCAGATCTTCCAAGTTGCGGTACTCAAAGAACAGAGTCTTGGACAGCCCGGACCCGAACGCATCCTCGAACAGCTTGTTCAGCTCCAAGATCATCACCGAGTTGATGCCATACGCTTCGAACGCTTCCTCCGGCCGGATCATCGACGGCTCCAGCCCGATCGCCTCAGACAGCAGACCCCGCACGAATTCCTGTGCGCGAGATCTCAGCACAGCCACTCCACGGTCGCGAACCGCCTGCGTTTGGGCCGTCGACACCGGGGCCGCCGCCTGCACCAAGGCCGATTTTTCATAATTCGTCGCCTTAATCGAGAAATTGACGAGCCGCGCCACCACGCGCCCCTCCTCGTCGCAAACGGTCAGGTTAAACTTCTTGATGTCCGGGTTGTTCTTCGTCTTCGGGCTGACTTCGCTGTAGACGTGGCATCTGCGCGGCACGATCCCCCACATCTCCAAGCTTTCGATCGCAATCGGGATAAAATCGCGCTCGTCATCGCCGTGGAAGCGGTTGTTGATCAGCGCCGTCTGGAACACGCCCGTCAGCATCGTCGGGTGCAGCAGGTACTCCTCATACGTGTCTGCGATCATCTCCGGCAGTTCCAGCGTCGCCAGCGCTTCCTGCTCGTTGAGCACCATCTCCTGCATCGGCATGAAGCTCTCCCCGACGATCAAGCCCTCCGCATGAATCTGCTGATAGACCTGCTCCCGCGTCCAGCTCGCCGTGCATCGCTCTCGAATCGCCGCGAGATCGAGCGTTTCCACCTCGCTCTGCGCCAGCTGCCACGGAGCATATTCCAACGCCCCGGTCGCATGCACGACGCGCTCGGCCCCTTCCATTCTGTAGATCTCGTAGTCGGTGCGCTCCCCTTTTGGCAGCAGTTGAATGAACACATCAAACGGCTCTCCGCTCGAAGACAGTTGCTTCGCCCAGTAGCAGTTGAGCAGCTTGCTCACCCGCTGGCCCGGAAGAGCGAGTGCGCCGGCCTGTCTGGCCATCTCGGCATAGCACGCGCCTGGCACGTTGTATTTGTTGTCCACCACATGATCGACCTGATAGAACTCCGTGTTGTCATAACGTCGCTGGTACAGCCCCTGCTCGCCATCGACCTTGTTCAGATCGATCAGCCCCGAGCTGCGATACAGCGGAGCCAGAGCCCCCAGCTCGGCATAGTGCGCCTCGATGACCGCGCGCTGCCTGTCTTGCAGCAGATAGTCCAGAATCTGTTGCGAGGTTCCATGCTCAAACAGCAACGGCGGTTTGAAATCGACGCTAAAATACTGCGAGATCAGGTTCGCGATCTGCAGCAGCGACAGCGACGCCACCCCGAGCTGCTGCAGCGGCTGGCTGGCACCGATCTCCGCCGGAGCCAGGTGCAGCGCTTGTGCGAGGATGCTGTAGAGATCCCGACGGATCATCGTCGGCACATCCAGTTCTCGCACAGTCTCCGCCTTCTTGCGGATGCCAAAGTGCTGGTTGATTTTCATCTGGTCACCTTCGATCCCTACGATGTGAGCGAAACCTTCCTGACTTGCCAGATGCAGCGCTTCCCGGAGCAGGACCAAGCCCTGCGGCGTTTCCAGCGGCTGCATCCCGAACACCTTCCAGAGGTGCTCCTTCTCCTCCGGCTCCACGGTCATCCCGCCGTTCGCCCAGAGCGGCCAGTTGATCGCCAGCGACAGACCGCTGCGCCTGCCCTCGGCGACGAGCTGCTGCCGGTGCGCCGCATACGCATCCATGAAGCTGTTGCCCGAAGAATAATCGCACTGCCCTTGATTGGGCATCAGCGCTGCAATCGACGAGAACATGACAAAAAAGTCCAGTTCGTCGCCGGCCGTCGCGTCGTCCAGATGGAGCGTCCCCGCGAGTTTGGGCTGCAGGACTTTTTCAAAAGACTCGGTTGTTTTGCGCAGGATGAAGCTGTCTTCAATCAACCCGCTTCCCTGCAAAACGCCGTGGATGCTGCCATAGGTCGCACGCGCTTGCTCCACCGCCGCACGCACTTGTCCGGCATCGCCGAGGTCCGCCCGAATGTACAGGCCGGAGCCGCCCAGACTTGCCAGCCTGTCAAGCTGTGCCGCGATTCTCTCATCCTGCTCTCTTCGCCCGAGCAACACGACCTTCGCCTGATATTCCTTGGCCAGATAGTCGGAGAAAATCTGCCCCAGGCCGCCCGTGCCGCCTGCGATCAGATACACCCCGCCTTGGCGCAGCGCATAAGCCTGCTTCTGCAAGCCGCCCGCCACGGTCACCATCTCGCGCAGCTGCCTTGTCCCGCCTACATATCTCACTTCATGCAGCGGGGCCGGAGCACTCGCAAACAGCTCCTCCAGCAGCGCCCGGCCGCAGTTTTCAAAGCGATCCGTGAACGCCGCCACCTCCAGATGAAGGCGCGGGTACTCATACTTCAGCGTGCGAGCCAGCCCGCCGGCCGCATACAGGGCGGGCAGCGCCTCGGACGACATGCTCTCGCCGGCGTAGAGGATCTTGATCGGCTCTTTAAACCGGCTCTTAATCAGAGCTCCTGCCAGCACGAGCAGCCCCCGCAGGTCTTCCACCCCCGGACGGACGGCCGGCACGAGAATCTGCCGCACGGCAAACCCGCTCGCCTTGACCTCCTGCAGCGCTTCCAGATAGCGATCCGGGTCCTGCTCGGCGATCGTCAAGCGCCGGAACGGCACCTCCTCGCCCAGTTCGCCGCGCATCCAATCGGCCAGCGACTCCGAACCGTTGAGGAGGAGCAAGCCCTTCGCCTCCGCTTCCGGACCGCAGGCTTCCTCCCGCCACTTCGAGGTGTAATAGAGCAGCCCCTGTTTGCTCGGCGCTTCTTTTCTCGTTTCTTCGTTCCTTGCTTCTTCTTTTCTCACCAACGCCCGCTTCGTAAAATTCTTCACCGAAGCCAGCACGCGACCTTCGCCGTCGCAGAGATACAGGTCGAACTGGATCGAACCGCTCTGCTGCACCTGACGCTGCTTAACATAGTAATAGCGCACCGCTTCCAAGCTTCCCGCAACCGTGAAGCTCTCCGCATAATACGGCACATACTGCGATTCGCTCGCCGTGCCGTTTCGCACGCTCAAGCACACCGCCGTCTGCAGCGCCCCGTCCAGAATGCCGGCTGCAATGCGCCCGTGATTCCGGACGTCCACCTCCGCAATCGCCTCGTCAGCCGAGTAGTGCAGCGTCTCGATCACCTGGAACGAAGGCCCGTACACCAGACCGTTTTCGGAAAAGAGACCATACAGCTCGGCCTTCGATTCCTTCGTCTCGCAGCGCTTGCGAATCTCCTCCACCTCGATGCGCTCTTCCGTCCGCGCCACCTGCTTGAGCAGGCGGCCTTGGCAGTGCAGGTCCACACCCGAACGGATGCGCACAGCCCGGTCGCTTCCTTCCTCCTTCACGTTCAAGAGGAGGGTGCGCGGCTCGTCGAGAACGGCCAGCGGCTTCAGCCAGTACACATCTTGGAACGTCACACCGGCTGTCCACTCTTCCTTCAGCTCTCCGACGATCAGGTCCAGATAGCCCACGCCCGGCAGCACTTTCTGCCGCTGAACGAGATGGTCTTGCACCATCCGCTCCGTAGCAGGGAGCAGGATCTGCTTGTCGCCGGAAGCCGCATTCGCATCCGCCTTCACCGTCTTCGGCTCAAACCAGCAGCGCAACCGCTCAAACGGATACCCCGGCACCTCGATGCGAGAACCGTGGAAGCTCGCCTGCTCCCATTCGATCCCCTCGCCCTTCACCCAAGCCTCGGCGAGCAGGAACAGATCGTCCGTCGACGTAGCGACCTGCACAGGCGCGTCAGGCTTCGTCACCGCGACGCCTTGGAACAGCGACAGCGAGGCCTGCTCGCTCACATACCGCTCCAGCTCCTCCACCACCTGCTCCACCGACGAAGCGACCATCGCCAGACGCTCCTCGAACTCCTCGCGCCCGAACATCAGCGTGAACGCGAGATCGTCCACATGCACAGACTGTCCGGCTTCGCTTTGCAAAAATGTGAGCAGTCGCTCAGCCGATGCCCGCAACTTCCCTTTTTTTGCAGACAAAAGCACCAACCGCTTCTGCGACGCGCTCTTGGCGCGAGGTCTGTTGCTGCGCGGCGGCTCTTCCAAGATCACATGCGCATTGACGCCGCCCATGCCAAACCCGCTGACCCCCGCCTGTCTCGGCAGCAGCTTGCCTTCGATGCGCCGCTTCTTCCACGCGGTCGGAGCCGTGACGAGGCCAAACGGCGACCCCTCAAACGAGATGTACGGATTGATCTCTGTAAAATTGAGCAGCTCCGGCAGCACGCCATGCTTCATCGCCAGCAGCACCTTGATGATCGAAGCCATCCCGGCCGCGCTCTCCAGATGGCCGATGTTCGTCTTAACCGAGCCGAGCAAGCAAGAGTTCTCGCGCGGCTGCAGGCCCCGCTCCTCATAGTACTGCCCGTATGCTTTCTTCAGCGCATTGATCTCGATCGGGTCGCCCAGCGGCGTGCCTGTGCCGTGCGCTTCGATGTAGGAGATGTTGCGCGGGTCCGCTTCGGAGCGCTGCAGCACCGTGTAGACCACCTCAGACTGAGCGGTCACGTTGGGGGCCGTCAGGAAATTCGAGCGCCCACCATGATTGATCGCCGTCGCCTTGATCACGCCCAAGATGTTGTCACGGTCTTCCACCGCCTTGTCCAGCGGCTTGAGGAACAGGGCCGCCACGCCTTCACCGCGCACATAGCCGTTCGCCGACGCATCAAACGTTTTGCATTGCCCGTCCACCGACAGCATGCCGGACTTGGCATGGGAGATGTACATCCGCGGGCTGAGCAGCGCATTGACGCCCCCGACGATCGCCGCCTCGCATTCCCCTTCCCGAATATCGCGCACCGCGTTGTGCAGGGCGACCAGAGAACTGGAGCACGCGGTGTCCACGGCTTCGCTCGGCCCTCTGAAGTTGAAAAAATACGACACGCGGTTCGCGAGGATCGAGTGTACCGTTCCTGTGGAAACAAAGGCGCTGATGTTCTCCCCCATCAGCTCGGCATAGTCGTTTTTCGAAACGCCCGCATAGACGCCGATCTTCCGGCCCGACAGACTCTTCGGGCTGTAGCCAGCGTTTTCAATCACCTGCCAGACCGTTTCTAGGAACAGGCGGTGCTGCGGGTCGATAAAATTCGCCTCTTTGGGCGAGATGCCAAAAAACAGCGGGTCGAATCGATCGACCTCCTCGATGAATCCGCCCCACTTGCTGTTCGTCTTGTTCTCTTCCTTTTGCGGGTCGCCGTACACATCCTCCCACTTCCAGCGGTCTTGCGGAATGACAGAGATGCTGTTGAGGCCTGCATTGAGGTTGTTCCAGAATTCCTGCGTGTTCTTCGCCCCCGGAAAACGACCGGCGATTCCGACGATGGCAACTTCTCGCTTTGGCGTTTGAGTCATCCAGATCCGCTCCTCTTTTTGCTTACAATCCGACCAGTTCAGAGATGCGCCGGTTCAGCAGGTCTGCCGTTTCGCGCATCAGTTTTTCGCCGATCACATTGACATGGCGCGCTCTCCAGCTTTCCAGCGGCGTGCCTTTCACCCAGCGGTTGAACGCCCCCAAGGCCGGGCCGCAATGCACCTGATAATCCACCGTGTGCTCGGCGTCCCCGCTGAGCGCCATGCGCGATGAATAGCCAAAATACCATTTGAAGATCAGCGCCATCTTGTGCTTGGGATTGCGCTCCGCCTTCTCGATCTCCTGCGGGGCCACATAGGCTTGCACTTCGCGGTAGACCTCGTCGAAACTGCGCTTGAAGTAACGCTCTTGCAAAATGCGGCGGGTCTTCTCATCGACCTCCTCCAGCGAGTTGAACTGGCGGTAGAGATCGTACAGCTTGTTCGCACGGGCCGGGAAAAAGACGCCTTTTTTCAAAACCTGCACGCGAGCGCCGATCTCAAACATGTCGCCCGCCGGCGCATAGGCCGTGTCCTGCACGTTCATCTCCTGCAGCAGATCCTTCACCGACTCGGACGTCTGCGCTTCCACCGTGCATTGGTTGATCGAGCCGGTCACGAGATAATCCGCCCCGAGCACGAGCGCCGCCACCGCCGCTTCCGGGGTTCCGATGCCGCCGGCCGCTCCGATGCGAATCTTCTTCTTGTATCCGTATTTGGCCATCATCTCATCGCGCAGGCGAACGATCGACGGAAGCAGCACGGAAGAGACCCCCTGATCGGTATGTCCGCCGGAATCGGCCTCGACGGTGATGTCATCCGCCATCGGAACTTCGCGGAGCAGATCTGCTTCCTCGCGCGTGATCCGCTGTTCCAGCAACAGCTTGTCGACGATGCGCTCCGGTGCCGGGCTCAGAAACGCCTCGGCAACTTCCGGGCGCGAGACTTTGGCGAGGATGCGGTTTTCGACGATCACGCCGCCTTCTGCCGAGCGTTTCAACCCTTTCGCCCGGTAGCGGACCAATGCGGAGTTCACCGCCATGTAGGCGCTTGCCTCCACGTTCCGCACGCCGGTGCGCAGGAAGAGATCGACCGTCATGTCCTCCATCGATGGGTTGCCTTGGTTATGCAGCAGGTTCATGCCATACGCCTCACCGCGCGTCAACGCCTGCTGAATCGTGCGGATCGCCTGTTCGATCTGCTCCAGCTTCATGCCGCCGGTCCCGTAAAAACCCAGCATGCCCGCCTTGCCGACCTGAATGACCAGGCGCTCAGAAGCCACGCCGCGATACATCGAGCCCGTGACATAGGCGTACTTCAAGTTATAATCCTTCTTGAACTCCTCATCGCCCAGCGATTCTGCCGTGCTCGCCCTTCTCGACACACGCACGACCGGCTCGCTCACAGCTTCCCTCACCGGCACGACCTCCACCGGAGCCGGAGCAGGCGCCGCAGCAGGCACCTCAACAGCGACTGCCACCTCCACCTCCGCGACCGACGCTTTCGTCACCTCAGGCACAGTCACAGACGCCGCCACAGCCACCAGCACCGCCTCTTCCGCCTCCTCCACGTCATCCGCTTCCGGCTCGATCACGAGCGGTTCCGCTTTGCGGCGGATCGTGGTGACGAGCTTGGTCAGGACATTGCCCGGCCCGACCTCTTCGATCTCGATCTCGCCAAGGCCCATCAGATAGCGCACGCTGTCCGTCCACTTGACCGGAGACACGATCTGCTGCACCAAATTATCCTTCACCTGCCGTTGCTTGTACGGACGCGCATAAATGTTCGAGATGACCGGAATCTCCAGTTTTGAAAATTCAAACGATTCCAGATACGCTTCAAAACTCCGCTTGCTCTCCGCCATATACCGGGAATGGAAAGCCCCGCTCACATTGAGCGGAATGTACATGCGCACGCCCGCTTCCTCAAAAAACGGCTGCGCGCGCAGGATGTCCGTCTTCAAGCCCGCGATGACGATCTGGTCCGGCGAATTGTGGTTGGCGATGTCGATCCCGTCCAGCCCGTTCTCCATCAGCACCCGGTCGATCTGCTCCACCGTAAACCCGATCACCGCCGCCATGCCCCCACCGCTCGCAAGGCTCATCAGTTCGCCCCGCTTCTTGACCATCCGCAGACCGGTAGCAAAATCAAACGCCCCTGCCGCAAACAGCGCATTGTACTCACCTAAGCTGTGCCCGGCCACATAATCCGGCTTGCATCCCGTCTCCTGCACCTTCTTGAGAAAACTCAGTGCGCTGACCACATACAGAGCCGGCTGCGTGTACTGCGTCTGGCCCAGCTGATTGTCCGGGTCCTCCAAGCACAGTCTTTTGATCGAATAGCCCAAGATCTCATCCGTTTGTGCCATCAGATCTGCAAACTCGTCAAACAGCGTACCTCCCATGCCTTTGTGCTGAGAACCTTGTCCAGGAAACACGTATGCTTTCATAGGTTGTCCTCCCTTTCTGATGGGCGATGAAATGAGTTGCTCCAGTTGCTCGCAAACCTTGTTGAAGTTCTTGAGATCCTGCTGATACGGCGTGAGGACCGCATAGCTTTGCGAGAGCGAATCCTGTTTAAAATTCCGCTTGGCCAGATTGGCCAGCGTTCCCGAAGGACCCAAGTCCACGTACAGGCAATCGTCTCCCTGCTCCAGCGCCTGCACCGCTTCGGCAAAGCGAATCGGCTGTCGCGCCACCTCCCAGAAATACTCGCTCCTCAGCGCTGTCTCCCGCCGCCCGGTCACCCCGGAATAAAATCGCACCCGAGGCTGGCGATACGAGAGCCCGCGCAGCCGCGCCACATAGGAAGCGGCAGCCGGATCAATCCATGAGGAATGGTACGCAAAGGAGACCGGCAGAATCTGATAGGCGATGCCTTTCTCCCGCAGCGCCTCCCCGATGCTCGGCAGCATCGCCGCCGGGCCGGCCACCACAAAATGCGCGTCCGAATTGATCGACGCCATCTCCGTGTTCTGACGCAAGAGCGGCATCCTGTCATAGAGGCTCGGCTCCTGCAGAATCCCGATCATCCCGCCGAGGAGACAGGTAGCCTCAAACGCCTTGGCCTGCTCCACCACCAGCTCCAACGCGACCTCCACATCGAGCACACCTGCCACAGCCGCCGCCGCGAACTCGCCCATGCTGCTGCCAAGGACCGCATCTGGCTTGACCCCGCGGGCCATCAGCGCCTGCGCCAGCGCATATTCCACCATGAAGATCGCGGGGTGGGTCAGCAGCGTCCGTTCAAACGGCTCGTCTCGGCGCTTGTCCTCCGCATACAGACGCGCCAGCACCGACTCCCCGACGAGCGGCGTCACCATCTCGTCCAACTTGTTCATCCACTTGCGAAACTCAGATACCTCCTCATAGAGCCCTCGACCCATCTGGTAAAACTGAGAACCCTGCCCGGAGAAAAGAAACACGACCGGCTTGCCCATCCATGCCCCTCCTGAACGCGACTCGTCTGCCTTGATTTATTTAAAATTGAACAATTGCCCCTGATTCTTGCGCATCCGAAACCGGACAAAATGCTCTTTTTGCTCAATCTGAAAATAGATGTTGTGCTCCAGCACATCCCGAAACGCCATACCCGGCTCCTTGCCATAAGAATGACCCGGATACACCCGCACATGAGGGGGAGTGGACTTGCGAATCCTCTGAAAACTGTCATGCATCTGCTCCGGGGAACCTCCGGCCCCATCGCAGACGCCGCAGCCTTCAATAAACACCGTATCCCCCGTGATCAGATCGTCTGCGAGCCGAAAACAAGCCCCGCCGGCCGTGTGCCCTGGCGTCAGCATGCAGGTGATCGGCGTCTCTCCCAGCCAGATCGTCTCCCCCTCCTCAAACGGATGCAGATTCCGACATGCGAACCCGTAGGCATCGATCTCCTTGACCGACATGTACGCCCGCGCCGCCGGGTAGAGCTCCAACAGCGGCTCCACCTTGTTGACATGATCGTGATGCGAATGTGTCAGCAGGATGCAAGCCAACTTCACCTCCAATGAGCGAAGCATCCCGTCGATCAACTCCAAGTCCCAAGCCGGGTCCACCACAGCCGCCTGCCGGGTGGCTTTGTCCACGAGTATGTACGCATAATTTTTCATGAACAAAAACTCAACCTTCAACGGGTGCAACTCATAGCTCCGCTTCATCCTTCCCCCCCTCTCTACAAATCCTAAAAAGCAAGCACAAAAAAATAGAGGAACGATCTCCTCTACTTTTTTGTGCTTGCTTTGGCTATTTTATATAACTTCTTCCACCTTGCACAACAGATCCTGCACGGCCTCCAAGTTCAAACGGCAGTCCTTGGGATAGGCGATCGCAAAGACGCGCTCCCCCACGACCCAGCCCGCAACTCGGAACTGCGGAAAATGAGAGTAAGCCGCCACCCAAGCCGTTCCCTGCTGTTCGAGCCCTGTGATCTCCAAAAACTCGAACGGCACCGCAAGGCCAGTTTTCAAGACTTTGGACAAGGCTTCCTTGGCCGACCAGTACAGCGTCATCAAGAGCGCCTCAGACCCCGGCTGCGCACCGATCCGCTCGCGTTCCCGCTCCGTCATCTGAGCCGCCAGCACGGCTTGCCGGGCCGGACGGATCTGCTCGACATCCAACCCCATCGGCAACGCTTCCGGAAACACGAGCGCCGCCCCCAGCTCGTCGCAATGAGAGATGCTCACCTGCAGATTGAGAGCGGCAGGGTGTACGATCAGCGGCTGGTGAAGAATCCCCCGATCAATCCAGATCCGATCCAGACGTTCTTCCTGCACAGAGGCCGCCACCGCTCGCTTGGCCGCATAGCGTCCGGCCAGATAGCTGGTGATCCGCCGCTCAAACTGCAGCCCTTCATAAAACGCCAGCTCGTTCGGATGCAGAAACGGGATCGTGGCCTGATACTCCGCCGCCGATTGCGCACAGCAAACGCTCAACCAAGCGCTGTACGGCCTCTCCCCCTCGCACGTCAAGTCCCTGCACGAAGCTCTCCGGAGGACACACTTCACCCATGCCCCTTCCTCTCAATGCGATTCAATATGATACCCTAAGTTCCTTCAACGCGCCGAAACATCGATTAAATTTGCTTAGGGATTTTCTAAGATTCAACCAAATATTCGATCAATGAACTTACGAATTGAACAACATAACCCATTACACTAATACAGCTTAATACTACCCTCATTCAACTTTGTTCGTCAAGGATTACTTACCAGAGACCTATTTATTCTATCCCCACGTCTTGGTATGATATGGGCAAATAAAATATGGTATAATGTTGTAAAATATACTGTTTTTTTAACAAAATACACAAGTTAGGGGATGACTATTTTGAATTGGTACGCACTATTCGTTGAATCCGGTCAAGAAGAGGTCGTGCAAAAGTTCCTGAACCTGTACTTTGATGAAACTTCCCTCCACTCTGTCGTACCGAAACGCAGACTCCCCGAGAAGAAGGCAGGCGCTGTCAAGCACGTGCTGAAGAAAATGTTCCCCGGCTACGTGTTGATCAAGACCCGCATGACCGATGAAGTTTTTCACACCTTGAAAAAAGTCCCCAAGTGCTACAAGCTGCTCAGCCAAGGCACGCTCTACTCCAAAGATGAAGGAACCTATTACTCCAAAATTGACGAACGCGAGATGTCGCTGATCTTGCAGCTGATCGGAGACGGAGAGATCGTTGGCTATTCGGGCATCTACATAGAAAATTCACGTGTCTCCGTAACCTCCGGCCCGCTGCAGGGCATGGAAGGCATCATCACCAAAATAGACCGTCACAAAAAGCGGGCGAAGATCCACCTCAACTTCATGGGTGCCGAGAAGATCATCGACGTAGGCGTGGAGATCCTCTCCCCTTGCATCCCGCAGCTACAAAAGGCCACGTAAAAAACATCCCAGTTCCGGTAAGGAACTGGGATGTTTGTTTTAAGCGCTGCTCAGACGAGTATGACTAGCAGATCATCGTGCAGAAGAAGCACGTTTGCGTATTGACTTCCCGCTCACAGTTGCTATCGGCCGTGTAGCCAACGCCTTGGTGAGTGCTGGTGTTGATGTTGATGTCTTTCACTTGAACGTCGAGATCGAACAGATTGGCCCACGCCTGTTGATTAACCAAAATAAGGTATCCAAAAATTGAAAAAAGGCCACTCTTTCGATAAAATCGATTCCACCACAGAACCCGATTCGAAAGAGGCGACCTCATGAAAAAGTCTACCACGTTTACAAACCTTGTTCAAATTCTTCTTAAAGAAGAAGATGTGATCAGCATACTGAAAGAGTTGAACTACAAAGATACAGCACGCAAATTTACAGCACATCAGTTACTGGTATTCTTTATGCACGCAGCTTTGGGACAATGGGATGGTTATCGCTCCGGTGTCGTTAAAGCCGAAATCTGTGGACTTCAAACCGTTTGCTTTTCTACCTTCTCATCCAAAG
>NZ_FMTT01000003.1:112820-223859 GCF_900100345.1 Paenibacillus tianmuensis | reverse complement strand
GGTGAATGATTCATTTTCAAAGCGGAAAGACCACCTGTTTGATAAGCTTGAATATAGCCTTTTACCGTTTGAACGCTTCGGTTTAAAATAGGCGCAATCGCTTCCGCCCGGGTACCTTGCAAATATAAATATAGCGCCTGATAACGCTCGTACATGCGGCGATCTTTTGCTTTTTTCATCGCTTGCTTAACTTCTTCTAATTTTTGTGCGTTTTCCATCTTCATTCCCTGCCTGTCTGTTCATGTTTCATTACTTATTCGACAAGTAGGTATGAATTTCCTTACCATAGATTTCTAAGGTCTTTAGTTCAACTTATATAGATCATATCTGGTTTTTTATTTATACTATAACGACATCAGAAAGCGCTGTCAGCCTTCTCATCAAAAAATATAGCGGGTAGTAACCGGACGACACAGCCCACCTGCAGAAAAAGAAAAGCCGTCCGGCTCCTCAGGTCAACGCCTCCTCGAGCCGACGGCAAATCGTATCTTCCTCTTCCATCCGGGACCAGAACCACTTCAGCTCCCGGTGCATCGCATCCACCTGCCTTGTGTTCAGATGAATGTCCGTCGTCCAGCGGAACGACGGAATAATTTCTCGGTACATGGAGTAACGCGACGGATGCTTGACCGCTCCCTTCCCACGCCACTCCGCAGCCTTCTGTCCGGCTCCTCCAGCCCTTTGTCGGCAAAGTGATCGCAGTTATAGCACAGCACGACCGGGGAAAACGCAAACGGCAGCGCCAAGTACCGGTCGCGATGCTTGAAGGCGCTTTGCAGAAACGGATACTGCCCGGCGGGCGGGCTCATGGGCTCCAACCACTCCTGCCAACCGCTGTCGACCACAGGCTGATAATCGGCATAGTTGATCGTAAATACGTCGACCATACCGCCCTTCATATATTCTTCAATCGCCTGCGCATAGTTCTCGTAAGGAAGGGCCACCGTTTGAACCCGGATATGCGGATAAGCGACATGAAAATCCGACAGCAGCCGGTTCAAGTCCATCTGTTCCATGACGGAGGGGTAATACCCCAGCTTGATCGTGACGCTGCCTTGGACCGCGGGGCTGCTGACCCGGTTACCGACTCTCAGTACCTTCTCGATCAACTGCTCGTCCACCAGCATATCCAGTCCTTTGCGGACGGAATTTTTACTGAGCTGGTACTGCTTGCCGAGCTCCATCTCGGATGGCAGGTATTTTCCAACGGAGAGCTTGCCGCTGACGATGTCTTCTCTGAGCAGTGTAACCATATGATCCAGACGCTTATGAAACGTCGTGCGGCTTGGCTTTTTCGGCATCGCCATATCCCTCCTGCCTGTCGAATAAACTGGTTTTCAGTTTATATAATGGCGGGTACGATGTCAATGCACCCAAGATTTTCAAACTTATGTGCACCCCAAAAAACGCCTGCTCCGAGCTTGCGCCGAAACATGCGTTTTTTGGGGTACGGGTGTTATACCTCATTGCCGGTGTTGCCTTTGTACGCGTGGGCGTGCGGTCTCATGCCGTTTACGGTCGTATACCCTTCGAAATAGTGATAATGTCCTCTGCCGGGTAGTGGAATGGCCGGACCTGTTACGCCCCGGATCGTATGGGTATGACCGTCGTTAAACGAAGTGACGGCGTAATAGCCATGAACATGCCGAGGGTTGCTCGGCGCGGGCTCAGTCATGCCGGCATAATAATGAAGATGCCCGTCATTGTACGAAGTCGCTCCCGAAAAAGGATGAACGTGAACGGGCCGACCGTCCCATGAAGTAATATAAAGCCTGTGTGCGTGACGAGGATCTTCGCCGTCGGAATGAACCACGAATCCCGTAACGGGAATGTCCATATGCACCAACCTCTTCTCCATGATGAATCGTACTCCATCGTATGAGAAGAAAGCTTGGGCCGTATGGGCGTTCGTCTAAGCTTGGAAACGGGCCGCTGCCCGCCCTATTTCAGATGCTCGGGATTCAGCTTCTCCAGCTCCGGCACGACAAAGCGGCCGTCCTTGCGGATCAGACGATCGTCAAAATAAATTTCGCCGCCGCCGTATTCCGGACGCTGGATCAGCACAATATCCCAGTGAACCGAGGACCGGTTGCCGTTATCCGCATCCGTGTAAGCGTTACCCGGCGTAAAGTGGATGCTGCCGTCGATTTTCTCGTCGAACAAAATGTCTTTCATCGGATGCTGTATGTACGGATTGACGCCGATCGCGAACTCGCCAACAAAGCGTGCTCCGTCGTCGATATCCAAAATTTCGTTCAGCTTGGCGGTATTGTTCGCCGTCGCCTCAACAATTTTGCCGTTGTCAAAGCGGAGCGTGATGTTCTCGAACGAAGTTCCCATATAAATCGTCGGAGCGTTATAAGAGATGACGCCGTTGACCGAATCCTTTACGGGCGCAGTGAATACTTCGCCGTCCGGAATATTGAACTGACCTGCGCATTTGATCGCCGGAATGTCCTTGATCGAAAAGCTGAGATCGGTGCCCGGTCCGACGAGCCGCACCTTGTCCGTCTTGTTCATCAGCTCGACAAGCGCGTCCATGGCCCCGGACATTTTGCTGTAATCGAGATTGCACACTTGGAAATAAAAATCTTCGAACGCCTCGGTGCTCGTATTCGCTTGCTGCGCCATCGACGGGTTCGGGTAACGCATCACGCACCATTTCGTATGATTGACCCGCTGGTCGACGACCGGACGCTGATACACCTTCATGAATAAGCGCAGCTTGTCCTCAGGCACATCGGACGTTTCGGTGATGTTATCGCCGCTGCGAACGGCAATGTACGCTTGCATCTGCTTCATGCGGTCCAGCTCGATGGCCGCCATCCGCTCGTACAGCTCCTGGTTGCCGCCAAGCATCAGCTTGCGCGTAACTTCGGGATAGCGGAATTCGATGAACGGATGTCCGCCTGCCGCATACACCTCTTCTATTAAACACTTGGTCAATTCCTGATCGCGAAGGCCGATCATTTCAATCAGGATGTTCTCACCCGGCTGAAGGTCGACGGAATACCGTACCAGGTTTCTCGCAAACTGCTGCAATCGTGGATCTCGCATCTTCTTTCTCTCCTTTGGGGACAGCATCTGAACTCACCTTCTCAACGTACCAAATTTTCGCGGAAAGTTCAAACCCTAATGAAGGTTTTCGGACAAAAGATCGCGATTATTTTACATTTTGAGGAAAGCTATTGCCGGACGGCTAAATCCAGCTTTGCAGCGCCCGGTCATAAGCCAAAAGCTCTTCTGCCCTGAAAAAGTTGGCAATTTCCCGTTCGGCGCTTTCCTGAGAATCGGAGCCGTGAATAATGTTGTTGCCGGTATGAACCGCGTAGTCGCCCCGGATCGTTCCCGGCGCCGCGTCCAGCGGATTCGTCTTGCCCATCATGGCGCGGGACAGCGCAATGACGTTATCGCCCTGCCATACCATCGCAAAGACCGGACCGGAGGTAATAAATTGAACCAGCTCGCCGAAAAACGGCTTTTCCTTATGCTCGGCATAATGGGTTTCCGCTTGCTCCTTCGTGATGACCATCAATTTGGAGCCGATGAGTTGAAAGCCTTTATCCTCAAAGCGCTGCACCAGCTTGCCGATCAACCCCCGCTGTACGCCGTCAGGCTTGATCATCAAAAATGTTTTTTCCATGTTCGTTTTACTCCGTTTCTAAAATGATAGATTGCTAATCTTACACTGGAAGCTGTGTGCATCCCAGTATAATCTTTTCCTTTATTCCCCATTCGTTCGAGGGTTCCGGAACAAGACACAAGAGCGCCGCCTGCACCCTTGCCCATGCAGGCGGCGTATGATCTTGTTCGATGCGCCTTGTTGCTTAAGTGCTCCGGCCGGACGTGACGGGTTCTTCCGAAGCCGTCTCCGGCGACGTTGCGCTTCCCAAAGCCAGTTGCGCTTGCGCAGCGGCGATTCTGGCGAGCGGCACCCGGTATGGCGAGCAGCTGACATAATCCAGCCCCACTCCGTGGCAGAAGAAGATCGACTGCTTGTCGCCTCCGTGCTCGCCACAAATGCCGGTCTTGAGCTGCGGCTTCACGGCGCGTCCGCGCTCGACCGCCCATTCGATCAACGTTCCGACGCCGTCCCGGTCCAGCACTTGGAACGGATTGTCGGGAAGCAGCTTCGTCTCCACGTAATGCGTCAAAAATTTGCCTTCGGCGTCGTCCCGGCTGTAGCCGAACGTCATCTGCGTCAGATCGTTCGTGCCAAACGAGAAGAAATCGGCGTGCTGCGCAATGTCCCCTGCCGTAACGGCGGCCCGCGGCACTTCGATCATTGTGCCGACGCGGTAGCGGAACGTGTGGGCGATCTCGCCGAGCACTTCATCCGCCTTGCGGGTCACGAGCTCGCGCATCCGCTTCAGCTCGTTCGCATGGCCGACCAGCGGAATCATAATGTCCGGCCGTACGTCGAGTTGCTCGCGCAGACAACTGAGCACGGCGCGGAAAACGGCCTCAATCTGCATCTCGTAAATGTCCGGCAGCACGAGTCCGAGACGGCAGCCCCGGGTACCGAGCATCGGGTTCATCTCATGCAGCCCCCGTACTTTGCGCAGCAGCTTCTCCAGACGCTCCTTACGGTCCGGATCCGCATCCGGCTGGCCGTTCAAGCGCTCGCGCTCGACAACCAACTGCTCCATATTCGGCAAAAATTCGTGCAGCGGCGGGTCGAGCAGGCGAATCGTCACCGGCAGTCCGTCCATCGCCCGGAAAATGCCCTCGAAGTCCTCCTGCTGCATCGGCAGCAGCTTCGCCAGCGCTTCCGCCCGCTCTTCCTCCGTCTCCGCCAAAATCATCGCTTGCACGACCGGCACCCGCTCGGCGCTCATGAACATGTGCTCCGTCCGGCATAGCCCGATGCCTTCGGCGCCGAAGCTGCGCGCCTTGGCCGCGTCCTCCGGCGTGTCGGCATTCGTATACACCTCCAGCGTGCGAATCTCGTCCGCCCAAGCGAGAAGCTCCTGCAGCTCGCCCGTCAGCTCGGGCTCGCGCAAGCTGACTTCGCCGAGGATGACCCGTCCGGTCGCGCCGTCGATGGAAAGCGCCTCGCCCTCCCGTACCGTGACGGTTTCTCCGTCAGCGGTCGTCACGGCAAAGGCCCGATCCGTCAAGCGCAGCGCCTCGCAGCCGCAGACGCACGGCTTGCCCATCCCGCGGGCAACGACCGCCGCATGGCTGGTCATGCCGCCCCGGCTGGTCAGCACGCCTTCGGCCGCCAGCACGCCGTGAATATCCTCCGGTGTCGTCTCCGAGCGCACGAGGATGACTTTGCGGCCCGCGCGGGCCCATGCCTCGGCCGTGTCCGCGTCGAACACCGCGACGCCGGAAGCGGCTCCCGGCGACGCCGGCAGGCCGGCTGCCAGCACATGCAGCGGCTTGTCGGTATCGATCGCGCGGTGCAGCAGCTGATCCAGATGAAACGGCTCGATGCGATTGACCGCTTCGCCGGTATCGATCACACCCTCGCGCACCAGATCGACGGCGATTTTGACCGCAGCTTGGGCCGTCCGCTTGCCGTCTCGCGTTTGCAGCAGGTAGAGCTTGCCCTGCTCAACCGTAAATTCGATATCTTGCATATCCGTATAATGCCGTTCCAGCTTCTCCGCCGTCCGCACGAGCTGTTCAAAAACTAGCGGCATTTCCTCGCCGAGCTTCGCAATCGGAACAGGCGTCCGTACGCCGGCTACGACGTCTTCCCCTTGCGCATTCATCAAGTATTCGCCGTACAGCACGGGTTCCCCGGTAGAAGGATTCCGCGTGAACACGACGCCTGTCCCGCAGTCGCCGCCCATATTACCGAACACCATCGTCTGAATGTTGACGGCCGTTCCTTGTTCGTCGGGAATCTGGTGCACCTTGCGATATACTTGTGCCCGCGCATTGTTCCACGAACGGAATACCGCTTCAATGGCCAGCTCGAGCTGCTCCTCCACCTGCTGGGGAAACTCGCGTCCCGCTTCCTTGCGAATCACCGTCTTGTACTCTCCGATCAGCTCCGTCCAGCCTTCAGCGCTTACTTCACTGTCCTGGCTTACCGCTAACCGCTGCTTGAGGTGATGCAGCAGCCGTTCGAATTGATACGTTTCGATGTCGAACACGACGTTGCCGAACATTTGGATCAAACGGCGGTAACAATCGAACGCAAATCTCGGGTTGCCGGTCAATGCCGCCAGCCCTTGCACCGTTTCGTCGTTCAAGCCCAGGTTGAGAATCGTATCCATCATACCGGGCATCGAAGTCACCGAGCCCGACCGGACGGACACGAGCAGGGGCTTGGCTGGATCGCCGAAGCCTTGATCCTTCGCCTGCTCCAGCTCCCGCATCGCTTGGTGGACCTGCTCCATCAGCCCCGCCGGAAGCTGCTTGCCTGCTTCGTAGTAGGAGCGGCACACATCCGTCGTAATGGTAAAGCCCGGCGGCACCGGCAAACCGGCGTTCGTCATCTCTGCTAGATTGGCCCCTTTTCCGCCGAGAAGCTGCTTTAAGCCAGCATGACCCGAATGAAACGGCACTAAAATTTGCATGATTGATAATCCTCCCGTCATTTTAGAACCTACGGTACGCAGACCGCGAGCACACACATGGAGCGTTATGGATGTTTAATGATGTATAAAACATACCATAGCTTTATTCCATTGTAAATAGTGTGTATTATTTATATTTAATACACACTATTTATCATGACTTCTGCGGTGCCGTAAGCAGGAAAAAGTAACGTCGTCCGATAAAGCTTGGAGATGAAATAATCCGACATGTCCTGTCGGCGGAAGCTGCCGAACAGCAAAAAACCTCTCCGCAGAGAGGTTTCGTTGGGGCAGAATAAAGCTCGCCCAATCCGTTTCGATGATTTTCTCACGCCATCCCGGCAGCCCGGCCATCCTGCTCCGTCTCCCGCTCATGCAGCGAAAGCCCGGCGCCCAGCGCGCGGAAGCTGCCGATCACATCCTCGTAGCCGCGCTCCAGATGCTCCACGCCCGTAATGCGCGTGCAGCCTTCGGCTGCGAGTCCCGCCAGCACCAGACACGTGCCCGCGCGCACATCGGTCGCATGCACCCAATCGCCGATAAGCGGCCGCCCGCCCTGAATAAAAGCACTTTCTCCGCGGACCTCGATCTCGGCTCCCATACGCCGAAGCTGCGGCACGTGATTGAAGCGGTTCGGGTACACCCGTTCCGTGACGATGCTCTTGCCTTTGGCCTGCGTCAGCAAAGCCGTCATCGGCTGCTGGAGGTCCGTAGCGAAGCCTGGATACATCGTTGCGCGGACCCGGGTCGCGCGAATCTGGCCGGTACTGCGTGCGGTAATGCTGTTTTCGTCCCACTCCATCTCAAGCCCCGTCTCACTCAGCTTGGCGATGCACGCCCCGAGGTGCTCGGGAATGACATCCTTCACGGTCACGCTACCGCCGGTGATGCCCGCACTCATCAAGAATGCCCCGGCGACGAGCCGGTCGGGAATCACGGTATGCCTTCCCCCGTTCAGGTAAGGCACGCCCTCAATCCGTATACGGTCCGTCCCTGCGCCGTAAATGCGCGCGCCCAGACCGTTCAGGAACGCTGCCGTATCGACGACCTCCGGATCGACTGCGGCATGATACAGATTCGTCCGGCCTTGAGCGCGGACCGCCGCCAGAATGGCGTTGATCGTTGCGCCTGAAGTCACGGTGTCGAAGTAAATATCCGCCCCGCGCAGCGTTTTTGCCTCCACAATATAGTGATCCTCGCGGAGCTTCACCGTCGCGCCCAGCGCTTGGAACGCCTTCATATGCTGGTCGATCGGTCTGGAGACAAAGTTGTCTCCCCCCGGAAACCCGACCGTCACCCGACCGAATTTGGCAAGCAAAGCTCCGGCAAAATAGTAGGATGCCCGGTAAGCGGACGCCTTGCCCGGATCGATGATTGCGCTGTGGATGTAGCGCGGGTCCAGCACAATTTCGCCGGATGGGCGGCGGGTGACTGCCATACCGATGTCTTTGCCGATCTGGGCGATCAATTTCACATCGTCGATATTCGGAATACCCTCCAGCGTCACCAGACCGTCCGCCAGTGAGGCGGCGGCCAACAAGGCGAGTGAGCTGTTTTTAGAACCGGGAATATGTACGCAGCCGTTCAGCGGGCCGGCAGGTTCCACTTCAATCCATCTCATTGACCCTTACCCACTTTCCGAAGATGTCGTTATTTGTTATGAAGCTCCAGCACGTATCCGCTGCCGCGAACCGCACTGATGAGAAAGGTGTCTTTGCCGTATTTTTTACGAATCCGGTACACCAGCGCATTCAATTCGTCCATCGTCACATCCGGAATCCCGTCCTCGCCGACCGAGCGCTCCGGCCATACGGCCTGCTTGATTTCGGCAATCGGCACGAGCCGATTGGCATGATCGTACAACAGCTGAATAAGCAAAAATTCTTTCTCGGACATTGCAATCCGCTTCCCGTCAACCACGCACTCCCGCTTCTCCCAATGGATCGTCAGCGGGCCGCTCGGCTCGTCCCAACGCTGCGTAATGCTGAGCGGCTCGAATTCCAGCGTCTGATCGGCGAAAAGATATGAGAAATGCAGTACCGTCATTCCTTTGGCCAGCTTGATGATATCAAACGATTTTAGCGGATACGGTTGATTCGGTTCGACGATCACACCGTTGATTTCCGTGCCGTGCATGCTGCCCAGATCGTACAGGACCGCACGCTCCTCTTCTTTTCGGATCACTATATGTTTACGGGAAATAAACGCGTTCGAAAAAGCAAAGTCCGGAGAATACAAATTCGATGCCCTGCCGATAACCGTTTCAGCGGCGGTCAGATTGAGGCACGTTCCCGAGCGGAAAGGCTCTCCGCGAATCACATAAAGACAAGCGAATGTATCCAGTTTCGTTCCCTCCGAGTGCTGCACAGCGGCCATTCGTCGTTGTGCGGTCGATAAAAATAAGTTGACCTCCTATCATCATAGCTTATTTCAGCCTTGAAGGAAAATAGGCTACGCTGACGCATCAGTTATATTTCGGTAATACGACCTTGTCAGGGAAAAGCGGAGCGCATAAAAAAGCCCGCTTCGCCGAATGCTTCTTATGGGAAGCGGACAGCGGTCCGGGCACTAGCGGATTTATTCCATGTGGCAGTATGCAGCTCTACAACGACCCTGATGCACCGCACTATCTACAAGACGAATGTCCGTGGTATAATAATTTAACGAAAACGTATTCAAACAGGAGATACGCCTATGCCTTTGTTTCTTCGCCTTACGGCTTTGACCTGCGGCTTGTTTCTTCTCATTATTTTGCAAGCTTCGGACTACATTCGACCTCCCGTCCCTCTGCCGCCGCCCGAGATTGAACTTCAAACCGCGTGGACGCCTGAAGAGCTGCAAAAGCCCCCGAACATCATCATCCTGCTCAGCGAAGCATTTTGGGACATCACTCAGATCAATAGCCTGCAATTCAGCAAGGACCCGGCGCCGATGTTTCATGCGCTGCAGGAGAAATTCACCCACGGCACGCTGCTTTCCCCGATGTTTGGCGGCGGTACGGCCAACGTCGAGCTGGAAGTGCTGACCGGGCATTCGATGCGCTTTTTCCCGGAGGGTTCCATTCCGTACGAGCAGTACATCAAGCAGCCAACCGCTTCGCTGGCCAGCCTGTTATCGGGACAAGGCTATACGACAACGGCGATCAGTCCGTTTTACCATTGGTTCTTCAACAGCTCGGAGGTTTACAAGCATCTCGGGTTTTCGCGCTTCATCAGTCTGGAGTATTTCAATCCGGACGAATATTTCGGTCCTTACATCGGAGATCACGCCGTCGTGCGGCGCATTATTGAGGAGTCCGAACGAAGTCCCGGCCCAAACTTCATTTTTGCCAATACGATGGAAAACCATTATCATTACTGGCCGGACAAGTTTAAAAAGAACCATATCGAAGTGAAAGGCCATATGTCCAAGGCTGCCACAGGCATTGCCGAGACGTATGCGCAAGGCTTGTCTGGCGCCGACCGGGCGCTGCAGGAGCTGGTTCTGCATTTCAGCAGGTTGAAGGAGCCGACGATCATTGTATTTTTCGGCGATCATCTCCCTTCTTTGGAAAAGCTCTTGGTTTATAAGGAATCGAATTACATCAGCGGCGAGGACGACCCCGACTTCTTGGAAAAAATGCATAACACTCCCGTCGTCATCTGGAGCAACTATTTGCCGAAGGAAGCGAAAGAGGAACTGCATATGAGCCCGTCGTTTCTCGGGCCATACATTTTGAATCTGGCGAAGCGGCCGGGTAGTCCGTACACGGACTACTTGTCCGACCTGTACCGAAAAATGCCGGTGCTGCCGCCGAAAGCATACTATGAAGCGATGAACATCGACGTTAATCGGGTACAGCAGTACGAGGCTAAGCAGAAGGCCATCCTGGAGTTGGAGAAGCAGGCGTCCGCAAGCAGCGGAAGCTCAAATGCGGCGGGCGGTAATACGAAAGGAGATCCGTTTATCCTAGGCTATGGCGAACCGCTGATCGAACGGGTAAGCCCCGCTTCCTTAACCGTCGGGGGCAATGCTTTCGGAAGATCGCAGCTTACCATACATGGCGGAAGATACGGCCTTGGCAGCACCGTATTCATCAATGGCGAACCGCAGCAGACGACTTGGAAGAGCGAATCCTCGCTTAGCGTCAATCTGCCGAAGGCAATGACGGCCAAAGCCGAAATGCTTGACGTTCAGGTCTGCGTCGTTGATTCCAAGAACCAGGTGCTTGCAGCCTCGCGAATCGTAAAGTTACCTGTGCAAGAAAATAAACACTAAAAGCCGTGCATACGCACTGTAGAACCATGTCGACTTCTGCGCTTGCCCGGGAAATGGACGAAGCGCAGCTGTCCGCCCGGGCCAGCGTCGCTTTGCCGTATTCAACAACGGCGCCTCAAGGCCATCTTCAACATCGGGTTTCTATGTTATCGAATGCTTCGTCCCGCTCCACCGCTCGTAGAACAGTATCCTGTCCCGCCGCACGAAGCAGAGCAGCGCATGGATGCCGAAGACAAGGTTCAGGAGCCCTGCGACAAGCAGCAACGGGATCATCACCATCGAAGGAAGGTTGTTCTTTTCACCGCTGATAAACAGCACATTAGGACCGCCAATCACAAAATACAAGGAAACGCAGCGGACCAAAAGCGCGTGCAGCGTCAACCCGCCATCCCTTCCGTTCAAGCGAATGCGCACGATCCGCTTGCCCAGCGTCCTGCCTTCGGTCAAGTATGGCACGACGACAAAATAGAAGAGGACGGCCCCTGCGACGGGAAGCAGCATATGCCGCCCGAGGAAAAATAGAACGAACGGCGACAATACCGCCCAGTCGATCAGCCATGCGACAAAACGGCGGGTGTAGCTGACACGCGTAACGGACAGATCGACGCCTTCGTCCAGTGTATCGCTCTTGGGCATAAAGGCCGTCAGCCATGGAGCAACGGCATAACCGACCAGGCCGCCTGCCGTGTTAAGCATCAGATCGTCCACATCGAACAGACGGTAGGGGCAATCATAAATCCCGTACAGCCCCGTTCCCTGCGTCACTTCAAAAAACAGCGACACCAGAAACGTCGTAATCGTCGTCCGGAGAATGTGGCGCCGGAAATAATAGCGTAAAAACACGCCCAGAGGGACAAGCAGCAGCACATTGAATGCCACTTGCAGAAATGCCCGTTCCCCGAACACCTTAAGATAGGTTGCCGGATTGTCCCACTGCAGGCCCGTTTCCCGCAGAAAATCACGTACAAACTGGAACGGTGCCCATAGATTGAACGAGCTCGCCGTCCCGGAGCAAGTATGCCGGGTATCCGGCAGCGGCAGGATGACCAAGTAGAAGGCGCACAATAAGTACAATAAAAACGAATACAGGACAATGACGCGTATTTTATTGACATAGCCGTATTTCCGGTACTGCACGATCAGAAACGGCAGCGTAAAAACGAACGCGAGCAGCGGAAACGTCTGCAACGCGTAGCCGATTGGAAACAAATAAGCTTGAAGCATTGTTGTTCACACCCATGCTGTAATATTTGATAAAATTATAATGGAAATACGGCGGTCTTCCCATAGATTCGGCTTACATTAATGACATTATTGTCACCCTGCATACGCAAAAAAACACGCTGAAAACCAGCGTGTCATGCGATTTTGTACAAAAATGGCCTGTCCCGCTAAAACTTTTTTACAGCTCCTTGCGCATACGCACGTGCCAGATTCCGGCGTCGAGGAACGGTTCGGTCGAAATCGTTTTGTAGCCTAATTTCTCGTAAAACGCCTCCGCATGGGTCTGAGCGTCCAGGATGATCGTCGGAACGCCCTGCGTCCGTACGTCCTCTTCCATCGCCTGAATGATCTGGCGTCCGAGCCCGTATCCGCGGTACGGCTTCATTACGGCAATCCGCTGGAGCTTGGCCGTCTTCCCGTCGTACATGATCCAGCGGGCAGCCGCTGCAGGCTCATTTCCGTTCTTGATCAGAAAATGCCTTGCCGCGCTTGGCGAAGCATCGTATTCGTCTATCTCTTCTTCCGGCGAAACCCCTTGCTCTTCCACGAACACGCGAACACGTACGGCAAAGCAGTCGCGAAGCTGTTCTTCTGTATGTACTGGCACGATGCTCAAATCCATGATGTCTTTTCCCCCAAGCTATAACGTAAGTTTTTCTCCCGGCTGCAATGCCCGGCTCTGGATGCCATTAACCCGAAGTCCGGCGGCGAAACGGTCCGCATCCTGAACGATCGGCGGGAACGTATTGAAATGAAGCGGCACGACCGTTCTTGCGCCCAGCCACTCGGCGGCTAAGGCCGCATCGTCCGGTCCCATCGTAAATACGTCGCCGATCGGCAGGAACGCCAGATCAATCTTGTGGCGCTGACCGATCAGCTTCATATCGGAGAATAACGCCGTGTCCCCGCTGTGAAGAATCGTCAGCCCGTCCCACTTGATCACATATCCGCCGGGCATCCCCCCATAGATGATTTTCTTCTCTTCTTCCAGTACGATTCCCGAGCTGTGGATCGCTTGAATCATCTCGATCTCCGCAAATCCGATCGACGCTTTGCCGCCGATATTCATCGCGAAGGTGTTCAAGCCCTGCCAGCTCATGTACGTCGCCAGCTCGAACGTTGCAATGACTGTTGCATTGTTGTTTTTGGCGATGGGCACGGTATCGAGAATATGGTCGGTATGTCCGTGTGTAAGGAGGACATATTCCGCCTTCACATCCTCGGGCTTGGTTGTAGCCAGACGATTCCCGGAAATAAACGGATCGATAATTAAGGAATGTCCTCCGTGAGTCAATTGAACGCAGGAATGACCATGATACCAAATTTCCATACGACCAGCTCCTTCTTTTGATTCGAATGGTTGCTTTCACACGAATTCTATTGTACCAAAGAGATGACGCGAAACTCAAAAGAAGGCATCCGCTTCTGACGGCTCCTTTCGCGGCTGCACGATGCATCGTCAATCCTGGCTCGCAAACGCCTTCTTCAAAGCCTCCCGGACCCGGTCCTTGCTGAACGGCTTGACGATAAAGTCGCTTGCTCCCATCGAGACGGCCCGGATCAACAGTGCCTGCTGGCCCATAGCGGACACCATGATTACTTTTGCGTCGGGGTCCATATTCTTGATCTCCTCCAGTGCCGTGATTCCATCCATTTCGGGCATCGTAATGTCAAGCGTAACAAGATCCGGCTTCAGCTCAGAGTATAATGTTAGCGCTTCCAGACCATTGCTAGCCTCGGCTACCGTTTCGTAACCCAATTCCTGAATTACGTTTCTCAGTATCATCCGCATGAATAGCGAATCGTCCACGATCAAGATTTTTTTCACGCCGAATTGCCCCCAACCCGTTGTTTTTGTATACAAAAAAATAAGACCACCCCAAACGCCAAAAGGGAGGCCGTGTTTGACTATTTCCTCTTGTCCTTCGGCAGCTGGCTGACATCGTGTTACACCTTAGTCCCTGTAGCTTTGCGTCCTTGACTTTCGCCAAGTTTGCCATGTCGGTGACAAAAATCGATTGTAAATTGTATTATAAGCATCCGGGGGGAAAAATACAAGTACAGGACAAAAAGACCTCTTCGCAACGACTCCGGCCACTTGAGAGTTTCGTTTGAAAGGCCTTATGCTTTGGGATTACGCAGTTTCGGCCGAACGGTCCATGTTCTTCAAGAATCGTTCAAATTCATCCGGCGGCAGCGGCCTGCTGTAATAGTAGCCTTGCACCAAATCGCATTTTTTGTCGCGTAAAAAGTCGATCTGTTCCTGTGTCTCCACGCCTTCCGCAATGACTTGCAGGCCGAGATGGTGCGCCATGGCTACAATCGTAGCGACAATCGACGCCCCGCTGGACCCATAGGCAATGTCGCGTACGAACGATTGATCGATTTTCAGCTTGTCGATCGGGAACCGGTTCAAGTAGCTGAGCGAGCTGTAGCCGGTGCCAAAATCGTCCATGCTGACTTGTACGCCGATTTGCTTCAGCCGGCGCAGCGTCGTTTCCGCATTGTTCGCGTCCGCGGCCATCATGCTTTCCGTAATTTCCAGATCGAGATATTTCGGCTCCAGACCCGATTCCTGCAGCGCTTCCCGGATCGATTCGATCAAATGCGGCTGCTCGAACTGCTTGTTCGACAGGTTGACGGAAACGGGCATCGGCGGGAATCCGGCTTCCTGCCACAATTTGTTTTGCTGGCAGGCCATGCGCAGCACACATTCGCCGATCCGATGAATCAGTCCGCTCTCCTCAGCGACCGGGATGAATAGTCCCGGCGAAACGAGACCTTGCTCGGGATGCCGCCAGCGCACCAGCGCCTCGGCTCCGATCACCCGGCCCTGCATATTCACCTGCGGCTGATAGTGCACCTCGAACTCATCCCGCTCCAGCGCAAGCCTCAAGCCGTTTTCAAGCGCAAGCTTCTGTTCGGATGCTTCGTCCATTTCCGAGGAGTAAGCTTGTACCCGGTTGCGCCCTTGCTTTTTGGAATAAAACAACGCCGAATCGGCATGCTTCAGAAGCATTTCTCCGTTAGCGGAGACAGGTTGCACCGAGTAGCCGATGGTGAGGCTGAGATACACTTTGTGCGCTCCCAGCGTAAAGGGACGCTGGAGCCTCTCGTGAAGCCGCAGCGCTTCTACGGCCGCTTCGCTCTCTCCTCCTGCAATCCCGCACAGCAGCACGGCAAACTCGTCGCTGCCGATTCGCGCGATGACCTTCTCTTCACCAGCGGCGTGATACAGACGGTCCGACAGCTGCCGCAGCAGCCTGTCCCCTTGCTTCTGCCCGATGGAATCGTTGATCAGCTTGAAGCGGTCGATATCGATGACCAGAAGCGCCATTTCGGTTTCTTCTTCCGCCTCCGTCAGCACGTTCAACGTTTCCAGCAAATAACGGCGGTTCGGCATTCCTGTCAGATCGTCCCGGTAAGCAAGGTCGTTAATCCGGCGCTCCGCTTGTTTCTTTTCCGTGATGTCTTGACATATCCCGAACAGTCCGGTGACCTCCCGGTTCACGACAATGGGAACGCAGGTGACGCTGAGATCGATTGCCTGCCCCTGCTTATGCTTGATGGTCATTTCGAACTTCTGGGGGATGCCCTTTATGGATTCCGCTACCCTCCAGCCAAGCTCATCGGTATTCCAAAGCTCCGAGATGCCGCTTAAGCTGCGTCCAACGGTCTCCTCCGCCGAATAGCCCGTAATCGCCTCGACCGCCGGATTCGCGGCGATGAACCGCCCTTCCAGATCAATGGAAAACACCGCATCCGTATTATAATCAAACAGCGATTGAAAATGCTGCTCGCTTTCGTGAAGCTTGGCCGCATGGTAGGCAAGCCTCTTGTCCACGAACGACGTCACAAGCGCAATCCCCAGCAGCAACAGCGTCATCATGACGATCACATAAGCAATCAACGACGTTTCCACGCTCAGCTCGTTGTTCATCCAATGCATATGATCCAGACTGATGAAACGGGCTGCCTCCATCCCCGTGTAATGCATGCCAGAAATCGCCGCACCCATAACAAAGCCGCTGCCGATTTTATAGTAAATGCGGGACCTGCCGATGTCATCGCGAAAATGAAAGGTCAGCCACATCGCAACCATGGACGCGATCAGTGCGATGACAACGGATAGGACCAAGTACAGCGGGCTGTACTGAATGACCGCGTTCATCTTCATCGCCGTCATTCCCGTATAGTGCATGCCTACGATGCCGAAGGCCATAAACAGACCTCCGACGATCCAATTCCGCCATCCAAAATGCCTTCCCCCGACCGCGCCCAAAGCAATATACGAAGCGATGACGGCAAAGATCATCGAAAGCAGAACAAGGGCAACGTCGTAATGGACCTCCATCGGCATCCGGTAGGCAAGCATTCCTACAAAATGCATCGACCAGATCCCTAGCCCCATTGCCAGCGCCCCGCCGCTAAGCCATATTAACCTGATACGCCCCTGGGCCGCTTTGACTCTGCCTCCCATATCCAATGCCGTGTAAGAAGCCAGGACCGAGATCGCATAGGAAAGAAAGACCAAAAACCCATCATAGGTGCCAATCATTTGCTGCATAGTCTTTACCTTCTTTCCAATTTGATCCTTTTCTTTTCTATATTATACCTACGAGGCCTATATACCGTCTACATCTTTTTGTCGAAATAGCTCGAATATAATGAAGATGCCGGTAAGAGCGCTTTTCTTTTCGATGGCATGCAAAAGAAGCAGATCTGCGCAGACCTGCTTCTCTCTTTGATCTGTTATTTACGCGGAGGGGCGCTTCGATCTGCCTGCGGACAGCAAGCCGTCGAGCGCCAGCAGCGAGTTTCCGGCAATGGCCAAAGCGAGCGCCATGACGAAGAACGCCAAATCCAATTCGTACCCGGCCATCTCCGGACTTCCCAAAAATCCGCCAGCCCATTTCGCCTTCACGATAGCGCCGATCATGATCAGTGCAAATAAAGAAGATACGATCCGGGTACCAAGACCCAGGATCAAGGCGATTCCTCCGACCACCTCGATAATTCCTACGACATAGGCAGCGAAGCCCGGAAGACCTATGCTTTCGAACCAACCGGCGATGTTGCCGATGCCGCTCTGAAATTTAACCACTCCATGAACCAAAAAAGAAATGCCAAGCACAAGCCGGATCAACAGTAGACTCACTTCATATTTCCTATTCAAAAGTTCCCTCTCCTTATTTTAAAATTGCAAACACATATAGCTGAGCGTGCCTAAATCGTAGCTCCGATGGATCACCTGAGCTTGTTCTTCCCCGTTTCCCATCGCGATGAACAGCGGCACGAAATGCTCCGCTCTCGGCACGGCCTGACGGGCATACGGGGCTTGTTCCGCATAATGGAACAACGTATTCAAGTCGCTGGACTGCAGCTTCTCAAGCAGCCAGTCGTCGAAGGCAACCGCCCATGGCTCCGGCGTCTTCTGGCCCCAGTTCAGCATCCGGAGGTTGTGTACGGTTACCCCACTGCCGATCACCAGAATGCCTTCCCGTCCCAGCCCGCGAATCGCCTCGCCGATCCGGTATTGCTGCTCAGGGGCAAGACAAGGATTCACCGATACTTGGATTACCGGAATATCCGCCTTTGGATACATGCGATGGAGCAGTGTCCAAGAGCCGTGATCAAGCCCCCTGGCCGAATCGGTGCGGACTTCGATACCGTTTGCCGTCAGCTTTTGCTCCAGCATCGCCGCGATCGCTGTGGACCCTCTGGCCGGGTACTTGACCTGGTACAGCTCATCCGGAAACCCGCCGAAATCGTAGATCGTATCGTAGACATCGTCCGTCGATGAAATCGTTAGCGTCTCGCTTTCCCAATGCGCCGTAAAGATGACAATCGCCCGGGGTTCGTACTGCTCACCCAATTTCGCCAAAAAATCGGTATAAGGCGTCTGCTCGATAGCGAGCATCGGAGAGCCGTGCGCTAAAAATAACGCTGGAATCATCATGCTACCCCCTAAGTAATAAAGTTACTTTATGTAAGTAAGTATATGATAATAATTAAAGTATGTCAAGTAACTATATTTTTGTTTGCAACTATACAATTTATTTGATCATGCGGTATAATAGAACTAGAGCGAGGTGACGGGATATGAATCAGAATTCAGTATGCCCCAGATTTGAAAAAGGCATGCGGATCGTCAGTAAACGATGGGCCGGGCTTATCATCCATCAGCTGCTTAAGGGCCCTCAGCGGTTCTGTGCCATAGAGACCGCCCTTCAGATCAGCGGAAGATTGCTATCGGAGCGATTAAAAGATTTGGAGCACGAGGGGGTTGTAAAGCGGGACGTGTATCCGGAAACTCCCGTTCGCATCGAGTATTCTCTCACGGACAAAGGCCGCGCTCTGGCTCCCGTCTTCCGGGAATTGGAGAAATGGACGAGCGCCTGGGTGGAGCTCGATGAGGAACCTGCAGCCGATCCGCTTACGCCATAAAAGCATGCAAAAAGGCGCCGCTTGGCGCCTTTGCGTGTTGAGAAACTTAGAGCATTTTGTATTGGTCGTATACTTCCTTTAATAACTTTCCTGCCAGCAACTCATTTCGAATCATGTTTTCGTTATTGACTTTTTCTAATGCCCTTTCCACTGTTTGTGGAAATACCTTTTTAGGGATGATAACGATACCATCTCGATCTCCGAAAACGACATCGCCAGGGTGCACCAAGACCCCTCCAACCTCAACTGGACAATCATAAGAGATAACATACTCGCGACCTTTTGAATCTAATGGATTATAGCCACTGCAAAATACCGGGAAATCCATATTGATTAATTTCTCCGAATCTCTAATCAATCCATCTAAAATAACTCCTGTTGCTCCCCTCATTCTGGACGCAGTAGCCAATAATTCACCCCAAAGACCGCTGCGTTTGGAATTGTTCGTTCCAATCATTATAACTTCGTTCAATTTAACACTGTCAATAGCCTCAATTTCTTTCTCATACGGATTCTCATAAGTTTCAAATATATCCACAGCCAGAATTGTTTTTGTACGTCCCACAATTTTCCAATTCACATTTACAGGCCGAATGTTTTGATCGAGCACTTGATTGCGAAAACCAAATTCATCCAAAATATCGCAAATGACTGCAGTATAAAGTTTTTCCCTCATCATTTGAAAGCATACCGTTTCATCTTGAAAATTCATTGATGTGTTACCCTCCAATTTAAAAAAGATTCTCGTTGATCGTTAAATTTTTATGAAGAATTTGGATTGCCATATAAAGACTCCCCATTAATTCTGTGTCCCCTTTATAATAGGTTGTTTCTAAGAGGGGAGCCCTTGGATTGATTTGATGCAGCAATTCTTGAATGGCAGGCAGATGATTGCTTTTAAGAATCTTGCCACCTATGAAGATTCGTTCTGGGTCGTACAAACAGATGATATTACTTAGACAACATGCAATCATGAATCGATATTGAGACACGATTTGGCTTTTCTCGATATCATCTGAATCGTTTTCTAGTAAAATCGGCTCAATCTTATTCCATTCCAGCCACCGTTCCAAATATCCGCCATCCGCTTGAAATCCGTTGGAGAGTTGCTGGGAAGCATTAATCAACATATCGCCAATTTCTCCTGCAGCATACCTCCCTCCCCGGTATACTTTCCCTTCGATCATCATACCAAGTCCCACAAGCTCGCCAATCGTCACGAAAGCCATGCTGGATGGTTTGTTTTCAAGAAATGACTCCTGCCCAATCAACCCCATATAAACGTCGTTGTCTATGAAAACGGGCACTTTAAACTTGGACTCCAAATTCTTTTTTAAATGTAGTCCCTTTAAGCCGGAAATAAATCTGGCGTGCAGGATTTCTCCCGTATCCGGGTTAGCCATTCCCGAAATTCCGATGGCAATCGAGGAAATCTGGTTTACTTGTAATCCAGCGAATTGGAAACACTTTTGGATAATTTCGGATAGATCATCCGTGATATTTTCTATAGAGTCTGTGTTCATATCCTCGCGCACCAAAATCTCCCCGGCGTTATTTGCCAAAGCAATCTTGGTAACCGGATGGGATAAGTGTATCCCCACAACATATGCGTTATTACTGTTGAGTTTTAGCAATATCGGCTTCTTTCCACCCTTTGATTCACCCTCGCCTATCTCCACGATTTCCCCATCGCTTAGCAGATCGGCCGTCAGTTTCGAGACAGTCGGACGACTGATGTTTAATGCTTTGGAAATATCCGCACGTGAGATCGGCCCTTGTTTTCGGATCAAATTAAGCACCATAGCCGTATTTATCTTTTTTAATACCTCGGGTTTTCCCGATAAATCAGACATTACTGGACTCACTACCTTTCAGAAACGATTGCAATTACATCCGCCTCGACCTTGATTCCGACCAATTGACTCCCTACCGTTGTTCTTACTGGTTTTACCGTGTCGGAAAAAATGGTTTCGTACGTTTTGCTAAACCGATCAAAATCGTTAATATCCTGTAAATGTACCGTTACTTAAACAACATCCTTCAGTGTCCCGCCTGCTTCAGCTAAAATCGCTTCGATATTTTTAAAAGTGAGAATCGTTTGCTCTTCTACCGTACCTTCGATAATTTCCCCCGTTGATGGATCAAGCGGACCTTGACCGGAAACGAATACGAACGGCCCAACAATCAGCCCCTGCGAATACGGTCCCGTATTTTGTGGAGCATTCGTAGTAATAATTTCCCTTTCATCCCATTGTTTCATACCTATCTTCCTCTCCGTTTATTATGCCTAAAGGCGACATGTTACACCATTTCGCAATAGCTAATATATAGACTTTGGTTAACCTCATCAAACTGTCGACATCAACAAATTCATCTGCTGCATGTGCATTTTCACCGATAGGACCTAAGATAATTGCAGGTGAAGGCGAATATAGGTTAAACATAAAAGCGTCACATGCAAAAGGCGCCATATGCTCTTCTTCGGGCACTCCACACTCTTGACTCACTAAAGAACAAAGAATTGGAGTAAGTTCTGTCTTTGCAAAGCTCCCGGGCAAAAAACGAGTGATCTGTTCCCAGAAGACTTCATAGGCCTGCATAGACGGATCGTTACACAACGCTTGTAACCGGTTTTTAAAGTCCCGTTCCACATCTTGGAGTGTTTCCCCAGGCAGGCACTCTACCCATACCTCGATTGAACATGTTTGCGGAATTCCGTCAGCCATTCCCGGTTCGAAATCGCCGCCTTTGATATAGGAGAGCACTACATTCGGTGTCAGGACTTCACCCGACTTCGTTCGAAAGGCAACTTTATTTTTACATTCATCGTGAAAACGTTCAATTTCGCAGACGATACGTGAGATTCCGTAAATCGGATTAGACAAGCTTTCACCGCCGAATCCCATGCCACCCTTTCCTTTCAACGTGATACGCCATGTCACACCGCCCAAATGCGATGGACAAACCTTCATATTGGTTGGTTCAGGTATAATTACAGCGTCTGCATGATGATCACGAATCCGTCCTGCCAGTGTACCGTTAGCCCCTCCCATCTCTTCATCCACTACACTTTCAAATAGAATATCGCCCTTTAGAGGTATTTCTTTTTCCGAAAAAAAAGAAAATGCAGTAAGAATCGCAGCGATCCCGCCTTTCATATCATTTGAGCCTCTGCCGTATAGTCGACCGTTCCTCTCAACCGGACAAAACGCTTCAAATTCACCGTCAATTCCGGGGACGACATCGGAATGTACAGAAAACAGCAACGATCTTCCGCCACCGGTCCCACGAATTCGAGCAAAGAGATTGGGGCGGTTTGTGTAATCACGTCCCGGATAGTACGCTTCGTGATCCATTAGTCCATGGACGTTTGACAGAGAATATAACTCTGTTTCAAACCGAAGTTCACGTACTTTTTTTTCCAACAAGTGCTGGACAGGTAACTCATTTCCTGTTGGTGGACGGTTTTCGCTGGGAACTTGAATCAAGATTTTCAAAAAACCAACTAATTCATCCTTTTTACCTGTAACCCATTGATCGACCGACCAGCGAAATTCATCGGATATTTCCTTCAAGTTAAAGCACCCCTGAGTTCAATATTTAAGCCAATTTAATCAGTTGTCCGCCATCTATGACCAGACAATGCCCTGTCATATATCGAGATTCATCTGATGCCATAAACACGGCCGCATCGGCAATTTCTTCTGGAAGCCCTACTCGTTTCATTGGTATCGTTTTAAGATATTCCTTTATCCCCGCTTCATTATCAATCTCAGCCTGTGTTAGGCGAGTTGCGATAAATCCTGGACATAAAGCATTAACACGAATATGATGACTCGCTAGCTCGACCGCCATGGACATCGCAAGCAAATTCAACCCTCCTTTGCTGGCGTTGTAATGCGCCTGTGTATTTTCCGCACGCATTCCATTTACGCTCGACATATGTATAATTGAACCATGGACCCCGCTTTCGACCATCTGTTTCGCTACGGCTTGGCCAACTAAAAACGCCCCTTTTAAATTAATGGCGATGTGTCTTTCCCAGGCCTCTTCAGTAATGTCAAGAAACGGGGTCAACTCGCAAATCCCTGCATTGATTACAGCTATATCAATATGTCCAAAAGTCTCAGTAACCTGCGCAATTGCCGCATCGACCTGACTTTTATACTGCACATCACATACAATCCCCATCATTTCCCCTTTATAGGATTGCATCCATTCTTCGTTAACTTCCAAGTCAAGTATAGCTACTTTAGCCCCTTCTTGGGCAAACTTTAAGGCTATAGCTTTACCGATTCCGAGTGTACCACCGGTAATGAGAGCGGTTTTCCCTTTCAACCTCATTCCAGATTCCTCCTCCTTATGAATTACCGAAATAGTTTTATTGATAGTTAAGTTTACTTACAAAGATTATAAAATCATACTTTCGCTTTTGTCAATAAGACAGCAATATTTTTTTAAGTCACGTGAATCACTGTCCTTAAACATATAAACGCCCCCATCATAGTGGAGGCGCATGCTGCTGTAGAATTCGCTGCTGATCAACTAAAAACAAGTGTAAGCTCCATCAATGCGGAAGTCCGCTCCTGTTGTATAAGAACTCATATCTCCTGCAAGATAAACGGCAATAGCTTCTAACTCTTCCGGTTTTCCCATTCTATGTACCGGAATCAATTTTTCCCACTGACTGATCAATGGCGTTAATCCCGGATCATTCAGTGTCATCTCCGTCGCCATATATCCCGGGCTGATCGTATTGACACGCACATTTTTATCCGCCCTCAATTGCAAAGCGTTTTCCGATTCCTCTTGCTCCGCCTGTTACAAATATTTTCTTCCCGTCCAATCTCATTTTTTCTATAATTCCCATTTTCTTTTCCTCCTCTTATTTTAAAATTCTCAACTTATTCGCCAACAATCTGAACATTTTGAACCTACTTTTACAACCTTGTAATTTTTAATCAAAAAAATGTACCGCTTACAATTGTCTTTTATTTATTTTCAAACGTTGTAATTTATATTAACTTTTATCGTTTTGTCGGTTTAAGTAATATTTTTAGGAATCTTCTCAGGCTCATCTAGGAAATTAGTAAGCAAGGCACCTATAAAATAAAGTATAGCAACTACCCAAGTGACACCGCTTGCACCAATGGAATTTATGAATAGACCAACTATTGCTGGGCCAATAACAACAGACAAACCTGTTCCTAAGTTCAATACTGACATGATTGCCCCTTTATCATTTTCAACCAAATTAGCTGACATTGCATCTAAAGGTATATAACCTGCTACACCTGCTCCCCAAATCATCCCAAGTATAAGTAATATAATATAGTTTGCTCCAACCAGTTGTGGAGCAAAAAATAGAAGTAAAGATGCTACTCCAGTCAGGACTCCACCACACCAAATAATAGTTCTTTTATATCCTATTTTGTCTCCAACTATTCCCCAAATCAAATTAAACAGGATATTACTAGTAAAAGCAGTACCCCATATGCTTAGCCATTCAGAGGTTGTAAAACCTTGAGATATCATATACATAGGCAGGTAGACAGGAAAAGCATACTGAGACAGTGAATTTATAATTCGAAGGATACAAGCTATTAATAACTTAGGATGTTCTTTAAGAATCGTTACTCCTTTTAGAACCTCTTTAATTTTATCCATTGTATTATTATTACTTTGAGGGACAATATTATCGCGATTAAGTACTAGCGCAAAAAAAGCGCCAGAAATAATAAAAATGAGCGTAGTCCATAAAGTATTAATATGACCTAGTTGATTTATAGCCCAACTAGCATAAAAAGTAGCCAACACTTGCATCCCGCCTGAAAAGACAAAGTAAAACCATCCATATGCTGTACTTAGTTTTTCGGCTGGGCTTCTATATGCAATCCAAACTGAAAACGCATAGGCGAAAAGAGGATATCCAAACCCTTTTATGGCCTGTGTAATCAATAATATCGAATAAGACATTTCTTTTAACCCTAAGCTTACGAAACCTACTGTACCAACGACACAAAAAATTACTCCTAATAGCATTGTTCGTTTAGCACCAAATGTTTCAAAAAATACTCCGGCAAACCAGGATGATATCGCTACAGTCACACCATACATACTAAATAAAGTAGAAACTTGTTGAATACTTAATCCATTATCCTCCAAATAGGGACTTAACCAACCTATTTCGATCCCATTGCCAATCATAAATACTAAAACACCCAAATAACTCCACGATAAGACACTTGGTATACCAATTCTATCAAAAAAACTCTCTCTCCTAGCCTTCATCCTAACCCCACCTAACTAATTTATGCGAGCCGGTGCACCGCTCGTTTACGATTTAGCGCTTTCAATTCAAAATAACACTTGAAAATAACAAAGCCCCTTGGGCTTTCGAAATTTAGGTTTATGCAAGAAACTGTAACCGTTTTCATCCAATGTCAATAAATCCAGCTTTTCAATTTACTTGAACAACTTATTGAGTGCCCCTTTTGACAAATGGCTTTTTTGTGCAGCGCCTACGGCACTGCACAAATTAAATGCCATAACCTACATTTTATGATGCACTAAACAGGTGAATCCCTCTCTGAAACTCTTTTACCCTAAAAGCAAGTGTAAGCTCCATCAATGCGGAAGTCCGCTCCTGTTGTATAAGAACTCATATCTCCTGCAAGATAAACGGCAATAGCTTCTAACTCTTCCGGTTTTCCCATTCTATGTACCGGAATCAATTTTTCCCACTGACTGATCAATGGCGTTAATCCCGGATCATTCAGTGTCATCTCCGTCGCCATATATCCCGGGCTGATCGTATTGACACGTACATTTTTATCCGCCCACTCCACAGCCATATTTCTTGACATCGCTATCACACCTGCTTTTGATGCCGCATACGAACATTCTTTCTGAGGAACATTTGTAATATGGGCTGACATCGAGGCGGTATTGATAATCGAGCCTCCTCCTTGTTTTATCATCACTCTCCCGGCTGCCTGCGCGGTTAGGAAAGTTCCATTTAAGTTTACGTTGATTACCCTGTTCCAATCTTCCAGCGTATCCTCTTCTACCGGTACCACGTGTCCTATCCCTGCATTACAAAATGCTACATCCAGTCTGCCGAATTCTTTTAGAATCGTCTCCATCATCTTATTCACTTCGTCAGGCTTGGTAATATCCGTTTTAATTGCGATCGTTTTATTATGATTGGCCTGTGCAATTTCTTTTGCGGTTTTCTGTGCCTCTTCTAAATCAACATCAACAATGGCAACATCTGCCCCTGCTTCGGAAAGTGCAATTGCAAAGCGTTTTCCGATTCCTCTTGCTCCGCCTGTTACAAATATTTTCTTCCCGTCCAATCTCATTTTTTCTATAATTCCCATGTTCTTTTCCTCCTCTTATTTTAAAATTCTCAACTTATTCGCCGACAATCTGCACACGTACCATGCGTGTACGCTCTCTCGTCTGATCCATATCCGAAAAATAGATTCTTCCGAACTCGCCTAAAGTCATTTCACCTTCCAAAAGCGGAATTGTCTCAGACCGCCCAAGCAAAACAGAACGTAAATGTCCGTCTGTGTTCAGCAACCATTCTGGCTTTTCATCCCTTAATTCCATTGCATTTTTTGTATGAATCGGACCCGGATGCAGATATTGCCCCTCATACTGACATGTCGGAATGATTTTCTCCAATGCATTTATCATATCCTGAAGGATCAGCGGAGTGTTCCAAAAAGTAACATCCTCTGAATCCTCCTGCAGAAATACACTGCAGCTTGTATGTTGTGAAAAAACATTGACAAGCCCGTTTTTAATTCCTGATTTTTTTACACATTCCTGTACCTGTTCTGTAATGTCATCAAAACTCACTCTTCTGCCTGTTTCAATTTTAAATACTTCATGAAATACTGCCATAATATTAATTCTCCTTTTCTTTTTTTCTTATCTTCCATGCTTCTGCCACAGATGCAATCATTTTTTCCATCATTTCTAATGGCTTCTCTGCCTTTATGATTCCGCTGGTTGAACCCGTGGCATCGGCTCCTGCTTTAATTATTTCGTAAACATCTTTTTCATCGGTTATTCCCGCTCCATGCAAAATCAGCATATTAGGATTCACCTGGTGTATTGCATGATTGATTTTTGCAATCTCTTCCATATCCTGAGGGCCGCGTGCGCCCTTCCCTATGAGCGCAGGTGATTCAGCTAAAATAATATCCGGGTTAAGACATGCTATTGCGGCACCTTCTTCACTGCTTCCAGCACATACTAATGTTGCCAGACCCACTTCATGTGCTCTTTTTATACTTTGTGTCAGCACTTCTATTGTTAATGGTTTCTCCGTATGATTCAAAAGAACGCCAACCGCTCCTGCTGCTTTTACCGCCTCAGGTAAAACCGCTCCCACTCCCCTTCCCGGATATATGGGGTCCATGTGCTGCGCAAATACTTTAATGTAACGGGTTGCCCTTGAGATCGGCTCTATATCTGTATACTGAGCAGTAAAAATGATATCAACTCCATATTTTTCACAGAGTCTGTCAGCTTCTACTGCCAGTTCTACCGCTTCTTTTCCATATAGATATGTCTTGGGGCCAATTTCAAAAAATGGCTTGCTTATTTTAAATTCATTCTTCATAACATCACCTATTTCAACATCTTCTTTAAAAACTCTGCGGTCTCGGGCAATGTCTTAGATGGATCTCCGCTGGTGCTGCATTCTAAATTGAGGAAGCCATTGAAACCAACCTCTTTCAACGCATTAAAGCACGCCTTCCAATCAATTGCTCCATAGCCCGGAAGCAGACGGTTATTGTCACCTAAATGTACATGTTGAATAGAGTCTCCTGCGTATTTAATGCTTTCAACCATATCCGCCTCTTCTATGGACATATGGAAAAAATCTGCTAAAACTCCGGAGTTATCTATGTTTAATTTGTCAATGACATCCTTGCATTCTTTGATACTGTTTAAGTATGGACTTTCATATCTATTAATCCCTTCAAGCAGCATCCTGCCCTTGGTCCCCATAAGGGGTTTGGCAACTTCTTTGTACATTTCCAGAAACCCCAGCTCTTCCATTTCTGTCATTTTTTGATAAGAATGAAACAATGGCAGCGGATTCTGCGCACCGTATGCAAATTCAAGCTCTGTGACTGCTCCGATTTCACCACTAATTTCAGCCGCAAGCTTATACATTTCCCTGCTCTTTTTTCTGAGCTCCATATTGTCATCCATTAAATGTCCGTAAATCTCATCTCCAAAGGCAAACTCACACGGGATGATTCCTGTTCTTTCTTGTAATGCAAGTATTTCCTGGTGCAGCTCTTCGCTCCATTCACTATAGTTCACAAATATCGCGATGCCATCGTAACCCCATTTGTACAGTTGAGTGGCCTGCTCAGTCAAATTGTTTCCCGGCAGCATTAAATTCGTACATGATATCTTCATTTTGAACCTCCTTTTACAACCTTGTAATTTTTTATCAAAAAAATGTACCGCTTACAAACTGTCTTTTGTTTGTTTTCAAACGTTGTAATGATCATATTAGCTTTTATCCGTTTTGTCAATCACTCTGTCGAACTCATTTTTAATCTCTCGCAGCATATTGACAACGTTGTAAATATATTGTACTCTGTTCTAAATATTTATCCTCACAAACTTCTGCGTAATTGCTCCTCATTAAAGAAAGGAGTATCCAGCAATGACAGATACAAACAAACCTATTACTATTAAAACCATTGCAAAGGAATTGAACATCTCATTTTCAACTGTATCGAAAGCATTGAACAACAACCCTGCCATTAAAGAAGAGACCCGAAAGATGGTTTTAGATAAAGCAAATGAAATGGGCTATACCCCTAATTCACTTGCCAAAGGCCTGCGAAGCAATTCTACCAAAACCATTGCAATCATTTTTAATGATATCGAAAATCCTGTACTTACCTATATTTTCCGCACCATTTCGATCAAGATGGCTGATCATGGATATACCACAATGATTTTTGATTCACAGTTCAGTGAAAAAATTGAACGCGCCAATATATTGACTGTTCTTTCCAGGCAGCCGGATTTTATTATTCTCGAACCGACATCCATGAACCCAAATAATTTACAGCTGTTATCAGAGATGTCCAATCGACTAATCCTTCAGGGCGTTCGCTACGAGACCATGAATTGTCACCATGTTCATGTTGATTATGCGCATGGCGGATATCTTGCTGCTTGTGCCATGCTGTCAAATGGACATCGGGATTGTTTAGTTATCACAGAGCCCTTATCCTTTCCCACGAGTGAACAGTTTGTATTAGGGATCGAACGGGCTTACAGCGAATATAATGTTCCGTTTAACAGAGATATGGTTAAAACAACACATTCATCCATCACAAACGGCTTTCAGACCATGCAGAAATTATGGGATTATGACACAAATGCATTCAGTATTCCCTTTACAGGTGTACTGACCTTTGATGATACTCTGGCTTACGGAGTATACAAAGCTGCTATGCAGTACAATTTTAAAATTCCGGAAGATATAAGTGTTATTGGATTCGATGATAATCCTCTTTCAGCTTTTTCCATGCCTCCTCTGACCACCATACACCTGCCCAAAGAAAAAATGGCAGAGAACTACATCAGTATTTTACAATCAGCGTTATTGGAAGGACGTACTGAAACACGCTTTTTTTCTTCTGACCCAATCCTGATTCCCAGAGATTCTGTATGCAATTTGTTTAGAAGAAACAGGAGGAACTAAAATATGAATATCATATCTATCGATTTGGGTACGACGAATATCAAAGTTTCTGTATACGACAAGCATTTGAATCCGCTTACTACACTTTCAGAAACCGTACATTATAACCGCAGCGGCGATTTTGTAGAATTTGACCCTGAGCAGTACTTCACATGCATTCAAGAAATGATCTGCAAAACGGCTGCAATCGGAAAAACTTCAAACAACGAAGATGTCATCCAGATTGTCCTGACCGGGCAGGCAGAATCTCTTATTTTACTGGACGAAAACAAAACACCCGTACATCCCGCAATCTCCTGGTTGGATATGCGCTCCCGCAAAGAATGTGAAGAATTATCTTCTGTATTTGATTCTGAGCTGTGCTACCGCATTACAGGCCAGCCCGAATTAATCCCAACATGGCCGATTACAAAGATGCTTTGGATGAACCGGAATAAACCCGATATATTTAATCAGACTGCTCATTATCTATTGCTGAAAGATTATATCATCTATCGATTATGCGGCCGCATAGCCGGAGATTACTCTATCTATAGCTTTTCTCATTATTTTAACATCACAGAGAAATGCTACTGGGAAGATATCCTCAATTACTGCGGCGTAAAAACAGAGCAGTTGCCTGAAGTACTTCCTTCCTGCAGTATTGCCGGGACACTTTTATTGGAATGGATTGATTCCGAAATCGGGTTGACTTATGATACGAAGATCAATGTAGGAACATTGGATCATTTTGCCGGCATGATTGGAACCGGAAACATCAAAGAAGGTATCATCAGCGAATCTGCGGGAACCGTTTTATCTATCGCTACTCTGGTAAACGCTCCTCTTTTCAGTGAAGGCCGGATTCCGCTGAATTGCGGACCTTTCCCGGATACCTACGTCCTGTTACCGGTATGCGAGAGTGGCGGATTTAGCTTGGAATGGTACAAGAATCAGTTTTTAGAAGATGTTTCATTTACAGATATAAATGAGACCCTTATGCGGCGAACCCATCGTATACCGCCTGTATTTTTGCCATACTTGACAGGAGTAAACGCTCCTGACTTCAATGAAAATGCTTCCGGCGTTTTCTTCGGTATCCATGCTTCACATGATAAATACGATTTCGCTCTGGCTATTATGCAGGGTGTTGCCTGTCTGCTGAAAAAGAATCTGGACTATATGCGTGATTCCGGAGTCAAGATAAATAAAATCATTTCCACCGGCGGCGGAGCAAAATCGCCTTTGTGGACCCAACTGAAGTCAGATATCACAAAGCAGGTAATTGAACTTCCAGAAAACGAAGAGGCGCCTTGCTACGGCGCTGCCATGATTGGCGCCGTTTCGGAAGGGTTTTTCCCGACATTCAAAGATGCTGTGGATCATTGTGTCGTAATGAAGAAGAGATATGAACCTGCTGAACGTATGGAGTATGATAAAACCTATGCTGTTTTCACTGCCTTGTATCGTTCTCTGAAAGATGTATATGAGTTGAATGCAAATGAAAGAATGAGGGATTTTTAAGAGGTTTTATAATAAGTTTGAGGCCATCGGGAGTATTTACTCCCGTGGCCTCATTTTCTTGTGCGGCAATGACCGGACTGCTATTTTATTATACTCTCAAACTTTGCTTGTAATTTATCCAATGTATCCTTAGGGCTGGCTTGTTTCGTTACGGCTTTATGAAGCTCCTCCGACATGGCCGAATCCATTTCTCCCCATTCCGAGATTCTGGGACGCAAATCGCTTATTTTAAGAGCTTCAAGCGTCATTGGCATGTATTCGATCTTGCTGATTTCTGGATCTTTAAAGACGGATTCTCTAGCTGGAATCCCTCCGAGCAACGTCCATTTTTTCTGCGTCTCCTTGGATAACGCCCATTCGAAGAACTGGTAGGCCTCCTTCGGATGTTTGGAATTGGCCGGAATCATGTAGGTCCACGAGCCATAATTGGCTGTTGGACGATCATTCGCCGGTTGTAGAGCATATCCCATTTTTCCGGCTACTTTGGACTTGGATTCGTCGAGCAGGCCTGGAATTTGATCGTTATAGTTAATGGCAGCGAAGGTTAAATCCTGCTGCATCGCTGTCGTCACTTCATCCCAGGTGTAATCCACACTGCCTGGTACGGCATAATCGAATAAGGACACATAATAGTTGAGCGCCTCCATGTTTTTATCGGAATTCATCACAATTTTTCCACTTTCATAACCTTTATCAAATATACCGCCACCATATGCCCATGCCCAGCTGAGCCAATCCGCTGAGAGTGCCGAGTGCCTTTTGGCCATAATCGACATCCCGTAGAAATTGTGGTCCAGTACCTTGCCCGCCAAAGTTTCGCCTTTCTTGCGGGTAAAAAATTGAGCCATATCCTTCATTTGTTGTGGCGTCTTAGGCACACTTAACTCATACCCGAAGCGTTTGAGAAACGCTTCTTTCTCGGACGAGTTCTCCAACAAGTCTTTACGGTACCACATGAACGTAATCGTAGGATTAGATGGAAACCCGTACATCTTGCCTTTCCAGTTAGCGCTTCCATTCCACATTGCAGGAATAATGTCTTTCACATCAAAATCATCTGGTGTTAAAGTCTTGTCGTTCAAATATTCATCGATTGACTTGACATACCCCTTATCGACCAACCGCCCCAAATATTCATAGGGTAATGATACTGCATCGTACGATCCCGTGCCGGAAGTAAAGTCTAGCATCGTTTTCTGCACGACCATTTCGTATGGAAGCTTTTCAAACTCTACCTTGATGCCCGTTTTTTGAGTAAACTCGGGAACCAGACTCTCCAATGCGTCCGTTAAGCCCGAGGCCTCAGCAACAAACCGAATCGTCGTATCGGGCGCTTTGTTCTGATTCTCTGTCGCCTGCTGAGTACAACCGACTGAGGTGAGCGTAAATATGGAAACCAATGAAACTGCAAGTAATTTGCTTCTAAGCTTCATCTATTTTCCTCCTTGACTGGATTCGTTATCATGACAGTTGGTTGTTATTTCACAGCCCCCATAGTCATTCCTTTTACCAAATGGCGTTGAACGGCGAGCGTAAATATCGCGATCGGTACTGAAACCACGGTTCCGACAGCGCATATTTCCCCCCATAACGTACCATTCGAGCTGATTAGGCCTGGAATTGCGACTGGCAATGTGGCGGTACTTTTTCCTGTTAACACGCTGGCTAACAAATATTCATTCCATGAGGTTATAATACACAGGATGGAGGATGCGCTAAGTCCTCCGAGCACAAGCGGCATCACGATTCTGAAAAAAACCGCTATGTTTGTACAACCGTCTACTGCGGCCGCTTCTTCAATTTCTTTGGGAACGGTGTCAAAAAAACTTTTCATCATCCATACCATTAGTGGAATGGTCAATATAGAGTGGGCAAGCACTGCACCCGTCATAGTATTCATCAACTTCAGCTTTACCATTAACACATAGAAAGGAATCGCGATTACGACAGGGGGAACCATTCGGGTAAGCAATGCCATCATAAGTAACAGCCCGTCCCCCCTTGCTTTGGAACGCGATAAAGCATAAGCTCCTGGCACACCGATTAAGATCGCTATCCCCGTGGAAGTGACAGCCAGTTTCACACTGTTCAACAAGTTCTGTAGGAAGGACTTGTGAACAAACGCTTCTGTATAGTTGACTGTCGTAGGGCTGAATACTATTTTTGGGGGAATGGAGAAAAGGTCCAGTCTGCCCTTCAACGAGCCGAGTAGCATCCACAAATAAGGGAATAGCGCCATAATAGATAAAACGCCTAGGACGGTATAGGTCATGAACACTTCTCTTGTTCGGATTTGCCGCATTTCGTGAAATCCCTCCGCTAGGTCTCTTTTCTTGTTACTTTCAGAGATAATAAGCTCATAAGCAACACCATAATCAAGGTAATTACGCCGATGCTGGCTCCGTACCCCATATCCCAATTATGGAAATTTACTTTGTAGGTAAGCATTTCGACTGACTCCGTACTGGAACCAGGACCTCCCCCCGTAAGCACCAATATTTCATCGAATATACGGAACAAATCAATGGAACGGAACAGCACGGCGGTAACTAGAATCGGTCTCAGTAAAGGCAAGGTTACGTACCAAACCGTTTGCAGTTTGGAGGCGCCTTCCAATTCAATCGCTTCATACGGCTCCACTGGAAGCGATTGCAAACCGGCTAACAGCAGCAAAGTGACATATGGTGTCCAATGCCAAATATCCAATATTATGATGGAGGCAAGTGCAGTTATGCGCTGGCCCAGAATAGAGCCTCCAAGATCGAAGCCTATATACTCCAAATACCATGAGACCAAACCGAATCTATCAATGAGCAGCAATCTCCCAATTAGTCCGACTACAATGGGCGCAATGGTCATGGGAAGAAAAATAAACGAAGAAAATATTTTGGTACCCCTCAAATTTTTGGCAAGCAGCCCGGCAATGAAAAAGCCGGCAACCAACTGTGCGGGAATGACAAACAGGATGATCGTGAATGTAACGCCCAGCGAGCCCCAGAAGTTGGAATCAAGCAATGCCCTTGTATAATTGTCCAATCCGATAAACTGGCCCTCATATCCCGGCAAAGCGAAGCTGAACTTGCGAAAGCTCAAATTAACGGTATACAGAATTGGAAAACCTGCTACAAGTAGCATATAGACCCAAACCGGGATTCGAAAATAAAAATTGACAGATTTTTTTAACATTGCATTTCTCCCCTGCTATCCATTCAATGATTTCATTTTATACCAAAAAAAGCACTTTCAAATCATCATAACGTTTTTTGCTTTTTCACCAGCATGCCTCCTCTGTTGTTTCCCCCATAGTTAAGTCTTTAAATGACTTGTCATGCGGGATATTTCTATTGTATGAAGTTTTGGTCAGGCGTGAGGTAGGTAATTGGATGGTTAAGGTGTCTTATCTTACTGTATTTCTACTAAAAAACAGAACATTAGGAATCCTTGTAGATCACGGCTGGAAAAAAGAGCTCCACACAGGTGCCTTTCTCCGGTTCACTGTCAATTTTTATGCCATATTCTTCTCCGAAATAAAGCTTGATTCGCTGCGTTATGTTTTTTAATCCGTAGCTGCCACTATGATTGTCGGCTTCAATAAGCCCCGCTTCCAATTTGGCGACCGTCTCCCGGTCCATACCGGCGCCATCGTCTATAATTCGCAGCTTAATGATTTGATCATCCTTAAACCCAATAATGCGGATTACACCCTTCTGGTCGGGCTTCTTTTGAATACCGTGAAATATTGCATTTTCGACGATCGGCTGAAGTAAAAGTTTTATCGTGCTGTATCTGTAAAGCTCCGGGCAAATATCGAAATACGCCTCTATGTCGTCCTCGAATCTGTTTTTTTGAATATCGATGTACGTTTTGATATGTTCGATTTCATCCTCGATATGGACAATATCCCTGCCCCCATTGAGGGATAGCCGGTAAAACCTACTGAGCAATTGAGTCATGTGCATAATATCCCGAGCTTTATATTTAAGAGCCATCCAGTTGATCGTATCCATCGTATTGTACAGAAAATGAGGATTGATTTGTGCTTGAAGGGCCCTCAATTCCGCTTCTTTTTTGCTTACTTTTTCCTGATACACTTCTTTGATCAATGTACGGTTGCGAGCCACCATCTTATTGAAAGAAATCATCAGACTACTCAGTTCGTCATTATGCTCTACCTTGAGTTCATAATCATCGTCCTCAATATCCACCCTCCTCACATACTCAATCAATTGAAGAACCCGTCCTGTCACATTTTTTGATAACAGTACGGCCAGCAGGATGGATACAAGAAGGATGAGTGCGAATGATTGGAGCAGGAATTTCATAATAATTACGTTCTTTTCAGAAATGCTTTCCATCGAGATAATCGAGACGATGTTCATATCTAACGATTCAATATTTTTCACCTGAACCAATGAGTTTTTGCCCATGACATCCGTGCGAACAAAATTTTTTTCATCCAGCGACAAATGTTCAAATCCTTTCATCGTGTATATCGATTTACCAGTTAGTGCGCTGTCTCGGTTGGATAAAATTGCGCCACTGCCATTAACGATAAACAGCCTTCCGTTAACAACTTCCTCCGTTGCTTCCAATATCTTGAATATATCTCTTTCCTTTAAATCAATGCTGACATATCCAAGGCGCTTGTCCAACTGCTTGAGATCGTTGAGGACGCGAACGCAGGAAATAATATTTTCCTGCCATGCATGATAAAACTTGTATGGATAGGTGCTGGTCCAGACAATTTTGCCATTGCGGTCATTTACATCCTTATACCAAGGGGCCGAAGCTGCCTGCTCCATACCAAGCAGATTCACTTTATTACTCGAATAGAAGATAGGGGTATCGAAAAAAATCCGTATTTTAAAAACTTCTTGCTTGTACGGAAAAGACTGGATAATATCATTGATCTTTCTGAAATCTTCCATACTTTGTTGAAAATCGTCGTCCGTAACCGGTCGTCTTAAATACTCTCGAATATTCGGATTCGCGCTGATGGAGTCGGATACTTGTCTAATACTATCCGTCAGGTTCACTACATCGATAGCAACTCTGGACAATGTGTTTTGAATGTTTTTTGCCTTTTCCTCCTGCATGATCTGAGTCGATTTCCAATAATAAATTATGCCTAAACTGGACATAACAATCATGTTTATAATAAGAAAATAAATGATGATCTTTGTCCGCAGACTGTAACTGCCGTATTTTTTTTTGAAGAAAGATAACTGTATTTTCATTGTTCGGATCTCTCCATTAGCATCATTTATATTCTGAGGGGCTGAGGCCAGTTATCTTCTTAAACAGCTTGCTGAAGTACTTAGGGTCCGAATAACCAACGTCGAGACAGATTTCATACAATTTGCTTGAGCCCTGCCGCAGCAGTTCCTTTGCTTTTTCAATTCTGACACGCGTCAAGAAGCCGTTAATCGTTTCCCCCGTTTTTTGTTTAAAAAGAAGACTTGTATAAGCAGGGGAAAGAAATACTTCCTTGGCTATCAGCTCGATGGTTACATTTTCGGCATACCTCTCTTCGATCAAGCTTTTTATATAATCAACAATTTGGGATTGCCCGTCACGACCAGTGGCGACATAATTGCATACTTTTGTGCAATGAGTCAACACAAACTGCTTCATATCTTCTATCGTTTCTAACCTGAACAGTTCATTGGTAATGGCGAAAACATCCAACGTGGGATCCTCTGATCTGTCGTCCGCATATTCAGCATAGATGCGTTGAAAAACAGCAGTGAACTGCAGGCATACACTCTGAACGTATTGTAGGGAGCATGAGCGGTTCAAATGTTCAAATACATCCTCTATCCGGAGCCGAGCTTTGTCCATATCCCCCGCTTTTAAAGCAGCGTAAGTCTGTTCGTAGATTTTGTATCCGAAGGTTGCGTCCTTTTCACTAAGGATCGACACGTTATCGGCATAGATGATATGATTTTTACCTCGATACAGCTTTTGATTTATTGCATGCACAGCCCTGTAATAAGAAAAACTTATTTTCTCGACACTGTTCACCCATTCCCCGACGCCGATGGTAACGCTTAAATCAAGATCCCGATTCAGACCGTTCTGGAGCGTTTGTATCCATTCACCTGCACTCTCGGCTATAGCCCCTCCATGCGCAGTACGAGAGGGGATAATGCCAGCTAACTCACCTTCGTTCAGTTGAACCATAATTCCCTTGCCATCTATCGTTTTCTGGGCAATACTGATTATTTCCATAGATAGTTGTTTCAACTCAAACGGCTCTTTATCCGAGCAAATCACAGTGTAGTCATCAACATCGACAACAAAAACAAGATAACCGGTATCTTCGACTGGAAGATCGATTGCAAGATGTCTCATCTTTTCGCCGATCAAATCCTTTTCGCCGATCTCACCCAAGATGAGCATGGAAAGAAACTGGTCCCGAAGCAACGGAATGCTTTCGTGAAGCCTGCTTTCCAATTCCTGTCGGTTCTGCTCTTTCTTTTTTTCGATTTCGCAAAGTTCAGCCGTCTTCCTGATGACACTTTCCAACTCGTCTATATCTATAGGCTTTAGTATATAATCGATGATGCCTTCCTTGAAGGCTGACTTCATATAGGCAAGATCCGAATAACCGGTTATAAAAATGATTTTGGTTTCCGGAAGAAGCCGTCTCAACTCCCTGGAGAATTCAATGCCATCCATGACAGGCATCCGAATATCTGTCAAAACAATATCGGGCCTTACTTGAACGGCCAGGTCTAACCCGTCGCTCCCGTTCCTTGCTTGTCCTGCGATTACAATCCCGTAATCTGTCCAATCCAAGCATTCCTTAATACCCTCAACCGTTTTTTTCTCGTCATCAACAATAATCATTTTTAACAAATGAGCCACCTCGCTTTAATAAAGATAACGCTTTCATAAAATATAACAAATATTCGCGCGACTCCATACTCTATAGAGGCTTTCTCAAATTCGAATATCTATCGGGTCCTTATTTGTTCATTTTACTTATTTCACTCATTTTTGCAACCGCCTTCATTTCAACAGATCACGCACCTATTGACAACGATGAATTTACGTAATAATATATTTTTACGTAGAAAATACTGTTTTACGGAGATGAACCATTGTGACCGAAGACATATTGGAAAGCCTGCGGATTGAAGCCCCGGAGCAGGCGATGGCCCTGCTTAATCCGCTGCGGGCGGATATTGCCGCCCGGCTGGCGTCGCCCGCTTCCGCGGCGGAAGTGGCCCGAGCGATCGGCGAAGCGCCGCAGCGGATCAACTATCACTTGAAGGCGCTGGAGAAAGCCGGTCTGGTGCGCCGGGTCGGTACGAGGCAGGTACGCAACCTGGTCGAGGTGCTTTATCAAGCCGTCGCCAAGACGTTCATCCTGTCCGATCAACTGGGAATGAAGCCGGAAACGGTCCGCCGCCTCAAGGACCAAGGCTCGCTGTCCCATCTGGTTCAAACGGCGGAGCGCATCAAGCAGGATGCGCTGCTCCTGATGGAGCATTCGGACGAAGGCCAAGACATTCCAAGCGCGTCGCTGCAGTTTCAAGTCTCTCTCCGGGATGCGGAGGAGCGGCAAGCTTTTGTCGAGGAGTACGCCGCCCTTGTCCGGCAGTTGACCGCCAAGTACCGCAAACCGGCGAACGAAGCGGAACCCGCAGACCCATATCAGGTCGTGCTGGCCGTATATCCGCAAATCGATCAAACCTCGGGAGGGAATGCGTAATGGAACGCAAACTGGAGCACAAAGCAAAACAGAGCGGCGATACCGAAGCTGGCGGAGAAAACTCCCCGGCCGTCGTATGGCAGTGGTCAGAGCCGCAAAAGGACCGGGAAGCCGAACAAGGCTGCCGGCCAGTGACGCATTTGGACGCCTACCGGCAGGCCGGAAACGATCGCTCGGAAGCAACCGTGACCCGCTGGGCGCTGCCTTCGCGAACCGGAGCGCCGGGCGCCGAGGAAGTTCTCATCATGGTCTCCTCGGGCTTTACGGCACGCAGCCAACGCGGCGTGAGCCGTGGAGACACAACGATTCAAGCGCTGGCCGCATAAGCGGTCTGAGCCACAGGGAGGGCATCAATTATGAACTATGTACCAGTCGTCGTGGAACAAACCGGCCGTGGGGAGCGTTCCTACGATATTTATTCCCGCTTGCTGAAAGACCGCATCGTCTTTCTCGGAAGCGAGATCGACGATCAAGTCGCCAACTCGATCACCGCTCAACTGCTGCTGCTGTCGGCGGAGGACCCTGAAAAAGACATCCATCTCTACATCAATTCGCCGGGCGGCTCGACCACCGCAGGCTTCGCGATTTATGATACGATGCAGTTCATCAAACCCGACGTATCGACCATTTGCGTAGGCTGCGCCGCCTCCTTCGCCGCCGTTCTGCTCGTCGCCGGAGCCAAGGGCAAGCGGTATGCGCTGCCTAACGCCGAGGTCATGATTCATCAGCCATGGGGCGGGATGAAGGGGCAAGCGTCCGATATGAAAATTCATGCCGACCACATCCTCGATACCCGGGACCGGCTGAACCGGATCGTCTCCGAGCGCTCGGGCCAGCCGCTGGAAAAGGTAGCGCGGGATATGGATCGCGATTACTTCATGTCCGCGGACGATGCGGTGACCTACGGCTTGATCGATAAGATTATGCAGCCTTGAGGCAGCGAATCTAACCAAAAAGCACTCTTCGTCCCGTACGACGCGCATGGCGCCGCCGGCTGGCGAAGAGTGCTTTTTTTCATCAGAGGCCCTTACATTCGGTTAAGCTGCGGTGACGCCGAGGGTTAAGGCAGCGGCTCTGCAGATACATCCGAGATGGTGACAGTCTCCGTCTTCAAGTTGTCGCTCGCTTGTTTGAGCCGGAGGCTCGCCGAACCGCTCGTTCCGGGTTTAATCTGAACCGTCAAATCTTTCGTAGCCTTTCCTTGACTGTTGGCCGTAAGTGAAAAATTCGTGCTGTAACCGTAGCCCGACGGCCACGAGCCATCCGCATTGCGGATCTTCGCCACTTGGGTTCCGCCTGTCAAGTAAATGCCCAGTTTTAAGTCCGACACCGTGGCCCCGGGATCCAAGTTATCCACGACGACACGAATCTGGAACTCTTCGTCGTTCGGGAGCGGCTCCTGCTTGACGAAGCTGTATGTCGGATTGCCGGCCTCCGGCCCGGACCCGTACCCGTACGATCCCGGCTTGAACGTTGAACGGTCCCACCATTTATATCCGGGCGCCGGCGCTGCCCACGGCTCGGGCTTCGGCTCGGTCGAGCTTGCCGGGTTTTCGAACGGGAGCAGCGCAGTCGGTTGGTCCAGCTGCAGGTTCGGGACTTGGTCGAGCCGTGCGTAGCTTTCCTTTTTGGCGAGCCAGTTTATGACATTCACCAGCAGCTCACCGTCGTCCTGTTCCTCGAAGCCGTCGTAAGTCTTCTTGACTTGTCCCGTTTCTTCGCGGCGGTATTTCGGCGTGGCATCCTCAACCGGCGACGAATCGCCAATGAACGCCGCCTTGCCGGCAGCCACTTTGGCGACAGCCGCGTACGGCCCTTCCGCCTTCCCTCCGCCGTTATATACGCCTTGATCCACCGCGTTCGGCCACGCGGCGTTCGTCTTCGGCAGGTACACGATGCCTTTCGCCTTGAGAGGATCGATGATGGCAAGAGTCGAACCGGCATGCATCGCAACCGCTGAGACGCCCTGGGTAATACCGAACGCCTGGTTAGGCGGAACGATCTGGTTGGCCGTAACGTCTCCCAGCGCATTGTAACGAAAACGGACGCCGAAATTCGTGGCGAGCCAATCCGAGCTGGCCACTCCCTGCATGGCCTCGGAAGCGCGCTCTTCGGCGCTCATGCCTTTCGCCGGATCGGTCCAGCCTCCACGCCGGTAGCCGTTCATCACTTCCGAGGAGTCCCAGCGGTTTTTGTTGCGGTCCGCATTATAATGGTCGGCGATGAAAAAAATGCTGCCGCCATTCTGGACGTACTGCGCCATCGCGTCCTGCTCGCTTGTTTTATAAGGATTGTTGGCTTCTCCGATCACGAACACGTCGTAACTACTCAGATCGCTCAGCGTGATCGGCGACGTTTTGCGAAGCTCCTTCACATAGTAGCCGTTGTTCGCGAGCGCATTAGCAAAATCCGAGAACGCCCCGTCGATGACCCAGTCGGCGGCTCCGGCCGTCTGGCCGTGCGTGTTGTCGAACAGAATTTTTTTGCCCGCATTCTCGTTCACAACCGTAGGATTAAGGAACGGGGCAGGGTCCGTCGGTCCTTCCGCCAGCGCCTTCGGCGCCTCCCCTATCCATCCCGGCAGCGGAAGGAGCAGCGAAAGCGCCAGTGCCGTTTTTGCAAGAACAGCTTTAAAGGATCTCATGAGTTACCTCCAGTATCTTCTATATTGGGGCATGCCACCCAGATCCATTTTACCATTTTGTCACAGCTTGGGAGATTAAGTTTTCGTAAAAATCTGGACGAACAGCGGTTCTCAGTTCGGTGCATGAAAACAAGACGCCGCCCCTTCGTCCCGGAAGCGGCAGCTTTGACTGCGGCTATCCCGAGATAGAAGGAGCGGCGCTCCAACAATGACGTCCAGCGGCAGTACCGGGCAAATGCCCGCTACACACGCTAAAACGTGTTATAAATGTTTTCGCACTCTGCCGCGGTCGGCTGGTAGAAGCAGTGTTTCTTGAACCGGGCCACGAGCGGCTGGTTATACCATGTCGGCGGGCAATCGCCCTCCGGACGGAAATACCAAAGACTGAACTTGGCCGGCCATTGCCGTTCGCCGTTCACGGTACGGCGCGCCAAGCGTTTCTCCCGGTCTCTGGCTTTCTGATAAAAGTACCCGTGGATGACGGCCTCAAACGCATGCGGCTGATAGATCATTTGCGGAATCGTGCGCAGCCCCTTAAAGTCCGAGCAATTCGCTCGAATACGGTTAACTCCAACATTGCCGACCAGGATCATCCCTTTTTCCCCTTCTCCCTCCGCTTCCGCGCGAAGCAGTCGGGCCAGCAAATCGACATCTTGCTGTCTGGCTTTGACAACGGCCATGATGTCACCTCTGTTATCGTTAAGATACTTACAGAGTATTGCCGTACTTGCCCATAGGTGACTGTCGCCAGCGAAAAACCCGACCGGAGCTTTCAACTCCTGCCGGGTTTAGCACTGGCCTTAGTAAGGTCGCAGAATGTGAAGCAAATATTCATTCCGGTTTAATGGATTATAATCGGTCCGCGCTCTTGTCGGCACGTCGCCATGCATTCTGACGTATCCAGCGGGTTCCACGAGCATAAAGCCTTCCCCGTGGGTAAACGCGTGCAAGCTTCTCTTGAAGCTCTCCGTTGCGGCTACGGGAATGCTGCCTGTTATTAGACACATGCCGTTATGCATTGCCGTTTCGTGCACTGCTGCTTGGATCGCAGATAATTTGTAGATCGCTTTGCTCATCATAGCGGCGGGCACCGTTAACTCGAACGCATGAATAGGCTCATAAACATGCGTACCCGCCTGCGCCAGCGCCTCCATCAATACAAGGGGAACCAGCTTTCTAAAGTCGCCCGCCGCCGATACCGGACTGAAATAACCGGTATGGGTCAGGGTCACGACAATATCGGTAACCTCCCAGCCGTACAGCCCTTGTTTCAAGGTCTCGTGGACCGTCTCCTCAATGGCTTTATGGAAGGCCAGCGGCAACGAGCCTAATTCGACTTCCATGCGATAGGCGATTCTGCTTCCGGGCAAGCCGGGCTCGACTTTGAACCCCACGGTCGCATAAAAAGGATTATCGCCTTCCTCGATGATCTCCAGCGCCTGGCCCGTTCCTTCCGGCTTTTCCAAGCAAACCGTTCGGGTCTCCGAAAACCTGACTTCCAAATCGTAATGTTCCTTCAAGGCCGCTTCGATCACTTCTTTTTGCACTTCGCCAAAAATGCGGATATAAAGCTCTTGATGAACATCATCTTTCATCACTTGAATTAACGGATCTTCCTCCGACAGGCCGATAAGCGCCTTGTACAGCAGATGGTCCTTGCTTGGCTCCACCGCGTCGATTCGCGACTCCATTTGAGGAACTGCGAAGCTGAAATGCTTGATGAGATGAGACTGCTCGCCGACGACATCCCCGATCCGGACGTCTTCCAGCCCCCATACTTTGCCTAAATCCCCCGAGATTACCTTGGCAGCGGGAATAATCTCCCCGTTCATCAAGGCATGAAGCTTTTTGATTTTGCAGGTGCGCGCTTCGAATTCGCTCTCCCCGTTTTTCCGCTGCAGCTTCACTTGCTCTCTTAGGCTTAAGCTGCCCGAGAACAGTCTGACATAAGCGATCTTTTCGCCGGACGGTTCTTTTTCGAGCTTAAATACGACCCCCGACAACGGCTCTCCCTCTGCGTGTTCGTTCACCGGAAACCATTGAGCCACGCCCTCAAGCAGGCTGGACACGCCCACTCCCGTCATGGCGGACCCGAAATAAACCGGGTAGATGTTCGCTTGCCTTACTTGCTTTCCGAATGCCGCTTTCACTTGTTCTTCCGGCACCGCTTCGCCGTTTACATAAGCTTCCAACAGCCACTCGTCATGTGCTGACGCAAGCTCGATGCATCGTTCCATAAAAGCGGGGTTCGCAGCCCAATCGAAACGGTGTTCAACAACAGACGCATTCTTCATGCCTGCATGTTCAACCTGACACAGGGAAAACGCGTTCGGTATCAGCTTTTCACGAATCCCCTCCATCGTCGTATCGGATTGTGCGCCCATACGATCAATTTTGTTCACGAACAGGATCGTGGGGAGTCCCATTTTCTTCAGCACGGAAAACAGGATTTTGGTCTGCGCCTGAACGCCTTCCACTGCGGAAACAACCAGTATAACGCCGTCCAATACACTGAGAGACCGCTCCACTTCCGCGATAAAATCCGCATGGCCCGGCGTATCGATCAAATTCACTTTCAACCCATGGAGATCAAAAGAAACAACGGAGGCCTTGATCGTGATGCCTCTTTTCCGTTCCATTTCCATGGTATCCATCTGTGTATTTCCTTGATCTACCTTTCCCAGCTCGTCGATAACATTCGTATCATATAAGATACGCTCAGTCAGACTTGTCTTTCCAGCGTCTACGTGCGCCAGAATCCCTATATTTATAGTATGCATGCGTTAAAATCCTCTTTTCTCCGTACATATTATTCTCCTTTCGAATGTGGTTAAGTTGCCGCATTCCGATCACTCCAATCTATAGTATTAACTCCAGTATATATGGATTTTACGGATTATTCCAATTGAATGACGCTTATGTCTTTCGATCTAGCGCAGCAGCGATCATAACCTTCACAATACCGCCAGATTCGTTCCATCTCTTCCAAAAAATAAAAAGAAGCCTGTTTTTCACACTGGCTTCTCCATTAAATAAATATTCACTTTCACCCAACACTCTCCACCTGCTGCTTCTGAAACCGGGACAGCCGGAACATGCTTAGATCGAACGCGTCCGGTTTTCCTTCGATCCGGTCAGCCAAAATTTCGCCGACGACGCTGGCAAACTTGAAGCCGTGACCCGAAAAGCCGCAGGCGATCTGAATGTTCGGATCGGACGGCGCTTGGTCGATGATGAAATGTTCGTCCGGCGACAGCTCGTATTTGCACACCCCGCCGCGCAGCAGAGCGCCTGCCGCAGCCGGCATATACGTCTCCAGCGACCGGCGGACATCGCCTTCGTCCTCCGGCAGCGTCCCGAATTCAGCCGGCTGCTCGACCGGCGAGAGCGGAAGACCGGTCTCGTGCCGCCCGATCTTCACGCCGGACCCTTGTATGCTCGGAAAGCCGTAAAAGCCGCCGTCCGGGGTGCTTAACGTGAATCCCGGGAACCGTTCGGAAGCGAATAGCGCTTCGTCGGCCTGAAACCAAGCGACCGCTTTGCGGACCGGCGTCACGGGCAGCGCAAGCGACGGAAGCAGCACGCTGCCGACTCCGGCGCCCGCGCTTACGATAAGACGGTCCGCGTGGAAGTCGCCGACCCCGGTTTTTACGGTGACGCTCGCGTTCCCCGGTACGACCTCCGTTACGCGAGTATACGGAAGCAGCACCGCCCAATGCGCCAACGCCATCTCGCGATACGCCTGCACGCATTGCTCGCTGAGCAAATAGCCGGCCTCCGGCTCGAACAGCCCCGCGTAATCGTCCGGCAGTTGAATGCCCTGCCAGCGCTTCGCAATCTCCTCCGGCCGCAGCAGCTCGACCGGCAATTGAAGCGCAACCGACGATTCGAGCTTGTCGCGGAGTCCCGAATGCCCTGCCGGCGCCATATTCAGCACGCCGCTGCGAAAGAACAGCTTTCGGCCGCTTTCCTCCTCCAGCTCGTTCCAGAGCCGGTGCGCCCGGACAGCCATGGCGGAATAGGGCCCCCCTCCGGCGTAGACATGACGGAGCAGTCTCGTCTCCCCGTGATGGCTGCCTCCCCCATGGGGTGGGTCGAACGCGTCGATCAGCAGCGTGCTTATCCCTCTCCGCGCCAAATGCGCCCCCGCGCTCATGCCTATGGAGCCTGCGCCGATGACGATGACATCGTAAGACGTACGGATAACGGTCACTCCTTCCCAATCGTATATTAAAGCGCTTATAATTAGGTATAATCAGACTATGACCACTTACATTCCCGAAGGAGTGAACTTTTTTGGAACATAGAACTTTCGGCGCGTCCGACAACCAATTTCCGATTCTCGGCTTCGGCGCCCAGCGCATTGTGGACGAGCATCAATGTACGGAGGAAGAAGCGATACGCATCGTCAACCGGGCGATCGACGAAGGCATCACCTACTTCGATACGGCCCCGAGCTATTCCGACGGGCAGTCGGAGGAGCGGCTCGGCAAAGCGCTCCGGCACCGCCGCAACGACGTATGGATCGCTACGAAGACGCACGACCGAACAAGAGACGGCTCGTGGCGTCTGCTCGAAGCCAGCCTGAACCGGCTGCAAACCGACCGCGTTGACGAATGGCGTCTGCATAATCTGGTGACGATGGACGATTTGGAGCAATGCTTCGCCAAGGGCGGAGCGATGGAGGCGATGCTCGAAGCGAAGGAGCAGGGCATTATCAAAGCGATCAGCGTCAGCGGGCATACGAACCCGAAAGTGCAGCTCGAAGCCATCGAACGGTTCCCCTTCGACAGCGCCTTGGTGGCGCTATCCGCCGCCGACCACTTCATCTACAGCTTCGCGCACGAATTTCTTCCGCGGGCCGTCGAGAAAGGAGTCGCCGTGATTGGCATGAAGGCGATGGCGCTTGGGAAGCTCGCCCCGTGGTACGAGCAGGCGCTGCGGTACTCGTTCTCGCTGCCCGTTGCCACGACCATCATCGGGATGGAAACGATGGAGCAGCTGGAAAAAAACCTCGCCATCGCCAAACAATTCCGCCCGATGTCCGACACGGAGCAGCTCGATTTCTTGAAAGAAATCATCCATCTCGCCACGCCGGACGTGCTGCGCTGGAAAGCGAGCGAGTGGATGTCCGGCGAATGGTACCGGCGCGACTAGCCCCGCAGACGGTCCAAAGCGTGAACCACCGTAAGCGCAAATAAAGCCGCTCCCGGCGCCAGCGCATCCTCGTCCAGCGTAAATTTCGGATGGTGCCATTCCTCCGTTCCGCTCGTGCCCATCCAGAAGTAGCAGCCCGGCACCTGTTCCTGGTAGTGCGCAAAATCTTCGCCGCCCGTGGAACGCCGGGCCTCCGTCACCTGGAGGTTCAAAGCTTGCGCCGCTCCGCGGACGATCTCCACCGCTTCTGAATCGTTGGTTACGGACGGAATCCCCGCAAACCAAGTCAGGCGCGCCTCCGCGCCGTAACCTGCAGCGATGCCGCTTGCGATGCGCCGCAGCAGATCCGGCAGCTTCTGCCGGACCTCCGGGCGGAACGTCCGCACGGTGCCGTCCAGAACGGCTTTGTCCGGGATGACGTTCCACGTGCTGCCCGCATGAAAGCTGCACACGCTGACGACCGCGCTGTCGAGCGGGCTGATGCTGCGGCTGACCGCGGTTTGGAGGCCGCCTACGATCGCGCTGGCGGCGACGATCGGGTCGATCGCCGTATCGGGAATGGCCGCATGGCCGCCCTTGCCGGTCACCGTCAGCTTGAAGCCGTCGACGCTGGCCATCAGCGGCCCCGAGGCCAAGCCCACGGTGCCGACCGGCAGCTCAGGCTTGTTATGCATGCCGAAGATCGCCTGCACGCCTTCCAAAGCGCCCGCCTCGACCATCGCTTTCGCTCCGGTGCCCTTCTCTTCCGCCGGCTGAAACAGCAGCCTCACGTTTCCTTTCAGCTCTGCCGCATGCCGCTTTAGCAGCAGCGCCGCGCCGACAATCGCCGCGGTGTGAAAATCGTGCCCGCAAGCGTGCATTTTTCCCGGAATTTCCGAGGCGAACGGCAGCCCGGTTTCTTCCGTCACCGGCAGCGCGTCGATATCCGCCCGCAGCGCCACCGTCGGCCCGGGCTCGGCCCCTTCGACCTCCGCCAGCACGCCGACAGGCAGGTCGAGCGGCAGCAGCCGGATGTCCGCTAAGCTTAACGCTTCCCGGATTTTGCGGGTCGTCTCCACCTCCTGCATCGACAGCTCTGGATAACGGTGCAGGTCGCGGCGAAGCCGCACCAGTACGGGCTTCAGTTCCTCAGCCTCTTGAAGCAGTCGTTCAGGGTTCATGCGCAGACTCTCCTCGTTTCAGCCTGTGGTGGCGCGAACTTCAGGCAGCAAATTTTTGCGCAAAAAGACAAGCTTGTCGTCCCGTCCCAGCTCCCGTTCATAGAAGCGCACATAGCCTTTCCGTTCGTACATGGGTAGCAGCCAAGGATGCTTTGCCGAAGTCGCGAGAACAACAGCCGGCGAAAGCAGAATGTCCCGTACGACCGCTTCCTCCGCATACGCCAGAAGCTTATTGCCGACTCCGCGGTTCGCATACGCCGGATCGACGGCAAAGTTGTACAAGAACGGCAGATCGGTTACTTCCGGCAGCGACCGGAGCGAAATGGTCGCGACGATCGTCCCATTGATCTCCAGCACGTAGCTGGCATACTCGGCGACATTCGTCCGCACCATCTCCAAATCCGCATGGACGGCCGCAAATTCGATTTCCAGCTCTCCGATGCTCCGATAAGCTCTGCGAATCACGCTCAGAAGCCGCTCGGCATCGTCCAGAGTCGCTTGACGGTACACCTCGTTCACGGAACTCACCTCACGATTTTGGCTATTTATATCACATAACTCCATTCCGGCGTGATTCGTCTTAAGAACTGCTTGGTACGCTCTTCCTGAGGGCGGGAAAAAATGTCCTCCGGCTTGCCCTCCTCGACGATGACACCTTCGTCCATAAACACCACGCGGTTCGACACTTCGCGGGCGAAGCTCATTTCATGCGTCACGACGATCATCGTGATGCCTTCGCGCGCAATTTTGCGGATGACGGACAGCACTTCGCCGACCAATTCGGGATCAAGCGCCGACGTCGGCTCATCGAACAAAATCACCTCGGGATTGAGCGCCAAAGCCCGGGCGATCCCGACCCGCTGCTGCTGCCCACCCGAGAGCTGGCTGGGATAGGCATCGACTTTTGCCGCGAGGCCGACCTTCTCCAGAACCTGAAGGCTGCGCTCCCTCGCCTCTTCCTTCGGCAGCTTCTGCGCAATCACGAGGCCTTCCATCACATTTTCCAGCGCCGTCTTATGCTTGAACAAATTGTAATGCTGGAACACCATCGCCGTTTTGCGGCGCAGCGTCAAGATATCGCGCTTGCTCGGATGCTTGCAGTTGATCGTAAAATCGCCGATCGCCACCTCCCCGTCCTGCGGGCGCTCCAGCAGGTTGACGCAGCGGAGCAGCGTCGTTTTGCCCGATCCGCTGGGCCCAAGAATGACGACGACTTCCCCTTTATCCACCGACAAGTCGATCCCTTTCAGCACCGTCTGCTTGCCGAACGACTTCTGAATGTTCGTCAGCCGTATCATGTCACGCCTCCCCGATTGTATTTGGTTACCCTTTTCTCCAAATAAGCCGTCAGCCGCTCCGCCACGACCGTAATTCCCCAATAAATCAGTGCCGCTGCGATAAAGGCTTCCAGAAACTTCAAATTGTTCGATGCCACGACGCTGGCTTTGCCAAGCAGCTCCATCTGCGAGAACGTGAACGCAAACGTCGACGTATGCAAAAATCCGACGAACAGGTTGCACAGATTCGGCAAAATGACCCCGATCGCCTGTGGCAGCACGATGCGTCTGAGCGCTTGCGGCGTGCTCATGCCGACGGAGTAAGCGGCCTCGATCTGACCGCGGTTTACCGCCAGGAGACCGGAACGGATGATCTCGGACATATAAGCGCCGGCCGTCAGGGAGAACGCCGTCAGCACGAACGACAAGATCGGGATCGAAGCCGTCTTGATCCCCCATCCGTAATGCATCGACAGCTTGTCGATCAGCATCGGCAGCCCCCAATAAATGAGGAACACGTGCAAAATGACCGGCGTTCCGCGCAAAAAGGAAACATAGGCGTCGGCGATCCGGTGCAGCACCTTCACCTTGTACATGCGGATCAGCGCCGCCGCCACGCCGATGACGAACCCGAACAGAAGCGGGACAATCGTAATGACCAGCGTCAAAGGCAGCGCGGCCAATATTTCAAAAAAAGCCGTCACAATAAACCCGATGTCGATACTCATTCGTTCTCACTCCATCCCCGGACCGGCAGCCGGTCATGCGCTCGCTATTTTTTGTTCGTGCCGCTGCAATCGGATTTCCGTCAGCGCAAAGCCCTTCTCCAACACGAGCACGGTCAAATAGTAAATGATCGTCAGGCCGATATACACCTCCAGCGTGTGGGCGGTCGTCGCAATCAGCGTCTGCCCCCGCCCCATCATGTCCATGACGCCGATGGAGTACGCCAGCGACGTATCTTTCAAGAAGCCGATCACCGTGCTCGCGAAATTCGGAAAAGCAACGACGAACGCCTGCGGCAGGACGATCCGGAAGAAGGCCTGCGGCCCTGTCATGCCCACGGCGTACGCGCCTTCAAGCTGGCCGTGGTCTACGGCGTTGACCGCCCCGCGGATCACCTCGGAGATCGAGGCGGCGCTGCCGAGCGCATACGTAATAATGACGAACACGATCGGATTCATCCGCGACATGTCGAAGTCCACGAGCTGCAGCAGCGCGGGCACCCCGTAAAAGACGAGAAACAATTGGATCAAAATTGGCGTTCCGCGGACAAACGAGACGTAAACGGCGGCGATCCGGTTCAGCACCGGAACGTTGTACAGCCGGGGCAGCGCGATCAGCAGTCCCAGCAGTACGCCGAAGAAGAGCGAAGCGGCCAAAATAAACAGGGTAATATGCAGGTAAGACAGCAGTATAGGAAGGAATTCCGCTATGAGCGCGGCGTCGAACGATTTCCCCATTCCCACCCAACCCTTTCTGTAAGGGAATTTGGTTTATTTTTCCACAGTATAATCGTCGCCCAGCCATTGCTTGCTCAGCTTCGCCAGCGTCCCGTCGGCCTTGATCGCCTTCAACGCCTCGTCGATCCTGCTTTTCAGCTCGCTTTCATCCTTGCGGAGTATGAAATACACTTTCGAATTGGAGAGCGTATCGCCCACTGTTTTGAGCTGGGCGTCCGCGCTTTTGTTCAAGTAATCGATGGCAAACTGCGTGCTGATCATGGCGTCGACCCGCCCGATTTTGACTTGCGCGCTCGCGTCTTCGCCTGCGCCGGTATACACGATCTGGATCGGGTTGTCGTGTTCTTTATTGTATTTTTCAGCCAGCGACGCCGCATTGCTCGTCGCGGTTGCGATCAGCTTCTTGCCCTTCAAATCGGCGATCGACTTGACGTCGGTATTGTCCTTGTGCACGATGATTTTGTTCGGGAAAATATTGTACGCTTCGTCGTTGTACAAAAATTTCTTCTGTCTTTCCTCGTTCACTTCCATTTGATGCGCGATAAAATCGATCTTTTTCGTTTGCAGACTCAGCAGCAAATTTTTGAACTCCATCGTTTTCAGCTCGAACTCATACTCCGGCAGACGTTTGTCGATTTCTTTGACGAGCTCCACGTCGTAGCCGGTCAGCTTGCCGTCCTTGTCGATGAAGCAAATGTTCGGAAACTGCGTGCCCGTGCCGACGATAATTTTTTTCACGGCCTGACTTCCATTGGAAGCCGACGCGCTTGAACTGCCCGCCCCTCCCGTTGTGGCTTGAGCGCTGCATCCTGCCAGAAGGAGGACGGTAAGCAGTGACGCCGAAAGAAATCTTTTTTTCATATGGTAACCCCCATGATCATGATGAATTGTCAAGAACGAATCCGATCAGGAGCTTTTCACAAAATCTTGTGGCGTTCGTCTGGCGAGCGTATGGCGGTTTTCCGGCTTGGCGAGGCCCAAATTCCCGCGCAGCGTGTCGGACTCGTACGCCTCGCGGTAAATTCCCCGCTCCTGCAGGATCGGTACGACCAGCTCGACGAAATCGTCGAGTCCTCCCGGCACGCTGGAGTGAATAATAAATCCGTCGGCCGCCTTCTCCTCGAACCACTGCTGAACGAGGTCGGCCACCTTCTCCGGCGTCCCGATAAAACGGCCTTTCGGCGTCGCCGTCTGCAGCGCCACCTGCCGCAGCGTCAACCGCTGCTCTTTGGCCGTCTGCTTGATTTTGTCCGTCGTGCTGCGGAAGCTGTTGCTGCCGACATCGCCCAAATCGGGGAAAGGCTCGTCGAGCGGGAACGGCGAGAAGTCGAAATGGTCGAAGAAGCGGCCTAGGTAGTTCAGCGCGTTCTCGATCGTCATGAGGTTCGCGATCTCTTCGTATTTGCGCTCGGCCTCCTCCTGCGTCCGCCCGACGATCGGCCCGATGCCCGGGAAGATGAGGATATCGTCGGCGCTGCGGCCGTATGCGGCGGCCCGCGTCTTCACATCTTGGTAAAAGCGCTTGGCATCCTCAATCGACTCGTGCCCGGTGAATACCGCATCGGCCGTCTTGGCTGCCAAGGTGCGGCCGCTGTCCGACGACCCGGCTTGGAACACAATCGGGTGCCCCTGCTTGGAGCGGGCAATGTTAAGCGGGCCCTGTACGGAGAAAAATGGCCCTTGGTGATCGAGCCGATGCATTTTGTCCGGATCGAAGAACACGCCCGAAGCTTTATCCCGCACGAACGCGTCGTCCTCCCAGGAATCCCACAGCCCGCGGGTCACCTCCAAAAATTCCTCGGCGATCTTATAGCGCAAGTCGTGCGATGGATGCTCTTTTTTGCCGTAGTTGAGGGCGGAGCCTTCCAGCGGAGAGGTGACCACATTCCATCCGGCCCGGCCTCCGCTGATATGATCAAGAGAAGCGAACTGTCTGGCGACCGTGAACGGTTCGCTGTAAGAGGTCGACAAGGTGCCGACGAGACCGATCTTCGAAGTGACCGCGCCGAGCGCGGATAAAATCGTGAGCGGCTCGAACCGGTTCAAAAAGTGCGGGATCGACTTTTCGTTAATAAACAAGCCGTCGGCGATAAACACCAGATCGAACTTGCCTTCTTCAGCCTTGCGGGCTTGCTTCGCATAGAACTCGAAGCTGACACTGGCGTCCGCCTGGATATCAGGATGTCGCCAAGCCGCCATATTCCCTCCGACGCCGTGGATGATTGCGCCCAATTTCAGCTTTCTTCCGTTTGCCATTCCGATTCCTCCCTCGTTTTCCACGTTTATACGACCGACTCGGCGAATGCTTCCTTGAGCTGCGACAGCGCCTGAAACCGCTGCCCGAATTCCTTCAAGGCGAGAATCAGAATGAGTTCGTCCACGCCGTACTTCCGCTGGATGTCCAGCAGCTTGGCGCGCACGGTTTCCTTGGAGCCGTGCACAACATCAGCATCCTTGATTTCGATCGTATATTTTTCCTCGCTTTGCCGCCCGAATTCTTCCGCATGCTCTACGCTTTTCACGGCGATCGTCCTTCCGCTTTCCAAGTGAATTTTCACGAGCTTGGCGTCGGCGGCAAGCCGCTTCGCTTCCTCGTCCGTATCCGCCACAATGACCGACAATGCGAGAATGGCCTCCGGCCGGAGGGACTTCCGGGGAGCAAACCGGTTCCGGTACGTATCCAGCGATTGCCGGACAATCGCCTTGTCTCCGTTAATAAACTGCGCGAAGACGTAGGGAATGCCCCGGCTCGCCGCAAGCTCCGCGCTGGCCGGTGACGTTCCGAGCAGGTACAAGTCCGCAGGCTCGGCCGGAACCGGAATCGCTTTGAGCCCATGAAGCGGATGGTCAACAGGGATCGTATCGGTCAAATACTGCTCCAGCTCGATCAGCTTATCCGCCAGCGGTCTGCTTTGCCCGGTAGTCTCCTGCTGGAGCGCCATCGTCGAGAGGGGAAGCCCTCCCGGCGCCCGGCCGATGCCGAGGTCCACCCGTCCCGGAGCGAGAGAGGCGAGCACGTTGAAATTTTCCGCCACCTTGTACGGGCTGTAGTGCTGCAGCATGACCCCGCCTGAGCCGATGCGAATCCGCTCGGTCTGCGCCAGCAAATGCGCGATCAGCACCTCCGGGGAAGAGCCCGCGACGGCCGCCGAATCGTGATGCTCGGATACCCAGAACCGGTGGTAGCCAAGCTCCTCCGCTTTTCGCGCCAAAGCTACCGTATGCCGGAACGTGTCGACTGCCGTTTTTCCTTCGTCAAACGGACTTTGATCCAAGATGCTTAGCTTCAACCCCATCGTCCATCCCTCCTGTAATCCGGCTATTAAATTAAGTAAAATCCAATAGGTTTTGTCGGTTTTATTTGGTTAAAAAAAGTCTATCACCGCCCCTGTAGTCCGTCAACCGGGTTCGTAATAGAGGATTTCTATTCTTAAATCGAACAATTCGATTAAGCCTTTCGTTTCCAGTCGATCTCCCGGCTGAGCTCCAGCACCATTTTGCCGAGGGCCGAGCCTTCCCCTTTGAGCGAAACGAGATTGGTGCGCAGGGTGATGCCGGTGAGGGAAGGAATGTCGACCGGCCAGAGCAGCCCTTCCTTCACTTCTTTGCGCACGCACAGCTCCGGCAGGAAGCTGATCCCCATTTCTTTCAGCACCAGCTTCTTGGCCGTCTCCAGGTTGTCGAGGTGCAGCTCGATATTCGGCGGGCGGTCGAGCGTATCGAACAGCCGATGAATTTTCATCCAATCGAGGGCTCCGCATTCGAAAAACACGATCGGCTCGCTTCCGATATCCTCCAGCGCCATGCGGTCCTGGCTCACAAACGGATGACCCCGGTATACGAAGAGGCGGATCGGGTCCTCGTAGAACCGGACGGAGTCCACATGCGGATGCGTAATGTTACGCACAAGCCCGACGTCCACTTCCTTGTTCAGCAGCTTTTCCAAGATGATGTCGCTCGAAGCCGTCACTAATTTTAGCTGGAGATCGGGGTATTTTTGCTTAAAGAGCGGCGCCAGCTCCGGGACCATATAATTGGCTGCCGACACGGTGCAGCCGATCCGAAGCTCGTGAGGCGCGGCGTTCATTTGCTGCAGCTGCTGCTTGCCTTTCTTGTAGGTCTGCAGCACTTGCTGGGCGTAGGGCAAAAACTGCTTGCCCTTGTCCGTCAGCGAGAAATGTCGGCCCTCCCGATTGAAAAGCTTGACGTCCAATTCGCGCTCCAGCGACTGGATTCTGGCGGTAATGGACGGCTGGGACAAGAACAGCGCGTCGGCCGCTTTGTTAAAGCTGTTGAAATGAATGACATAGACGAACGCCTCAAGATTCTCAATATTCACGAGCGCTCCCTCCTCCTTCCAGCTCTTGGCGAACTTGCTAAAAATCAATATATCACAAGTATTCCATTAGGAATAGTGTAATTTATGCGCAGACAAAACGATGATCTGGCACGGCGAGGGCGGCGATACGTACCCGTAATCCGAACGAACTAAGGCCAGCCCGGAGGCTGACCTTCAGTGTTGAGAAAGCAGTTAGACAAAATTAGATAAGCTCAGCCTGCCGCCTTCAGCTTGCCTTGGAGCTTCCCCTTCCTTCCGAAGCCCTGCTGACCCAAGAAAAGCATGGACAGCAAGGACGATTTGGACATGATCCAAGCCACCCCCAACGGAAGCAGCACGCCGGCGAGCGTAAAGACAAACGAGCCGTACTCCAAGCCTAAACCGTACTTTAGCACGATATTGACCGGAATGTGCAGGTACATGATCGAGATGGTCACGGTTCCCAAAAATGCCAGAACGGAAGACACCCGCCAACGCGTAATCCAGTAGCACATTTGAAGCACGATGAGGACGCACGCCAGTGGAACGATGAGATCCAACACCGGCTGGGTGTAAACCTTCATTTTCATATCCATACGGAAAATCCAGATTTGTTCTTTATTAAGAACAATTGCAGCTGCCGAAATCAGCAGCGCCGGAATGAACCAGGTCCCCCGCTCCAGCCATGAAGCCAATTGTGATTTAACAGTATAGCCCAGAAAAAAGAACGCAACCGCCAGAAGCGCCACATCCGCATTCCAAGGGATGTCCTTTTCGGCCAAAGACGTCATGCTGACGAAATGAGCGGTCGTATAGGACACAAGCACCGCCGCTGCTTGTACCTTAACCGGATATCGGGTAAGAAACCCCATCAAAAGATGCACCAGCAGCAAACAGGTGATGAACCAGAAGACGCCGTACCACCCACCTAACACCGTTCCCCCGTAAATGAGATTCCAAATATCGCGGGAAACGGATAACGGATCTCTCAGCTTGGCTGCAACCAGTACGGCAATGCAAATCCCGTAGGCGAAATAGGGAATCATAAACGTTCGAATACGTTTCAGCGCCCACGATATGTACTTGTCCGGCATAACGCTTTTGAACAAAAGCCCGCTGACCAGAAAAAACAACGGCATACGGAACCAACCGAAATAATGGTCGATCACTTCATTCCCCGAATGCCCCAATACGACCAGAATGATACTAACCCCCCTGGCTACGTCAATCCATTTTCTGCGCTCCTGCATGACCGCTCCTCCTCCCAGTTTCGTAACCCAGCTAAAACGATACTAGATTTGGGAAGCGGATAAAATGGGTTCTTTTGTCGAAAACTGTAGGTCTTCCGGATGGAATATAGACAGCCCCCGGCAGCAGTTCCCCAGTCAGACGCAGAAAGCTAATCCTAATGGCTCATTCATTTTATCCTTCATGCAGCCGATAATCCGTTACCCGGAACTGGCGATCATGACGATCCCTGCGACGACGATGACCGATGCGGCGAGCCTTCTTGCCCCCTGCCGTTCTTTGAGTACGATCAGGCCCAGCAGCGTGCCGAAGACGATGCCGATTTCCCGCAGCGGGGCAATATAGGACACTTGAGCGTGCCTCATCGCCAGCAAAAACAACAAATACGAACCGGGAGACAAAAGCGATCCGAGCAGCACGATCTTCCAGCGCCCGCGCACCGCCCGCTTCAATCTTCCGGAGGCCAGAGCGGCCGGGGTCAGACCGAGCACGAATCCGATATTGGAGACGGCAAGCAGCGACAACGGCGACAAATACTGCAAATTTTGCTTGTCAATCAGCGTGTAGCAGGTAATGCAGAGTCCGACCGACAACGCGAAGAGGAGAGGCTTCCGGACCGCAGGCGCGCGTTCCGCTCCCTGCTTCCGTCCGCTCATGACGGCAAAGCCCAAGAGCATGCACCCGATCCCCAGCCACCCCCAGAGCGGAAGCGATTCCCCCAAGAAGAGGACTCCCGTCGCCGGAATGAGCAGCGTGGACGTTCCCCGCATCATCGGGTACACCTGCGACAAGTCTCCCAGCGTGTAGGTATGGGACAGCAGCAGGGCGTAAACGCTTTGCGCCAGCAAGGATGCGATGATGAAAATGTAGGCTTCGGCCGGAATTCCCGTCTGGATAAGCTCAAGAACAAGGTACGGGATGAGCGCGATCGTCGTAGGCATGAAGATCGCCCACAGAAACGCGCTTTTGTCTTCGCTTTGCTTGGCGAACAAATTCCACACCGCATGCGTCATGCCCGATCCGATCACAAGCAGCAATGAAAGTACAATGTTCATGCACCTCCTAAGATTTCAATTTTTCCAACATAATAACACATATACACACATATATACAACAACTTATTATTCTTTGCATAAACGAAGACCGCCGTATCCAAAGCAAAAAGTCCCGGACAAGCTCCGGGACTCCAGACTTACTGCGTATGTTTTGTAGCCGGCGGGACGGTTCCCGCTATTTATAAACGATCTCGATGCCATGCTTGTTATATTTGTCCACGATGGCCGGATCGATGTTCGAATCGGTCACGAACCGTTCGATCTCCGCGCAGCCGCACACTTTGATCAGCGAAACCGCCTCGAACTTGCTGCTGTCGGCCAGCGCGATCGTCCGTTTGGCGTTCTTCAGCATAATTTTCTTCATCTGCACTTCGCCGAGACCATAGTCTGTAACGCCTTCGGTCAGCGTGACGCCGCTCATGCTCATAAAAAACAAATCGGCATGGAACCGGGAAGCGAACTCCTCGGCCAAATCCCCGATCATGCCCTGCTCCTCGTTGCGGATCACGCCCCCGATCAAAATGATCGTGTACCCCGGCATATGAACCAGCTCGTTTGCAATGGGCAGCGAATTTGTAATGACCGTCAACCGTTCGATCTTTTTTTTCAGCGTTTTGACAAATTGGGTATTGGTCGTGCTTACGTCCAGAGCGATGGACTGCCCTTCTGTCACATACCGCGCGGCAATTTCGGACAGCTCGTTTTTCCCGTTCAAATGGACCTTTTCCCGGACCGTCATCGGAATCTCTTCGCGGTAATCCCACTCCTTCAGGATCGCGCCGCCATGGACACGCTTCAAGTACCCCGCCTTCTCCAGATGCTCCAGATCGCGCCGGACCGTTTCGAACGATACGCCGAACAGTTCCATCAGGTCCGACGCTTTGATCGACTTCTCGCGGTTTATTTTTTGAATAATCGCTTGATGTCTTTGCTCTGCGAACAATCCCGCCCCCTCCTCTCCGTGAAATGCCGGACACCGCCGCATTTCCATGCAAGTAGTCTACCACAAATAAAAGCAAACACAAGCATTTGCACAGCGACCGGCGAGCTGCTTACGGACGGGAGCGACTATCTCCGGGCCGCTTGTATGACGGTATCCGCTTCTGGAGACAATACTTCTATCATTTCCGCTTAAAGCAAGAAAACCCTTGATTTCTCAAGGATTTTCCTGTAGAAGCTTATTCGACAGTCGCTTGCATACTACCGGCAAGCCGTCCCTGTCTTAGCGGATAACGCGACGAGCGGTAACGAAAGTTTTGTCCCATGCGCTGCCTTTAAAGTTGGAAATGGTAACGCCGACGCCGACCCGATACGTATGGAGCAGCTTGCCGTTCCCAATATAAATGCTCACATGGTTGATTTTTCCATCTCGATTCGTGTCCGAGAATACCAGATCGCCCGGCTTCAGTTGACTCTTGGCAACCTTAGTGCCAACCGTAGCTTGTTGTCTGGAGGAACGGGGAAGATTGATTCCGTTCTTCTTGAACACATATTGAGTAAATGAAGAGCAATCAAATACATTCGTTCTTCCCGCAGGCGCCCCGAACTTATAGGGGACTCCTAAATAACGCTTCCCAGTAGCTATGATTTTATCTGCAACCGATGCTTTAGATACGGTAGCCGCTTGAGCCGATTGCGGCGCTGCAAGCATATTTCCTGTGACGGCGACCGACAGGCTCATCGTTATTCCAAGTATAGCTTTCGCGATCCGGCTTTTCTTCGTGTTTATCATGACTTCCTCCTTGGTTTGGCGAATTGGGTAAGTACCTCAAAACCACCATAACACAAATAAAAAGTACATGATTTTCCAGCAAATCTTTTTTTCCGCGCCCCGCCTGCTGTAAGAAGCTATTATTAGAAATCAATGAGAAAATTTTTAACTTTAACTAGTTGACAAGAAAAAGCCGCACTCCAAGAGCACGACTTCCTGCGTTCACTGCATTAATAAAGTTCAATCCATAAAATCTTTCAGCCGCTTGCTGCGGCTCGGATGTCTGAGCTTCCGCAGCGCCTTGGCTTCGATCTGCCGAATGCGCTCCCGGGTCACACCGAATACCTTGCCCACTTCTTCCAGCGTTCGCGTTCGCCCGTCATCAAGACCGAAACGAAGACGCAGCACGTTCTCCTCACGCTCCGTAAGCGTGTCGAGCACATCTTCAAGCTGCTCCTTCAACAGCTCGTAAGCTGCCGCGTCCGCCGGCGCAAGCGCCTCCTGGTCTTCGATAAAGTCGCCCAAGTTCGAATCGTTTTCCTCGCCAATCGGCGTTTCGAGCGACACAGGCTCCTGTGCGATCTTCATAATTTCCCGCACCTTATCGGGCGTCAAGTCCATTTCCTTCGCGATTTCTTCCGGGGAAGCTTCCCGGCCAAGCTCCTGCAGCAGCTGTCTGGACACGCGTACGAGCTTGTTGATCGTTTCCACCATATGTACCGGTATCCGGATCGTTCTCGCCTGATCGGCAATCGCACGCGTAATTGCCTGACGAATCCACCATGTGGCATACGTACTGAATTTGAAGCCCTTGGTATGGTCGAACTTTTCTACCGCTTTGATTAAACCCATATTGCCTTCCTGTATCAAATCAAGGAACAGCATGCCTCGGCCGACATAGCGTCTCGCGATACTGACCACCAGACGGAGGTTCGCCTCGGCCAGTCTGCGCTTCGCTTCTTCGTCCCCCTGCTGAATCCGTTCCGCCAGCTCGATTTCATCTTCCCCCGAAAGCAGCGGCACCCGTCCGATCTCCTTCAGATACATACGCACCGGGTCATTGATCTTGATCCCCGGCGGGAGCGACAGATCGTCATGCAGCAAGTCGTGTTCCTCATGATCCGGTCCGAACACAGGCTCCCCGTCCGATTCGCCGCCCACCTCGATGCCAAGCTCGCTAAGCTGCTCGACGAACTCGGTGATTTGTTCCGGATCGGGATCGAATGGAGCGAGTTTCTCCGTAATTTCTTTGTAAGCGAGCGAAGCTTGCTCTTTGCCCTGCGCGATGAGTTGCTGTTTCACCCGATCAATCGTAAGCTCTGTCTCCGCTTCCTTATGCTGATCGTTCGCCATATGCTGCCCCCTCTTCTCCGAACCCACTCTTTATTAATTCTTGACAAAGCCGTAAAGATATGATAGTATAAAAATGGATATTAGTGATAAATATCACATTGCTTCGACCGCTACCCGTCATTTTAACACAAAAACGATTAACATTCAACTGTTTCTATAAAACCGGTATCCGCCTTGGCGGACGCCGGTTTTTTTGCTTCTGCCGCCAAGATGAGCAAGGCCTGTCCGGGCTAAACGATTTCCCAACGAACGCCAATTCATCAAGCCGCCTTATGTCCGGCTGCGATTTTGCCGGATTCCCGATAAGGTGGCACTTTGGGTCTGGAGCCGAAAAGCATCCATGAGCTTTTCACATACTTTTGCGCCAACCCGACAATGCCCCACGAGAATAGAAGCGTGACGGCATAGCCTGATGCGATGTGCAAATAATAGGTAACAGGCGCATAGTTTACCGGGAGACGGAAATAGTAGAAGAGAACGGCGGCATGGATGATGTATACGCCAAAAGAAGCGACGCCAAGATGAATGATCGTATTGATAATTTTCGTATTCAAGGTACGGTACAAAAAATAAGATAGTTGCAGCAGGATCAATGGCGATGTGAACGTATGGAAAAACCAGTAGCACTCGTATAGCAAAGAATTGGCACTGAAATCATTCACTCGGGTCTGGTACCATAAATTCACATCCCCGAAGCTGGAAGCGATCCATACGGTCCAGAGTGGAATCCAGAGCAGTGCTTTGGCAGAGAACAGCTTGCTCCACGTCACGATAATCCAGTCTTTGAACACAGGATAGTAAATCCCACAGAAGGCTCCCATAAAGTAATACGAAATATAGCTGATGGCAAGCTGGCCTTTATCTTCGTAATGTAGGCTGAAATGGTTGTAAAGGACGAAGGACCACTGCAGAACAAAGCCGATCCAGATCAAATGCTTGGTTAGCCGAGGCTTGCGCTGCAGAACCCACAGAAGAACCGGGAACAAAGTGTATAGCTGCGCGCTGATAAATACAAAATACAGATGGTAAAACGCTTTGCCGTAAAGAGCCATCGTAATAAAGTCGGCGAAGGAAGCGTGCTCGTAAAATTGTTCCCACGTTTCTCCGAACGAGTAATAAATTTGGATGACATAATACAAAGCCGAGAAAATAAGATAAGGCGTCAAAATGTATAAGAACCGTCGTTGATAAAATCGTGCGATTAATTTCCCGTTTAAAGGCCGATCGAAATAGCTGTAAAAAAGCACAAGGGCGCTAAGAAAAATAAAAGTTGGTGTACCAAACTTGTTAAAGACGTTCAAAAAATTAAAGTAAAAAAACATACGAGAGCTTTTATCTACTATTTCTCCGATTGGAATCGATGTGACATGAACAAAAATGACGCCAAGAATGGCTAATGCCCTAACGATATAAATGATGTTCAACTGTTCTTTTTTGTTTTGCTCCGCTACCCCATGGACCATTCCTCCTCTTCAACTTGCTTACAAGAACCAAGTATGGGAGGTTAATATGAAATAATTATGACCCTGGCCTTAATATTAGCTGAAAATGAAATGGCAAAAGATTGTAAGGTTACGACCCGAATAAGGATAGGAAAAAACCGTCTGGAAATTTCCAGACGGTTTTGCTTTGCCAACCGAAATCATCTATCCAAGAAGACCGGAATCCCGCACTTGAGCATAAAAATTCCCGAACTCCTCGATATTGAGCTGCTGGGCAGCATCGGACAATGCCGTGGACGGGTCCGGATGCACTTCGACCATGACTCCGTCGGCACCGGCGGCTAAAGCCGCTTTAGCGCATGGGACAAGAATGTCTTTGCGTCCTGTCGAGTGCGTGACGTCGACAAGCACCGGCAGATGGCTTTCTTGCTTCAGAATCGGCACGGCGGAAATATCGAGCGTATTGCGGGTCGCCTTTTCGTACGTGCGAATACCGCGTTCGATGAGCATGACCTGCGTGTTGCCGCGGGCCAATATATACTCGGCCGCATGAAGGAATTCGTCGATCGTCGCCGCAAGACCGCGCTTCAACAGAATCGGCTTACGCACCTCGCCCGCCGCTTTCAACAGCTCGAAGTTTTGCATATTGCGGGCGCCGATCTGAATGACATCGATATACTCGCATGCCAATTCCACATGAGCGGGATCTACGATCTCGCTGATCGTTTTCAGACCGAATTCATCGCCGACTTCCTTCAAAATTTTTAGCCCCTCGATGCCCAGCCCCTGAAAATCGTAAGGGGAAGTTCTCGGCTTAAACGCTCCTCCGCGGAGCACGGTAATCCCCGCCTGCTTCAGCGCCGCGGCTACCGTCCGCGTCTGATCATAGCTTTCTACCGAGCAGGGTCCTGCAATCAGAACGGGACTTCCTCCGCCGACCTTCACATCGTCTCCCAACGTAACGACGGTATCTTCCTTTTGCTTCTTCCGGCTGACCAGAAGCTGCTTTTTGTGATCGGTTACCTGAAGATCCAGCGAAGCCTGGAAAATTTGCTTGAACAGGTGACGAATCGTATCGTCGGTGAAAGGCCCTTTATTGCTGGCCACCAGCTCCGTCAGCATCTGCTTCTCCCGTACAGGGTCGAATTTCGGAATGCCCTGCTTCTCCTTGATGTTCCCAATTTCCTGGGCAATCTTGGCGCGTTCCGACAACAGCTCCAGAAGCTGGCGGTTCGTTTCGTCCAATTTTTGGCGTAAAGGTTCTAAACTTGGTTGGTTCATTTTTCATCCGCTCCTTGAATTGTTTTTTGTTGGAACATAAAAAAGACCCTCCGTCGCAAGGGACGAGGAGCCGTGGTACCACCCTTATTAGAAGCGCGCTCCCTTCGCAAAACGAACCGGAGTGCTCTTCTCACTTTCCATCCTTTAACGCAGGACCTTACGGGTAACCCTACCAAGAAGCCTTATCGATTCAGGCCGCTCATCAGGCACCAGCTCCGGAGTGAACTTCAGCGCAGTGCTTCTTCGGGTGCTCTCAGTCGCCGGCACACCGTCCCTGGTAAGAAGCATTCTTCGCTTACTCTCTCCTTCATTGCTTGTCAGAATTTAGTTGATTTAATTAAGATGCATTTTATAACGAAACAAGCATGAAATACAAGCGCATGATTTAAAGCAGCTTTGCTTTATAGCAGCAAAGCGTTTTAATTTATCCAAGGCGGATTGATTAACAGAGCCGTCACAGCTTCAACTGTGCGGCTCCGTTTTCATGGATATAGCTTTCGAGAGCGGCCCTCATCTTCGCATGTACGAGAGCGATAATTTGTGCAATATCTTGCTTCGTCGCGTGATCGATATGGATTCCCATAATCACGGCGGCACGATGGCGCAGCTTCGATGCTGCGTTTTCGGCCAGTTCCTTGACCAGCTCCCCTTCCCGGTGCCCGGGTACCGATATCGTCTCCGATCGGACTCCTCCTTCGTGCCAGTAAGCGCAAGCAACCGCGCCCACATGCGCTTCTCCCCCGGTTATCAGAAACACATAGTCGTCCCCCGCCCGATACGAATCGATTCGAATTCCGTAGTCGTTACCGTTATTTTCCACTGCTATGTCCCCCCTCGGATACGTTTACCCTACTCCGTTTCATCTCGGGAAGCTATGAGCCGGATCACGAAGGATTGCTATCCGTTCAGGAACAGGGCAGATTATTGTAATATCATTGTATCTCATCCATTAATATGGTATTTTGTTTCATAAAGGGGGCTATGTACTAACGACGGCTCTTACGAATCGCTTGCAGCAAAGCCATATTTCTTATCATATGGATAAATTAGGTAACGTCTTTGTCCTGGAATCCCATCTGGAAAAAGCCGTAATCTGCTGTTCATAGCATGTTTTAGTTGATTAAACAGACCTTAACAATGGTTGTCGGAACTAAGACTTTTACCCGTAACCAGCTTAACAATTTCCAAATAATAGGCGGTATGTCGCCTTGCCTTGGTAGGGAGGGGTTTGGTGCGATTGAAAAAACGTTATTACATCAGTCTTGCTGCGCTTTTGGTTCTCGCGGGACTTATCTTCTACAAGTATTACTATGTGAATCCTTACGCAGATCATAACATCGTACAAAAGGATCTCTTAAATTCTTTTTACAGTGCTTTCAGAACGAAAGATTACGGGTCGATAGCGGATCTTATGTCAAATCACAATCCACAAATGGTGATTAGCGTAAGGCATTGGTACGGCGAGGTAACCAGCTTTCAGATAAAAGAAATTCGGAGAACTTCTGCTACGGAGAAAAAAGCAGTGGTATCTGTGACAAGCCGTCGGAATAACGAACAGCATGTCAACACTGATTACCTAATACTCACAAAAGGTATAGACGGTTGGAAAATTAGCTCATATGAGTCCGACCTTGATTACAAATTACCTGGTTAGCATCCAAACAAAAACAAAAGAAACCGTGGCTCAACCTCAAAATCAGTGCTTGACTGCTAGCCCAACATCCGATGGCGGTTACAATCGATGAGAATGCCAGCTTTATAGCGACTGCGATTTCGTGTGAAGTAATGGCGGCGCTGAAAAGCTTTTATACGATTGTGTCGACCTTCTACCGTTGCGTTTGTCCAGCGGCAATGATGGTAGTTCACGATCTCCTCTTTCCAATTGCGCATCGTCTTGAGGGCGCTTCGAACCGCGGCGTGGTCGATTCGATCACCTTGCTCACACCAACGTTCAAATCCCAGTCTGGCAATGGCCAAGTCCGGCGAGCAGTCATACCAGGTCGTGAATGCTTCTTTCCACTCCCACACGCTTCGAAGCAGAGGAGAGTAGTTCTGCAGCGTTTCCAACCGTTTTTTACTTTCTTCGCCTAGCGACTCGGCTGGTGGGTTCAACAAGCGATGATTGGCTTTCAGATGCGCCTTAGCCCGTGATGACAGGGTGTGTTGGACCGTTTTACGAACTTCCTGTACACTTTCAATCACATAACCGTGAACGTGAAAACGGTCCGCGATGCGAATTGCATTCGGAAAACACTCGCTGATCCAAGTATGGTAAGCTCGGGCCAAATCCAAGACCACGGCTTTCGGGTTAAGCAAAAGGAAATCGGGGTGCTTTTGGGCATACGACCGTAGTTCTTCCAGCTTTCGACCCGGCAGCAGGTCCAGCATCGTCTCGCCTTTGAGGTTGTGAATACCGGTGTTATACGCATGACCTTTCTTGATTGCAAAGTCATCGACACCTAAAACCAGATCAGTCGTTTCTTTGGCTTCTTCCCACACTTGCTCACAGATCCGCTCGTACTCAACCGGAACCACCTCGTTATGAATGCGTTGCACGGTGCTGACTGGCGCTTGCTGCATGCGGGCGCTATGCACTGCTGTAGAACCGAATGTTTGTTCGGCGGTATGGGACCGGAAAAGTCTGCTGTAGCGCTGCTTCGGTCCGACAAATTCGTACATCCATACAAACCCAGCTTTGCAGCGCGTACATAACAGGCGAGTGGACGGTACGTGCAAATAGGTTTTCTTCTCAAACACGGACAGATGCCGGACGGTCCGCATGTTATTGCTTCCCTTGCGAATGACAGCTTGATCCGATCCGCAGCAGGGGCAGCATTGTTTGTCGCCCAGTGGTACAGCTTCTATGTGAAGTTCATCGGCATTGATGGATAGAATTTGGTTTATCTTTAGCTCTGGCAAGTTGAGCATTTCATTGATATACTGGGTTTGCATCTGTTTATTCCTTTTTGTTGTTTGGTCGGACTTACAACATTACAGGATTAGCAGATGTTTTTCCATTTTTTAGCCTCAGCTTAATTCGTCAAGAACTGATTTCGGTTTTGAGCCGAAACCGTTCCTTTGTAAAATGGAAGAGTGACCAACCATTATAAAAGGAGACGGTTTCTTTGTACATTCAATATAGCGTGGATCAACTTTGATTCCCACAAATCACCTCGTTCGCATGGTAGCTCCTTGGTTTCTTCCGAATGTCATCTTATTTTGTTGCTGAGGGTGTGCCAATGTTACTTTTGAAACACCCTCCAGCAACTCTCGTTTACAGAAAAACAAAATAAATAACAGCCGCGAGCACCAGGCGGTAGATCGCAAACGGCGCGAGCTTGATGCGGTTGATCAGCTTCAGGAAGAAACGGATCGACAGAAGCGCGAAGACGAAGGCGCTGATAAATCCGACTACGAAAAACGGAATGGCGTCGGCCGTGATCGAGTCCCAGCTCTTCAAAAGCGACAGGAAGCTTGCCCCGGCCATAATCGGCACCGCCATAATGAAGGTGAAATCCGCAGCCGCGCGATGGCTCATCCCAAGCAGGACCCCGCCGGAGATGGTCGATCCGGAGCGGGAAAAGCCCGGCCACAGCGCCAAGCATTGAAACAATCCCATGAAAAACGCCTGCTTGTATGTAATCTGGTCGGCCGTCTCCGTCTTCGGGCGGCGGGGCCGGAACCAATCGGCCGCGAGCATGAGCACAGCTCCGAGCACCAGACCAACGATGACTGTCTTGGTAGAGAACAAATATTCATCGATTTTTTTATTGAACAGTACCCCGAGAATGCCGGCGGGAACTAAACCGACGAAAACCTGCAGTAGATTCAAGCGCGGGCCGGAAGGCGTTTGCCCCGGCAATTTTTTAAGTCCGAGCAAATTCATGAACCGGTCCCACATCAGAACGACGACGGCCAGAATCGAACCCAATTGGATCACGACCTTGAACGTATTCGCTACGCTCGGGGAAAAGATGTTCTTGGACTGGAACAAGAAATCGTCAACGATAATCATGTGACCGGTCGAAGAAACCGGCGCGAACTCGGTAAGGCCCTCCACGAGTCCCAGAATAAATGCAACAAACAATTCCCACAAATTCAACAGCTCCACACTCCTATTTTCTCGTCTGTGTTTCTATATCAATGAATATCTACCTTCTTGAAGTAGATAATCGTTGCCGCAAGTCCGATGATCGAGGCTGCTATAATCGCGGCGTAAGAAAAAGCCGGTGGATATTCGGGAACGAAAGCTTCGTTTGCGATCACGTACGAGGCGGACCAAGGAAATAAAGCCTTGTATTCCGATTCGGAAAGCACCACGTTGGCCATCGTGACCGAAGCCGTAAAGATGATGGTGGGAACGAAATTTTTGAACAAAAAGGTGATCAACATCGTCGGCATGCACAGGAGAAACAGAAGCACGCCTCCCACGACGAATTGTTTCAAGGATTGGAGCACCAGAGTCGCAATCAAGCCTTCAAACTGTCCGATAAGCCCCAGGATCAGCGTCAACGACCACATGATGAGCGTCAGCACCATAATCCACAGGAACAGCAAAATCAGCTTGCTTACGATCAGACTAACTCGGGATACCGGGATGGTCAACAAGTTTTTCAAGGTGTCTTCCGCATATTCCCGATGAAACAGATACGCCGTAATGACTCCGTAGAGCAGAGTTCCCACGAGCAGAATCACGTACATATTCGTGTTCGTAAAAGCAACGTCGAACTCAATCGGAGTCCCGGGCTTCTTGCTTTTCATATTCAGCAAAGCGAGAAAGATCATGACAGGGGCCGACACGGCTCCGAGCACGCTGACCATAAACATCTTGGCCCGCTTCAGTTTGATCAGTTCCGTATAGAGCAAGTTAACCAATCGTCCCGCCCCCTATCAATTTTATAAAGTAATCTTCCAATCTGTCTACACTCATTGTCATTTTTGTGACTTCTATCCCATGCTCCACCAGCATCCGGTTGAGCTTGCCCTGCTCGCCGATATGACTGTATACCCGGATCACCCGTTCGCCATGAACCTCATAATCCGTAATGCCGAAGTGCTTCTCCAGCAGCATCGCCGCTTTATTGTCGTCGGAAACTTGAAACTCAAGGTATTTGCGGTTCCGCTTGCGAAGCTCTTCGAAGGATATCTCCTCCAGCAGCTTCCCTTGATGCACGACCCCGATCTGATCGGCCAACTGCTCGACTTCGGACAAAATATGGCTGGAAACGAGAATCGTTATTTTCCGTTCCTCGGCGAGAGACTTGATCAGTCTGCGGATTTCCTTAATCCCCACCGGGTCCAGACCATTGGTAGGCTCGTCCAAAATTAACAGCTCGGGATGGTGGAGAATGGCTCTGGCGATTCCAAGCCGCTGCTTCATCCCCAAGGAATAGCTGCCGACCAGCTTTTTCGTTTCCTGGTGCAGACCGACGATTTCCAAAGCTTCGTCCATAGTGTTTCTTTTATGCACGCCCATCAGCTTGGCGTTGATCAGCAAATTCTCGCGGGCCGTCAAATTCTCGTAAAATCCGGAAAACTCGACAATCGACCCGATTCTTCTTAATATCTCTTTCTGGTGCTTGAACAAAGTTTCACCGAAAATCTCGATTTCTCCATGCGTCGGCTTGATTAAACCGAGCAGCATGCGGATGGTAGTCGTTTTGCCCGCGCCGTTCTGGCCGAGAAAACCGTAAATCTGCCCTTGACGCACATTCATGTCAAGGTTATCCACCGCTTTTTGCGTCCCGTATATCTTGGTTAACTGCGTCGTTTTGATAACCGCACTCAAATCGTGATCCCTCCTGCTTTCATCAGATCGTAATTTCATGATAAGCAGGCGATTTTAAATGCCTCTTAACCAGTTCTTAATTGTTTCTTAATCTCGGCTCGCAGCGCCTCGCTTCGGGATCGAGAAGCCGAAGGTCGTTTTCACGCCGGGCTCGCTTTCGGCCCACAAGGTTCCCGAATGCTTCTCGGCGAGCACCTTCGCGATGGCCAGACCTAACCCGCTCCCTTGAGCGGAAGGATTCCTGGCCCGGTCCGTGCGGTACATTCGTTCGAACACGCGGGGCAAATCGTCCGGCGAAATCCCGCTCCCCCGATCCCACACCAGCAGCCGGTACTTGCCTGTGGCTTCCATCAGCTCGATGCCCAATACTTTACCGTCTTTTCCATGCTCGACGGCATTTTTGATCAGATTGCTGACGATCCGAAGCAGGCTTACCCGATCGGCCTCAATGAAGCAGGCTTCTTCCGGAATGTTGACTTTTAACTCGATTGCATATTTTTTCAGCTCGGGCAAGAATCCGATCACCGATTCCCGGACAATTTCTGCAAAATCCAGCGTTTCCGGCTTCAATAGTATTTCGTCCGCATCCAGCTTGGCCAGCTCGAAGATTTCGTCGATCAGCTCTTTCAAGGCGACGGCCTTCCCGGACAAAATATCCAGATACCGCTCCTTCTCCTCGGTGGAAGCCGCGATGTCATCCTTCAACGCATCCGCATAGCCGATGATCGACGTGAGAGGAGTCCGAATATCGTGGGAGATGTTGGACAGCAGACTTTTTCTCGCGGCCTCCGAGCGGATCGTGCGGACGTGAACCTTAGCCAACTGCTCGATCAATTCGTTGATCGAAAAGATCGCCTCGTCCAAGTGACGGTCGTCATTGGCAAGCAGGCGGGTATTCGTATTCCCTTGCGTGGTGCGCCTCAGCGCAGCTACCATAGCCTTCAGCCTCGCCATGAAACGATACCGGACGAACAGATGGATGACCGTCACGGCAAACAGCCCAGCGAATAAAGCCCCTCGGACGATGCCTTGGGGCTGGTAATTCCAATCCAGGATGAACAGCGCGGACAAGACGATGAACTGCACAATCAGGAGAAAGGCGCCTTTGTCATGCTTCATCTTTGTCACCTGCAAATTTGTACCCGATTCCCCATACGGTCTGAATCCATTTCGGATCGGACGGGTCCTCCTCGATTTTCATCCGGAGCTTGCGGATATGGACCATCACGGTATTGTCGTCTTCCAAATAATCGCTGTCCCATACTTGCCGGAACAGCTGCGTCTTCGTAAATACCTGCTCGGGGTGCGAAGCCAAAAACTTCAGCAGCTCGAACTCTTTGCCCGTTAGAGTGATCTCTTCCCCAGCTCTTGTGACCGTATACTTTTGCAAATGAATCGTCATGTTCTTGAAGCTCAGCACCGTCTCCCGCTGTGAGCCGCTTTCGCTGCCTAAGACCAGGAAACGCCGCAGATGAGCTTTAATCCGGGCAACCAGCTCATGGATGCTGAAAGGCTTCGTAATATAGTCGTCCGCCCCGATGCTCAGCCCCAATACTTTATCGATTTCCTGATCCTTGGCCGTGAGCATGAGAATCGGGACATTCGTCTTCATGCGAAGTCTCCGGCATACCTCGATGCCGTCGACCTTGGGCATCATCAAATCGAGCAAGATCAGGTTATAGCGGTGCGCTTCGAACAGTCGGAGAGCTTCTTCCCCGTCTGCCGCCGCATCAATCCGATAAGTTTCTCTTTCCAAATACGTTTTCACCAGCTCGCGAATTTCCCGATCGTCATCGGCAATCAGAATTTGAATATCGTGCTGCATCGTTCCACCTGCTTTTTTCTCTGAAGCAATTGCTTATCGTTTAAAGGCGCCAATGATTATTCATTCCTTTGCCTGAAAATCTCACGGCCATTCATGGGTAGAAAATACGTCGCCTTTGAGTATACCATTTCTCATGATCCAATGGCTATCGCCCGCCAAAAGCTGCGTTCTTCCTTTAAAACAAAAAAAGCTTGATTTCTCAAGCTTTATCATTCAAACGGAGGTACTTCGATAAGTAACTCCGACTCGTCATGCACAAACGAGCGCTCCCGCCGCTGTTGCTAGGTCATGCAGGTTTTTTTACGCGCCGATTTCGTCAGACCTGCGGCAGTCAAGCGGCGGACAACCTCGCTTTTATCCGCTCAGCGCGTTCCTCAAAAAGGCTGCGGTGTAAGATCCGTTCGCTTGCGCGACATGCTCCGGCGTGCCCTGCGCGACAAGATAACCGCCCGCCTCTCCCCCGTCCGGTCCCAGATCGACGATCCAATCCGCCTCGCGGATCAGGTCGAGATGATGCTCGATAACAATGACCGTATTTCCTGCATCTACCAGTTTATTCAGCAAGATCAGAAGCTGTCGCACATCGGAAGGATGCAGTCCCGTCGTCGGCTCGTCCAGCAGGTACAGGGTATGCCCTTTTGTTTTTTTGCTTAATTCCTTGGCCAGCTTGAGGCGCTGGGCCTCACCTCCGGACAGCGTAGTCGCCGGTTGGCCCAGCTGCAAATAACCGAGCCCCACTTCGCACAGCAGCGCCAGCTTTTCTGCCAGCTCGCGATGCCCGCCGAAGAAATGCAAGCTTTCCTGCACCGTCATATCCAGAAGCTCGGAGATGTTCTTGCCCTCGTATGTGACGCTCAAAATGTCGTCCTTAAACCGTCTTCCGCCGCAGTCCGGGCACACGGCCTCCACATCCGGCAAAAAATGCATATCCAGCAGCAGCACGCCCAGCCCCTGGCATTTCTCGCATCTCCCCCCGGGAACGTTGAACGAAAAATGCTTCGACGACAGCTTTCTCCGTTTGGCCTCCGGCAGCCCGGAGAACAGATTGCGGATCAGCGTAAATACGTCGGTATAGGTGGCGATGTTGGAGCGCTGGATACGTCCGATGGGCGCTTGATCGACCGTAATCCATTTGTCGATATGCCCGAACCCGTCGATGCTTCCGCATTCCAAACCGCTTTCCACGCGCCCCTGAACATACTGTCGGCCGGCCGGGTCGATCAGATCGAATAACAACGTCGATTTTCCGGAACCAGAGACGCCGGTAATGGCAATTAGCGTGCCTAAAGGAAGCTCGACCGTGATGTTTTTCAAGTTTCGCGTATACGCGTCCCGGACGGTCAAGAAAGCTCCGTTACCGGGTCTTCGCCCGGAGGATAAGGGCCGTTCATGAACGTTTTTCAGGAATTGTCCCGTCACCGAGCCCGGATTCGACATTAACGCTTCCAGCGTTCCGGTGCCGACGACCATTCCCCCTTGACGGCCTGCACCCGGCCCCATATCAATGATATAATCGGCTGCTTCCATCACATCGACGTCATGCTCAATCACAAGCACGGTATTTCCCAAGTCACGCAGCTGTTGCAACACGCCGATGAGCGAAGCCGTATTCCTCGGATGCAGCCCTGCCGTGGGCTCGTCCAGGACGTACAAGACCCCGGTAAGACCCGAGCCTAACAGCGAGGCCAGCCGGAGACGCTGCGCTTCGCCGCCGGACAGCGTATTGGCCTGCCTGTCGAGCGACAGATACCCCAAACCGACCTTTGCAACCCGCCTCATGCGCTCCGCGATATCGTGGATGATCGGGTCCAGCACCTGTTGTCCCGCTTCGGAGAGGGCAGGCCGCATCTCTTCCAGCCACGCCATCAAGCGGTGAAGCGGCCATGACGAAATTTCGGCAATCGATTGTCCGCTTATCGTGACCAGGCGGCTCTCGCTTCTCAGGCGCGTTCCTTCGCAAGCGGGACAAGGGCGGCGGGTGAAATAGCTCGCCAGCTTCCTCGACTGTGCGGTATCTCCGGGCTGCTCCCGGTGCCGCCGGTTCAGATAGGTCAGTGCACCCTCGAACCGGCCTTTTCCGACCGACTTGGGCGCCTTGATTCCGGGAAAACGTCCGGCAAACGGCTCGCTCTCGACGCCGTGAAGCAGCAAATCCCGCTGAACCGGACTGTAGTCCTTCATAGGAGCGTCCGGGTCAAACGTGAACCCGTAATGCTTCGCCGCAGTCTGAAGCACGTCCGAATAATAGTCGATGAACATTCCGTCCCAAAAGGTGACGCAGCCGCCGCGAAAACTCCGTTCTTCATCGAAAACCAAGCCTGTCTCCAAGCTTGTAACGATTCCCATCCCGGCGCACGCTTCACAGGCGCCTTCCGGCTTGTTGAAGGAGAAGTGGGCCATTTTCAGCTTGGGGACCGCGCACCGGCATTGGGGGCAGCGGTCCGTTCCCGAACCATGGTTCTCCTCCAGTAGCCTCGCTCCGGGGACCGCTTCTTCCCCGGCCGGTTCGAATGAGGGTCTTATCGTGGCGCCGCATGACGGACAAGGGCGCTCCCCGAGCCGGGCGTACAAAACCCGTAAATACGTATAAATCTCCGTTATCGTCCCCAGTGTGGACCTTGGGTTCCGGTTGGCGATCTGCTGGCCGACCCCAATCGACGGGGAAAGACCGGTGATCGATTCCACCTTCGGCTTGTCGATCGCATCCGTGACCATGCCCATCGATTCCATGTATTGCCTCTGGCATTCCTTCTGCAAAATGTCCATCGCCAGCGTCGATTTTCCCGAGCCGGACAATCCGGTCAAGACGACGAGCTTGTTCTTCGGAATACTCAGCGAGACGTGCTTCAGATTATTTTCATAGGCGCCTTGAATGACAATGGTTCCTTCCATCCTGTATCCTCCTCGTTCCAATCTACCTTGGGTACCGCACCTTCCTAGATCAAGTATACGTGCCGTACATGACATCTATTGTCATATTGAACCAAAGGCCTGTACTTATACTGCAATTGAAATGGGAGGTTTGGAAGATACTATTCCTGTTCCAAGACGCCGGCCGTTTCCTGCGATGCCATTTGCTTCTGCGCGGAGGCAACCGGATTCCGGTTATGCTCGAATTCGTTTATTTCGCTAAATGATTCCATGCCGCTTTCTTTCGTCTGCTTTTCTTTGTCGGAGGCTTTGAATTCCGCCATCGGGTTCCCTCGCTTGTCGGTCGTTTTGTTTTCAACATGTATAGAATATCCAGTCCGGCCGGAATCGTATGCACGGCCTCCCGCGCTTCACGCCCCAAGCTCCAGCTTGACGCCATATTCCTTGAGCCAGCAGTTCACCTTCACCAAATAATCCAGAATCGCGCGAGCCTCCGTTTCGCTCCCTACAGCGCTCTTGCCTTCCCATGTCCACCAGATGCGGTCGAAGGCTTTCACCGAGCTCCAACAAGAAAGCGATATTTGGGTGCGTCTGCGAAACATTCTTCGCTATTTAAGCGCGGAGGTGCATCAGGACCCTTTCGTTTCCACCTTGTTTGAGGAGTACAAGGAATTTCGGCTCGCGGAGATTGAAAGGTGCTTCGCCCAATCGGAAGAAGCCGCCGTTCAATTGATCGGCAGCTTGATCCGGGAAGGGCAGCGGCAAGGGTACTATGCCCAGGTTCCGCTGCCGCTTACCGCGTTTATGTTGGTCAAAATGATATTTTCCTACGAGCTTGATTATCCGAAGACGGAGCAAAGCGATCAGGACTTGAAGCAGCTCCTTCGTCATATGCTGCGCAAACGGACCGACGATTGAACCGAAGCGGCAGCCTCATATTGGTGAAGCTGCCGCTCGACCGGAACCGCCAGCCTATCGAGTTCTAATCCAGCACAGTGCTTTCCCCCGCGGGAGCATTGGTTGGCTTTACGCGGACCAGGTAATAAAGCACGGCTACCGCAAAAATGACGACAACGACGCCCCAGAGGGGAACACTCATGCCGAACAGCGGAAGCGAGGTCGTCATGAGGCTGTAGCGGATCACGCAATAAAGGAACAGCAGCCCCAGAATCAGCGCGATGGCCGGAATGACAGGAAAGGCCACTTTAAAAGGCCGCTCCATATTCGGTTCCTTCACGCGCAGAATGAACAAGGAAATCATGCTAAGACAATACATAACGACGGCGCCGAAAACCGCAAGCAGGATCAAGGCGTTGGCAAAAGCCGCCGAGCCGGCGCAGATCACGCCGATCACGCCCGGTACGATGAGCCCCCATACCGGTACGCTTTTGGAATTGAGCCGGGCCAGGAACTTCGGGAAGTAACCGGCGCGAGCCAGCGCGTACGTCTGCCGGGAATAGCCGATAATAATGCCGTGCAGGCTGGCAATCAGGCCGAACAATCCGATAATCGCCACACTCATGGCAAGCAGGCTGCCTTCGCCGTAAACGCTTCCAAGGGCCTGAGGAAGCGGATAATCTGCCGGTTTTCCGATACCTCCTCCAAGACCGGCTGTCACGAACAACGTCAACAGCGTAGCTGTAGTCAGCGTTAAAATACCGGAGATAAAGCCGCGCGGAATGTCCCGCTTCGGATTCTTGACTTCTTCAGCCGCCATCGCGCCGCCTTCGATCGCGAGGAAGAACCAGATCGCAAACGGGATGGCTGCCATGACGCCGCCGCCTCCACCGATAAACGAATTCGCGTTCACCAAATTCTCCATCTTCACATGTGGCAGTCCCGCTGCGTAAAAAATCGCAAGTCCGATCAGCGCGGCGATCGTCGCGCCCAGCTCGATCAACGCGGCTCCTTTCATGCCCACCAGGTTAATCAAAATAAAAAATACGAACACGCCGATGGTCACATAGACCGGTTGAACCGCCGGAATCAGGAAGTGAACGTACGCCCCCGTCGAAACCGCAATGGCCGGCGGCGCAAACACAAACTCCAACAGACACGCAATTCCGGCAATAAAGCCGCCGAACGGCCCCATCGCCCTTGCCGCATAAGCCGAAGGCCCGCCGGCGTTAGGAATGGACGTGGACAGCTCGGAATAGCTGAATATAAAACAGGTAAAAAATACGATGACGAGCAGCGAAGCGATCGCAAGGCCCATAATTCCGCCTTGCTCAAACCCGTAGTTCCACCCGAAATATTGACCGGAGATGACCATCCCGACCGCGATTGCCCAAAGATGAATCGGCTTTAACGTTTTTTTCAATTCATGATTTTCCATCATCAATTCTCCCTTCAGGGCTAATTATCCTTCGGAATATTCATTTTGATTGCGCTTACAAATTGTTTCGGCGTCATTTTAAACTGCAAGTTCGTAAGCTGATACGTTAACAAGGTTTCTTCGACGTCGTTGAATGCGGAGGTAAGTCCCAATCGAAGAGTGGTCGATGGGCTGCAGCCTGCCGAAAAGCTTACGAATGCGGCCGCTAAAATCAAAGTGACCATTTTGGGTATTTTGGCGCTGTCCGGTGGTCTTGCCGTTCTCTTTGGTTCGACCAGCCTCATGCTTATCTCCCGCCCTCCTATTTTTGATCCCAATCTTTCCGGAAACAAAAAAATGCCTTGGAACAGAAGCGTAATTGTACACTTCTGCAGCCATGGCACCGTTGCCCTGTTTATCCACTTGTATAAAATGATATTAAAACCAACCGCATGAATTTGCAACCTAAATTTTTTAGAAAATTTCGCCGCTTACATTTTTTACTGTATCCCGGACGACGATTCGATGCGGAAGATACGTTCTGAGTGTGGGCGGACCCGCTCCATCCAGCACTTCCTGAAGCGTTCGGACGGCCTTGTAGCCGATCTCGTAAATCGGCTGGGCGACGGTCGTCAACCGCGGCAGCGACATATTGGCGATTCTCGTGTTGTCCAGCCCAAGGACGGACACCTCATCGGGCACCCGGATGCCACTTCGATAGAGAAAATAAATCGCCCCCAGCGCCATCTCGTCACTTGCCGCGAATACGGCGGTCAGCTCCGAATTTTTGTTCCACAGTCTCTCCATTGCCGCATAGCCGTCGTCATAACGGTAGTTCCCGAACTCCACATACCGGGCGGAATCGAACTCAAGCTCGTTTGTTCTCATCGCTCGCATGAAGCCCTGCAGACGGGACATGCCGGCGATCGGGTCCAGGTGCGGCCCGCTAATCATGGCGATCCGCCGGTGCCCGCAATCGATCAAATATTGCCCCGCATCGAAGCCCGCCTGCTCGTCGTCGATTTTGACGGAAGGAATGGCGTACTCCAAGCTTTGCGTGGAAGCCAACACGACCGGTAAACCGAGTTGATAGAAGATGTCGTAGTAATCGGGATAGACCGGCTCGCTGGTGAACACGAAGCCGTCGATTTGCTTTTCCTTCATGCTCCGAAGCGCCGAGATCATCCGCTGCTTGTCCTTATCGGTGTTGCAAATGATAATGTTATGCCCGAATTCCTGCGCCGCATCCTCCATGCCTCGGAACATTTCGGCATAATAATAATTGGAAATATCAGGTATCAGAATACCCAATGTTTTCGTCTTTTTATGGATCAGGCCTCTTGCCAGAGCATTGGGGTGATATTTCAATTGGTCGATCGCGCGGAGAACCCGCTCCCTTTTTTCCTTCGAGACTTTGTCCGGCGCATTCAACACCCGCGAAATGGTGCTGATGGACACCCCCGCCAGTTTTGCAACATCTTTTATCGTAGCCATGATATTGTTTATCTCCCGATTCAGGGGAATAGATTTGAAAAGGTTTTCATTTCTGTTTCATTGTAAATGATTTGCCATCCTTCGTCAAATCACCCGAAAGACACTCAACAATAAACCCCCGGTTCCACCTTCACAGCGGCTCCGGAGGTTTATTCGGCGACTGTCTGTTTATCGAACTCGAACTTGCGGCAATATGGCTTCCAAGGAAAGCTCGGCCGTGCTTTCATACACCAGATCGGCATGGGCGAACAGCTCCTTCGCGCCAATCGCTACCGCGAACATACCCGCTCCTTTAATCGCCTCTACTCCCGCCGCCGCGTCTTCCACGCCAATGCAAGCGCCGGGCTCCACTTCCAGCAGATGAGCGGCTTTCAAAAAGATTTCGGGGTCCGGCTTGCCGCGCAGCACCGTCTTGGCATCGACAATCGCGTGAAACTTGTCCTTGAGGCCGAGCGACTCCAGAACCGCAAACGCGTTTTTGCTGGCCGACGCCAGTCCAATCTTGAGCCCTTGGGCTTGAATTTCGGCAATAAATTCGTTAATGCCCGGTAATACGTCCGCAGGACTAATATTTTGAATCAAGGTCAAATAATGCTCGTTCTTTTTGTCCGCCAGCGCGTTTTTTTGTTCCTCGGTAAAATCGTGCGCTTTGCCGCCGAGAACGAGAATTTTTTCCAGCGATTCCATCCGGGAGATCCCTTTCAGCTCCTCGTTGAATTCGCGCGTAAACGGGATTGACAACTCCTCAGCCAGCGCCTTCCACGCCTCGTAATGGTATTCGGCCGTGTCCGTAATGACGCCGTCCAGATCGAAAATGACCGCTTGCACTGGTGTGTTCATGTCTGCTTCCCCTTTCAAATGCCAGGCTTAGGCCGGTCGGTTAGTTTGCTTTCAAGGCTTGTTCCAACAGCCGATTGTGCTGCAGCGTTACTTCGTCCCCGTACAGCTTGAGCGTCAGCACTTCGCCTGCTTCGAGCGTAAGCCGGACGCTCTGACGGTCGATATCCACGGCGAGCTTGCGTCCGCGGTATTGAAGACGGAACGAATACCGGTCCCACTGCCCCGGAATCGCCGGCGCCAGCGACAGCCCGCTCTCTTTCATGCGGAGACCGGCAAACCCGTAAACGATCGACATCCAGGTGCCGCCCATGTTCGCCATATGCAGGCCGTCTTTGGTATTGCCGTGTGTGTTGTCGAGATCCAGACGGGCCGTTTCGATAAAATAATCGTAAGCTTTGGCATCGTACCCCAGCTTGGAGGCCATAATGCTGAAGATGCAGGAAGACAGCGACGAATCGTGGGTCGTGATCTTTTCGTAATAGGTATAAGAGTTGCGGATCGTCTCCAGCTCCTGTTCGTCCTCCAACAGGAAGTGAGCGAGCACCGTATCCGCTTGCTTGCACACCTGGTAACGGTAGAGCGTCAACGGATGATAGTGCAGCAGCAGCGGGTAGTTCTCTTCCGGCGTATTTTCAAAATCCCAAACCGCTTTTTGTAAGAATGTATCGTCCTGTGGGTTAATATTCAGTGTCGGATCGTACGGCAGATACATACATTCCGCCGCTTTTTGCCATGCTTCCGCTTCCTGCTTCGTCATATTCAGCCGCGCGCACAACCGGTCTAAAACCTCTGGAGCAATGTCAGCCAGCAACCGGTAAGCCTTGGCCGCCCACTTCAGATTATGCTTGGCCATCACGTTGGTATAGTAATTGTTATTGACAACGCACGTATATTCGTCGGGGCCGGTCACGTTGTCGATCCGGAATTCGCCGTTTAGATAGTGGCCCATATCCAGCCAGAGACGCGCCGTTTCAAACAGCAATTCGGCGCCGTACGTTTTCATGAATTCGTCGTCCTGCGTGCCGAGATAATACTGAATGTAGCTGTAGGCGATATCCCCGCTAATATGATACTGCGCCGTGCCCGACGGGAAGAACGACGAGCACTCCGTACCGGAAATCGTGCGCCAAGGAAACAAGGCTCCTTGCTTATGCCCCATTTCTTTCGCCCGGGCCTGCGCCTGATCCAAGGTCGAATAACGGTAAATCAGCAGCTGGCGGGCAATCTCCGGCTTCGTCATCAGAAAGACCGGGAACATGTAAATTTCCGTATCCCAGAAGTAATGGCCTTCGTAGCCCTCCCCGGACAAGCCCTTGGCCGAAATATTGCTGTGTTCGTCCCGGCCGACCGATTGGAGCAAATGATAGAGGTTAAAGCGGATGCCTTCCTGCAAACGGCTATCTCCTTCGATATGGATATCGGCGTTTGCCCAAAAGTCATCCAAGTACGCTTGTTGGGTGTCCAACACGTCTTCAAATGTCAGCCCGCCGAGCTGTTCATGAATGCTGATGGCCTGTTCGACAAGATTCCCCTGGTGGCGCAAAGTATCCGTATACACGTTCCATTTCGTCACCTGAACCGGTTCGGTCAAATTAAACGTCAGCACGGTTTCGCCGTTAGCGCTCTTGACTTCGACTGCGCCGGATACCGTATGACTGCTGACGCAAGCGGTTTTCAAGCCGGACGCCAGCGTGCGGTCCACGGCGTAGACATAGCCTTGCTTTTCCCCGGCTTCTTCCACTTGCAGACGTTTGGAATGACCGGAGGCGACCCGGGGATCGTTCGGATCGGCAAAGTTGGACACGTCTCCGTTGACGGTCGACACTACTTTGACCCGCCCGGTGAAATTGACCGGTTCGATCCGCAGGTCGACAGCGAACAATTCTCTGACAGTCATGGAAACGACGCGCCGGAAGTGGAGCTTTACTTCTTTGCCGCCCGGAGAGCGCCAGTGCACAGTTCTTTCGGTGTAGCCGCGGTCAAGGTGCAGACGCCGCTCGTAGGCCACCGCTTCCCCGGCAAATAAAGAAAACTCTTCCTCGTCGTCGCCCAAATAGATCTTGATCGTTTGCGCGTCGATAATATTGAGCAGCTTTTGCTGGGTCCCTGGGAACGCGTAAAGCTTTTCTCCGTAAGGGATGTCGATCACATCATGAAACGCGTTCTGGTACATGCCCCGGATCGAGACCATCTCCGGACGGTACCCTTCTTCAAAGTTGCCGCGAACGCCAAGATACCCGTTGCCTAAAGAAAATAAGCTTTCCAAATTCAGCAAAGCTTTGGGGGTCAGTTCATTGTTCGTCAATGTCCATGTCACCGCTTATCACTCCCGGACGTAAATTAATTTGAAAAGCTTTTCAAAATCGATCAAAGCATAAATTCCAGCATATCGAACCACTCCACTCTATTATTAATGTGATCGTGGTCGTTGTAAAGTGGTTTTTTTGCTTCTATGAGAAGCCGTAGGTTTTTCCCGCATTAGCGGCGAAATATATGAAAAGCTTTTCAAATCACATCCTATATTATCCAGAACGCTAAAACCCGCCAATTTGAAATTGACGGGTTATTCCGGATAATTGTCATCACATCGCTTGAATGAGATTCCTGCATATGGTAGGATATTTATGCAGTCTGCTTATTCAAGCGATTGCGGGATAGGAAGTAGCGATGGTCTTCTCAGGACGCGCTGCTTCCTTCTTTATTTTTGGAGATCGTCATACACCTTCTTAATCCCTTTACGAATAACATCCGAACGGGTCGTATTCAGCTTCTCGGTGCAAGCATCAAGCATACTCAAAATAGCTTGATCGGCACGTACTCGAATCAATTCGCTTTTGGGATTTTCAGATGGAGGACGCCCTATCTTTTTAGACGACATCGCTTCACCCCACTTTTTGTGTCCATAACAAGTATATGAATGTAGCAACAAAAAGTCAATGCGATTTTCCACCGCTCACTTCTTTTTTCTCGGCAGGTATAGGTATAGGACACACTCTCTAAAGAATGCGTCCCCTCTACACAAATGGATTGCCGCTTAATACCACACCTCGTAAAAAACAGAATACCGGGTTAATATAGCTAGATGTCTAAAATCATATTTTTGCGTTTAATTAATTCTCGATTTTCCCATAGAAGCATGCGCAAATTCGACTTAGATCCTTGAATGACAAAATGCGGAATTTGTCTTTGCTTTGCAATTTCAACACAGCTCCAGGTAGCTCGGTGCGATGTGGCCGTCAGTAAAAAAAATAAGGCATCGGCTTTGCTTAAATCCGCGTGAATTCGCTCCGGGGCATCGCCGCTATCATGTATGAGTATTGCGCCGGTCTCAGCTACAACCCCCTCGAACCATTTCCGCAGACCGCCGACAATAACAATTTTACAGCTTTCTAAGAAAGGATCAGGCTTTGTCTTCTTAACTTGCCCCCTTAGTAAAGATGGCTTTTGCGTTTTTATTTCTTGCTCGGCTGCAGACTGTTTTGTTTTTCGGTATAAGCGAGATAATCGGGCAAAATGCCCTTCGTTAGCAATATTGAATAGACATGGATCTCCGTCGTTCGGCCGTTGGATTTCAATATCTCGTTGATGCAATGGGTATCGGTTTTGAGAATCGTTCATGTCTACACAGTACCAAGTAAAATGATCTCCGAGCTCGATATATCCAACAAATTGACGGACCGGAGCATAGGTATCATCTCCTTGAAGCAATAGCTCGATATCATATAGTGTCGTTCCGTTTTGTTGCTTGCCTGGCGAACATTTTACTTCGGCTTCATGCTCAAGCCCGTGTTGATGGACGATCGATTCCGTCACGTTAAACGTTTTTCCGTCCTCCAGCACGACGTAACCGCCATGATCGCGACGATAGAACGTACCGACACAAGATTGCCCGCTCACCTCTGGTACGCTTGGATCTGATTCAAACGAATGGTCGCTTAGCTGTACATGATCATTAGATTGCGCTTGCCCATTTCCATGCTGAAACTGCTCCAAAAAATCAATCAAGTCAAAAATTTTCCTTATTTGAGCTCGAAGAGCAGGCGCGTTCTCCGGATTTCCGTGCCGAAGCTCCTGAAAAAGTTTGTCTGACTCCGGTAACAAGGAATTTGAAAGAAGCACGATCAGATCGTACGTGTTAGTCTGTCCCTTCATCTCATGCCGCTGTTTCCATTTTTCCAATTCATGTTCCACTTTTACCACATTGGCTTTCATTTTCTCGACTTTCAATTCAGCTTCTTTCACCAGATCTTGCAGTTCGTTTTTTTCCTTATTCAGACGACACAGCCGACCTTCCAGCTGATCCCGAAAGGCTTCCGCTTCCGCTTTTTGCTTCGCCGCTTGTTCTTTCACAATCGTTAATTGCGCCGCGAATTGCTTCTTTTCGCTTTCTATTTTTTCCAACTTTTTTGTTTGAATTCCAAGCTCCTTGCGCAGCTGCTCTACTTCCTTTTCCCTTGTCTGGCGTAAGGCAAGCTCGTTCCTCAGCTTTTGCTCAATAACCGTAAGCTTTTCGTCGCTTGAACGGGCATCTGGTGGGCTCTTCGCTTCCTGAGCCTTTCCTTTTAATCCTTCTTCAAACTCTCTTATGGCCTCTTCCCAAGATGTTCTTCCTGTCGCGCGGCCGGGATGAAACCGGAGAGCCCAATAAACATGCCATTGCCCAAATTTTAAGATGTTATCCTCTTTCGCAGCCAGAAATGTTTCCAGGGTGCCAGGAGATTCGTTTTTCAACACATCTAACACTGTAAATATGATAACCCAATAAAGTCGTTCTCGATCGGAGATGAGATACTGTTTTTGTAGTTGGAGGAGTAATTTATGAAAAAGAGCATCGGGAAATTTTTTGTACTTGGAGAAAACGATGGGGAAATGTAAGAAATGGGCTATCGCTCGTTTTTGTTGAACGGATAGTTCACTAATTAAATACCTGAACTTATCGCTGGGGAAAGAAAGACTTATCTCTTCTTGTATAGCTTGCATAAAATTCGGCTTTTGTTCCTCATCTCCCTCAGCTAAGGAGCTAATTTGACGGACTTCGGCCTTCTCGCTCATAAATACCCTCCTATTTAATGAATATTTCTCCATTATTTAGGATTCGATACTCGCTTTCTATTTCCTCCGAATTTATAAAAAAAATTTATGTTCCAGTTAAAATTTCCTGCATGCCCGAATCCCCCGCAAAGTGCCCGGATTCACCTTCCTTGATTCAACCTGGCTCTGCGGGGCGGTGCAGCGACAGGAAGTGGATTCACCACTCGTGTCTCTAATGATCTATCCCTGCCTTGGCGGCTTGTTATATCCTTTGTCCCCATAGGGCTTCAATTTCTCCAGCCACGGTTTTTCCATCATTTTGAGCTCCCACTTCATATCCGTCACATCGTCCGTTTTCTTTTCCTCCAGCACTTCATAGGTGAAGGCTTCGGCCCCGAGCTCCTTCCAATCCTTTTGCAGCTCTAAATTGGCGAATCTCCCCATATCCAGCTGCATCTTGATGGTCATCCATTTGTTTTTCAGATTCGAAAAACTGTCCACGTAGATTTTACCGTTGCCTTTGTTTGTAATTTGGATGACACCCATGTAAGTCTTAATCTGCTTAAATTCCTCCAGCAGCTCCTTGCGCTTGCTCTTATCCATGTTTTTTCTCTCCCTTTACAACTGGCTGATCATAAAAATCATAAGTACCGGGCGATCATTCGAACCAGCTTGGCCGCTTCCAATCTGCCAAAAGCCGTCTTAATACCCCATATCCTTCAAAATTCCGGATAACGTGCGCAGCCGTTCCCCAATCAGCTCGTCGTCATCGCTCAAAGCCTGATTGAACAGCTTGATATCTTCATTGATTCTTTCGTTGTCCGTACAGATGGCCACGGTCATGGCATCCCCTTGCAGACCGACCCGGTCGATGACCGGCTCCTGCGGATCATACAAATGCTCATATCGGTAAGCTTCGCGAAAATGAGCCATCGTCCGGCAAATCAGAATGGACAAATCAAGAACACGGTGAAGAGGCATCTCCTCCGATTGCCGGGACCATTTCTCTCCCGTGTATCGCCATACCTTGGCCGAAATATCGATTTTCCCCCTGTCATTCCATTGAGCCAATCCCAAGGAAAGACCTTTGGCATCCGTATTGCGGGCGAACCGGCCGTCAACCTGCTCATAATTTTCGGAAACGACAACGGGCTTATGCTTTAACGTAGTCGGTATTTTCATGTGATGTCCCTCTTTTCATTTACTAAATTACTTATTTACTAATTTACTAAATTACTAAATCGCAACTTCATTTTATCCTGCGCCTGGTTGAATGTCAATCCGTTGGTTGACCTGCTGCCCCAAAAAGAAAAAGAGCCGTATCGGCTTCCCTTATTATGGGGAACCCCGGCTCACTGTACTATTCCGAAAATTAGAAAACGGAGTCCGCAAACCTGCGTGACTCCGTTTTTGTTGTTGCGTGAATGCCCGGATTGCGGACAACCCCCACTCACGACAAGGACCCGACCTCCAGGCGGTCTTCGATTAGGGAGCACAGTGCCTCCTCGGTTTCCAAACCGGCCCAATACGGCTTAAGTTCCTGGTTGATGATGGACAACTCCCCTGCGCTGATCGCGAGATCCGTAAAATACCGAAAGCCGGGAATCGTTTCACGAAATAGCGAAAATCTCGACGGAAGATACCGTTTTTCTTCCCCTACCCACTCGGCGGCCGATTTTCTGGCTGGAAGACTGTACGTGTTCTGCCGAACGAAAAGCTGGGCATGGTAACCGGTCAAAAATTCCACCAGCTTTGCGGCGGCAGCCTTGACGTGCGACTGGCGATTAATCGCAAGCCCAATGTTCAACAGCATCGTCATCGGTGTGCCCCTATGCGGTACGGGCGCAATGTCAAAGGATACCCGCTCGCCCAGCAAATAATTCAAATAAAAATAACTGGTCATGGTCATCGACGCTTTCCCCTTGGCCAGAAGCAGCTCCGATTCGCCGGTCCTAACTCCTTCCGATAAAGAGGGAATACTATGCTTCATCTCTCCGCAGTAGCGGAGCGCGTCCATCATCGGCGTACCGGCAAGCTTAAGGCGGCCGCCTTCATAACGTTCGAACTTCCCTCCGGTTTGCAGCAGCAGAAGAGGCCAGCGGTTCGACGAATACAAGTCGCAGTGAAAGCCGAACCGTTCGCCCGGAATCGCGAGCCGCGACGAATATTCGATCAGATCGTTCCACTGCCAGCTGCTGTCCGGCTCGGATAAATTGGCCTCTCGAAAATGCTCCCGGTTATAGCAAAGAATGAGCGGAGAAAAAATAAACGGCTGCACGAGCTGGCGGCCGTTCACTTGAAACGCGTCCGACAGGAAGGAATACAACTCCGGATTGCGTTCCATCGGTTCCAGCAATCCTTCGGCCCCGTTCTCCACACATTCCTGAAAATTCATAAAGTTCATCATGACCACATCGAGGATGCCGCCGGACAAGTACTCACTGATATAGTTGGTGCCGGATGTAGGCACGGCTTGTACCCGAATATGCGGGTTTTCCTTCTGAAAGATGGACAGCAACTGATGAATACCCGCTTCTCCGGTGACGGAGCTGTGAAAACCCAGCTTCACGGTGACGAAGGCTCCGTTCTGAGGACCAACAACCTTAGTTCCGACGCGCGGTATTTTTTCGATCAGCCCCTCTGAAACTAGAACTTCCAGCCCTTTTCGCACCGATTGATTGCTCAACTGGAATTGCGCGGCGAAAGATTTTTCCGAGGGCAAATAGTCTCCTACCGGCCGCTTCCCTGTCAATATGTCTTCCCGCAGTGTACTGACGAGTTCACTCAGCCGCTCGCGGGACGTTTTGTGACTTGTCCTTTCTTCCATTCTAAGACCTCATTTCCATCCGATACACAGTAAAAAACAGAACATAGGGAGTAATCCTATATCCGCTCTACTAGTTGTTATTATAGCAATGTTCCACTATTCCATGTCAACGTACGAAGGATTCACGGCATAACGATTACCGCTATACCGTGAATCCCGTCAAGATTAAGCCATCAAAAAGTTACCGGCGCTGTGTTTCACCGTATCGTTTTCCGCCGGCAGCGCTGTCCGGTTGACCTTCTCTTCCAAGCACGATGTCATGAAGAAGTACCCTCCGCTACCGAAAGCGCCGCCCGCCGCTTCATACTTGCCGCCCGCGAAATGAGAGCCGACGGCCTTCAGTTTGTTCGTTCCGCCTTGGATGTGGAAATGTGCCGTGTTCGCGTCCGCAGCGGCGCTCCTGTAGTTTCCAAAGCTCCACGTGATGACGTTCGCCGGATCGACGCTCTTCAGGAACGCCTTCTCGCCGTTCGTTCCGCCGAATACGGCGCCGCCGTCGATCGTGATCGACTGGTCGGGTTTATTCTTCGCATTGTTGACATCGCCAATCTTGTCCCATGCGCCGGTGAACAATAAGCAGCAATCTACAAGCCCGCCCCCCTGCATGACGATTTCACGCGAGCCGATCTTGACCGTGCCTCCGGCCTGAGGCAAACCCTTGAACCACGTATTGATGAGCGTCAGCTTATCGATACTCCCCAGGTTGACGTCCTCGACGTTGTAAAACTCGCTGTTGAGAATCGTCAATTCCCCATTACACGGCGTGTAGCCGACTTGGGTCGTTCCCGTGCGGATCGGACGGGCGACTTCATATCCCTTCAGCATACCGAAGGAACAGCTGTCGATCATATTTTTCCTTTTGCCCCGGGAGGAGCCCTTCGAAATCGTTATCATCTCTTGCGCTGTGCAGCCTCTCATCTGCAGGCCATCCATGTTGACCCAGAACGAGCCTGAATTCGCCATTTTCACACCGGGCTTCGTATACGTTACGACCGCATGGCAATCTTCAAGCGTCAGGTCGGTGATCCGCTTGTGCGCGACGATCCGCGAAGCGATATGCTTCTTGACGGTCACCCGCTTGGCGCTGTCGCCCCAAGTCGAGCCGCTGTTCGCGAACGATAACAAACCGGAGTTGCCGATATACGTCAGATCGTGCTCGAATTGACCGTGCGTGACGAACGGGCCGTACTCGTCGCCGTCTCCATGGCAGTTCTCGACCATGCAGTAGGCTGCGCACGTAAAGTCGTTCAAGTGACGGGCATTGCTCGTATTGCAATCCTTGACGTGACCGTACAGCACGTTGATCTGCTGCGTCAAGTAGCCGGTGCCGCCCCAGTCGCGTTCTTCCGGGTTCATCAGCTGGCAGCGTTCCGTTACATAATGAGTGTTGTATCTCCGCATGACGACCGGCCAGAACACTTTGGTCGCCTTGATGCCCGATGCATCGCATTCGACCGCGAATTCGTACGCAACCGGATTCGATCCGATCTGGTCCCAGGTCGGGAACGGTCTGGAGCTTGTGCCGTTAGGCGGCACCGGTATGCCGGTAAAGCTCATATTCCGCACGCGGCAGCGAAAAACCGGGTTCATCTTTCGGTAGGTCAACTGACGCCCCTTCGCAAGCGGCCAGCCGAGCTTATAATTGAACCGGACATGGGTGGCGTCAAGAATTTCCGTTACCTGGATCAGGTAATCGAGCTCACGCTGCGCGCTCCCGCCCGGATTGTTCTTGATCTGAGCATGCCACCAGCTGTTCACCACAAAGATGGACGAATCGGCAACCTCGAAAATATCCGAGTACTCCGGCAGCTCTTCGGTCAGCGTCACCGTGTGGACCATGTCGGTTTTGATCCCCTGGAAAAACATAACGGCGCCGAACGGATTGTCTACCGTGTTCAGCTCGATGCCCTCGGTCGTTACGGTATGTCCCTGAAAATCAATCTCGATATCGCTGCGGTGAAATACATGGCGCTTCACGAAGTTCAGATCCGAGTACGCTTCGACACGGCGGATCGACAGATCGTTGACCAACGCATCCAGCGCCCCGTCCGCATTCGTCTTCGCATCGAAAATGCCGAACCAGCGAAAATCCCCTACCCCGTCATGCACGACTTCAAAGCAGCCTTGGCCTTTTACCGGCTTGTGTACCGTGCCGCCGTTATCGGCTTTGGCGCTGCCGGCCATATAGCGAACAAGCTTGCCTCCCCCGTCGCCGCTCATGAAGTAGCCGCCAACGAACACATGCAGACCGTCCTTGAGCTGGCCGGGCGGGAGGGACGTCAGTTCCTCCACGCTGGCGACCCACATCACTTGACGCTCCCCCTTGCCGCTGGATTGCAGACTTTCTGCCGAGGCAAACCGCGAACCGCCGAAGGCGCTGCCGGCCAATATCGCCCCTCCGATTCCTAAGGTTTTCAGTACTTTTCGTCTGCTGATCGCTTCGTTCGCCTTACCGTTCATGCCGATCGTTCCATTCTCCTCGCTGGTTGCGTTCGGTGCATTCAGCTTTCCCGTCTTGTTGTCTGAGAAGAACATCGTTCAACAGCTCCTTTTCGCTGGGTATCAGTTTTCCGATTTGAACTTGATCGTCTTGCCCTTTGCTGCAGAAGCAAGCTCGGCATAGTTGTCGAAAATCGCTTTACCGCCGAATTTCGTCAATATTTCTTGGCGGTATTGCGGCCAGTTGGAAGCATCCTTTTCTTTAAACACGATTTGAACATGCTGCTCGTTCATACGCTTGCGCATGGCGCTCAGGTCCATGCCTTCCTTGACCGTGAGAGCGGTGCCGACGGACGGAAGCAATTTGTACGAGTTGATTTTCTCAACGATTTTTTTGTCGCGCTCGGTGACTTTCGGGTCGACGACGTCAAGTCCGAACACTTCCGGCTTACGAGGCGTGAACCAGCCGTATACTTCAATAAAGTTGTTGTTGTCCGTAATGTCCTTTTGATAAGCGTCCTGAATGATTTCGATCTTGTTGGCGTTGCGCTTGTAGTGCACCCCTTCTTTACCGTAGCGCGTCAGGAGAAAGCCTTCTTCGCCGGCGAGCCAGTTGAGAATTTCGGCCGAGCGCTGCACTTTCTCATCGGAAGATTTGGAGCTGATCAGGAACGGATTGTTCGGAATCGTTTCGACCCATGTGCCGGTTTTTTCCCAAGGATGGAACGGCTGCCAGTTGGCGGTCGTTTGACCCGCTTGCTTCGATTTCATTTGGAGGCCGGCAGGATTGTTGTCGAAGGCGAGATCCCGGCCTTGACCGACCACGATACCGGCTTTGCCCTGCGCCGCTTTGTCAAAATGCTGACCGTATTTATTCAAGAACCAGTCCGGATCGACGACTTTCAGATCCAGCAGCTTCTTGATATCGCCAAGCACGTTTTGCATGCGGATGTCGCTGCGGACATCAACGAACTGGTCGCCTTCTACGTACGTGTCGCCGACCAGCCCGTTTTTTAGGTATTCCGGGAAGTCCATCGGAACGCTGGTGCCGCTGCCCGCCGCTGTAAAACCGTAAGTATCGTTCTTGCCGTTGCCGTCCGGATCTTTGAATGTGAACGCTTTCATAACGTCGACCAGCTCATCGTAGTTCGTCGGCATGCTCATGCCCAGCTTATCGAGCCAATCTTTCCGAATATAGAACGTCCGGTAGTAGTTCGTTTCGTACGGAACGGGAGCGCGCTTGAACGCGCCTTGTACCTGGTACGATTTCAGATTGGCCTCGTTCACCCAATACTTGAAGTAGTTCGGCATTTTATCCGGTGAAACGATGCCAGTCAAATCGCGTGCGACGCCGTCGCGGATATAGTTGTTGGACGATATGCCTTCCGCAAAGAAAACGTCTGGAATGTCGCCGGATGCGATCATGGTATTCAGCTTGTTCGTGTAATCTTGACCGATCGGCGAATAGACCATTTTCAGATTAACGTTGAACTTTTCTTCGATCGCCTTTTTCACGAAATCTTTGTCGGCCGAAGGAAGCTGGGTGCTCGCGTCCGCGATGACCATCCATTTCAGGTCCAACTTACCCGTGCTTCCCGACGAAGCAGTCTCTTCTTTTGCGCCCGTACATGCGGCAAGCACAAGCGAAGAAGTCAATAGTACGGCAGTCATTTTAGATAACGTTTTCAAAGTAAACCCTCCCTATTTTTTCCGGATCTTATCCTTTCACAGCACCCAGCAGCATGCCTTTGACGAAATATTTTTGCAGGAACGGGTACACGATCAGAACCGGCACAATTGCCACCACGACGGTCGCCATCTTGATCGTTTCCGGCGGCATCGCGTTCAGCGCCGATTGAGGAACGGCAAGCTCCTGGCTGACGGCCGGCGATACGATCATGTTGCGAAGCACGACCTGCAGCGGATAAAGACTGCGGTCATTCAGATACATGACCCCTCCGAAATACGCGTTCCAGTGATTCACGCCATAAAACAGTCCGAGCGTCGCCATAATCGGCAGCGAGAGCGGCAGCACGATCCGGATCAGCGTACCAATGTCACTACAGCCGTCCACCTTCGCCGCCTCCTCGATTTCGTACGGCAGCCCTTCGAAGAAGGTTTTCATGATTAATACATTAAACGATGATACGAGACCCGGTATGATAAGGGCCCAAAGCGTATCCATCAGCCCGGTCGCTTTGACCGTCAAATAGGTGGGGATCAGGCCGCCGGAGAACAGCATGGTGAACACGACACCCAACAGGACGACGTTCCGCCCCGGCAAAAACTTCTTGGACAACGGATACGCCAGCATGGTCGTCACCGCCAAATTGCACACCGTGCCGACGACCGTGATGAAGACCGTCACTTGAAGCGCTTTCGGAACGGTGTTGCTGGAAAAAATCGTTTTGAAAGCTTCGAACGTGACGGTTTTCGGAAAAATGACAAAGCCGCCGTTCTTGAGCACTTCTGTATAGGGCGTGATTGACATGACGAATACAAAGATGATGGGAAACAACGTTGCCAAACAGAATACGGTAAGCACCGCGAAAATCACGGCGTCTACGATACGGTCTGACTTGGTTTTCTTGAGCGCGAATGGCATGATGAGGCCTCCTTTACCAGATACCGGAACCACCGACTTTTTTGGCCAATTTGTTGGCCCCGATCACAAGCGCCAGACCGATCACCGATTTGAACACGCCCATAGCCGCCGGCACGCTAAATTCCATTTGTTCGATCCCGCGACGGAAGATCCATGTGTCGAGAATGTCGCCGACATCATACACGCGGGCGTTCAGAAAAATATAGACCTGCTCGAAGCCGGCATCCATAATATGACCGATCCGCAGGATCAGCAGCAAAATGAACACTTCGCGAATGCCCGGCAGCGTAATGTGCCACAACTGGCGCCAACGGCCCGCGCCGTCGACGACGGCCGCTTCGTACAGCTCGTGGTTGATCGAGGACAGCGCGGCCAAATAGATGATGGCGCCAAAACCGGTGCTTTTCCAAATATCCGTCGACACCAGCAGCGAACGGAAATATTCCGAGTTAGCAAGCACATCCAGCTCGCCCCAGCCCAAATCGCGGAAAAACGTCGTCACCAACCCCGCGCCGGGCGCAAAAAACGAAAACACAAGGCCGTACACGATAATCCATGACAAGAAGTGAGGGCCGTACGTGATCGTCTGTACGATGCGCTTAAACCAGTTGACGCGAATCTCGTTCAGCATAAGAGCCAGCAGCACATCTGGAACCATGTTGAACAAAATGCGGTACACGCTGATCAGGATCGTATTTCGCAGCAGGGAAGGAAATTCCGGCGACGTAAAGATCGTCCGGAAATTGTCGAAGCCAACCCACTCGCTTCCCCACATCCCTTTCATCAGGTTGTACTTCTTAAACGCGACCACAAGCCCGAACATCGGGACATAATGATAAACGAGGTAATAGACGATTCCCGGAACCATAAGCAAATACAGCCATTTGTAGCGGAGAAAAGTTTTCCAGAAACTAGAATTACTCCGTTTTTTTACGATAGGCTCGCTGGAAATCGTGGTAGCATCCGCTCGCATATGCCATCGCCTCCTTTACCCTTTATCCAATGAATCCGTTGCTTGAGCGGAGCCGGGTCCGTCATAGCGAACGACAATTCCCATCGATTCCTGCGGATTTTCCAAGCAGCTCCGGTACATCGCGGGCAATTCGTCAAGCGCGCATTCGTGGGTGATGAGCGATTGCATGTCAATCCGCTTCTCAGCTATCAAGCGTAAAAACTCGCCCATATTTCGACCTTCCGTCCAACGCACGTAGCCGATCGGATAGTCGACCCCTTGCTGCTCGTAAGTTTCCTCATAGCGGCCTGGGCCGCCTGCGCGTGAGATATGTATGCTTGCTTCTTTCATAAACAGCAGATCCCGATCGAATTCCGTTCCCGTATCCCCGACAATCACGACGCGACCACGGTCGCGAAGCCAGCTAATCGCATCATCCACCATACTGTTCTTCCGGCTGCTCGCACAAAGCATGACAGCATCCGCGCCATTGCAGGACGGGTCGGATTTAACGGCCCTTTGCAGCTCTTCTTGAGAGCGGCAGGCGATCGCTCCGATCGCTTCGAGCATGCGGCACCGCTCCTCCATCAGCTCAAGACCGATCACCCTGTAGCACGCGGCATGCGCGATTTGGGCGATCGCCTGCCCTAAAATGCCTAACCCCACAACAATTATCGTTTCCCCGAATCTCAGCTCGGCTTGGCGCAGGGCATGAACCGCAATCGCGCCGATACCGACAAACGCCGCCTCCTGCTGCGTGACGCCTTCCGGCACCGGCACTACCAGATGCTTCGGCACGAGCAGAAACTCCCGGTGGGCCGGCACCCCGTAACACGCAACCCGTTGCCCGGGAACGACGTGGGTCACTCCCTCCCCCACTTCCACGACAACGCCGCTAGCGCTATAACCTAAATTCGCATCCTCGTTACTTCGTATCATCAACAGTTCGGTCCCTACGCTCACGACGGAATAATCGGTTCTCACTTTGACGAATTGAGGAAGCGCTTCCGGGTTTGGAAGCTCCAATACTTGCGCTGTCCCGTTTATACCTTTTACCGCTCTCACAACACCGGCCCCTTCCTGTGGTTTAATTCTGATTAAATCTTTTCATTTATTACTTCAAAATTATTCCACTAATTTGTTTCTAGTTTGTTTTCTTCATTATAAATAGCAAATTCTAATATTGTCAATCATTTTTGTAATCGCTTACGCTTTCTTCTCAAGAAAGCCTGTCTTCCGAAAGACAGGCTCCCGTAATGATTAGGATAGGATCATGATTCCCACCTCGTGTTTCACTACATCGCTTTCCATCGGAAGAGAGGAGCGGTTCACGCCTTCCTCGATGCAGGCCGTCATGAGCAAATACGAGCCGCTGCCAAACGATCCGGCCGCAACTTCATACCGGCCGCCCGAAAACCGGGAGCCGACCGCTCTTAATTTGTTGCAGCCGCCTTGGATGCTAAAGTGGGCCGTCTCGGCATCCGGCGCCGAGCTCTTGCAATCGCCGAAGACCCATGTCACGATTCCTTCTGTATTGCTGCTCTTCAAAAACGCCTTTCCCGCATTCGTTCCACGGAACGACGTGCCGCTGTCTACCGTAATGGACTGGTCCGGCGTACCCGTCACGGCAGGATCAAATACGCCCGTCAGCTCCATGCCGCTATTCACGGAGCCGCCGCCCTGAACGATGACCTCGGCACACCCGACACGAACCGGGCTTGCTTCCGGAGAAGCGCCTATAAACCATGTGTTTATCAACACAAGACGGTTTATGCTTCCGATCACGTTATTGTCCACGTTGTGAACTTTGCAATTTTGCATGACAAAATCCGATATGACCGGACGAAAGCCTGCATGGGGGACGCCGGGACGCCGGGCTATTTCGGCATCCTTGGTCATCCCAAAGGAGCAGCCGTCCGCGAGATTGCCCCGCTTCGAGCGGGATGAGCTCTGCGAGAGCGTAAGCATCGTGTCGGCGGTGCAGCCCCTCATTTGCAAGCCGTCCGCGTTAGCCCAAATCGTGCCGGAATCGACCAGCCCTTCTTTCCAGACCGCATGAACATCCTCCAGCGTCAAATCGGTAATTCGCTTATGCGCAACCACTCGCGAGCCGACGTGTTTTTTGACCGTAATCCGTTTGGCGCTATCTCCCCACGTCGTACCGCTGTTGGCAAAAGAAAGCAGCCCCGAGTTGCCGATATACGTGAGATCATGCTCATATTGGCCATGGGTAACGAACGAACCGTGCTCGTCGCCATCGCCATGGCAGTTCTCCACCATGCAGTAAGCGGCGCATGTGAAATCGTTCAAGTGACGCGCGTTGCTCGTATGGCAATCGCGGACATGTCCGTACAGAACGTTTAGCTGCTGCGTCAGGTAACCGGTGCCGCCCCAGATCACTTCCTCAGGGTTGATTAACCTGCAGCGCTCCGTTACGTAGTGGGTACAGTATCGCCGTTCAATGACGGGCCAAAACACCTTCGCCGCCTTGACATCGGCGACGTTGCACTCGACGGCGAATTCGTAGGCAATCGGATGGGAGCCGAGCCTATCCCAGTGATCGAATGGCTGCTCGGTGGTAGATCCATTCTCCGGCACCGGTACGCCGATAAAGTTCATATTGCGCACATGGCTGCGGAAGACAGGATTCATCTTCGTATAAGTGATCTCCCTCCCCGGAGCCAGCGCCCATCCGAGCTTGTAGTTCACTCGAACATGGGTACGGTCAATAATTTCGGTGATCTGAAGCAAATAATCCAACTCGCGCTGCGCACGGCCTTCCGGATTATTGTTCACCCTGGCGATCCACCAATCCCCTACCTCGAAGGCCGACGATTCGAACACCTCCAGCACATCGGTCTGCTCCGGGAGCTCCGCAGATAGCGTAACGGTTTGCGTTACGCCGGTGGCCTTTCCTTGGAAAAAAATAACCGCCCCAAACGGATTGCTTTTCGTATTTAACTCGATGCCCTCGGTAGTGACGGTATGTCCGTAAAAATTAAGCTCGATATGGCTGCGGTCGTAGGTATGACGCCGGATAAAGTTAAGATCCGTATGCGCCTCGATCCGGTGAATCGAAGAATCGTTCACCATCGCGTCCAACGCGTCATCCGCATGTTGGACCGGGCCGAATATACCGAACCACCGAAAATCTCCCTCTCCGTTATGTACAGTTTCCCAGCGGCCGCTGCCGCCGAGACCAGGATCATGAACCGTCCCGCCGTTGTCGTCTTTGGCGCTGCAAGCGATCCAGCGGACAAGCTTGCCGCCCCCGTCCCCCTCTTGATGGTATCCGCTTACATAAACAAGTTGTCCGTCATCCTTAGAAGAGGGTCTATACGCAAGCAGCTCTTCCAGGTTTGATAGTTGGATCATCGCATTGCCCTCCGATTGCTCATCTGGTTTTATACTGATTTAAAATCATGGAATAATACCCAAGGTTTCACGTTAGCTAGTTTGTTTCAGGTTTATTTTCTATGTCCATCATTCATGAATTTCTAATCGTTGTCAATCATTTTTTTAAACGAGCATTTTGCTGCATAAAAAAGGACTTCACCCCGACTTGGAGAAGTTTTCAAGCGATCAAGCCCGAAAACAACCAAGGAAGTGAAGTCTCTTGTCTATTCTTCCGTTTTTTCTAAAACAATTTTCGCTATTTTATGAGCATACTCGTCAGGATCAAATTCGTCACAGTTACTGAGTACTGCAACAGACAAACGATCTTCCGGGAACCGCATGAAGTATGACCTATAACCCGCCCAGCCTCCTGAATGTCTCAAGCATCGACAACCAAAATCTTCTGTATGCTCCAGTCCAAAAGCATAATCTTCATTGTCTATAATCGTCTCTCCTGTTGGAGAAATTTTGGGACCTGTTTCGCTCATTCTTTGAACAAGCTCTTTTCCGCCAACGGTACCTGTAGTCAAATTTTCTCCCCATTTTACCAAGTCTTCAACCGTTGTATGAACTGCCCCATCCCCTGTATGTTCCCAAGGGCTTTCATAGATTTCATATGCACCTTGCTCATTCTTCAAATAGCCGCTAGCAATGGACATCGTAGTTGGATAGCAATCGACAATTGTTGTGTCGTTCATATGTAAAGGTTCAAAAATACGCTCCTTCGCAAACTCACGGTGAGACTTGCCGCTTGCTTTCTCTATGACTTGCGATAATAAAAAATAGCCTGTATTGCTATACTCAAATTTTGTTCCGACCGGAAAACTTGCTGCTTGATGGTTAATAAGGTGTTCCAGCGATTCTTCCGCAGTTAATTTATCCGTATCTTTAATATTCGCCGCTTCAGCCAATTCCATATAATCAACTAATCCACTAGTGTGATGAATGAGATGTCTCAACGTTACAGGCTCAGCATATGCCCCTAAGGAAGGCACAAACTTTAAAATGGAATCATCCAGACTCAATTTTCCTTCTTGCTCTAAGAGTAAAATGGAAAATGCCGTGAATTGTTTGGAGACTGAAGCAATATTAAAAATTGTTGTGGTGGTGATCGGCAGGCTTTCCTCTATTGAAGCCAAGCCAACTGCGCCTTTATAAGTTACTCCGCTATCGAAACTGGCAATATACGCACAACCGGGACCTTTTGGTGAAAGCTTGTTAAATAATTGTTTAATCGACGTGTGTGTCTTTTCATTATACGTAGTATTCATTAAAATCCACCCCTTGGCTAATTATAACCCAAAAGGGTAATACTTTTCCACTTTCGATAGACTATCGGATTGAGTTGGATAAGCAGTTCAGTTTCTCGCTGGGATGTAACGTTTTACAAAAATTGTTGCCAGCAATCCCAACAGCAAGCAGCCCGCCAAGCTGGAAAAAGTAAGGACATAATTGCCGGTCCCGAGCAACTGAACGACTAGGATAGGTCCGATGGTAGCGCCTAAATTCACAACAACCGTATAGATGGAAATCGCTGCACCTCTTGCAGCTCCCCCAAGTTCACCGACCAGTGAAACCAACGAAGGGATAGCAACCGCAATTCCGGATACAAACACTACGCTTATGACAATCATAAACACCATGTTTGCGCCAAATCCTAAGAGGATCAATGAGGCAGCAGATAAGATTATTGCGCTTCTGAGTACCGGTATCACGCTAAATTTCTTAACCAGAGTACTCGCAAATAAAGACAATGCCATTCCTATGGCCCCTACGGATCGCACATATAATATCTGTTCATTCGAGAACCCGAAAAGAGGGCTGCTTAAAAATTTCCCCAATGCCGTGTACATGCCTACAAAGGAAAGCAGCATGACTAGTGCGATAGCAAATGCAAACCATAGTGACTTTTGTCCTAGTGTCTTTCCTATTAGTTTAAATGTTTCCCCAATACGAACCCCATTCGCCGGGAGGTTGGGTATAAAAAATATCATGAGAAGTGTTAATATAACATAGATCGCCGCCAAAATAAGGAATACATATTGCCAGCCTAGCTGAGAACTTATAAAGCTGCTGAACACCTGTCCGACAATTCCTGCCATAAGAAAACCTGCGCTCATACAGCTAAGGGCGAATACTCTTTTATTTTGCGGGAACAATTCCATCACATAGGGAAGCACTATGGGAGAGAAGGTAGCCGCAGTCAAGCCTTGTATTCCTCTTAATACAATAATGGAGTACAAATTACTTTGAAACCCTAAAATAATAGTAACAATTGTTAACGCAACTAATCCCCCAAGCATGACTTTTTTTCGGCCAATACGATCTGATAATGGCCCAAACACTAAGCAGCCAATAGCGAAACTAAGCGTAAACAAACTGCTCGTCCATACAGCCTGCCCTTCAGGAACCGAAAACTCCTTTGAAAAGACGGAGATTAAGGGGATCGTGGCATAGAAGCTGGACATAATGGTTAATCCCGAAAAAAACAAGATCAACGTTATCAAAGAATAACGAGGTTCTCTTACAGATAACTCCTTCATATTATCACTCCACTCCACAATAATGATCTTATCTAATCCATTCAATAAGTGTACTCTCTTATAAAAAGATATTAAAGAGTGTTTATATCCTTTAAATATTCAAAAAAATATGAAGTGTGAGCTCAACACATTTTCGGGAATCAAGGATATTATGAGTCTATAATATCCCCGAAAACACGAATATGTCAAGTTATATTTTTCACAAGGACTGCACCTTATCGCATGATCTTTCTTGTCATTCCAACAGTAAATTTCTTGAATCCAAAGGACTCGTAGTAGGATTCCAAGCTTTCTGTACACATAAGCTGGGGAATGACGCGATTGCGCTCACAATGGTCAATCATTCGATTCACCATTTCTTTGCCAATCCCTTTGGACTGATAACTCGGCAGTACGCACAGTCCACATATAATCCCAGTAATCACTCCATCTGAAATAATACGTCCCATCCCCACCAATTTTTGATCGTCAAAAGCATAAATTGCATACCAACTTTGATTGCACATTTTTTTTAACTCATCAACGGATAAGTTAAGTGAATTCCATCCTAATGATTCATAAAGGGAAAGTAATTGCGCAAAATCTGTAGGGGGTTCTATTGTAAAATGAATCGTGTTCATGCTTTTGCCTCCAATACATGTGTGGATTATTCATGTGCTTTCCATTGGCATTCCGTTATCTTCATCTCGCTAAAAACAGATTTAAATGAGGAATTTTCAGGACTACATGCATAGATTCCCAGTTGAATTTCCCCTTTACCTTCAAACAAATGAAAAATGCGCATTTGTTTATATTCGATGCCATCATACGAATTCTCGATGCAGAAATCACTCTCACGACGGCTAATTCTGTAAAACATACTTTTAAAATTAGAATCAATATCTGTAGTCGCCCAATCTGAAAATCCATGGTTTGTAACAACGCTTCCTAATCGTTGATACTCTTCATTTTCATACTCAATTGAAGCCTTGAACCAATTATCACTATTCTGGTAAATAATGACACCGCATTGATCAAAACGATGTTTGCTATCAAACTCTGTTCTGACTACAAAAGAAAAGTATGGTTCATTGATCTTGAATAACAAGGCTGGCGCATTATCGTTTCTAAAACCGTAGTATGTACGCTGCCAGAAGTCCGTGCCAGGGTCAGTTGTAATAACAACCTCATCTTCCTGAATAGAATACCTCACGGGTTCATTTATCCAAAATAAATTGTTCGCATCGTATCTCATTAGACGTCCCTCCTGAACTTTTCCCAGCTATTCATTCATGCTTTTTCTATATTTATTCTTATCTTCATCCGTGATCTCCCTCAGTACACGACAAGGATTTCCAACAGCGACTACACCTGAGGGAATATTTTTTGTGACAACACTCCCCCCGCCAATAACGGTATTGTCGCCTATCGTTACCCCCGGCATAACAGAAACATTTCCCCCGATCCATACATTGTTTCCGACTTTTATCGGATAGGCATATTCCAGCCCCATATTACGCTGTTCCACATCCAGTGGATGACCTGCTGTATAGAAGCCACAGTTAGGAGCAATGAACACATTATCTCCAAAGGTAACCTTTTCTCCGTCTAATATCACCAGATTATGATTAGAGTAAAAATTCTCACCTATTTCAATGTTATACCCATAATCACAATAAAAAGAGGGTTCAATCAAAAAGTTATTCCCCGTTTTGCCAAATAACTTTTTTATTATATCTTTTCTTTCTTCCGCTCTTGAGGGGGGAAGTTGGTTATACTGAAAACATATCTCCTTAGCGTATTCTCGTTCTTTAATGAGTGACTCGTTACCGTTCGCATCATAAAGCAACCCGAGCTTCATTTTTTCTTTCTCACTCATATTCATCATTGTATTTTATACCTCCCGCTTTTGAGCTTTTTGAATAAATGAGATAAGCTGACGCCCTTATTCAAATGGCGTCAGCCTGCTTCAAGCATTAGATTTTAGCGAATAGACCAATGCCATTGGAGAGCTTCTTTTTCTATTTTTTTGACAAAATCATCTTTACCGTCGCCATAGCTATCAATGTCGGTTGGATATTTGTCAGCTAATTTACTTTTTATTTCTCCGTATTCCTTACATATTCCCGGATTCAGGCGAAGATAATCTCTGAACGACAGGTGCCTTTCGATTTCTTGAATATTGTCATACTGGAAAGCATGAATTTGATGCGTGCGGTGATCTCCGCCCTTACGGAAATATCTTCTTCCTTTGATTCCAAATTCGCCCATAACTTCGTAACCAAGATTTTCAAATTGGGCAGAGTAAGTATCTAATTCATTGATGTCGTTGACAACAAGCAGAATGTCGATAATAGGTTTTGCTTTTAAATTGGGAACGGAAGTACTTCCAATATGAAAGCTGTTCACCAATTCGTCTTGAAGAATTTCCTTTATTGCGTGCTCTTCTTTGAGGTACTCGTTTTTCCAATTCGGATCATATTCTACGACTGTGATATACAATTCTTTGACCTCCCGCCAGCACAACTATTGCTAAATTTTATATCAAAAATGGCTTTAATACAAACCTTAATAAGTTCAAAAAATATTTGCTACGAATGAGAGGTCAGCGGAAATCTAAAATGCTTCCCTTCATCCAGGAATAACGGTCGAACAAACAACACATCATCCGTCTCTGTTATCAAGGTGGACTGGATGTTCTCATTGTCACTGTCAGGTACAAAGTAAAAATGAACAAACTCCGTCTTTTCAGAAATCATATGGCTGACAACTGTCTCTAAATTGACTTTCCTTTTACTTACGATATCATAAACATGCAACGTATTCTCTTTTTGTTCAAATAGAAGTATCGCATCCTCATCATGGTCATAGTAGATGGCATCACGAAAAACAACAATCAAGTAAACCATCAACAAATTCTCATTATTCTTTACGCCAAATGTTGACGATACAGGTATTCTTTCAACTGCAAACTCCTTCATCAGCTCGAAGTCCACCGGATTGTCGACATCCAGCTTGCGCAGAGCCGGTTTTACCACTTGCTTCTTCAAATCCGAAACCGCCAGAGTGAAGCTGCTTTCATGTACCTTCTCAAAGCCAAATTTCGGATAAAAATCCAACACCGTTTCATTCGCAAATAAATAGATAAAATCATATTCCTTTTCATATTTCTCCATGATATGGTTCATCAGCTTAGCCGACAACCCTTGATGCCGATAATCGGGATGGGTCATGACCGTCCCCACTTGGATGGCCTTATATTCTTTGCCATTTGACGTAAGAAGCATCTTATTGATCGAAGCATTTGCAATAATCGTATCCCCGTCTACGAATGAATAACAAATATAATCGTCATTCCAACAACCCTTATCATACCATTCTTTAAAATCCAGCCCAAATGTCTGCTTTGCGAGTTCATTAAAGCTCTCTTTATATACTTCGTTCTGCTTGTAGTCACTAATTAGTCGAACCTCTCTCATCGTAAACTCCTCATTTTTCTTAACGATTCGATATCCCCGCTTACGATCGCCTCGATATTTTGATTGATGATTTCAATATCATTATCCCACCAACGGATTTCCAACAACTCCTCAATGATCTCCGGTGAATAACGTTTTCGTATTTCCTTTGCAGGATTTCCGCCAACGATCGTGTACGGCTTCACATCCTTTACGACAACCGACTCGGCGCCTATGATGGCTCCATCACCAATACGTACACCCGGCATAATGGTTGCACGTCTGCCTATCCAGACGTCGTTGCCAACAACCGTATCCCCTTTAAGCGGCAATTGTTCCAATGTAGGGGTATAAGCTTCCCAGCCGTTACCGAAAATGTTGAACGGGTAAGTTGAGCCATCCATTCTATGATTACCGCCCCCCATAATAAATCTTGTTTCGGGAGCGATCGAACAGAACTTTCCAATCACCAGTTTCGTACCCAAGACTTCATAATGGTATAGCACTTGATCCTCAAACGATTCTCCATGTAATGCATCATAGTATGAATAATCCCCAACGATGATGTTGGATTTTGTAATCGTATTGTTGATGAACTGTACATTTTTATTCCCGGGTATTGGGTATTTCTCTCTTGGATTTGGTCCTAGCATAAGTGATCCTTCCTTCTTCTTTGTTTATGATGCTTTAACTCGTCAGTCTTCCTTCATCAAGTCTGTATACAGTGCCTCCAAACTGTTCTATGAACCGCCGGTCGTGGGAAACGGCGATCACGGGTCCGGGAAATTGCCGAAGCGCTTGTTCAAATTGTTCAATTAATTCGGGACTCAAATGATTTGTTGGCTCGTCGATAACGAGTAAATTTGTCTTAGACGAGATCAGTCTGGCAAGTTCAAGCTTACGGAATTGTCCCGGACTCAATGCAGAGAGGGGCTTGTTTATCTCCTCCGGCCTGAACAAATGCGACGCCAGCAGCTCGGCGATCAAATCCTCCTCATACCCCGTTCTGTCGAAGCGGTATGCTTCAATTACAGTCTTCGCCGCGCCGAAGGCGGAGGAACGGTGTCCCGTGTTCATGTCTTGTTCCAAATAGCCGACCTTGACTCCTTCAGCAAGGTGAATGGCCCCCGTATCAGGCCGCATCCGTCCGGCAAGGATGTGCAATAGTGTCGATTTGCCTGAAGCGTTCGGTCCCGTTATCAGCACACGTGAGCCAGCCTCCACCGACAACTCGATACTCCTAAGCACCGGATTCCGACCGTCATAAGATTTGCTGATTCCAGACACATGCATGGCGGTCTTCCCTTGCAGAACTTCCGGACAAAAATCGAGATGAAACACAAGCGGCTTGGGAGGCGCCGGGATCTGACTGTCCTGCAGCCGCTCTAATTTCGTCTCGGCATTGCGGACTTTTTTCGAAATCGCATTTTGAACGCGTCCGCGGAAGTAGTGCTTGGCGAACTTGTCGTTATCCGTTGGCGGACGGTTGTGGTTCACCTGACGGCCGCTTTCACTCATTCGCTCCTGAAGCTGTTTCATTTCCTCCTGCTGACGATGATAATCGTCTTCCCACTTCAGCAGTTGCTTTCGCTTTTTTGCTTTGTAGTTGTCATAATTCCCAGGGTATTCCGAACATTTATGCGTATAATCATCGACTTCAATGATTAGATTAACGGTTCGATTTAGAAAATGCCTGTCGTGAGATGACATCAGAAGCGTGCCCGGATAGTTGCTCAGGTAGCTCTCCAACCAGTTCAAAGCTTGTGCATCCAGATGATTGGTCGGTTCATCCAGCAGCAGCAGGTCAGGTGTTTCAATCAACAGAGCAGCAAGACCCACTCTGGTTTGCTGTCCGCCCGAAAGCGTAGAAAGATACCTTCCCTCATCCAGAGAGCCAATCCCGAGCCCTTCCATCACAAGCTGTATCCGGTATTCGATATTGTAACCGCCACGCTGCTCAAAACGGCTCAATACCGTGCCATATTCGGCCAATGCAGCGGACAATTCTTTCCCCTCGGCGGTCGCCATTATTGCAGACAGCTTGTTCAGACGCCGCTGCAGAGCATGCAGTTCCTTCTGGGCATTATAAATATATTGACGGATCGATAAGGATTCATCCGTTTTCAACGATTGTGGCAAATAGCCGATCGTGATACCGTTCATGAGAGAAATTTCCCCCTCATCCGGTTCCTCCAAATTCATAATGAATTTCAAGATGGTTGATTTACCGGCCCCATTCGTGCCAACAAGCGCGGCCCGGTTGCCGGAATGAACTGCAAAAGTTGCCTGATCCAAAATTTGATGGTTACCATAGCTTTTACTAACATTTTGTAACAACAGGATCGTCATAAGGTCTACCTCCTCGTCTAAATGAACGATGGATACAGTAATCCCTTACGAAAAAAGGCCGCGAATGCAGACGCACTCGCAGCCGGATAGACTATAAAAGCCACAGCATAGTATAAATATGCCTAAGTAAACTTGGACTTTACCAATCAAGTAAAGTTTACGCTCGTTGTGGTTTCCAGTCTTCGTCTCCAACATGAGTTATCTGAGCAATTAGGATGGACACACCATACCTAATGCGGCTACCGTATTCGTAGCGCCTGCATTCCGTATCCTTTTGTTAGGGATTAGGAAGCGATCAGATAGTACATGTTAGAACTGGATACCACCTTTCCTTGAGTTATTAATTAATATACTGGATTTATCCACGTTTGGCAACTATGAACACTATTTTCGGGTGACTTCTCATGAAGGAAAGAACTATTCAACCAGCTTCATAAACCTGCTTGCAGCAGTAGAAAGCGGCATGTTCCGCATAATCATAATCCCCACGTGAGTTGGCGGCAGCTCCACGTCTAATTGAACCTCGAAGAGAGAGCCCTCTTCCAGCTCCTTCGCAACAAATTCTCTGGTCACGTAGGAGATCCCGAGACCTTTCCGCGCAAACTCGATGAGAAGATCCACGCTTCCGACCTCGATTTCAGGTTTGAGTGGATAGCCGTAGCTTTGAAATAACTCCGTAATGGCCATTCGTGCCCGGCTATTACGCGAGAATAGGATAACGGGGTACTGGAGCAGCATATCGAGCGATAGCACCGCGTCCTTAAGCTCGGCATAACGTCCCCCCGCCACAAAGCAATCCTGCAGCTGGATACTCTCCCTCACCTCAAGCAAAGAATCGGCGATAGGCATACGAACGACGCCCAAATCAATTCTACCTTCTTTTAAATACGCAATAATTTCCGGGGTCGTTCCATGATTCAGGTGAAGTTTGATGCCGGGATATTGCTGATGAAAGTCTTCCAAGTATGGAAGCAAATAATGCTTGAACAGCGAATCGCTTCCGCCGATCCGCAGCTCGCCGCTGTCCAAATTTTTTAGCGCCGCCATTTTTTCTTCAGCCAAAGAAATTAAAATCTGAGACTGTTCGATATAAGAATACAGGATGGCTCCCTCTTGTGTCAGCGACACTCCTTTAGAATTCCGGTAAAACAAAGTGATGCCAAAACTGTCTTCCAGTTGTTTGATAGCGTAGCTGACGCTCGGCTGGGTGAGGTATAGGACCCTCGCAGCCTGAGTCAAGCTGCCTGTCTTCGCAGCCCAATAAAACACCTTATATAGTTCGTAATTGTTGTTCATAGACATGGTCTATAGCTCCTGTGAAATATATTTATTACTTGTATAGGTCATAATCGTATTATAGTGGAACTACGAAAGAGAAACCATATCTTCCGGATTGGAAAATTCATATTTCGGCAATTGCCAATACGGATGACAAGAGAACCCTAAGAGGAAGGAGTAAGAAAAATGGAACCAACCACTTTTGTCTTGTTTGGAGCAACTGGGGATTTAGCCAAAAGAAAAATATACCCTGCCTTGTATAATTTATTTATCGATCAGAAACTGCCCCCAACGTTCGCTTTGGTCGGTCTTGGTCGAAGAGAACTGACGGATGAATCCTTTCAGGCAAATGTGGAGCAAGCTCTCCGTCATTTTTCCAGACGTGAAGCAACCAATTCTGCATTAAACAAAGATTTCTTACGTTCCTTCCGGTACAGTGTTTTGGATATAGGCCGTAAAGAAGATTATGTGAAATTGTTGAAGCGGATTGAACAACGGGAAAAAGAGCTTTGCATTTCACCGAATCGCCTATTTTATTTATCTGTCGGTCCTGAATTTTTCGAAACGATCGCGGCGGGCATTGAGGAAAGCGGGCTCGGTTCCACGAGCGGCTGGAAGCGACTGGTGATCGAGAAGCCATTCGGTCATGATTTGCATTCTGCAAGGAGCTTGAACCGGAAGCTCAGTAAAGCTTTTGCGGAACATGAAATTTTCCGAATCGATCATTATCTCGGAAAGCCGATGGTGCAGAAGCTGGAGATTTTGCAGCAAAATCCGGCTCTTCATGCGTTGTGGACCAATCATTACATTGCTAACGTGCAGATTACGGCCAACGAAACCGTCGGCGTAGAAGAAAGAGCAGGTTATTACGATCATGTAGGCGCGATAAGAGATATGTTCCAAAACCATATGCTGCAATTGCTTATGATGCTGACGAGTCACCTTCCGAACAACAGCAACTCTGAAATGGTGCGCTTCAAGAAGAAAATGGTAATGGAATCCCTGGAGCCGCTTCAAAAAAAGGAGGTGAGCGCAAGCGTAATCCGCGGGCAGTACAACGCAGGAACCGTTCAAGGAAAGCCAGTAATCGGCTATCGGTCTGAATCAGGGGTCTCTTCTACCTCAATGAACGATACCTTTATCGCCGCAAGATTGAAGATTGATAATTTCTTTTGGAGAGGTGTTCCTTTTTATATCCGAACAGGAAAACGTATGAAGGAGAAATCAACACGGATCGTGATTGAGTTCAAGGAACCGTTAAAAATGTCCTCCCAGGCAAATGACGATAAGAAAGTACCCAATCTTCTGGTATTTGAAATCAGTCCTAACGAAGGCATTACATTGCAATTAAATACGAGGGACCCTCAGCATAAAGGGGAATTCAAGCCCCTTCAAATCGACTTCCATGAGAGCCGAGACGATGTTCCCGAGGCTTACGAAAACTTGATTTACGACGCATGGCATGGAGATCCCACATTCTTTGCACATTGGGACGAGGTCGAATTGTCGTGGCAATGGGTTGAGCCCATCTTGGAAGCATTCGAAGAGAATCTTGTTCCCCTTCATCTGTATGAAGCGGGCACCTACGGACCTGCCGAGTCCGATGCATTATTGGCAGAGGACGGCTATCATTGGTGGTTCGACGCCAAGCCTGAACAAAAAAACGAAATCAAAGAAGGAGAAGAACAATATGTCTGTAACTCAACCTATTGATCAATTAGCTATCGATACAATCCGGACACTGTCTATCGACGCCATCAACTCCGCGAATTCCGGTCATCCCGGGCTGCCGATGGGTGCTGCGCCGATGGCGTACACCCTTTGGTCCAAACTGTTAAATCATAATCCCGGTCATGCAAAATGGTTTAACCGCGACCGCTTCGTTCTGTCCGCAGGTCACGGTTCGGCCCTGCTGTACAGCCTCCTGCATTTGTCAGGATATCAGGTTTCGCTTGAGGATTTAAAACAGTTTCGCAAGCTGAACAGCAAAACACCGGGACATCCTGAATATGGACATACGGATGGCGTAGACGCAACAACAGGACCTCTGGGACAAGGAATTGCGATGGCCGTCGGGATGGCGATGGCCGAAGCTCATCTGGCCGCGAAATTCAATCAAGATGATTTCCCGGTTATCGACCATTACACGTATGCGCTTGTCGGAGACGGCTGCTTGATGGAGGGCATCTCTTACGAGGCGATGTCCATGGCAGGACATATGAAGCTTGGCAAATTGATTGTATTGTATGATTCCAACGACATCTCGTTGGACGGAGCGCTTAACCTTTCTTTCAGTGAAAATATACAGAAAAGAGCGGAATCAGCCGACTGGCACTATATACGGGTTGAGGACGGTAACGATATTTCGCAAATTGCCGAAGCGATCGAAGCAGCCAAGTACAACGATTCGCAGCCGACTCTTATTGAAGTTCGGACGGTTATCGGATACGGAAGCAAGTTAGCAGGAACGAACAAAGTACACGGCAATCCGCTCGGTAAAGAAGAGGCAAAGGCCACCAAGGAAGCTTATGGTTGGAAGTATGAGGAAGAGTTTACTGTTCCGGAAGAAGTGAGAACTCTTTTCGAGCAGCTTAAACATAAAGGCGAGACCAAAGAAGAAGAATGGAACCAATTAGTCGCTTCCTATCAAGCGCAGCATCCTTTGCAAGGCAAGGAGCTTGAGCAAGTCATCAACGGTTCCGTTTCGTTCGATGCCGCAGATATCCTTACGTTCGATGCTTCTAAAACTATTTCTACGCGCGTAGCAAGCGGTGAAGCCATTAATCATTACGTAAAAACCGTTTCTTCGATTTTTGGAGGAAGCGCGGATTTATCGCATTCTACGATGACGGATATTAAAGGGGAGCAAAAATTCGCTTTCGAATCCTACGCGGGACGGAATATTTACTTTGGTGTCCGCGAGCATGCCATGGGTGCAGCTGGCAATGGAATGGCCCTGCATGGAGGCGTAAAACCATTCGTAAGCACGTTCTTCGTATTCAGCGATTATTTGCGCCCGGCCATTCGTTTAGCCGCTCTGCAAAAGCTTCCAGTGATTTATGTATTTACCCATGATTCTATTGCCGTCGGAGAAGATGGACCTACGCATGAGCCTGTTGAGCAACTGGCTGCGCTGCGCACCATCCCGGGACTTACGGTCATTCGTCCAACCGATGCCAACGAAACAGCAAGTGCATGGGCGTATGCCTTGCAGCAAAATGAAGGGCCGGTAGCGCTGATACTCAGCAGACAGAACCTGCCCGTATATGAAGCAACCAAAGCCAATGTTCAAGGGGTGGCCAAAGGAGCATATGTTCTGGCGGAAACAAACCATCAACCGGATGTCATTCTGATCGGAACCGGGTCCGAGGTTGCTCTGGCCATGAGTGCCAAAGCAGAGCTGGAGCGGGAAAACATTTCCGTACGCGTGGTCGCCATGCCGAGCAGAGAACTGTTTGATCGTCAGCCCGAAAACTACAAGCAGAGTGTTCTTCCAGATTCCGTTTCGAAGCGGGTTTCCATTGAAGCCGGAATTTCGTTAGGCTGGGAGCGTTACACGGGACAAGGCGGAAAAGTGTTGTCGATCGATACGTTCGGCGCTTCAGGTCCCGGTACGGAGGTCATGGAATACTTTGGTTTCTCCACGAATCATGTAGTTCGTCTGACGAAAGAATTACTGAAGTAAAATGAACAAACGGAGGTAGTTAGCCATGAAATTTTTTATCGACACCGCAAATCTGGATGACATCAAAAAAGCGTATAAAATCGGCATCTTAGCCGGCGTTACGACAAATCCGTCTTTGGTCGCCAAGGAAGGAGTTAAATTCGAAGATCGAATTGCCGAGATTTTGCGGGAAGTGCCTGAGGTTGAATCCGTTTCTGCCGAAGTAACGCCAGATGCGGTTACAGCCGAAGACATGATTGCGCAAGCGAACGAACTGATCAAAATCAATAATAATGACAAAAACATCACCATCAAGCTTCCCATGACGCTGGCAGGTTTGGAAGCATGCCGTTACCTGAGTAAAAAAGGCGTGAAAACAAATGTAACGCTGATCTTCACGGTTAACCAAGCCCTGTTGGCCGCTCGCGCGGGCGCTACCTATGTCTCTCCGTTCCTCGGCCGATTGGATGATATTTCGGAAGATGGCGTGCAGCTCGTTTCGAAAGTCGCTGAATTGTTCCGTATTCATAACCTGGACGCCCAAATCATCGCCGCATCCGTCCGCCACCCGGATCACGTGACTCGCGTAGCGATGGCAGGCGCACATATTGCAACGATTCCCTTTGCCGTCATCGAACAAATTTCAAAACATCCTTTAACGGATCAAGGCATGGACAAATTCGCGGCCGATTGGACAAAAACAGCTCAGCTTTAAGTCATTGGCAAAAGGACGGCAGTGAAAAAGGAGGTTTGTTGCAATGAAAAAACAGCAAATTGGCGTGGTCGGTTTGGCTGTCATGGGTAAAAACCTGGCCTTAAATATCGAAAGCAAAGGGTTCTCGGTTGCGGTATACAATCGATCGCCCGAGAAAACAAATGAGCTTCTGGCGGAAACGCAAGGGAAAAATTTCGTTGGCACGTACAGCGTCGAAGAATTCGTCCAATCGCTCGAGACGCCGCGAAAAATATTAATCATGGTTAAAGCGGGACAACCGACAGACGATACCATTCATCAGCTTGTGCCCTACCTAAGTCAAGGGGATATTCTCATTGACGGCGGAAATGCTTATTTCCATGATACTCAAAGAAGAAATAAAGAATTGCAAGCCAAAGGATTCCGCTTTATCGGCGCCGGGGTTTCAGGCGGTGAAGAAGGGGCACTGAAGGGTCCTGCGATTATGCCGGGCGGGCAAAAGGACGCGTATGAGCAGGTAGCGCCCATCTTGACAGCCATTTCGGCCAAAGTGAACGGTGACCCTTGCTCGACTTATATCGGAGAAGACGGCGCCGGCCATTATGTCAAAATGGTCCACAACGGCATCGAATACGGCGATATGCAGCTCATCGGCGAATCGTATCATCTGCTCAAGGATATATTGAACTTAAATACGAACCAGCTGCATGACATCTTCTCCGAATGGAACAATGGAGAGCTCGATAGTTACTTGATCGAAATCACGGCCGATATTTTTTCGAAGACGGACCCGGATACAGGTAAACCAATGGTGGACGTCATCCTTGATTCGGCAGGCCAGAAAGGAACCGGTAAATGGACAAGCCAAAGTTCGTTGGACTTGGGCGTTCCATTGTCCATCATTACCGAATCCGTATTCGCACGGTATATCTCGGCCATGAAGGAAGAGCGTATGGTCGCAAGCAAGCGGCTGAATGGTCCTGTGGCCTCAACCTATGACGGCGATCCTCAGGAATTCATCGAAGACGTTCGCAGAGCTTTGTATGCGAGCAAGATCGCATCGTATGCGCAAGGCTTTGCGCAAATGAAAGCTGCTTCTGACGCGTACAATTGGAATTTGAACTATGGTGACATCGCGATGATATTCCGTGGAGGTTGTATTATCCGTGCGAGGTTTTTACAAAATATTAAGGATGCTTACGACCAGAATCCAGAGCTGAAAAACCTGTTATTGGACGAATACTTCGGCGGGGTTATTGCAAACTACCAGGAAGCTTGGAGAAAGGTCGTCTCTATTGCCGTCACCAGAGGGATTCCAGTTCCTGCTTTTGCTTCTGCTTTAGCGTATTATGACAGCTATCGAACAGAGAGGCTGCCGGCTAATTTGCTGCAAGCGCAGAGGGATTATTTTGGGGCGCATACGTTCGAGCGAATCGATCAAAAGGGAAGCTTTCACTTTCAATGGATGGAACATACCGAATAACATTATAGTTCAATCCCAGTAACGAAATTTCCAACAAAATGGGCACTCTTTCGGATAAAAGAGTGCTTTTTCTTTTTTCTTTGAGGATCAGACAACCATAAATCTCTTTTAGTATGCGTTAATTTTTCTATAATTTATTCTAAAATAGTAAAATTTTTCTTTTACGGCATCACTGAAGAGAATCCCGCACAAATGATCGGGCAAATTCATGAATCGATATTCGCTGCTGCCCCAGTTCATGAAATCCGTCACAAATCGGGTCAGCGTTACGCTGGCAGTAGACAACTCGGCACCGATAAGCAGCATAAATTCCTTGGAGGCAACGCCCATTAATGCATGCCGACAGTACCTTTCAAAGCCAAGCATCCGTGCAATGCGCGTTCGGTCCCACGGTAATTCCAGGCCCGACATTGCGCCCGAGCCTAACGGGCATTCATCAATGCTCACCCAGGTCAATTTGACATATAAGTGGTTTGCCGGACTGTAAGACTCTTAGACAAAAATACAGCCCGCCCTCTAGCGAAGGACGAGCTGCACAGGGGTACTTATACCGAGCTCACATCGTTTCAAGATCCAGCAGATAATTTTTATACCGATCCAGATAACTTATGCGTTGCTCATTTGATATATATTCGGGTTGGTAGACGACAAAAGGATTCA
>NZ_FMTT01000003.1:0-112810 GCF_900100345.1 Paenibacillus tianmuensis | reverse complement strand
ACCTTCGCCAGAAACATTTATATGTACGTGAATATCATCGACAATAAAGTAAGAGGTTTGAAAATTATATAGTATCCGGTTGCATTCAAGTTTGTTGTAAAGAACAGCGACACTTCGCTGTTGGGGTTGTTGGGAATGGGAAGTAAGGATGCACCCTCGCCTGTTTACCGGACTGCAAGGCTCCTAGACAAAATGCAGCCCGCCCTCTAGCGAGGGACGAGCTGCATTTTTCGTTTTACTTACGTACGAACGGAAAAATTAATTGCGGCACAGGGGTACTTATACCGAGCTCACATCGCTTCAAGATCCAGCAGATAATTTTTATACCGATCCAGATAACTTATGCGTTGCTCATTTGATATATATTCGGGTTGGTAGACGACAAAAGGATTCAAGACTTTGATGTGGGAATACTCTAGCATGCCGACTTCAATGTGTTTAATCCAATCTCTGATCGGTCCCTTTTGTCCTTTCAAGGAATAGGATTCTTCTGAAGCACCCGTGGTCATGATACATATTGCCTTTCGGCCGCTTAAGTTTTGAGGAACACCGTCAATATGTCCATAGGCAAATCCATAGGCAAATACCCGATCGACCCACCCCTTCATGATTGCAGGCATGGAAAACCACCATACCGGAAATTGGAACAAGATCAAGTCCGCCCATAGCACCTTGTCTTGTTCTTGCTGAATCTCTTCTGCAAAGCGTTTATGAATCGAGGAATTCATTTGCTCTGCAGATAGACTTAAAAACTCGCTGTTTTTTCGCTCCATAAAATCATAATAATCCGCAATGGGATTGAATTTCATTGTGTACAAATCTGAAATCTGTACTTGATGCCCTGCTCCAGTCAGTGTTTCCACCGCCAGATTCTTCATTGCGGCATTGAAAGAGTTTTGTTCCGGGTGAGCATAAACGATGAATACCTTCATAGCTGACCTCCATTGTTTTTTTGATTGTACATTAACGAAGACAATTGAATGAGCAAATCTGTGACAACGATGCGCAAAAAAATCAGGATGGCAGTTCAAGCAAGCGGGCCGCACTATTCAATTTGTCCGGATTCATCATGACATAAACACGCGAAATGGCCGAACCGTCCGGAGTGAAAGCCAGTGCGTAAACGCCATACGGTTTGCCGCCATGCATCACCATGAAGCTGTTGTGGCCGTTGACGACAACCGACCGGATAACGCCATTCTGGAGATAACGAGAAATGGAAAAAGCCAGCAAAGCCCGGACGCGGTCCCGGCCATAAATCGGATTGACAGCGGCTTTCACTTTGCCGCCGCCGTCTGAAAGCAAGATGGCGTCTTCGCTCAGCAATTCGACGATGGAGGCGATATCTCCGGCGCGAAAGGCGGCACTGAACGATGTGCTGAGCGCCTCAGCTTCCGGATTCAGGGGTGCTATCGGCACGCCGGCGTCGTTCTTCTGTACGTCCAGCTTGCGCTTGCCGCGACTGAACAGTTGCCGGCAATTGACAGCAGATTTGCCGATCATTTCGCCGATATCCTCGAATGTGAAGCCGAGTGTTTCCCGCAGTACGAAAACGGCCCGTTCCGCCGACGTCAGCCGCTGCATGACGACCAGATATGCGTAGGCGATGTCATCCTTCAGGGCCAGTGCTTCCGCGGGATTGCCTTCGGCCGCTGTGACGATTGGTTCGGGCAGCCATGGGCCGATATAAGTAGTTTTCGCCTTGCGCGACGATTTGAGTTCGTTCAGGCAGCGGTTGGTGACAAGTTTGCACAGGTACGCTTTCATATTGGCGATTTCGCCGGAATTGTGGTGCTGCAGCGAAACGAACACGTCCTGGACGACATCTTCGGCGTCCTGCGCCAATCCGAGCATCCGGTAGGCGATGGAGAAAAGAAGCTGGTGATACTGTTCATAAAGAGCATGGTAATCGAGCATTTTTATCCATTCCCATCTGCATAATAGGTGAGAAATCCGAAGCCAAAATCTTTGATATTTCGTAAGCGATTGTTTCAAATAAGTTGAGAATTTTATTGTCAGCAATTTATCTTACTAAAGGGTTTTTCATAAATATTGCAAAAAAGGTCACTTTGCGAACATGCAAAGATCTTGCCTATTATTCAGTCCTTTTTGAAGATAAATTCAACATTCTATTTGAGAACTATCTGGTTGTTCTGTTCCGCTATTCTGAGGGAGTTTAGCCCATATCTGGCGGACGACGGAAACGTGTTGCCTGCTCAAAACTATAGGCGATGCTGATTAGCGTGGGTTCACTAAAAGCCTTCCCGGAAAAGACAACGCCAAATGGACCCTGCGTCGAATCGCCATCCGCATCAATTGTTCCTTTGGCTGAATAACCGGCAGGCACCGTAATAAGGGGATACCCTAACCGGGCAGCAATATACATGCCATCAATGTCACCTGGTAACATTAATGCATCTAAGCCGTGTTGATCGAGTACATAGTCAATCCCTTGCGTTACAGCCGGCTGACTATATTCTTGACGTTTAAGTTGATAGGTTGTCTCGTTTAACGCATTTTGTTCCGAGCGAATCAGATTGTCTTGGCCAAACTTCAATGCGGAAGCAGCGTGTTTCTGATTATAAGCTATCAGATCTTGAAGAGAATGCACGGGCATATCCGAATTCAACTTCGAAAAATAGCGGTTCAGGCCTGTTTTGAATTCGTAGCAGATAACATCATTGTTCCATGGGTGCTGTTCCATATGGAGGTCCACAGGATCGACAACTGTAGCACCTTGCTCACGCAGAACATTGATGGCGGATTCCATGATGGAAAGTCTTTCTTCATCTAACGACCGATAGTATTGTCTGGGAATCCCGATACGAGCTTTATGCAGAAAATCTCGGTCGAGATAAGTTGTGTAGTCGCGTAATATACGATGCGGGCTAGCCCAAGTTGCCTTATCGTTTTCGTCAATCCCGACGATTGCCCCAAGTAAAATCGCTGCGTCAGTGACTGTCTTGGAAATTGGTCCTGGCGTATCCTGACTTGCGGAGATCGGAATAATGCCGCTGCGGCTCGCAAGTCCTACAGTAGGCTTTATTCCGACGAGAAAATGTTGGCTGGCCGGCCCAATAATCGAACCTGCGGTTTCTGTTCCGATCGCTGCTGCCGTCAGGTTCGCCGCTACGGCTGCAGCCGATCCTGAACTTGACCCGCTGACAAAGAGCTTGCTAGGTCCATATGGATTCAACACATATCCGCCTCTGGAACTGTATCCAGCTGGCATACGGTTTGACATAAAATTCGACCACTCGGTCATATTTGCCTTACCCAGAAGAACTGCGCCGGCAGCACGAAGCTTTGTGACTATGAACGAATCTTCATGAGCAAACGACTCAGCCAATGCGATTGAACCAGCGCTCGTATGCATCCGGTCGCGCGTATCGATGTTATCCTTGAGCAGGATTGGAATTCCGTGTAGCGGCCCCCTACTACCTGTTGTATTTCGCTCAAGGTCAAGACTCCTTGCGATTTCAAGCGCATCTGGATTGATCTCTAATACGGCATTGATCAAAGGATTATACCTATGAATGCGTTCGATATATGCAAGAACGAGGGCTTCGGAAGTGCATTCACCCGTAGTCATTGCCTTCCGCATGCTCACCAAATCGGCTTCCTGAATCCAATCTTGCAAGTTGATGCTCATATATTTAGTACCCCCGGTGCTGGTAAATTTTTAGACAGCAGTAACATGGTAACATGCTGCCTTACCAAGGGTATAGGGAAAGTTTCGATTAGATTAGAAAGTATCGGTTGGGCATTGCAATAGAGCTTTACTTTCCCGAATGTCAATGTTGAAACTATAGAAATCTACCCTTTAGTCAAATTGCATAACAAATCGACTATCAGTGCATCTCTCTCCAGAATTGTTCTGGATTCTCAATAATTTCATTAGAATAATGGCTCAAAACCGAAATCAGTTCTTGACGAATTAAGCTGAGGCTAGAAAAATGGAAAAACATCTGCTAATCCTGTAATGTTGTAAGTCCGACCAAACAACAAAAAGGAATAAACAGATGCAAACCCAGTATATCAATGAAATGCTCAACTTGCCAGAGCTAAAGATAAACCAAATTCTATCCATCAATGCTGATGAACTTCACATAGAAGCTGTACCACTGGACGACAAACAATGCTGTCCCTGCTGTGGATCGGATCAAGCCGTCATTCGCAAGGGAAGCAATGACATGCGGATCGTCCGGCATCTGTCCGTGTTTGAGAAGAAAACCTATTTGCATGTACCGTCCACTCGCCTGTTATGTACGCGCTGCAAAGCTGGGTTTGTATGGATGTACGAATTTGTCGGACCGAAGCAGCGCTACAGCAGACTTTTCCGGTCCCATACCGCTGAACAAGCATTCGGTTCTACAGCAGCGCATAGCGCCCGCATGCAGCAAGCGCCAGTCAGCACCGTACAACGCATTCATAACGAGGCGGTTCCGGTTGAGTACGAGCGGGTCTGTGAGCAAGTGTGGGAAGAAGCCAAAGAAACGACTGATCTGGTTTTAGACGTCGATGATTTTGCAATCAAGAAAGGTCATGCGTATAACACCGGGATTTTCAGCGCCGCCATTACTTCACACGAAATCGCAGTCGCTATAAAGCAGGCATTCTGATCGAATGTAACCGCCATCGGATGTTGGGCTAGCAGTCAAGCACTGATTTTGAGGTTGAGCCATAATTTTTCGACAAAAACTTTTCACTGTCCTGTACATATAATCTTATCCTAATTGGAAAAATAAGATCATGGTTTGGAAAATCGGGACAGGGGTGGCAAAGAGTGTTATCCAAATGGTCTCATCTTAAAAAGCTCTTTGTAAAGAATCGACCGCAAGCAAAGCATAATCCGGATTCATCTTCCGATTCCATTTTGCTAAATAAGAGCCTTGCGGCCAATATAGCTTCGCTGCGTCAAGCCTTTGACCAGTGTCAGGATCTAGTTATTCACGATTTTTTCATCGGTGATATACAGGCTGTGATCATTTATTTTGAAGGTGCAATCGACACCCAGACGCTGAATCAGAATGTGCTTAGCCCTCTGGTTGACGTCACCCAATCGCCTCGCACGCTAACCGAAATTTCGTCGATGCTCACTTCGCCTAAATTTCGCAGCGTCGCACTTCTGTCAGATGTCATCGCTGGAATAACGGAAGGCAATGCCATTCTATGTTGCAACGGGATGGAGGAAGCCTTACTTCTCTTCTTGTCCAAATGGGAGCATCGCTCCATCGAAGAGCCGCAAGCAGAATCCGTGGTGCGCGGGTCACGTGAAGGTTTTACCGAACTTATCGGACTGAACCGCTTACTCGTTCGTCGAAGGTTAAAATCCCCCCGCCTCAAGACGCTTTCTTTAAAGCTGGGCAGCTTGAGCCAAACCCAAATCAACGTGATGTACGTGGAGGGAAACGTCGACCGTGAGTTGGTGCAAGAGGTGATGTCAAGGCTTAACCGCATCCGGACGGATATAGTTACGGAGAGCAACAGCCTCGAAGAGTGGATTGAAGACCACCCGTTCTCCCCATTCCCTCAAGTGCAATCGACGGAACGCCCTGATGTCGTTTCTGCGGCGTTATCCGAAGGCCGGGTGGCAATTCTGGTCGACGGTACTCCGTTCACGCTGCTCGTTCCAGCGACACATATCGCTTTCCTTCAATCGCCCGAGGATTACAACCAACGCTTTCTTGTAAGCACGGCGATCCGCTGGCTGCGGTATTTATTCTACATAATTTCCTTGGTCGCGCCTTCTACTTATGTAGCTGTTATTAGCTATCACCAGGAGATGGTGCCGATCTCACTGCTCATGAGGATCGCCTCTACGCGAGAAGAGATCCCATTCCCAGCCTTTTTTGAAGCGTTCATCATGGAGATCATTTTTGAAGCCTTGAGAGAAGCCGGTCTGCGGCTTCCGAAGCAAATTGGCTCTGCGGTCAGCATCGTCGGAGCGCTCGTCATCGGTCAAGCAGCTATCCAAGCCGGACTCGTGTCGGCGCCGATGGTTATGGTGGTAGCGATTACGGGAATCGCGTCTTTCATGGTGCCACAGTATGCGACCGGGGCGGCGATAAGATTGCTGCGCTTTCCCATTATGATACTTTCGGGTTTGCTCGGCTTTTTGGGCCTAATGATCGGGCTGATGCTCATTCTCACTCACTTGTGCGCCTTGCATTCGTTCGGCCATCCCTACCTTCAATCGATTGCCCCTATACGTTATCGGGAATGGAAGGATGTGTTTTTGCGTGCACCTTCGCCATACCTGCATCAGGAAGCGGTGTATGCGACTCCGCAAGACAAAAAATCGAAACGCAATTAAGTGGGGATGGCGAACAACCGCTTATTTTACGCTCCTTACTCTTCTGCTTTCGGGCTGTTGGGATCGCAAGGAAACAAACGAGCTCGGCATGATTCTTACTGTAGGATTCGATCAGCTCGTCGACGGTACCAAGGAGGTTAGCATCCTCTGGTTTGTCCCCGGCGCAGGCGGAGGTGAGAGCGGTGGCCAAAGCGGAAGTAGTAGCGGAGGACGTCAAGGAAATATTTACCGCTATACTGGTACCGGTCGAACGGCAACCGAAGCCTACAGCAGTATCCAGCAGAAAATCACCCGTAGGCTGTTCTGGGCGGAGACAAAGATCGTCCTGTTTGGGGAAACACTTGCGAAAGCGGGGATTTCTGATGAACTTGACTTTCTGTTCCGCAATCTAGATACCCGTGAGCAGATGAGATTATTCCTCTCGGAACGCTCCGCCAAAGAAAAGATTTATGAATTATCTGATCCGAATGTTGTCAGCTTGCTGCTTTCATTCGCCCAGGATGCTAAATTTCGCTCAAATACATTGGTCGAGGTGATGCAAGGCATCAGTGGCGAATCCAAGGCGTTCTTCCTACCATATCTGGATACTCGTAAAATCAATGTAAATTTGAAGCAAACAGGAATTTGGCAAGAAGCCGATAAAATAGCCGTGATTTCGCAACGGAAGCTTACGGGCTCTTTGGAAAAGAAGCTAGCCAAAGGAAATTTATGGTTGGGCCCAAATCTCTTGCGTAGAATCGTCGGTGTCCCGTTCGGGAAAGACGGCCAACTAGTCACTCTGGAAATTATCCGTCATAAATTTCGTTTGAGACCGCAGGTTTCGGGGAATAAGTGGTCAATGGAGGTGAGAATCGATGTAGAAGCTGATGTGTACCAAAATACATCCAACGTCAATTTCTTCGCCGCGGAAGATAACTTGAGGAAGCTAGAAGGACCCTTTAATAAAGAAATCCAAAAAGAAGTGGAATCCGTGATCGAGTATCTCCAAACGGAGGCTCGTGCGGATGCGATCGGATTCGGTCATGCCTTCCATTGTCGGTACCCAAGTATCTGGAAAAGAGAGAAAGCGAACTGGAATGAACGGTTCCCGAGTGTGGAGACGAAAGTGGTCGTCAATAGCAAAATTCGCCGTGCGGGTCTTTCTACGTTGATCCAACTGACGGATCCTAAAAAGTGATAAACTGGAGGAAGTGTTGATGAGAATTACCAGCCGAAGTCTCTTTTGGCTTATTATCTCCATGCAACTCATCATGAACGTCATATTCACAATTGGTCCGGCCATGCAATTAGCGAAGCAAGACGCTTGGTTCTCTCTCATTCTGGCAGTAGGTCTAGGAGTCGGGATCGCGTGGTTATGCGGAAAGCTAGGTACGTGGTACCCGGGGCTTTCAGTCATTGAATATTCTCCTAGAATTATTGGCAAATGGGGAGGGAGATTCATTGGATATGCCTACCTCTGTAACTGGCTGCTTATCAGCGGTATCATTTTACATGCATCCATGTCGTTCCTGACTACTACGATTTTACATCGAACTCCACTATGGGTCGGCGTTTCGGTGTTGCTGATCGCATGTCTATACGCAGTCTATAAGGGCATTCCCACAATCGCCCGGCTAGGTGAATTGGTCTGTCCATTCATTATCATCGGAACATCGGTTCCTCTTTTTCTAAGTCTCAATCATGTGAAAATGGACCTGCTGCTGCCTGTTTTAACGGATAATAGTGTGCTGTCCCTTATACAGGGCTCTATGCCTCTCGCTGAGTTTCTGGGGGACTGCATCGCGATACTGGTGCTGTCGAAGTTCGTGACGGATCCTGAACGGATCGTAAAGCATGTCGTTCTGGGTGTCGGCCTATCCGGCTTCGTTACGTTCGTAGCGGGTTTTCTCATCTTGATCGTATTTGGCTCAAACGTGGGGATGAGTTATTCTTATCCTTACTATGGATTTATACGCTATATTTCGATTGCTGGATTTATTGAAAATATCGACGCCGTAGTCATTGCTATCTGGATTTCCAGTATGTTCATAAAAATCAGTCTTTACCTGTTTCTTGCTAGCTACAGCGCGGCACAGCTTTTTCATATCACCAACTGGAGGAAGGTAATTGCCTTCATAGCTTTGCCCGTGCTTGTGATTGCGATATTGCCGCGAAACTCAGTGCAGGTGGGGGTTACGTTCCCTCAAAAGGTCGCTGCGCCGTTTTTATTACCGGTGTTCAGTATCGCTATCCCCCTTATGCTGTTCCTAACAGCACTTGTCAAGAGACGAAAAAAACGTTCAAGCGCTTAAATTGATAAGACCGGGGTGGCTCTCATTGATTAACCAAGCGGCTCCGCCGCACTGAAATATTCAAAATAGCGTCTTTGACCAAAACTGGGTACTTGATTTATACTGACGGCATCGATTCTAGACGTTTCAACCAGTGGAAAGTCACTTCGTCGTTTTCTTCTGCAAAATCATGATGGTTCGTTATCACGATTCTCACTGCTTTATAGACCCTGCAGATTCCATAAAAACTTTGGTCGATACTATCAATTTTCGTATAATAGATTCCACTTTTGGGCAACAGAAATGGTTCGGATATGATGAAGACACCTGTCGAAATTTTCGTCCCCTTGATTTCATAATGCTTCCCAAGATATTCCGGAACTAAATCAACCAAACCATCCGACACAAGATGCCGAATATGCGTAGAACTAATCTTTTTGTACTGATGACTTAATTTTTCCTCTTCATGTACGTTAAAATAGCCTGCCCCTTCATTCCTGAGAGTCTCTATACTCCCCTCGCCTCTGTTCCCGTATTTGAAATCAAATCCTGCAACAACGTGCTTTGCTCGTAAAGAGATCAAATATTCTTGTACAAAATCGCTGGATGACAATTTCGCGATATTTTCGTCAAACCGAACAACATATAGCCTGTCTACACCCAAACGTGAAAAAATTTGTTCTTTGATACGCAAGGGTGTCAAATACTTCATCGGTTCTAACATATGACCAACAATCTGTCGGGGATGTGGGTAAAACGTCATAACTGTCAAAGCTAATTTTTCGGCCCGTGCAATCCTGGCCGCTCGATTAATAAGAGATTGATGGGCGATATGTATCCCATCAAAAAAACCAAGAGCCATGGCGCACGAACATTTGGTCGTTGTCTCAATTTCACATGGATGTGACAAATGTATCGTTTCCATTACTTAACTCCTTTCGCTTGATTCTTGACTAGCAGTAGAATCCAGTATCGCAGAAAGTCCCCCTTACAACTACTAGGGAACTTTCTTATACTTGAAATTCAATTATGAAATTGAATCTCAGGAGCAACTAATTAGCACTTTCTGTCCAGCAGTCTCCAGGACGTTTCTTCGGTATCGATTATTCCCAAGGGAATTTCATTTGCAAATGATCGGAAAACTCTTTGCTTCCCTCCCGACGGAACTTCCGCATTTCAGCTCGCTGCTTGGCAGATTCGTGCAGCATGATTTCTTCCTGTGTTTCGGGTATGACTTGCGGCACGATAACTGGCTTTCTGTTTTCGTCCAGCGCGACGAACGTCAAGAACGAAGTGGCGGCAATATCCCGTTTTCCGCTTTTCAAATCTTCTGTGATCACCTTCACGAACACTTCCATCGAGCTCTTGCCCGTCCAGGTGACGAACGATTCCAGGCATACCGAATCAGTCGGACGGATCGGCAACAAGAAGTCGACGGAGTCAGTCGAGGCCGTCACAATCGATTGCCGGCAATGCTTCGACGCGGAAATGGAGGCAATATCGTCAATATACGACATCAGCTTACCGCCGAATAACGTATTGTGATTGTTGACGTCAGTCGGAAAAATGCGCGACGTTTTATACGTCCTCGATTCTCTCACATATCTGATTTCCATACAGAAAGCCCCTTTTTTAGTTGGTTTATACGAATAGTTTGCTCGATCCGCTTCCTGTATCCCCGCTTGACCGACAGCCGATTCTCACATTTTGCCTGCTTTATTCGCTTTGCCTTTTGTCGCTTCTCCGCCGGCGTCGGGCGACGCTGGAATCGATGGCTGCCTGTACAACGGCTTCACGCACCCGTTTCACGACATTATGGTCAAACACGCTCGGTATAATGTAGTATTCGTTCAGCTCGTCTTCACTTACGACGACGCGATCGCTTTCGCCGCGGCCAACTTCATCTCCTCGTTGATTCGACTCGCCCGGCAGTCCAGCGCTCCACGGAATATACCTGGGAAACAAAGCACGTTGTTGATCTGGTTCGGATAGTCTGAACGACCGGTAGCCATGACGCGCACATACGGCTCGGCTTCCTCCGGCGTAATTTCTGGGGTCGGATCGCCATTGCGAACACGATGGGATCGTCAGCCATCTTCTTCACGTCTTCGACGGAGAGTAACTTCGGACCGGACAGCCCGATGAACACGTCGGCCTCCTTGATCACGTCAGACAGCTTGCCCCTTAGACCGTGTGGATTCGTATGCTCCGCATACCACCGCCATGCATCATTGCTGTATGCGTGAATCGCCATACATACCCGGGCGACTCCCGGCGTATAAACACGTGACAAATCTTCTCGGTTTTTGATTGGCATTTTCGGAGTCGTTTCGATTTTGCCGCCAAAGGTGGACAAGGAACGTCTGATCCGATGCGTTAATGACTTTCACGCCGGGCAAGCCTCGCAGCTTGTCCACGATCGTATTTATCATATCCGAATCGCTGACCTGCACTGTTATGTCGCGCGTTGTCGTCGACTTGGTTGAGCCGCTTACGTCGACCGCCATGATTTCCCCGCCCCCGTCGCCGATCGTCGTGGCGATCTGTCCGAACGTGACTAACTCCTTATGCATCTCCAATCGCAATATGACGCTCGTACTAGAACGTAAATTCCCCAACATTAATGTATCACTCCAAACAAATTGGTATAGATTTTCCTCTATTGCCACGCCGATTCGCAAACATTCACCGCGATGTTATTGGCCGCCTCCACAGGCTAATTAAGCAGCGTCCGATCTACTTCTCTGCGTCTCGAATTTAAATGCTGATTGTGCCCAATATTCTTTTGATTCGAAAAGGCGCCACACCCATTTACAAGTCAAATGAGTAGGCGCCTCTATCTAATCCATCACTTCGGTGCAAACAGGCCGGGAGGGAAAGACGTAGTCCAATACTCCGGTTGTCGCCGATGTGATAAATAGCACGGTACCGAAAGGCGGATGCCAGGCCGATCGTCAGATTGATAATGATGATCGGCCCTAGGTGAATTGGATCCACGCCGTATTGGGCGGCGATCGGTAACAGGATCGGCGTAAGAAAAATAATGCCCGCAGCGCCCTCAAGGGGGTTGATGCTATTGCTTTCTTACAGAACGCGATGCTTTAAGCTGGGGAATACTTCGCGAATACGCTGCACTTCCGTTGGGTCGATCTCCGCCTTGACGATCGTTTCCCGTTCCCCACTTGATGCTAGCACTGTACCCCATGGATCGATTACCGAGCTGTGTCCGCCAAGGAGCACGCCACGAGTTGTACCAACACAGTTGCAGGAAATGAGAAAGCACTGATTCTCAAGTGCCCGTGCTGTATTGAACATCTTCCAATGCTCCAGTCGCTGATGCGGCCAAGCAGATGTGATAAGGAAAAACTCCGCTCCCAGATCAACCTGCTGCCGGTATAATTCGGGAAATCGTAAATCGTAACACGTTGTAAGTCCAATCTTACCGAATTCCGTTTCAAATACTTTAGCGCCCTCTCCTCTTGTAAGTATCTCGCCTTCTTTGGATCCATAGCGGAATAAATGCGTCTTTTGATACGTGCCTGCCAGCTTGCCCTGACGGTCAAACATGACGCTGGTGTTGTAATAACTACTGTCCTTCACTTCCACGAAGCTTCCGGCGAATATCCAGACGGCGTGCTGCTTCGCCTTGTCTGCGAACAGCTGCACGAACGAGCCGTCCAATGGTTCAGCTTCTTTCACATAGTTATCAAAGGAGAAGTATCCAGTAGCCCAAATTTCTGGAAGTAGGATCAGATCGGCGTCAGCCGCCGCCTGATCCACGAGAGCCGCAGCACGCTGGATGCGTTCCTCTTTGGACTCCTGATCATTGATTTCCAACTGAATGGAAGCAATTTTCATAAACCTGTTGCTCCTCTCTTAAGACAAACCCTTAAGTTGCGGTTCTCATTTCGTCATCGAGCTTTTTGACCAAATCTTCCTTGTAATCAATGCTGTTTAAGCGAATTCGTGTGGAATTTTCCGTGCGACTCCCGATTCCATAGCTGCTTGGATGACTTTTTTTCTAACGATTTCAACAACTCGGGTATTGAAAACACTCGGGATGATATACTGCTCATTTAGCTCGTCTTCCCCTACTATTGAAGCGATTGCGTAAGCCGCAGCAAGTTTCATCTCCTCGTTTATTTTCGTCGCTTGGCAATCCAATGCGCCTCTAAATATCCCTGGGAAGCATAATACGTTATTTAACTGATTCGGATAATCAGATCTTCCAGTTGCCATTACTCGAACGAAAGGTTCTGCCACTTCCGGCAAAATCTCCGGGATGGGATTGGCCATGGCAAAAACGATGGGATCCCGGGCCATTTTCTTTAAATCTTCTGCATCAATGACATTCGGACCGGACAAGCCGATAAACACATCTGCATCATTCATAGCATCTGACAAACTACCGGTTATACTGTCAGGATTGGTATGCTGCGAATACCATTCAAACATCGGATTATCGTAATTTTCGCCCCGATGCAGAATACCTGCAGATCTTGTGGCCCCGACGATATGCTTTACACCGGCTTCGATCAACATTTTCGTGCAAGCCACGCCTGCCGCGCCAATCCCGCTGAAAACCACTTTAATTTCTGCCATGTCTTTGCCGACTATCTTTAATGCGTTTATCAATCCTGCTAACATCACTACAGCCGTTCCGTGTTGATCATCATGAAATACCGGTATATCCAGTTCTCTCAGTAATCGTTCTTCGATTTCGAAACAGCGGGGTGAGGAGATATCTTCTAGATTAATTCCTCCAAATACCGGAGCGATAGATTTGACGATTTTAATGATTTCTTCCGTATCTTTTGTATTTATGCAAATAGGAAATGAATCAATCCCGGCCATTTCTTTAAACAGCATCGCTTTCCCTTCCATCACAGGCATAGCTGCAATTGGCCCTATATCGCCCAAACCAAGTACAGCCGTCCCATCGGTCACCACTGCCACCGTGTTGCGTTTGATTGTTAACGAGTATGCCTTGGCAGGGTCTTCGTGCAACGCCATACAGACACGGGCTACACCGGGGGTATACACGTGGGAAAGATCGTCCCTGTTTTTTATTGGCACTCTCGAATTAACTTCCAGCTTGCCTCCTATATGCATCAGAAAGGTGCGATCGGATATGTTCATTATTTTAACTCCGGGCACTTTACCGATGCCGTTAATTAATTCCGCTTCATTCTCTGTATTCGGAACTGAAACCGTTATATCGCGGACACTCACAATCTTGCTTCTGCTTACAGTGTCCACTGCCACAATTTCCCCGCCCGTCTCATGAATGGCGTTTGCTATTTGGATAAACGCGATGTTGGGTTCCATTTCCAGTCTTAAAATAATCGTATGGATGCCGCTTGTTTGACCTCTCATGATACATCTCCTTTTGCCGCTGAATATATGGCGTACTCATAAGCGTATAGTCAAAAACAATGATCAATCGCTTTATTGGCGTTGAGCTCGACTTCGATGCTGGAAACTTTTTGACGATGACGATTCACCCATACGCCAGTAGACAATGAAGCTCACGGCGACGCAGGCTGCTACATAGAAGTAAAAAAGCGACTCGGACCCGATGATTTTGAACTATAAAGTGATGTATTCCGCAGTTCCGCCGAACATTTATTTGGAATAGTAGCGAACTTCGAACGTTTTGCAGCCGTTTTTCGAAATCCAGGGCCCGTGCTTCATGCCCGGCGGACGGCAAGCCACCATGCCGGCGGTGAACTCCTGCTTCAGCGTGAGGTCATAAATCGAGCCCTCGATGATGTACAACTCTTCCCAGAAATCGTGGATCTGTACGCCGTTCGGAGACGTGTCCGTACCCGGTGCAAAAATGAGAATGCGTGTCGCAACCCCGCTTTCCGGGTCTTTGGCGATCACCCGTTCCGTCAGCCCCTGCACTTTGCTGAACGGCACCTCTTCAAATTGACGGTAATCCGTAAATTCCAATTCCGGTTTAGCCATGTTTTATTCCTCCTCAGCGTCTTTAAGTAATTTTGTGCGATACTTGAGCTCAATTCTGCGACCGGTTGCGCGATCGGTCATCTCTGCGCGGAACGTGCCTCCGTACACAAAATCTCCGTGCAGCGGGAGCGTGCCGCAGTATAACGCCATGCCGGCGGCGTCATACCTTCGCTCCCGCACGATGCGCATCAGTTCGCTCGGGTGCAGAAACTCGCCGAGCGTTCCGGATTGATACAATTGCTCCTTGCCGTCTTTCTCCACCCAGCTTCTTACTTCGATATCGTCCCAGTGGTCCAAAATATTGTCCAGCGCCCACACCTCTTTACTGACCGGCTTGGCGCAAACCTCCTTCGACTTTTGGATCGATACCGCCTCCAGCACGCGGTCGGTATGGTCGCTGCCGAGCCCGACGTACCATTTGCCGTTCACATCCAACAAAACGGCTTCCGCCTCGCCGCTACCATCGTTGCGGACAACCGTAATTTCGCTTGCGGTTTGCAGTAGGTGCGGGGAAAGATCAAACAGCATGGGCACCCGGGGTGGAGCCGGGATCCCCAGCTCCTTCAATTCGTCGATATGCTTTTTCACGGCCTCCTGGTTTTTCCCCGTATATCCGGCGATAACCAGCCGTTTCGGCGTCCATTGCAATGCCGTTCCGTTGCAAATCAATTCCAAATGGCGCACTTCCTCTCTTAAGGCTGGTTTAATGCGATTTTCATGAATCCCGCTGTCCTTTTTTCGTATCATTTTGCGCCGTTTCGCTTTACGGCAAGCTGTTGAGTGCGGTTCTCATTTCGTCGTCCAGCTTCTTGATCAAATCTTCCTTGTAGGTCTTGACGAAGGCCGGTTGAGTCACGATTTTACCGCCGTAGAACATGATGTCCCGGATTTCTTCCACAGTTACTTCGATGAGCGCCATTTTGAGCGTCAGCCCTTCCGTCTTGGCCACCTTCACGGCCGCCTTGCCTTTGACGGAGAACACCGTCTCCTGCACGATAAAATTCATGATGAGCCGCGGATCCTGCTGCAAAATCTGCACGAAATCCGATTTCGCATCTATGGCGAAGCGGATTGCCGTCGGACTGACGGCATATACCCACGACAGGCAGGTGGAGTAAATGTCCCCCGTTTCCCGGTTGACGATGTTCAGGAACACGATATTTTGCCCTTGCAGTTGCTGCACCATTTCGGGCGATAATTCGGCAATCACTTTGGACATGGCTTGTGATGAACCTCCTTCCGTGACGTATGCTTGTTATGCTTTCGGCAGCTCGTAGCTGTTCAGGAAGCGCTCCAGCAGCTCAAGCGGCTCGTGGTAGCCGTAATTGCGGAACGCGTGCCCTCTTACCACAAAAGGCGCTCCATTGTAAAACATTTCATACTGCTGATGACGGCCGGCGAATTCCGAGCCGATGACATCCCAGGCGAGCCGGAACAATTTGATCTTCATTTCGGAATCGACGCCCGTCGCACGGATGTATTGCCGGATATCATCCTTTGTCTCCTCGTTCACCATCTCGTGATAGGAGGACGGTAACTGAAGCACGCCGCCGCCGACGAGTTCGCGCAATATTTTGATAACGCCGGCGTAAACCTGGTCCTGCATCCCGACGATGCCGTACAGATAGCGTGAGGCCGGGCGGGCGTTACCGTATTTGTCGAACATGCACTCGTACTCGCTTGCCAGCAGCATGCCTTCGACAGTCGCCGCCAGCGACGCCAGCTCGCCGAGCCGCTCCTGCACTTGTGGAAATTTGTCAGTGCCGCCCATTGCGGTAACTTTCCGGGCAATGCCGATCAGGAATTTGATTTTTGTGCAGAGGCGGATTTGTGCCTGATTGTTACCCAGCACGTGCGCCGGCGTCTTATGGAACTGATCGCGCGTAGCCTCGATGTTCCTGTAGACGAAGACGTGCTCCCACGGAACGAACACATCGTCGAACACCATAAGCGAATCGCTTTCGTCGAACTGGGTCGACAGCGGATAATCGAAAACGCTCTCCTTGCCCATCGCATAGCTCGGACGCGGATACAATTTCAACCCCGGGGCGTTCAGCGGCACAACGAACGAAACGGCGTAATCTTCGTCGCCCGGCCTCAGCGGAGTAATGCAGCTGACGAACAAATCGTTGGATACCGCTGCGCTCGTGCCAAGCATTTGCGAGCCGCGGACGACGATGCCGTCCTTGCGCTCTTCCAGCACGCCTACCGGCAAATACTTTTCTTCCTGTTCGTAAGCCGCCTTGCTGCGGTCGACCTGCGGCGGGATGATGACGTACGTGACAAACAGATCTTCGTCGCGGGCTTTCTTGTAATAGTTATGCACGTTCCGTTCATATTCGCCGAACACCTCCGGGTAGCTCGAAAACCCGGCCAGGAAACTGGCGACGTGATCCGGAGTGCGGCCGGCGAAGCCGCATGTCGCTTCCGCCCACCGCTGGATCGCCCGGCGGCGCTGCGCCAAATCATCGCGGCTGCGCGGAATCATGAACACCTTGTTGGCGACCGTTCCGTCCTCCGTCGTATACGTCATCTCGTTTGCCGGATCGGCGGCCATATCATACAGCTTGGCGTACGATTGGACGATGCCGGCAAATGCCGGATGTGTCGTTACATCCTTGACCCGCTCTCCATGAATATAGATGCACCGGTCGTCCTTCAGAGACTCCAAATACTGTTTGCCGTTACGAACCATGGCTGACCATCCTTTCACGCACAGAGTATTGTGTGTCGTGTATACATAAAGTGTTTCATTTCAGCATGTTCATGTTAGAGAAACCCGTAAAAGACGCTGTATTCCAGTGCCTTTTACGAGTCATCTTGCAAATGGTAACGGATACACGTCAATTGACAGGTGGCTGGACTGCTGCTATAGAGTTCAGCCCGAACTTATCCTTTAGCCAAAGCGCCACTTCGTTGACAAGTGCGTCCAAAATAATTTTGCCGGCTGCGGCGTTAGCCCCTCTGGGCGTGCCGAACACGCCGTTCGGACTGACGGCTCGCACTCCATGCAGCTGTATTGTTTCCATCCAACCGGGCCGTGCTTCCGTATACCCGGAAACTGTTCCGAATGAGCGGACCCATTGCTCACCCATCGCATGCAGCGCCAAACTCGTTTCCAGAGACCCTGCATGGCTGTCCGCAGGTGTAAGCTTCAGACCCGCGGACAGTCCGGCGTCATACATGACCTGCAGGAACCTGCGGAAATCGGTGTAAGCCTCAATCTGCAATTCACTCCGGATTTCGGAACTTCGTGCAGCGTACTCACCGAGAAAGGTGAAGTTCCCCCCGTGAAAGCTCAGCAGACAAATACGCTTCAGGCCCATGTGCTGGAGTCCGTCGATATATGAATCGAGCACAGCTCCGAGAGAAGTTGGATTCAGCGTGATCGTGCCCGGGAAATCGGCATGATGCTCTGACAAGCCGGCGGTTAAAGTCGGTGTTACTATTACAGGTTCTCTGAAGCACTCTGCAACTTTGGCAGTCAGGATCTCAGCCAAAGCGGAATCCGTTACTAACGGCAGATGCGGTCCATGCTGCTCCAAGGCTCCAACCGGGATTATCCCCACCGCTCCCGGCCTCTTTGAAACTTCGCCGGCTTCAGACGACGTCAGGTACTTAAGGTCGATGCAGCTCATAACGCTTGCTCCTTGCCGGCTTCCGCTTCCGCAGAGCCGTTCTCATCAGATAGAAACACATCTTGAAACGTGATTGTTCCGGCTGCGCGTTTCTCTTCCGCATATTGCCCGCGGTTGATCAACTTCAGCTGAGGACGCTCCCGGCGAATTTGGTTACGGCGCGCGGCCGTGGCCTCCTCATCGACAACATAATCGATTGTCAGCCCCTGAACGCTTTTGTGAATAATTACGCCATAGTCACGCTCTGCACATTCAAGCGAAACGATTTGACGCAGGACGTCCAATCGCACCTCTTCAGTCTCACGCTCAATGGGGTCCCCCCAGCCTCCGCCGCCGGGCGTAGTAACACGGATAAGGTCACCCGCTTTAACCGGAATACCCTCTTGGCAAAACTGAACGAGCTTCTCCTGCGGTGTACCCGGATTAACCCATGTTCTCCCAGGTGTTCCAGGTTCTCCGCCGTTGACACCAAAGCAGCCGAAGGCAGTCCGGTCGACGTAGGTCACGTAGTAGCAGTCAGCCAAAACCCGGATATCCTTCACATAGCCCATGCCGCCGCGGTACTTACCGGGACCGCCCGAATTGGGATTTAGCGCTACGCGCTCGATCAACACCGGATATCGCTGCTCGATGAATTCGGCCGGCAAATTTTTGGAGTCGTTGACCATATCGACTGCATCGGTTCCGTCGGCAGTCGGCCGCGCTCCGGAGCCTCCTCCAAACACCTCACGATAAATCCATGGCTTGCCATCCGCACCATAGCCGTATACACCGTACACCTGCACACAGTTCATATCCGCAACAACATGCCCGCCGAACGCTTGCGCCAGCGCTGCGCCATAGGCACCGAAGCTGCGGAACCAGCACTGCATTCTGTTAACGACGGCTGCCGGATATTCCGACGTGAGCACAGTGCCCGGCGGCAGCTCGCAGCGGAACACTCTCGTCAGCCCTTCGTTGATGACAGTTCCCGGCGAGAACTGAGCGAGGAACGAGCCAACCCATTTCGAGAGGAAGCGGCCATCACTGGGGGAGTTCAGCGGTCCTTCCGTCTGCGGGTTCGTACCGGTCCAATCGAGAATAATTTTTTCTGGATCCTTGCGCAAAGTAACCATCAGCTTTACCGGATCGGCGAGATTGATGCCATCGTTGTCGAGGAAGTCCTCGCCAGTGAATTCGCCATTCGGGAACATAGGCAAAATAACGTTCCGCACCGCGTCCGCGCAGCGATCCATCAGCTTGTACATAGCCGCTTCCAAAATATCCGCTCCAAGCCGATCACACATCTGCTTTATCTGTCGTTCAATGATTCGGCAGGCGCCGATAAATGCATCTAGATCGCCGCGCATCGTATCCGGGAAGCGGGTGTTGCGAAGCACTATTTTATAGATGTCTTCGTTGAACTTCCCTTGGCTGCACAGCTTGACGGGTGGAACTTGGATTCCTTCTTCAAAAATACTCCTCGATGTAGTAGGCCAGCTTCCGACCGAGCGCCCGCCAACATCCTCGGTGTGTCCGAAGATCATGGTGAATGCAATCAGCCGCTGGCTATGAAAGATCGGCAGGCACACACAATAGTCCGGCAGATGGGTAATGGTGCCGTGCGAGTCATAAGGATCGTTATATAAAAACACGTCGCCTTCGCGGATTTCCTCAAGCGGAAAGTGGGCGCGGATCGGATCTGCGCTGGCCCCCCAAGAAACGGATGTTACATTGTTGCAGTCGACCGTACAAATGGATGCCCGGAAATCGTGCTGCTCGCGAATGATCGTCGAACGGCCGGCCCGCTCGACAGCCGCTTCGCCCTCTTCAATCGCAGCCTCAAGCCCGCCTTCAACGACATCCAGTGTAATCGGGTCAACGAGCGCTTTACAACGCTCAATACGCATCCATTCTTCCTCCGAACGAGGCCACTCCTGCTGCCGAAACGGTTTGTATTGCGGCGTGCGATAAACGGATGTATCGAAAAATACGGCGTTGTCCTTTGACATAGTGAACATTCCCTCCCTTAAACTTCCCGTGTAATAAGCAGGTGTCCGTATTCGTTCACATGGACCGTCCAGCCGGGCTCGACTACCGTCGTCGTGTCGTATTGCGTAATGACGGCCGGACCTGCAAGCGGTTCAGCCATAGGCTCCATGGGGCGCTCGTACACCGGGCAATCCACATAACTGGAAGTTTCGCTGATGTATAATTGGCGCACTCCTTTGAGCAGGTCACTCCACTGCTTATTCGAAACCGCTTTCGGACGTAGGCTGGGCGGAGCCAGCAAGCCGAAGCCGGTAACACCGATATTGACGATTTCAACCAGAGTTTTATTTTCATAGGCGTAGCCGTATTGATTTTCGTGTATGGCATGGAAGTTCTTCAAGGCACTGTGAATTGCGCTAGTCACCGCCTGATGTTCAATCGGTAGTGAGACGCGAATCTCGAATGCCTGACCGACATAACGCATATCTAGAAATGCTTGAAGCTGGACACGTTCCGAGCCAAACCCTTGCTGTTCGAGATCATCCATGACTCGTTCGCGCAACTGTTTGAACTCATCGTTTAACCGCTCCATATCCAGCATGTCTTCACTCTGCACGTCAGTAATGACGTGATCGACGCGTACGTCCGAGTATAATAACCCGGCGGCCGCTGTTGCGCCCGGTGCGGTTGGTACAAGAATCGTTCTCATGTCCAACGCTTTGGCTACTGGAGAAGCCAGAAGGCCTCCCGCTCCTCCGAATGCAAACAATGCATAGTTGCGCGGGTCGCGTCCGCGCCGGACGGAAACGACGCGGATGCCGGCTGCAATACTTTGCGTGGTGAGCTCGAGAATACCAGCTGCCGCTTTTTCAACGGAAAGGCCGAGGGGATCGGCAATCTTAGACTTGATCGCATCATAGGCAGCTTGACGATCCAACTTCATGGAGCCACCCAGCAGATAAGGCGGAATACGGCCGAGGACGATGTTTGCATCCGTTATCGTAGGCTCTTGGCCGCCTCGTCCATAGCATACCGGACCCGGACTAGCGCCTGCGCTTTGCGGACCGATACGAAGCGACTTATTGCCGCTTAACCAAGCGATAGATCCGCCTCCGGCACCGACGGTAGTCATATCGATCATCGGAGATTTGATATCGTAAATATCAATTTTCCCCTCATTCAGCAACCTGGGAATACCGCCCTCTATGAGAGCCATATCGGTACTGGTGCCGCCCATATCGAGCGTCAATACGTCATGAATGCCTGCTGCAGCGGAGATGGCGGCAGCAGCAATAATACCGGCGGCCGGTCCGGAGAGCGAAGCTGCAATAGGGCGTTTGATCAGCTCGTTTGCAGTGGCAACTCCACCGCTAGACTTCATTACAAACAACGGTGCCGACGCGCCAGCCTCATGAATACGGTCGCTAAGCTTGTCTAAATAAGTGGAAAGAAGCGGCATTAAGCCGGTATTTAAGCACGTCGTTAATGTCCGTTCATATTCCCGATATTCACGAATGACATCGGCAGACGTAGACACAAAACATTCCGGGTATTCTTCCAGGATGAGTTCACGTGCGCGTTCCTCATGTACAGGATTTCGATACGAGTGGATGAATGATATGGCTATCGCTTTTACGCCCAGTTCACGATACTCACGCGCTGTCAGTCGAATTTGATCCTCATCCAACGGCAGCAGTTCTTCGCCTTTGTAGTTAAGTCTGCCTTTAACCTCGCGTACAAGCTCAAGCGGTACAACTCTGGCAGGCTTAATCCACCACGTGATTGCGCCAAACTCCCCGGGCACGTTCTGACGGGCTACCTCGAGCATGTCGCGGTATCCGTGGGTGACGATAAGGCCGAGACGAGAGTACTTTGACTCCAATACGGCGTTGGTAGCTACCGTCGTACCGTGCAGAAGCATGGAAATGTCGGAAGCCTCCACGCCAAGCTCCTTCATTACTCCCTGCACTGCGGTAAGGAATGCGCGAGACGGGTCATCGGGGGTGCTTGATGTTTTGAATACCTTCTCTTCGCCCGTCTCGTCGTTCAACGCGACCAAATCTGTGAAAGTGCCTCCTGTGTCGATACCAATGCGCCAACTCATTAAATCCTCTCCCTTCTAAAATCTTGCTGAATGCAGAGACAGTAAGCGGTTACATTTTAATTCGTCTGCGTCTGCTTGAAAACACTGTACCATAACAATGGCTACTGTATCTGTTACTTACTTACATACCGATAAAAAAAAGCGTCCGGCACTTAGGACTGCTTCAGAGTAAGGACGCCGGTTATTTATTCCGCTCCCAGCTCTGCCGTCCGTTCAAGCGCCGGCATATCAATAATGCATACTTCCCCCTTGCGCATCTGAACGATTCCGCGCTCCCGCCATTCGTTAAGCACCCTCGTCACCATTACCCTGGATGTGCCCACCAAGGACGACAGCTCCTGATGTGTTATTGACAGCGAGCGAGTCCCCTTCGGTCTCCAGCGTAGAATTTCAAGCAAAATACGAGCCAACCGCACTTCGAACGGGTCAAAGGTCAAAGACATCATCTGGTTGCTGAGCATCCAAACTTTATGCGCCATTGATTGCATCAACGTGAGGACAAAATCCGGTCGAGCCCGCATGATCATCTCCATCATAGCCTGAGAAAACTCACTTACTTGAGTGGGTTCCACCGCTTCGCATTTATACCAATGATTAACTTGTTGAAAAAATGGAACATCGGCGAAATACTGACCGGGCTCAGCAAAGGCGACTACTTTCTCCGTACCGTCGTATCTGAGGATCGATGCCTTCACTTGACCGGAATGCACATAATAGAAGTGTTGCGCAGGTTCACCCTGTTGAACAATGATACTCCCCTTCCCGAATATTTTGAGTTTAACAAGCTGACTGACTTCCGGCGGCAGCGGACCGAATCGACGGGGAAAAAATGCTTCATGAAAAGCATGTTGCATACCTTCTATGCACTCCCTTACTGATAAAACTGATAAAGCGCCAAGATTCAAAGCAGCGCAGGCGGGAAGTTCGCTCGTGTACCGGTGGGATTAACCCACCCGCCTTATCACTAGCGGCTTTGAGTTAAAACATCCCAACAATTCGCACAACTTGTAAATGATGCCGAAGAAGGCCTGCTAAGGCGAATACCAAGTATTATTCCAAGTATTATGTTTTGTATACAATCGTGTTTGCTTCGTTGCTTTGCCGTTCCCCAGAAGAGGCATTTTGACATTTTTGTAAGCGATTTCATTTTTGAACGATTGTAAGGACAGAACAGTTCGTCCGACTGTTTCGGTGGATCAGGCCCTGACACGTATTCCTTGTTCGAAGAATAGACATCCGGTTTATAGAGTTGGCAAAAAGATATATAGGCCTAATTTAAGTTTCAGCATAGATCATCCCGATTGGCAGTGTCAACATGCTTTTATGCGCCCTGCAGCCAGAATTTTCTTTTCAACAAGCTTTTAAAAAATCGTTTTATGCGCCTCCACAGTATTAACGTGACATCCGTCGGGTGATGAATGTCGGATTCCACGACGGTGCTGTCGGTGCGCAGTTTACGATGTTTGAGAATTTCTTCTCCATTTGAGCTTTTGCACCAGTGCCTCGTTCAACCCGAAGCACCTTCAGCCAGGCTCTGGACGACAAAGGACAAATTATATCAGTGATGCCCAAAAAAGCATTCTCACGGGCCAGCGACATTTATGTTCCAACTCAACGACATTTTATCCTCAAATCAGCGACATTTTTAATTACAACTCACACACAAAAGAGAAAAGAGGCCCGAAGGCCTCTTTTCTAGCTGCAACGGCTGTAGCCGCAGTTGCTGCAACTTTTACAACCTTCGGTGTTAATCAGCGAAGCCGAGCCGCAGGACGGGCACAGGTCAAGAGACGTGGCCGCGCTGCGTGTTACCGCGTATTGAGCGGTCGTTTCCATCACGACCTCCTGCGTGGCGGTGATGTAGTCATCCGCGCTTTCGGAGAAATCGCCGTGCATTTCGAGCGCTTTGGCGACGGCGTCGGCAATCGATTCGACGCGGTTTGCGCCGAAGCCGATCGCGCCGGAGCCGCCGATGCCCTTGAGGTGCTTGATCAGCAGCTGCACCTTGTTGCCATGGTCGCCGTAGCGCAGAAACAGCGAGCAGACGCGTCCCAGCGCTTCGGACATCGCGAAGACGTCAGAACCTGCTTTGCCTACGTTCAAGAAAATTTCGCTCGGGCTGCCGTTCATATCGTTAATCGTAATGTAAGCCATCCCGAACGGGGTATTGAATTTATATGTCGCCCCGCGTAGAGCCTGCGGACGGCGTTTGTATTCCTTGTCGAACACCTGCTCCGTCTTGGCGTCAATGTTGACTGCCAGCGATTGGGACAGGTTGGTGAGAGACTTCTCCTCGCCCGCAGCGGGCTCAGCCGCGGCCGGCTGTGCTGCCGGTTTCGCCTCCGCAGCCTTCTCTTCCTTCTTGTCCGTGCTCAGCACCTGCACGTCGCGGCTGCCGTCCCGATAAATCGTCACGCCTTTGCAGCCCAGATCGAAGGCAAGCTCGTACAGCTGCTTCGTTTCTTCAACCGTAAAGTCGGACGGGCAGTTCGCCGTCTTGGAGATTGAGCTGTCCACCCATTTTTGAATGGCGGCCTGTGCGCGAATATGATTTTCCGCGGACAAATCCATGGCGGTAACGAAATAGTCCGGCAGCTCTTCGTTCGGATGCTGATCCTTCCATTCCTGAGCAATCGGCACGTACTGCTTGTCGAAGCCGAGACGGCTTTGACGGTAGTACTCGAACGCAAAGTACGGCTCGATCCCTGTCGAGGTGCCCACCATCGTTCCCGTGCTGCCCGTCGGTGCCTGCGTAATGACCGTTACGTTGCGCATGCCCTTCTGCTGGATGGCGGCGCCCACTTCCGGGAAGACGGACGTCATATGCTTCATGAAGCCGCTCTGCAGGAACGGTTCCGCTTCGAACTGCTTGAAGGAGCCTTTCTCTTCCGCGATATCGGCAGACGCCAAGTACGCTTCCTTCGCCATGAAGCCGTACAGCTTATCGAGGAATTCGAGCGATTCCGGACTGCCGTAGCGGATACCCAGCTTAATCATCAGCTCGGCAAGACCCATGGAGCCGAGTCCGACACGGCGCTCGTCCTGCTGGTTCACCCGGTTTTGTTCGAAGTGATACGGCGTTTTGTCAATAACGTTATCCAGAAAACGCGTGGAATAACGGACGACCTCCGCAAGCTCGTCCCAAGCCATGTCGTGATTATGCTCATCGTAAAACTTGGACAGGTTGATCGCGGACAGATTGCATACGCCCCACGCCGGCAATCCCTGCTCGCCGCAAGGGTTCGTGCAGATGATCGGGTTGAAATACCAGCTGTTGGACATCTGGTTGTAATATTCCATAAATACGACCCCGGGTTCCGCCGATTTCCATGCGGATTCGATAATCGTATGCCATACGTCGCGCGCTTTGATCGTACGGTAATGGTTTATTTTTTTACCGGTCTTTCTCCACTTGTCCAAATCGCCGTCCCACAGCTCGTCATATTCGGGGTCGGTCGTATCCGGATAGACCAATTCCCAATCCAGATCCTCTTTGACCGCCTTCATAAAACCGTTGCTGACGCATACGGACAAGTTGGCGTTCGTGATCTGGCCCATCGTTTGCTTCACGGTAATAAAATCGACCACGTCCGGATGCCAGTCGTTGATCATCAGCATCAGCGCGCCGCGGCGGCTTCCGCCCTGTTCGATCAAGCCGGTCGTGTAGCTGAACAGTCCGCCCCATGACACCGCGCCGCTCGAAGAACCGTTGACGCCTTTGACAACGGAACGCCGCGGACGAAGCGAGGACAGGTTAATCCCGACGCCGCCTCCGCGCGCCATAATTTCCGTCATTTCGGACAGCGTCGCCATGATACCTCCGCGGCTGTCATGCGGGGACGGGATGACATAGCAGTTGAACAGCGTCAATTCGTCGCTTGCGTCCGCTCCCGCGGCGATCCGCCCGCCGGGCACAAGCTTCCAGTTATCGAGCACGTAACGGAACTTGTCCGTCCATTCCTTGCGTTTCTCCGGAGTTGCTTCCACGGAAGCCATGGCAGCGGCCAAGCGGTCCCACATCTGCTGCGGCGTTTTTTCCAGCGTCAGCGTCAGCTTCTCGACGGAGGAATCGACAACCTCTCCGCTCCGCAGCTTGACTTTGACCTGGGTTCCTTGACGTTCAATGACTTCCCCTACTTCCTTGGCCGGAAACTTCGGATCGTCCTTCGTCAGCACCAGTACCGTATCTCCCACCTTCGTATTGCGGGTATCGGCATCCTTCATCGCATAACGGTCAAGAAATATTTTTTCGCTTAAGCCTTCCAATTTGGTCTGCTGCATGGTCTTCAAAACAACAACCTCCCGGAAATATTTTCAAAGATGAATCACAATATATGGTATGCGAAATTCATTATACAACACAATATATTGTGTTACGAATAGGCAAAAAGCGGATTTAACGGTGTAGTAAGGAATACAAGCCCGATAGCTTCTTTTTTCGCGGTCAGGCTCTCTTTTTTGTTGATGAACTATTCATCTTTTTCGACAAAACCGGCCTAAGTTAACGGAAAACTGGATCTATGTACGCCCAAAAACATGTTGAAACCAACCTTGAAAATCTGCCCTTTGCTTCGTTTTGACAATGATTCAGCCGATTGTTAGTCTAGTAATAGTATAACCGTATTCAGCAGTATTATCAAACATATGTTCCCATTTTCCAAAACCTACATGATACGGGAGGTGTACCCATGACTCCGATTTACTTGATCCAAGACAGACTCGTTCCCAAGGAAGAAGTTCGCGTCTCGCCGGACGATCGCGGGTACTATTTCGGCGACGGCATCTATGAAGTATTCCGCGTCTACGGAGGCAAATTGTTCGAAGCCGAGGCGCATTTCAAGCGGTTGGAGCGCACGGCGGCTGCCGTCCGCATAGACTTGCCCGCTGCGTCAAGCGAATTGCAAAAGCAGTTGGAACAATTAATCGCCGCAAACTCGCTCATCGAAGGCACCGTTTACCTCCAGATCACCCGCGGTACGGCGCCTAGATCCCATGCGATTCCCGCTGATGCCGAACCTGTCCTTATGGCTTATACGACCGAGCTGAAGCGTCCCGTTCGCACGATGCAGCAGGGCATCGCCGTCGTTACGATGGAGGATATCCGGTGGCTGCGCTGCGACCTGAAGACGCTCAACCTGCTGCCCAACACGCTGGCGAAGCAGCACGCGCTCGATCAAGGCGCGGACGACGTCATATTGCACCGCAGCGGATTGGTCACGGAGTGCAGCGCCTCCAACATGATGATCGTCAAACAAGGCGCAATCATTACCCATCCCGCCGACAACTTGATCCTGCACGGGATCACGCGCGCCGTGGCGCTGCGCCTGGCCCGCGAGCTCGGCATCCCGGTTGCCGAAACGCCGTTCACGCTGGACGATCTCCGGCAGGCGGATGAAGCGTTCGTCACTGGTACGACCATCGAAGTAACGCCCGTCATTTCCGTTGACGGCATTCCCGTCGCCTCAGGCAGCCCGGGACCGGTCACGCGCCGCCTGCAGCAAGCCTTCGAGCAGGCCATCTCCTCCTGCATCCCTCAATAAATATCAAAAAACCTTCGGAGCGCTATCTCCGAAGGTTCCATTCTTCATTGCCATATTTTTCTTCCGCCAGCCGTTCCGCCAGCTCCTGCTCGTATGAGGTCAGCTCTCCCGGAACCAGCTTTATGCCCAGTCCCTCGGCCATGCCGGCCAGAAACGCCTCTTCCGTCTGTGCCAGCCCGGCCGGCGGTTGTCCGACGCTGCGAAGCAGATCGTTGATCGCGACCGCCTTCCGCAAAAACTGTTGCTTCATCCGTTCCATGATCCGTTCGTTCTTGAACCTGAGCAGCCGGAACAACTGGTCCGCATCGAGATCGAGCAAAATCGACCCGTGCTGCAGCACGACGCCCTTCTGCCGGGTCTGCGCGCTGCCGGCCACCTTGCGCCCCTCCACGACAAGCTCGTACCAGGAAGGTGAATCGAAGCAGGCCGCCGAGCCCATCGACTCGTACTTGCTCTTGTCCTCCTCGCTTTCGAGCTGCACCATATCGGCCGCCAGTCCGAGCTTGCGGAACCCAAGCAGCAGCCCTTCGCTCAGCACCCGATACGCTTCCGTCACGCTTCGTGGAATGCCGGGGTAGTTCTCGGACACGATGATGCTGTACGTCAGCTCCTTATCGTGGAGCACCGCCCTACCTCCGGTCGCCCGCCGGACGAAGCCTATGCCTTCGCGCTCCAGCGCATCGAAATCGATCTCTTCCTTCGCCTTCTGAAAATAACCGATCGACAGTGTCGGAGGATTCCAGCCGTAAAACCGCACGGTCGGCGGCGCTGCTCCTTCGCCGTGCGCGGTCAATATCGCTTCGTCTACCGCCATATTGTAAGCCGGCGAACCATAGCCGGACCGAATCCATCGCCATTCCTGCGTCATCCGCGATCCCTCCCATTTTCTATCGCCACCGGCCGCAAGCCGGCTCGCTTTACCTCTTAACAGCGAGGCATTTTGCCGCACGCAAGCCGAATACCCGCTGATCTCCAGCCACGAGCAGATCGCCCGGCTCATCCAAAGCGTGAGACGCTTCCGCATCAACCGGCGTCGTGCGGGGCGTGGCTTCCGAACCGAATATGAAGCATCCGGCGCAGGTCGCAGTCAACAGAAGCGCGAGGCAGATACGTAAGCATCTGCTCAAAGGTTGCTCTCCCTTTCTCTACCGACCTGTCACCGCGGAAATCAAGAGCCTGGCGTCCGTCCGCCAGGCCCCATCCCTTTCATCATAAAGCATTGCCAGTTCGTTTGAAAGACTTTATTTTCGTGCATACTAAAAATTGACTCGATTCGTTACCCGATGGAAAAGGAGCGCGTCCGATGCAATCCACCGAGCGAAAAGAACACGTGCGTCAATTGAATGAGCATGTTCAGCTGTATTTTGAACGGGATTGGTTCGAGGAGCTGCACGACCGGGCGCAGCGCAACGGTCCGTGGGATGACTGGATGATGTTCCGGCTGGCCGAAGAGGCCGAGCAATCGGGGCTGATCCGCAGCTTCGACGAGCTCCAGTGCTTGTCGCATTTGCCGAATCTGGTGCCGATGGACCATCAGATCGATACCGCCAAAAAAGTACTGACCGAAATGCGCGGACGGGCCATTCTGGCGGACGAGGTCGGGCTCGGTAAAACGATCGAGGCCGGCCTCATTCTCAAAGAGTACATGATCCGCGGACTTGTCCGCAAGGCGCTCATTCTCGTGCCCGCTTCGCTGGTGCTGCAATGGGTGCGCGAGCTGAACCAGAAATTCGGCATTTCCGCCGTCGCCCAGAAAAAAGAATACATGTGGGCCGCGAACGATGTCGTCGTCGCTTCGATGGATACGGCCAAGCGCGACCCGCACCGGGACATCGTGCTCGGGCTGGAATACGATATGTTGATCGTGGACGAGGCGCACAAGCTGAAGAACAAAAAGACGACCAACTACCAATTTATCAACGAGCTGCGCAAAAAGTACTGCCTGCTGCTGACGGCGACGCCGGTGCAGAACGACTTGAAAGAGCTGTATAACCTGATTACCCTGCTCAAGCCGGGGCAGCTTGGCGGTCAGGGCAGCTTTCAGGCGAATTTCGTCGTGGACAAGCGGATTCCGAAGAACGAAGAGCAGCTTCAGCACGAGCTGAGCAAGGTCATGATCCGCAACCGGCGCAGCGACGGCAACGTGAATTTCACCAAACGGATCGTGCGCAATATCCCTTTGCAGCTCTCGTCCGAAGAGCAGGCGCTGTACGACGGTGTGACCCACTTCGTCCGCGGGCGGTACGAGGAGTCCGGCGGCGATATCGGCAGCATTTTGTCGCTTGTCACGCTCCAGCGCGAAGTTTGCTCCAGCCGGGATGCGGTATTCATCACACTCGTCAACCTGTTCAAGAAAACCGAAGAGAACTCACCGCTCCGCGCCAAAATCTGGGAGCTTGTCGAGCTGATTCGCAGCATCAAAGCGAATACGAAAGCCGAAAAAGTGATGGAGCTGATCGGCAACATCGGGGAAAAAGTGATTATTTTCACGGAGTACCGCGCGTCTCAGGAATATTTGCTGCACTATTTGAAAGAGCGGAAAATTTCGGCCGTCCCTTACCGGGGCGGCATGAACCGGGGTAAAAAAGACTGGATGATGGACTTGTTCCGCAACCGGGCCCAAGTGCTGATCGCCACCGAAGCCGGGGGCGAAGGCATTAATCTGCAATTTTGCCACCATATGATCAACTTCGACCTTCCGTGGAACCCGATGCGGGTGGAGCAGCGGATCGGCCGCGTGCACCGGCTCGGTCAGCAGGAGGACGTCAAAATCTACAACCTATCCACCCTCGGCACCATCGAGGAGCATATTTTATCGCTGCTGCACGAGAAAATCAACATGTTCGAGCTGGTCATCGGCGAGCTGGATACGATTCTGGAGCGGTTCGAGAAAAAAACGTCGCTCGAATCGCATCTGGCCAAATTGATCTTGTCTTCGCGCAGCCAAGAGGACATCCGCCAGCAGCTTGACGAACTGGGGCAATCGTTCACCGTTGTCCGCTCCGAGGTGGAGTATGAGTCGCAGGAGAACACGCGGCTGCAAAGCGTGCTGAACGCGGTAGGCCGCCTTACCCCCGGGCAGGACCACGGCGGGGAGGAGGCCCGGCTATGACGATGACGGCGGACCAGATCCGCTCCTTCGTGCTGCGCTATCTGGAAGCGGAGCAGTGCGACATTATGGAGAAGCATCCGGCCTACGTGACCGTGAAGCTGTCGCCCTCCGCCGACAAGGATTTGAATCACCGCCCTTATTATTGGAGCTTCGTCGAACGGACCGGCGTCACCCCGGAGACGATGACGTGCACCTTCGTCTTCGACCCGGAAGCCTACCGCGAGCTGCAGCCGCACGGCCCTCCTGGCGGGCCTCTGCCCGGCGTCAGCACCGCCGCTCCCGGGCTCGCGGGCACGGCCGGGACGCCGCCCGGCGGGCCCCCCGCAGGAGCTGCGGCGCAGACGGGCACGATGCCCGGCGTAGCACAGCCGCCGCAGGGAGACAGCATCCTCGGCCGCTATTTCGGCTTCGTGCCGACAGCTTTTACCGCGCGCATTCCGCGGGACGAAGTGACCTACGGCAGCCGGCGGCTGGAGCAGCTGTTCGCCGCCGTCCGGGCAAAAGGTAAGTATGTCCGGCTGTTCGAGCAGCATGTGCTGGAGCAGCCTCGGCGATCCGCAACCGTGCCTTACGATACTTGGCTCGCCGTCAATTTCAAGGTAGAGCTGGCCTGCGATATGAAGCGCAGCGAAATTCACTCGCTGGGCATCCAGCTGCAAACGGGCGTGATCCGCGAGCGGTTCATGGATTGGATCGCTCCGGTCACTTTTACACCGCAGCTGCCCGCTCACGTCTACATTACCCCGGACCGCATTGCGCTGCCCCGCGCGGTGCTCTACCTGGAAGAGCATCTGGAAAACAAGCTGGCCAAGTACGACCACCGTTGGGCGAAGGAAGCCCAGCTTCGGCTCGCGGATGAACAGGCTCGCGTCCGCGATTATTACGAAGCGCTGCTCAAGACCGCCGAGCCCGATCAAAGACCGGACATCGAGGCGCAGTACGCCGGCCGCTCCCGGGAAATCGAATGGCAGTACCGCCCGCGCATCCGAATATCCGCCATCAACTGCGGATTGTTCCACGTCTCCTCTGCGAAACCGCCCGCGTACTGACGAACGGGCGCGAAACGGTACGTTTTTCAGAGGAAAGTATTTTTGGACGGGCTACAGGTTCTAACAATCTTTTCGGCGCATACCTTGTACAATAAAGACATATTCGCAGTGGAATGCGCATAATGCCGATACTCAGGCCAACGACTCCCAAGCGAAGCAGGTGAAACTATGAAAAAGCTTTCGTTCGCGCTCGTCTCGCTGCTGCTCGGCACAAGCCTGCTTGCGGCCTGGCCGCTCGAATCGCCCCCCGCGCATGCGGTGCAGGAAACAAAGCCATCGGCTCCTCCGTCCGCGCCGCCGACGGAACCGGCAACCGACATTGCCGCTCCGACGCTGCAAGCGGCCGTGGAGCGGTTTATGAAGCAGCTCGCGCTCCAGCCCGGCTTCGAGCCGTGGCAGCAGGCGTCCTGGACAAGCTATCCGCTCGGACCGGGCATGCATGGCTGGGTCATCATCGTCAGCGCCGGAGGCTCGGAAGCGGGCTATCTGGTTATCCACGCCGGAGAAGCAGATACGTACCGGCTGACCGAGTATGGCAAAGGCGCTTACCCGTTATTCAGCTTGCAAACGCTGCATCGAAGCTTGGTGCAGCTTGAACTTATCGAATATCCGTATCAAACCGAGAGATTATACTTTGGTCCGCTGCAGGCGCTCTGGAAAATTACCGTGCAAAACGCGGACCGCATCTGGTATATCGACGCCAAAACCGGTGAGGAAATGCCTTTCACCGGCGACGCCAAGCTGCCCAAGAGCAAAGCGGCGCCCGCGCCAAACATCACCAATACCGATGCCAAGCATACAATAAAGGAAAGCGGGCAAGCGGAGCCCGCGGAGCCTTATGCCCGGCTGCCGTGGGTGCAAAACAAATCGGGCAAGCCATTGCCCTTCGACGATCTGAAGCAGTTGATCGCTCAAGGCAGCAAGCCCGTGTTCGCCGCCGAGCTTTACGAAGGCAGTGTCACCGTGCCGCTTCCCGTCGCAGGCTTTCAAGTGTGGTCCAGCGGGGATCGCTTCGTGCAATTCCGGCAGGACGACGACCGCTTTCTTCCCTACGAGGCGCTGCAGCGTCTCGGCAGCTTTTACCCTTAACCTACGGTTTCTCCTCTTCCCTATATCGAAAAGCTTCCCGCCTGACGGCAAGAAGCTTTTCCTTTTTTTTATTCAGGCACCATGCTTTAGCTGCTTTGATTTCACCGCTCCGCTCGTTTGCTTAGGCTTCTTCCGAAGCGCCGGGCGCCCTCGCGCAAAGGCTTCGTCCACATGTCGATCGCCACCGGCAGCATGCCGAACCAGCGGTACTGCCACGGCTCCTTGCCTTCCCTCCGGTCCGCCCGTACCTGCCTCCGCACCTCCTTCGGCGTCTCGATGTACCGGACGACCCGCTCCGTTACATATTTTACAAGCTCGTCGCTTTTCGCCATGTTGCCATTCACCTCTACATCCCAGTATGATCCGCACCCGGTTGCGGCAAACCTGCCTTCGTCTTATTAAAGCCGGTAACGGTCGCATGCAAAAAAACACCCGGATGCCGGCTGTCTATGACAGTCCGGACAAACAGGTGTTTTTGCCATGTGATGTGATGAGGTTTAAACCTTCTCCGGCGCTTCCAGACCGATCAACGCCAGACCGTTCTTCAGCGTAATCCTTACAGACTCCACGAGCGCAAGACGCGCTTTGCGCACCTCGGCATCGTCCACCTTCAGAATCGGACATTCATGGTAGAAACGGTTGAAACTTTGCGCCAGATCGACCAAATACCGGCTGATAATGGAAGGCTCCAGCTTATGCATCGCCTGCTCGACCCGTTCCTTGAACAAGTACATCTGCTTCAGCACGCCTTGTGCCTCTTCATTTTCCAAGTGCTTCGGATCGAAGCCTTCGAACGACTGCGTCTCCGCTGGATCGGCTTTCGCCAGCACGCTGCACGTCCGCGCATGCGTGTACTGCACGTATGGACCGGTTTCGCCCTCAAAATTCAACGCCTCGTCCCAGGAGAAGACGATATCCTTAATCCGATTGTTGCTCAAATCGTTGAAAATAATCGCCCCTACGCCGACCTTCCGGGCGACTTCGTCTTTATTTTCCAGATTCGGATTTTTCTCTTCGATGATTTCGCGGGTCTTCTCGATCGCTTTGCCGAGCAGATCCTCCAGGTTGATCACATTGCCCTTCCGGGTCGACAGCTTCGCGCCTTCCAGGCTGACTTTGCCGAACGGCACGTGCAGCATTTGCTTCGACCAATCGTAGCCCATCAGCTCGATTACCTTGAACAGCTGGTTAAAATGCAGGCTTTGTCCCGCATCGGTCACATAGACGGCTTTGTCGAAATCATACGTCTTCTTGCGGTATTTAGCCGCCGCCACGTCGCGCGTATGGTACAGCGTTCCGCCGTCCTTTTTCACCATTAAGGCTGGAGGCATATTGAAATCGTCGAGCCGGACAAGCAGCGCTCCGCCGTCTTCTTCCAGCAGGTTTTTCGCCTTCAGCTCGTCCAGCACCTCGGCCATTTTATCGTTATAGAAGCTTTCGCCCGCATATGAATCGAACTTCACGCCGAGCAGATCGTACATCTTGTGGAACTCCTTCAAGCTGATGTCCACAAACCAGCGCCACAGCCTGTGCGCCTCCTCGTCCCCCTGCTCCAGCTTCACGAACCAGGCGCGCGCCTCGTCCTCCAGCTCCGGCTTCACGTCAGCTTCGTCATGGAACTTGACGTAAATGCGCTGCAACTCGTCGATGCCTCCCGCTTCGACGGCCGCCTGATCCCCCCACAGCTTGTAGGCGACGATCAGCTTGCCGAACTGCGTGCCCCAATCGCCGAGATGGTTGATGCCCACGCTATTGTATCCCATAAAGTTGAAAATGTTATAAAGCGCATTCCCGATGACCGTCGAGCGGAGATGCCCGATATGGAACGTCTTCGCGATATTCGGCGAAGAGAAGTCAACCACGATATTGCGTCCTTGACCGTATTCCTGCGAGCCGTAACGGTCTTGGCGCGCCAATACTTCACCGACGACTTCTTTGGCGAAAGCGGCCGGGTTCAAAAATACGTTAAAATAACCGGACACCGCATCCACCCTCTGAACCGATGCGTTGTCGCTCCAGCCTGCCTTCAGCTCTTCCGCAATCGCCTGCGGCGCCTTCCGGAGCTGCTTGCTAAGCTTGAAGCAAGGCAGCGACAAATCCCCCATCTGCGGATTCGGCGGATATTCGATCAGCTCCGCCAGCGCTTCCTGCGATAAGCCCTCAAGCTTTGCTGCCAGCTGCCCGGCTAACCATTGTTTGTAATTCATACACGATGTGCCCCTTTCTTCGAACGAACGCCGCCATCCCGCAATACGCTTTCATACAAGAAAGCACCCCGGTCGGGGTGCCGTTTTTCAACGTCGCACGTAGGTCTTGACAGCCTTTGCATATGTTCCATTATATCGGGCGCGAAAAACCGAGTCAAGCCGGGTTTGCTGCGTCATCTCAACGATTTTGGCGGTCCGGCGGCGCTTCGTTCCGGCATCGGACACGATGTTTGTATGAATTTTGGACATCGACGAAAAAATACGGGAGGAAATGCAAAAAACCGGAGCTTCCGGCTGCCGCCGGTACCCTCCGGTTTACGAGTTTAAAGCATTTTCTGCATCATGACGACGTCCAGCAGCTTGCCGAATTTGAAGCCGACCTCGCGCATCGTGCCCACGGTATCGAATCCGAACTGCCGGTGAATGTGAACGCTGCTATCGTTGCCCTCCACGATCCGCGAAAGCACCGTATGCAATCCGGCCTTTTTCCCTTCAGCCAGCACGGCTTCCAGCAGCTTTTTCCCGAGTCCCTGACCGCGGTGCCCGTCCCGGATATATAAGGACAGCTCCGCCGTACGCGCATAGGCCAGCCGGTCGGAGTACCGGTTCACAGCGGCCCAGCCGAGAATTAAACCGGCATCTTCGGCGACGACGACCGGGTAAGCTTCGCCATGCTGTTCGAACCACTCCAGCTGCTGCTCCAGCGCACGCGGAACCGTATCGAACGTCGCTACCGTCGTTAGCACAGCTTCGTTATAAATATCCAAAATGTGCGGTACATCTGCATGTCCGGCCCGTCTGATCTCCATTAGAAGCCCGCTCCCTCTCACAAAATCCTAGAGATTTTTTCGCCTACTATAGCAAGGTTTCGGGAGAAATGCAAGACTTCGAACAGGAGACTGTATATCACAAACCGAGCGTCTCCGCCATATCCTTAAGCACCGCTTCATCCTTCATCAAGCTCACGGCTTTTCGGAAATCCGTGTACATCACGCGGTCTTCATCCAGAAACGGCACCTGCTTGCGGCACTGGGCGTATACCCAGGCCGTTCCCTTGCCCAGCCCGTCGGCTCCGCGGTAATCGGCCGCTTGCGAGCCACACAGAAGCTCGATCGCAACGACGTTGTATGCATTTTCGACGATTTTGGCCGCTTTTCTCGCGCCGATCGTTCCCATGCTCACATGATCCTCTTGATTCGCCGAGCTTGGAATCGAATCGACGCTGGCCGGATGCGCAAGCGACTTGTTTTCGGAAACGAGTGAAGCCGCGGCATACTGCGCAATCATGAAGCCCGAGTTCGTGCCGCCGTACTTCGTCAGAAACGGAGGCAGTCCTCCGCTCAGCTGGGGATTGACCAGCCGTTCGATTCGCCGCTCCGATATATTCGCCAGCTCCGCCACCGCAATGGAGAGGAAATCCATCGCCAGCGCAATCGGTTGGCCGTGAAAATTGCCGCCGGAGATCACTTTCTCCTGCTCAGTGAATATGAGAGGATTATCCGTTACCGAATTCATCTCGATCAGTAATTTATCGTGAATATATTGAAGCGCATCGGCCGAAGCGCCGTGAACCTGCGGTACGCAGCGCAGCGAATAAGCGTCTTGGACACGCAGCTCCCCTTGGTTTGTCATCAGACGGCTGTCTTGGGTCAGCTTGCGGATATTCGAAGCGGCCTGCTGCTGGCCGGCATGCGGGCGGATGTCGTGAGTTTCCGGGTCGAACGCCTGCCTTACGCCCTGCAAGGTCTCGGTGGTCAAAGCGGCGGTGCAATCCGCCCATTTGGCCAACTGCAGCGCGTCCCAGCAAGCCAAAGCGCCGACGGCGGTCATCACTTGCGTACCGTTAATCAAAGCCAGGCCCTCTTTCGCTTCAAGCGACACCGGTACGATTCCGGCCTTGTCCATGGCTGCTTTTCCGTCCAGCTTCTCCCCCCGGAACGACGCTTCCCCTTCCCCCATCATGACCAGCGCCAAATGGGACAGCGGGGCCAAGTCGCCGCTTGCGCCGAGCGAGCCTTTCTCCGGGATCAGCGGAACGACGCCTTTGTTCAGCATCTCGACCATCGTCTCCACGACGGAGTAACGTATCCCGGAATAGCCCTGGATCAAGGCGTTGATGCGCAGCAATACGATCGCTCTCGCCACTTCCTCCGGGAACGGATCGCCGATGCCGCAAGCGTGACTGCGGATCAAATTGACCTGCAGCGTCTTCGCGTCCTCGCTCGAAATGTACGTGTCGCTGAATTTGCCGAAGCCTGTGGTCAAGCCGTAGACGACCTTTTTCTCCGCCAACAGCTTCTCGACGTATTGTCTGCTCTTCATTACCTTTGCTTTGACCGAAGCGTCAAGCTCGACTTCGTAGCCGTGGCGTGCCACGAGCACGACCTCCTGCAAGGTCAGCTTGCCGCCGCCGATCATAATTGGTGCTGTTTTTATCATCACAAATCACTCTCCTTATGAAATGGACACAAAAAAAGAGGCCACACCAAATCAATGGTCATGACCTCTAAACGAAACTATAAGACTATGGTCTACAATTATTCAATTGAAACGCCTGAAACTGCGATCCGGTCATTCAAATATGATTGATACCGAAGCCCAGCACCTCGTGCTCGAAGCCTTTTTTCGGAGCACCGATCGTGCCGTACATACATACGCAGATCCATTCCCCTTCGTCCGGTTGATCCACCTCGGTTGACAAAGGGCCGCGAACGATGGCGAAGGTAAGCCCTACCGTACGCAATACGTCCCGAATCTGCGGGGTTCCGCGGCTTACCCCCTGCAACGCCTCAAGAATCGCGTGGTACAAGCCATGTGTTTCCCGGTACCGCTTTTCGTCGATGACCCGATTGTTTTTGGCAGCCGTTTCGATGGCCGCAACGACTTTCGCGCTGTCCATGGAGCCGACTTTCCCGACGGTATGCCGGTAACCGTCCGCGTCCAGCTTTCGTACGATATCCGCCCCCAGCGCATGGTTGTGCATCATCGCCAATAAGGCGGTTAATTTGCCGATCGTAGAAGGAATCCCTTGCTGGCCCGTCACTTGCATGCCCCTTTCCTGCGGAACGCCACAATAAAAATAAAAAAGACGCTACAACAGCAAATGGGAAAGCTGCTTCCCGCTCCCATAAAACTTGCCTTGTATCGACCCGACTATACACTAAATGATCTAAAAGGATTTAACTCATCGCTAAAGTATCTGATGAAATTGTATCATACATCACGCGGGTTGACAACGAGGCGCCGATCGGCAGAGGGAAAAATAACCCAATCGGCGATTGACAAATACGATATATCGTATTACATTTTTTATAACGATATATCGTATTGTTTTATTAGGAGTGGCGTTCATGTTTTATTTCAATCGACATGATGGAGAACATCGTAAGAGCGAAAGAACTAAAGGGCAGCATATGCTTTGGTTGCAAGAAGACCACCGCGTGCGTTACAAACGCGGAAGATCCTCCGGCGGCTGCGAGGAGGGCAAACAGCGGTTTTTCAAGCGCGGCGAGTTCAAATATGCTTTGCTTGAGCTTCTCGTTTCGGAACCCATGCACGGATATCAACTTATCAAAGCGATGGAGGATAGAACCGGCGGACTGTATGTCCCTAGCGCCGGTTCGATTTATCCAAATTTGCAGTTACTTGAGGATATGAGCTTGATTACTGCAAAGGAGGCGAACGGGAAAAGGCTGTACCGCATTACGGAGGCAGGCTTGGTATGTCTTCAAGAGAGAAAAAGCCGGGATCAAGATTGCTGGGAACGGGAAGGTCGGCGGCGGCCGGATGCCGATCTCGAAAAGAGCGACTTGCGGGAGATGATGAAGGAATGGTCCGAGGTCATCTTTCTTATTGCAAGAGCGGCGAAAAAAAGCGGTTGTTCCCCGGAACAATATGTTAAATTTCGCGGAATCATAGAAAAGCTTCAGCTGGATTTAACTCAATTGCTTGACGGCTGTGACGATACCCTTTCGGAAGACAACCGTTCCTAAACTACAATAAAGCGGGGGGGCGCATGCCTATGTCCACGAACTCGAAGGCAAGGCGGTATGGATTGCTTGCCGCCGTAGGTCTTGGCATTCTATTGAATCCTTTGAATACGACGATGATTTCCGTAGCCTTTTCAAGGCTCGAAGCAGACTTTCACATTGGCTACGACGTGATTTCCTGGTTAATTGCTACATATTACGTAGCCAGCGCCATCGCTCAGCCTGTCATGGGAAAACTCAGCGATTTGATTGGGCAAAAACGCGTATTCCTATTTGGGCTGGGGCTTGTTACGATTTCCTCTTTGTTGGCCCCATGGTCTCCAAGCATAGGCTGGTTGATCGGTTTTCGGGTCATTCAAGCGATTGGCACTTCCTCGCTGTTCCCTTCCGGTATGGGGTTAATACGCAGCTCCATAACGGAAAAACAAGCCGGCGCTTTGGGCGTACTATCCATCTTTACGTCCACGTCCTCCGCCTTTGGACCCGTGATCGGCGGATTTTTAATTCATTACGGAGATTGGCCGGCTATTTTCTGGGTCAACTTTCCGGTTATCGCGATTTCTTTTTTATTGTCCGTCAAATTTTTGCCGAAAGACGGCCCCCGAAAACGTTTGGGTTCCGGCGGATTGGATGTCGCGGGGATTGTTCTTTTTACGGCGCTTATTATTGTCTGGCTGCTTTTCTTCCTTTCCTTTGGGTCCGGACTCAAAGTCTGGCTTTTGCTTTTGACCGGTATTGTGCTTGGGTTCTTGTTCTACAAGTATGAAGTAACTCGTACCCAGCCGTTCATTGACATTTCCTTCTTGAAAAAAAACCTTAATATTTGCCTTGTCTACTTGCAATATCTTGGGGTAAACATCGTGTTTTATGCGATACTGTTCAGCATACCGTCCTACTTGAAGCAAGTCCAACATTTGGATGATCGAATCGTTGGCGTCATTATGCTTGCGCTGTCCGGCTTCGCTGTAGCCGTTACGCCGCTGGTCACCAGGCTGGCAGACAGATCGGGCATCAAAATGCCGCTAATCATAGGCTCATCGTTCCTTTTGGCCGGTGTTCTTCTTATCTTGTTGCTTCCTTCGCCTTCGACGGGCCATTTGATTGCGGTTTTATCTGTCTTTGGAATCGGGATAGGGTTTCAAAATCTTAGTTTGCAAGCCGCTATTTTTTCATTTGTTCCCAAGGAGGAGACCGGTATCGCTTCCGGGTTATTCATGACATCCCGGTTTATCGGGACGATCCTCTCCTCAAGCATTTTGGGAGCGTTTTTCAGTGGCGGAGTTACCGCTGCGGGAATACAGGATATGGCTATGATTTGCGCTCTCATCGTCTTGGCCTTGCTGGCTTTGTCGATCGGCATGCCGGGCGGTTCGAAAGTCGTCCAAGCTTCGAAATCGTTAGACAAGTGATCAAGCAGTAAGGCGGCCAACAGGCCGCCGCTGCTTTCAACGCCTCCGGCTGTTCAATTCGCGACGGTTTGATAACCGCTCGCGGCTTTACGGTTCAGACGATAGCTGATGAAGGTCAGCATCGATGCGGCGACCGCTGCGATTGCTCCGAACCAGGAAACATCGATAAGCTCCATGTTCGTCGTAACCCATCCGCCCAGAGCCGATCCAAGCGCAATTCCGACATTGACGGATACGGGAACTAAGGACGAAGCCAAATCTTTGGCCGCAGGGAAATGCTTGTCCGCCAAATCAATGAAATACAATTGCATGGTGGAGCTCATGACATAAACGACAAGGGCAATGAACGATATGCTAACCAATCCTGTGACAACCGAGTTGGAGGAAACATAAAGCGACGCGAGAATGGCGGCTTGAATCAGAAACACATACCGGAGCTTTCCAATTCCGTTGCGGGCCGCCAATTTCCCGCCGATCAATGTGCTGAAGATGGATACGACACCGTAAAGCAAAAATATAAGGCTAATATACCGGTCCGGGACAAAGAGCACTTCTTGCAGCAGAGGGGTCAAATACGTAAAAACGGTATAGGTCGCCGCAATGCTTAACGCCGGAATAAAGAACGCAATCACAATACGCGGGTTGGTGAATAATCCGATTTGTTTTTTCAACGAACTCCGCGTTCCCTTCAGCCCTCTTGGAATGGTCACTGAGCTGGCGATGAGCGAAACGACTCCCAATAGAGCGGTAAACCAAAAGGTCATATGCCAACCGCCCCATTGTCCGATATAGGTGCCAAGAGGCACTCCGATGACACTGGCGATTGTAAACCCGGCGAAGATAATGGAAATCACCGCACCCCTTTTTTCGGAAGATACGGTTTCGCTGGCAACGGCCATGGCGAGTGCGATCAAAGCTCCGGTAACGACGGCGGTGATCACTCTGGAAACAAGAAGCAGCGCATACGACCCGGATACAGCGGTTAACATATTCCCTGCAATAAATACCGCGATCAAAACAAGCATGAGCGGGTATTTGGAGAATCGGCTGAATACGGCCGTCAAGATTGGCGTACCTACGGCAAAAGCGATGGCAAAAGCCGATACCAGAGCTCCTGCCGTCGATATGGCGACATTTAAGCTGGTGGATACTTCCGTCAATAGCCCGACAATGACAAATTCGCTCGTTCCCAGAACGAAGGTTAACAAAAATAAATTTAAAGTCAGAAGCTTTTGTTGTTTCGTCAAAACCGAATCTCCTTTCCAATCAAAGCGATTCTCAATCAAGCTCTCTCGACGGCAATCTGGACCTCGGCAACGTAAGCTTCCGGATCATCCAATTTTTCATGAGGGATGCAGATTTCGCGTCGCGGCTCATTTTCCTTCATTCGATATCCGTTTCGTTCGATCCACATCGCCAATTCCGTACTTGCGGTGCAGGGGCTCGTTATCCTGCAATGATGAATAAGCGTGGCCATCATCGGAACTTCCGGCAATCGCTTTACCGTAAAGAGGAAGCGGCTCGGCATATCGTGAGTGAGCAGCCGGGCCACTTCGATGTCCATATCGTCTTCACATTCCTCGCAGCCATGCCAAAGAACCATTTGGGACAAAGAAGATACGCCGTAGCTTTCCAAATGATCGTCGAGCTGGCGGAAAAGCTCGGGAAGCTGACTAAACGAAACTTTTTGCCGGTAAGACACTACAAGCTGCGGCGCCGCTTCTTTTAGAACGACATCGTGCGACGTCAGATGTTTCCCCTCATTCTCGATGGCATGCAGACGTTCCTTGATTCGGGCAAGCTTGGCCTGCTCCTTATCCAGAACGGACTGAATCTCGTTTTGCTTGATCCGGAACATCCCTCGAATTTGCTCAAGTGGGATTTCCTCGCCTATCATCTGGCGAATTTGATCCAGCGAGAAGCCTAATTCTTTATAGGCCAAAATGCGGTGGAGCTGAAACAGCTGGTCGGCTGAGTAATACCGGTATCCGGTATACTTGTCGGTGTGGGCCGGCTTGAGCAAATTCAATTGGTCGTAGTAACGAAGCGCCTTGACCGATACTTGGCCGATCTTCGAAAACTCGCTGATTTTAAACATGGATACACCTCGCTTGTCTAAATGTTATTTCTGCCCTTCCTTGCCTTAATCGAGTATAACTTTCCCGTTAAGGGGAGAGTCAAGCGGGATTCAATGGCGACAGCCGAACCGACGGTCATTCCAAACGAACTCCATATCGACAAAAACATCCCGCTCCTCACTCAAAAGTGAGGCGGGATGTTTGTTTTTAGCTTTATTTCACTATGTTCAGTCAAACCATCATTACAATTGAATTGGTTGCTGTTGTTTGAGCCTCCAACACGGCTAAAGCCGTGGGATTCTTAGCTAGTTAACGCACGCAGGCCATTTCTGTTTTGTGCCGACTGCTAAGTTAAGAGCTAGCTCATTAGCTCATCCTAGATCAGAGCGTATAGCTATCTAGGCTGATAGACTGTTACCATCTATCACAGGTTGGCGCAGGATGTTGATCGCTCCAACTCTGTCGCGGTGTGCGCGATACCCGCATGAACACTCATACGTTCGGTCCATTGCCTTGTTCCGTTTCTCGCAGTTTGGACACGTTTGGGAGGTGTACGCAGGATTGACTTCGATGATGTTGATTCCTTTTATTAATCTTCGAAAATTCTCCTATTTTGTACAACAGAAACACCTTCTAACTCAACATCATGAATGCCATTACATACAAGATTCCACTTAAAATCGGGATAACCGGCAGCTTTCTAATTCTTTCAACTGCACGTTGTCTATAATCTCATTTGCAGCCAAGCGGCTAATAACAGGAGCCAACGTAATAGCAGAATGCATAACTGCCAAGTAAAGACCCTTTATTTGATCATGAAATCCAACAATAGGGTAACCGTCTTCAGGCATAGGTCGCATTCCAACCTTGATACTTTGCAGCTCCAAATTCTCGCCTCCTTTTAACTGGTGACGAAGAATTTCAAACGCTCGCTTTCCAATGGCCTCCGGTCCATTTTTACCCGACTCATCCATATAATCTTCCGCCGCAATTAGCGTATCATCGGTTAATTGCCTTGCTTCAAACTCTGCATTGGTAATCAAGGTGTGGATTAACTTTTCTTTCGATTTCATGTGAATGATAATGGAAGGCGAAGGAGCGACAGGAACATCGAAGCCCAGCGGCTTACAGAGCTCGGGTACAGCTGCGCCGGTGGCCAAGACGATGACGTCCGATTCTATAAAGCCATTTGAGGTGTATACGCCAACAACCTTGCCGCCCTCTTTTTTTATTTGCACAACTTTTGTATCAAAAAGTAGTTTCGCTCCATTTGCCTCTGCTTGTTCCACTAAACGTTTTGTTGTTAAAATAGGATCTATTCCGCCTTCTTCAAAAGCAAAAGCAGCTTCTTCCGGATATTCCTTCAAATTAGGTTCTAATTCCAAGATCTCCTGCCGAGTCAGTTTTTGGATATGAGACTCCTCCGCATTTGTAGGAACTCCCCATGTCAGTGCTCCGTGCCAGTTTATCTTTAAATCAGGCAGCTCTTTTTCCAATTCATGATATTCGGCTAACGTTGCATCATACAAATGTCGAAAATTTTTTAATACCCGACCCGAAGGATTTATCCAAGCGAAAGATTTTTCAGTTACTCCACAGGCAACTGTTGAATGACTCTCGATTAACGTGACATCCTGATTCCGTTTTGATAAGTTATAGGCCATTGACGCACCGACAATACCTGCGCCAATCACTATAATTTTTTGTTTCTTAATCATGTAAGTTTCCCCCTACAACCAGCCTTTATTCTATAAAATCGTTGCACACGACAAGGTGCGATCGGAAGTCGGACTCCCATGTTGCGGCGATACTTGTATCCGGTACCCCATCATGCTGGGGCTTTCCTGTTACGCGCTTGTGTCCGGTACTGTCCCGGCGTTAAACCCGTCCACTTCTTAAAAGCGCTTTGAAATGCGCTGGGCTCCGAAAAAAACAGCAAATAGGCAATGTCGCCGATCGTATAATCACTTTTTTTCAAATAACTTATGGCCAATTCCTTGCGTACCCTGACAGATAATTCATTATAGGAAGTTAGCTCTGCCTTCAACTTATTCTGGAGTGTTCTTGTGCTTATTTCGAAATGTTCTGCGGTTTGCTGTAAGGTCGGAAAAAAGGATGGAACACACTCTTTCATCCATTGGACTGCCCGATCTGAAAACATGCTTTCCTGTGTCAGCTCATCTCTGGTTTCCTGCGCAATGTTCTCGAAAAGTTCCAGCAGTCTTGCATCGGAATACAAAATCGGGTACTTCAGCACGTCCTTACTCATACGAAGAACATTGTCTTTCTCGCCAAAGCGGGGAACTTTCCCGAAAAACGCCTTATAAGGCTCTATATCCGCCGGTGCCTCATGTATAAATTGAATCTCATGCAATGGGATACGGCAGTTGCTAAGCTTGTTGATCAAATGATACAGCGAGCTCGCCATCTCCTCCACACTATGACGTGATATTTGACCGGGATGCTGTAAAGAATAGCGGATCAGGACATCTTCGCCCTCCACTTCCCACTCCAGATGAAATACGCTACACAGAATCACATTGTATCTTTGATAAGCGGTTAGCGCATCGGCAATGGTTTTAGAATGCAAAATCACATAACCGAGAATGCCCATATCGGTAAGCTCCAGGATCTGTCCTTGGTGCAAGCCAAAATGATCATCTTGCGTGTAATTCGCTGCGGCGATCATCAATCGCTCCAATTCCTCTTCCGTAATACGGGCCTCTTTATCCTGCAACAAACAACTGTCAAACGATGCATATCTGAAATATGGATCCAGTTCATATCCTTTATGAGTAATTGTCTTCATCATCGGATATATTATCGTAATGGGAACTCCCCGGTTCTTCAATTTTTATTCCCCTTTTGCGCGAATCAGCAAGTCCATTGCGCTGTCGAGCATTCATTTTTTTTTCAATTCGTTCTATGCTTATATTATATCGCAAACAGCCACTAAGGTAAGTAATTAATTGGGGGCAAGAGGAGGAACTGAACATGAAATCGAAGATTCTCGTTATTAACGGACATCCCGACCCGGAGAGCTTCTGTGCGGCCTTGTCCGACGCTTATATGAAAGGGGCCGCGGCCAGCCAAGCCGAGGTTCGCTCTATTGATTTGAGCAAGATCACGTTTGACCCGAACCTGAAATTTGGTTACCGTAAACGAACGGAATTAGAGCCAGATCTGATCGAAGCGCAAAAACTCATCCAGTGGGCGGATCACCTTGTATTTGTTTATCCTACATGGTGGGGTGTAATGCCAGCCATTCTGAAAGGATTTATTGACCGGGTTTTTCTCCCCGGCTTCGCTTACAAATACAGGGAAAATTCTTCACTTATGGATAAGCTCTTAACCGGCAAGTCCGCGCATTTGATCGTCACTGCCGATACTCCGTACTTGTACAATAAGTTGGCCTATGGTCATGCAGAATACAATGTGATGAAACGCAACATATTGAAATTTTGCGGAGTATCGCCTGTACGCGTTACGGAGCTTGGAGTGATCAAAGGGTCATCGGATGAAAAACGCGCGAATTGGCTCGCTAAAGTAAATCAGCTTGGGACTAAATTGACTTAAGTACTTTCTGATCTCAATATACATTATATAAACCTTAGAGGAGCTGCGCTTAAGCAAGCTCCTCTATTTCGTTGCCCTGGGAATTAAACGCTTGACATTAGGTCTGACCTAAGGTGTATCGTTAAGATGTTCCAAACCTCATCCTTGGGAGTGAAGTTTATGAAGAGTGAAATTACGATTAGTGAATTAGCTAAGCTGATGAACGTGTCTGTTCATCAAATTCGTTATTTTGAAGAAAAAGGGGTCCTTCAACCTGCTTATACAGATAACAATCAGTATAGAATGTACGGCATCGAGCAAGTTTACCAACTAGCGCATATTTTGTTGCTTCGCAAGCTGGGGGTACCTGTTCATTCCATAAAAGAGTATATGACTTCCTACTCTGCGGATCAATATCGACAGCTTCTTCATCATTCCCTGCGGGAAGTGGATGCGGAGTTGCAACGACTCCAAGAGCTTCATCAGTTCATCACAAAAGTGTTGAATGAACAACAAAGCTTTAGCCTGCACCCCAATCAATACCAAATCAAGCGGCGAGAACCCACTTATTTAACACGTTGGATGGAAGTGGATTCACATACGAAGCTGAATGCTACACGATTGACCGGACAGGCGAAGCGCGTTCCGAACTTGTTCGAATCGGACATTCATTATTTATATGATGGTTCGAGTGATGGTTCGAGCACCGTTACCTTATGCCTGGAAACGCAAGCCCCTGGCGATTTCTCTTTGCCTGCAGGCGATTACCTTTCCATACAGAGCCTTGTGGATGAAGAAGAGTCTGAACATATGATTAAACAGTTTTACGACTACGCTGCTGCGCAGTCTTATGTCATAGCAGGACCTCTGATCCTCATAGAAAAATCTTATTTATCCCTATTTAGCCAAAGCAGGCTGCACTATGAGCTGCAAGCCTTGATCGAACCGGTTGCAAATTCCGAAAGGGGAATCGAACATGACGGTAGCGCCAATAACAATTGAACCTATGCAGGCCAAGTATAATCCACAGATCGGCCGATTGCTTGTTCACGGGTTTCGCGGAAAATTTCAAAAATTGACGAACAGAAATGATGACGATCTCGCTCTTTTTTTCGAAAAGCTTCTTGACCATTTTCCCGCGGAACCGGCAAGTCGAAGAATGGTCGCCCTGCAAGAGGGAGAAGTTATCGGAACGATAGCTATCAAATGGAAGCCGGAATCTGACATGAAACAGAAGCAAGAGCTTCCTTCGTGGAAGAGCTTCAATAGGTTTGGAAAATGGAACCTGTTTAAAATGCTGCTCGGGTTACATTTATTAGACCATAAACCACAGGCTGGAGAATGTTATATTGTAGACGTTGTCGTCCATCCGGACCATCGAAGCAAGGGGGTTGGAAAGCTGTTATTTCAGTGGGCAAAGCATTTTGCACAAACGGAACCGCGCCTGGATGCGCTGAGCTTGCACGTCGTAGGCAGCAACCCTCGTGCCAAGCACCTATACGAGCTCCTGTCATTCCAGACTCAGTTACAACAAAGTAGCTTGGTACGGCGTCTTTTGTTCAATGAATCAAAATGGGATTATATGGTTTTAAAATTAAAATGATAAGGTAATGAGGAAAACATATGCGTCTTTTTACGAAAGAAAAAATATCTTTAGCTGTCGTCTTGATGAATTTATTTATTGCCTATGTAGGGGTTGGCCTTGCTGCTCCCGTCATGCCGTCGTTTGCAAAAGAAATGCATTTAAGCGGTGAAGTCATGGGATACTTGATTTCCGCTTTTGCATTTGCCATGCTTCTCTTCTCTCCCATTGCCGGCATCTGGGTAGATACGATCGGCAGAAAAAACATACTTATACTAGGGCTATTCCTTTTTTCTTTTTCGGAGCTGTTATTTGCCATTGGCAATCAGGTATGGGTATTGTTTCTTTCAAGAATTTTAGGGGGCATTAGCGATGCCTTCATTATTCCGGCAGTTACCGCTTTTATAGCGGATAACACTTCATTGGAAGAGCGACCTAAAATCATGGGCTATCAAGCTGCCGCGATAAGTTTAGGGTTCATCATCGGTCCCGGTATCGGCGGATTTATAGCTGAATTAGGGATACGTGCACCATTCTTCTTCGCCGCAGGATTCACCTTGGTTACTACTATCATTTCATTGCTTGTTTTGCAAGAGCCTTTGTCTAAAGAAAAACGAATGGAAAATAGACAAAAGAAATTAAATGGAAGTTTTTTGTCGGAGATTAAAAAATCATTTCAACCTTTGTATTTGGTACCCCTGATCATTGTCTTTGTATTATCTTTTGGACTGTCTGCCTACGAAATGCTGTTCAGTCTTTTTGTTGATTCGAAATTCGGTTTCAATGCGAAAGATATTGCCGTCATTATTACAGTAGGTTCCATATCGGGTGTGGTGGCTCAAGTGATGTTCTTTGAGAAGCTGGTAAATAAATTCGGCGAGAAGAAGCTGATTCATGCCACGATTATGATTGCCGCAATTTTCATTCTTGCTTCTGTTTTTTCCAGTGGTTATTGGAGCATTTTGGCCGTTTCCAGTATTGTATTTTTTGCTTGCGATATACTTCGTCCCGCAGTGACATCATTACTTTCAAAATTGGCCGGGGAAGAGCAAGGATTTGTCGCAGGGATGAGTACCACATATACAAGTCTTGGAATTATTATTGGGCCTGCATTAGGCGGTATTTTATTTGATGTAAATATTAATTTACCGTATATTTTCGCCGCAGTTGTCCTGTTCGCCGCTTTTGTGATGGCGGTATTGTGGAAAAATAATGCGGGGATGCAGTCGCGATGAATTTACTTCACAGCACGAATCGTAAAAGGATGATATCGTATGAGTCAATCGAAAAAGCGGATAACCGCCCTGGATTTTGCGAGAGCATTGGCGATCTTCGGCATGATTATCGTGAACTATAAGCTTGCCATGCAAGCAGAGAATGGCGGACCGGCATGGTTGCAATCGATTGCCGGTTTGCTTGAAGGGAGATCATCCGCCTTGTTTGTCGTGCTGGCAGGAATCGGGGTGTCATTAATGACCTCGAAAGCCCGAACTTCGATGAACGAGGAGCTCATTCGTCAAAGCCGGAACAGCTTGTACCGTAGAGCCGCTTTCCTGTTTATAGCTGGCGTGCTGTTATTGCTAATGGGCTGGAGCGCCGACATTTTGCATTACTATGCCGTGTTCATGCTTGTAGCTGCGGTCTTGATCACCGTATCCGACAATAAAATACTCGGCCTGTTCTCGATTGTTCTGTTAGCATCGCAAATATTTTTAGTTATATTTAATTACGGCAACGGTTGGAACTCAAGTTTTAGGGAATACTCGGGCTTTTGGACGATCGAAGGGTTCACTCGCAATCTGTTATTTAACGGATTTCATCCTGTCTTTCCTTGGTTGTGCTTCTTCCTCATCGGCTTGTGGATTGGCAGAAAGCGTTGGCTGGATAAGGAAAACCGATCAAAGGTACTGCTATATTCGCTATCGGGAACGGTTGTTTTTGAAACCCTTTCTTTCTTCCTAATCCAATGGACCTCTGCTGAACTAAATGTTGGAGTAGCAAAATATCTTTTTGGAACTAAACCGATGCCGCCCACAATGCTATATGTTCTCTCCGGAATTTGTTCATCTGTGGCTGTTATTGCGATCTGTCTTTATGTGGTCGACAAATTTGAGAATTCCCCTCTGACGCAGGCGGTGATCAACACTGGACAATTATCGTTATCCCATTATATCGGGCACATCGTTATCGGATTAGGGCTGCTTCAGGCCTTAGGCTATTTAGAAAATGGCGGACTTTCTTTTGCAATGGCCTATGGAACCGCTTATTTCATAGTCGCAATCGTCTTTTCGAATCTGTGGATCAAATGGAAGACAAGAGGTCCAATTGAGCTGATCATGAGAAAAGTTTGTTGAGTCGTATAAATCGGCCAGCACGCCAACGAGGGCCTTCGCCCCATACTTTAAACGAGCCTCAGAAGCAATTCCGAGGCTCGTTTGTCATTGATTTTTTATCCAACACTTCCTCGTGCCTTTACCCTTTGACGGAACCGACCAGCATCCCGGAAATAAAATATCGCTGCAAGAACGGATATACCAACATGATCGGCAGTACCGTAATCATCGTGATCGCCATCTTCAAGCTTTCCGGCGTAACCGTGTTCATGCTGGCGTTCAAAGCCCCCGATTGCATCAGGGTCGCGTTATTCGCGTTGGAAAGCGTTTGGTAGAGCACGTACTGCAGCGTGAACAATTCGGGATTCATCGCATTATACAACTGCGTATCGATAAAGCTATTCCATTGCCCGACCGCCGAAAATAGAACTACCGCGGCAAGAACGGGAAGACACAGCGGGAAAATAATTCGCCAAAATACCGTCAAATCATTCGCTCCGTCCACGACGGCCGCTTCTTCCAGCGAATCCGGCAAGCTTTCGATAAATGTTTTGATCAGGATCATGTTGAATACGCTGACAGCAGTCGTGACGATGTATACCCAAAACGACTTGGAAAGATTCAGTTGAACAATAAGAACATACAGCGGAATTAGCCCGCTGGAGAAATACATCGTAAAGACAAAGAACTTGCGCCAAAAGCGAACCGCTATAAAATCGTCTCTCGTTAAACAATAGGCCGCCATCGACGTTACGAAAATCATGACAACCGGGCCGAGAATCGTCCTTCCGACAGAAATCAATATACTATGGAAGATCGCCGGATCTTCAAACGCCCGCGCGTAGGCGTCTAGCGTGAAGCCTGCCGGCAATACCAGCAATCCCTGGGGCAATTTGCTCGGTTCGCTGAGCGAATAGCTGATGATATACAGGAAAGGAAAAAACATGATTATCCCGACAAAGGTCATCAATACATAGTTGCCAGCGTCAAAGAGCCGGTCGAACGTTGTTCTATTTTCCATGGCAGCCCCACCTTTACAGCAATGATTTGCCTGTCATTTTCTTGGATAGCTGGTTGGCCCCGATGACCACAATCAGACTGACAATCGTCTTGATAATGCCAACCGCCGTCGCATAAGAGAAATTTCCGAGTTTGAGGCCGAATTTATAAATATACATGTCCAGAACCTCCATCGTTTCCCAGTTGGTCGGATTCGTGAACAGGTAGAAAAGATCGAAATCGGAATTGAGTACCCATCCAATGTTGAGAATCAACAAAATGATGAACGTCGGTATCAAATTCGGCACCGTAATATGCCATATTTTTTGGAATCTTCCCGCTCCGTCCATGTCGGCCGCTTCGTACTGATCGGCAGAAATGGAAGTGATTGCCGCAATATAGATAACAGCATTGTACCCCAAATACTTCCATCCTTGCACAAAGATGACGAGGAGCCATGAATACGCTTTATCCCCAAGTACATTAATGCCTTGCTCGAGAATCCCAAGCTTGATCAGCGACACATTGATCGCCCCGGTCGAACTCCCTAACAGTGCATGAATAATCGCATACACGATTACCCACGAAACGAAGTATGGGAAGAACGAGACGGTTTGAATGATTTTTTTGAACCACTTCTGACGTACCTCATTTAACAATATGGCGAACACCAAGGCAACCGTCAGGTTTAAAATAATGACCGAGAGGTTCATAACGAGCGTATTGCGGATTAAATAAATATAATCCGTGCTTTCCATGAAAAACATTTTAAACTGCTGAAGACCGATCCATGGAGCTTTCCACAGATTGATGCCCACCTGATAATTCTTGAATGCGATCAGCCATCCGAACAGCGGTACATAATGGAAGAGAACAGTTAACAGAACTGCCGGAGAGATCATTAGAAACAAATATTTTTGCCTGAATACTTTCTTTACCCATGTCGCTTGGTATTGTCGTGCTGCTCCCGAGACGATCACCGCCGCTTCCTGTTTCGCCATCTGCGCGAGCCCTCCTCCCCTGACAAACGCTTAATTTGAGCACATGGGGAATTTACAAGGTGAATATAAATTCCCCATGGTTTGATTATTTCGTATACTCTTTCACTTTGGCTTGCTGCTGCTGGAAGATCTCGTTGTACTTGTCGACGACTTTCTGCGGATTCAGCACCTGATATTGCTTCATCAAGTCTTGCCAAATCTGTTCGAATTCTGCTTCGGACTTGGCCATGACCAGTTTAGCCGAATTTTTGACGCGAAGCTCGACGATTTTCTGGGAAATCATTCCTTCGGAGCTGGTAGGATCGATAATGATCCCGCTCGCCAATCCGCCCGGAGCAGGGACACCGTTCTTCCTGAACCAATCTTTCGAGTTGGCCCATCCGAGCGTTTTGTAAGTGTCTGCCACCGTCTTGGTCAAGGAAAATTCGTCGGAAGCCGCGGTATCGTTCAAGAGATTGTAAGGCTGGTTGTCCTTCGCCGTAAGAAGTCTTAACCCCAGGAACGACATACCGACGCCGATGCCTTGCTTGGATAAGTAATTCGGGTCTTCCCGATATCCTTTTTTAAATTCGTCCGTCAGAACCCGTTTGCCGTCGACCCGCTTGTAATGAACCCCTTCTACACCGGCTTGAAGCAGGATCTGCCCTTCCTCGGAAGAGAACCAATCGATCAGCTCGAAAATCCGCTTCGGATCCTTGGCGTTCTTCGTAATGATGATGGAGTCGTACGGGCGCACCGTTTCCAAACGAAGATTTTTCTTCTGACCTTCCTTGACCATCGTGTTCGTCTGAATCGGAAGCTGGATATATCCGAGATCCGGATGTCCCGCTTTTTCCAGCGATGTATTGACCTGATCTTTAATCCACATCGTATAATAGAAGCCTAAGGCTTGGCCGGAATTGACTTTCTCCGTCACTTGGGTGAGCGTATCCGTGAAGCTTTCGTTGTCGAGCAGTCCTTCGCGATACAATCTGTTGAAAAACTGGTACGATTCTTTTGTATACGCATTCAAAAGCATATCTTCAAATTTCTGGTCCTTTATATTGAAGATAACGCCTTCATTGCCGACCGAGATATACTTGTCCCCTTTCTCATACATAATGGGCATGATACCAGCCATCCCCCACGATTCCGCCAAAGGAGCGACAACCCCGAGCGTTTTCTTGCCGTTCGTCGTCGGATGCGCAGCGATCGCTTTCTTCAGGAATTCCACATAGTCATCCGTGCTCAACAGCTTCGGATAGCCTTGTTCCTTGAGAATATCGTTACGAATGGCGATATCGTTGCATTCGCAAAAGTTGTTGACATCCTGTGGTACGTTCGCTTCCCATTTGTACAATTTGCCGTCGCTCGCCGGCAGCCGCCAGAAAGGAATGGAAGGCTTATTGGCCTCGTTAAAATATTTGGCATCCTTCAAATAATCATCCAGCGGCAGCGCAGCGCCTGCATTGATATATTTGGTTACTAAATCCTGACGTTCTACGCGCAGCATCTCCGGATAGTCTCCGGAAGCAAGCATCATGTTCAGCTTGTCCCGATAATCGCCGCTAAAAGGAATGAATTCAAATACGATGTTGAATTTATCTTTAATGACTTTCCCGACCGGAGTCTCATCACTTCTCTTCACGATCGTATTCCCCGTCGAAGTGACTAATACCTTGATGGTATATAACGCTCGCTCTCCTGTCGGAGCGTCGCCGCTTGCTCCCAGATTCGAACCCGTGCCCCCACAAGCCGTCGCAAACAGCAACAGCGCCGCTACGCCAATCCCCGTCATTCGTTTCCACAGTTTCAAAGTCATCCCCCCCTTGAAGTATCCCTTGCCCTCAAATCACAATTTAATAATTTGATCCGCATACGAACCGCTCTTCCGGAAGTTGGGCATCTCCATCGCTCTTCCGCCGTTCATAACGGATAGCTCGGATAACAGCGCTACGGCCGTCCATTCACAGGCGTCGTAAACATCAATGGCGGGTTTCTCCAACCCTTTAACCGCATTTACGAAATCCTCGATGATGAAATAATCACTCCCCCAATGTTTCGCATTCTTCTGCTCCTCCGTTGCGTTCTTGTAGCGGTCCGGCAAATAGTCATAGAAGTCGCTCAGCGGGCGCCATTCCCTATTGTAAGCGGGATCACCTCCCATCGATTCCAGCCACACTTTATGCTGATCACCCATACCGCGCGGCGCTTCGAAGCATCCCTTCGTTCCTTGCAGAGTGTAGTTCACATTGAGCGGCCGCTTCGAAATGCAATCGGTGCGAAGCTTGATCAGCTTCCCGCTTTCCATCTGGCAGAGCGTAATTGTCGTATCTTCTTGGCGAAAGCGGGAATCCGTATGCCACCCTGAACCATAGCAAGAAACGGATCGAATCCGGTCGCCTTCGAACCACTTCATGACCGGCCCGAGGCTGTGTGTCGGATAGAAATTCCCTCGCTTGCCCAACTGCCAATACTTGCGCCAAGTCGGTGCTGTTTGCTCTGCTGCATTCGTGCGGTTGAATTGGTAAGCCAAACTGCGAACGTCGTGAAGATATTCCCCTTCGCCAAAGTAGACTTCACCAAACAAGCCTTTCTTCACCATATTGGTGATCATCTGATTTTCCGGAATATAGCAATAGTTTTCGGCCATCATATACACGCTGTTAGACGACTCCACAACTTCCTTCAACCACCACAATTCGTCCATCGTAACTCCCGCCGTAACTTCGCAAAACACGTGCTTTCCTGCTTGCAAAGCTGCGATCGTTTGCGGTACGTGAAGCTGCATGGGGGTAGAGATGACTACGGCATCGATGTCCGATTCCAGCATGTCTTCGAAAATTCGGTAGGTATGCTGTATTCCATGCTCACGCGCCGCTTCCTGAAGGTACTCTCCATCCAGATCGCAAAGCGCCACAACTTCCGTATCGGGGCAACTCTGGAAGCCCTGAAGGGAGCTAAGTCCTCGCACTCCTGCGATCCCCACTTTAATTGTCATATTCATCCACCCCTAAGTCATAGACAAGATTTGTAAGCCCTTTCATTTCTAATGGTTCGTGTGCTCTTCCTCACACTTTTATTGTAGAGGAGGCGTATCGTGAATGTAACATGACAAAACCGTAATTATAGCAGGACAAAAAAGCACAGATTACGAAAGCGCTTAACTAAATTTTCGCATCCGGACCGTTTTCTTGTACTCTGCCGGAGAAACCCCTTTGAATTTCTTGAAGATCCGATAAAAATAATTTAAATCCTTATAGCCGACCTCCTCGCAGACTTCATACGTTTTCAAGTAACCTTCTTCCAACAGTTTTGCCGCTTTTTCCATTCGGACCCCGTTTAGATAATCGATGAACCCCATGCCCGTATGCTTTTTGAACAGCTTGCCGATATATCCTTGGTTAAGAAAAAACTTGTTCGAGAGAATCGCCAAATTGAGGTCTGTATTATAATGGCAATTCACATATTGAACGATATGGTTGAGCACATCATGGTCGAAACCGCCGCACTTCTCTTTGATATGGAAAGCCGTTTTGACGCATGCGGCCTCAATAAACGCAACCTGCTGCAGTACGTCGTTATTGGCACTAACATTCCCGGCATCGATTTCGTTGTCGAGAATGGTTTTTAAGTCGCCGCCGATTTCGTTCATTATGGTCGCAAGCTCCATAAAAATGCCGATCATGATGGAATACAGCACTTTATTCGGCTGTTGTAAAGAATCCGCGTAATGGGAGAGGCGTTCCATCTCATGCAGGATACCGGCCTCATCGCATTGTCGAACCTTGCTTATAAGGACGGAATGATCCCAAGCGGAATCCGAATTGCAGTCCATTTCCATATTATCGTAGATCGCTATACCGGCCCCGTGAACAAGCCCTTGCCATTTTGCGGCTCTGCAGCTATTTCGATACGATTCGGGAATGGCTGCGGCGCTCATGGCCTCATTTCCGAGTCCGATGATAATCTCGCCGCTTGTCACATGCTGAATATCCGTATACAACTCGGGCAGCACCACTTCTTTAATGTAACTCATGTCATACTCCCCGCTGTAAAGAAGAGCCCCAAGCAGATCCTTCTGCTCCGGTTCAAACACATACCCGCATTTATGCTTCTCCAGCGTGTTGCTCATGATCTCCTTCACGATCTGCTTTGAAATGCCGTATTTCATTTCTCTTGGAGTACAGTCTGCATACCGATTATCGCCAAACAGCACGATGGAGACGCAGCAGGTGCTGTCCGTCAGGATTTTTCCCCAACCCCCCACATCGTAATCCGTTTGGTCCCATGCTCCGGTTTTGACCAGCTGAACAAGAAGTTTTTCCCGTATAAAATTCTCTTGCTTTTTTAGCGACCGTTCGTTGGTGCGTTCATGATCCAGCTCTTTTTTAATGGATCGAACCGTGCTTTCCAGCATATCCCTATTGATCGGCTTCAATATATAATTGCGGACCCCGTACCGTAAAGCCTCTCTTGCATATTCAAACTCCGAGAAACCGCTAATGATAATAACTTTGGCGCCATTGCGCGTTTCATTCAGCTTTTTTATCAGCTCGATGCCGGACATTTCGGGCATTCGAACATCCGTAATAATGATATCGACAGCCGTTGACTCCAACTGTTTGAGCGCATCCGAACCGTTACGCGCAACGCCCGCAATTCCGAATCCCTCGCTCTCCCAATCGATGATCAGCTTAAGTCCTTCGCATATATTGGGCTCATCATCCACAAACAAAACTTTATACATGTCTACCCCTCCTGTTCAACTGGCGTCCGTTACTGGTAAACTGACCACTACCTCAGTCCCTATCCCCTTGCCGCTGTGTATGACCAGGCCATATTGATCCCCGAACAACAAGCTGAGCCGGGTATGAATATTGCGGAGTGCTATCCCGGAGTAGCCCCTAGGAGTGTCTGCTTGATTGCTCTTATGGATCGTCTCCCTCAATAGATTCAACTCATCCTCATCCATCCCGGCTCCATTATCCGTTATCTTAATAACAAGCTTTCCATCGGCGATACGGGCGCGTACCGTTACAGTCCCCCCAGCCGCCTTTCTTTCTATTCCATGGTAGATCGCATTTTCGACCAGCGGCTGCAAAATCAGCTTCGGAATATATACGTTCAGCACATCGGAAGGCACATCTTTCTCGTAGTTGATCCTGTCGCCATAACGGTATTTTTGGATCAGGAAAAAAGATTCGACAAACCGCAATTCGTCCGAAAGCTTGTAAATATCGTTATGGTTGCTTAGCGCCAGCCTGAATGTTTCGCCAAACATTCCGATGATATCTGAAGACTCCCTGTCGCCCTTCGTGAGCAATTTCATACGAATGGATTCAAGGGTATTGAATAAATAATGCGGATTGATCTGGCTCTGCAGAGTATGGATTTCCGCCTCCCTTGCCCTTGTTTCAATAATGCTGTTTTTGAGCTTTTCCTTCGTTACCCGGATTTCGGCTTCATAGACCTCATGAATTAATGTGTCTATTCTTTCGATCATTTCATTAAAGCTGTTATCCAGGATGCTAATTTCATCCGTGCCCTCTGCTTCATCCGAAATCGTAAAATTTCCTCTTTTGACATTGCTGATTTTTCGTAGAAGCTTGCTTATTCTTCCCGTGATATTTCTGGATAGGAGCATCGTCAATAGGAAAGAAAACACGATGCAGAGCACCGAAAGAACAACGCTTGTCATTCTGATTTGTTGAATGCTTGAATGTACGGCTCCTGCTGGAATCATATATACAATGCTCCAATGGTTTATGTTGATCGACGGATGATCGATCTGTTTTCTGAGCATAATGTAATCGCTTCCATCATAGCGTGCAAAAGAATATTCTTTGCTGTCCTTCCTGTATTCTTCTTCGAAGGGGACTTCATTCAAGTTTACATATTTTTTTTCGTGTTCGGTAGAAAGAACAAGGTTACCTGCGGCATCGCTAATAAATATTTTTTTCCCCCCTTCAACCTCCTTTGAAATAATCGAGTATAATTCATCTTTCCTGAAAAAGACTGCAAGCACGGAATTCGGTTTATATTCGCTTGTATCGCTAAACAGAAACCTGTAATTTCCTAAATACTCCTTATTGGATAGGTTGATTGAGTTTCCGGCTCCGGCCCACTTGATCGTCCCCCCTCCCGGGTTTGAAAGATCCGCCCATCCTTCCTTTGCAAGATCATCCATAGAATGATTCGTAATCCCGGAAAACCCGATGGTAGAGTTTTTAGTATAGACGCGAATAAGCGCTTCGGAATTTTTATAGTTTAACATGGACATTAGCGGCTTGACGAACAGGTTGAAATCATTCAGCGCCTCATAAGGCGATGTATATTCGGTATTCAAGTATTTCGTAAACTGAAGGTCGTTCGACAGCCCGTCGGCCATATCGTAGTAGACTTTCAGCTTATTCGTTAAATTCTCATCAAGTTGTTCGACTGAAACCTTGGACAGCTCCAGAGAGCTTTTGAAAGCGATAGATTTAATACTGTCCGAGAGGAAATATTCCAGAACAATGATTGGAATAATAGTTACGATCACGTAAATCAAAATAAACTTTTTCCAGAGTCGTATGTTGTTCGAGATCAACCGATTTGGAACCATTCCCAACCCCCTATTCCAATGCCTGATTCATAGACGAATCGTGCCGGTTACTTTCTATTATAGCTTTTTATGCGTTATGAATATAGAGTGTAATCATTAACAGAAGAAATCGCGCGAAGAAAATTAGTTGACTAAGTCAATTATAAACATTATTCTAGTATTAATTTTAGCTTAGGAAGATCAGGGGGATAACCTATGGAATCGATTCAATATGTTGAAAAAATTCGTAAATTTAATCGGTCTTATGCAAATGTGCTAGGTAAAATCGATCAACAAATTTATAATCAAGCTTTTTCATTGACAGAGGCAAGAGTGATAACAGAAATCCATCATGGAAATGGCTGTACGGCAACGGAGGTTAGAGAAAAATTAGGGATCGACCGAGGCTATATGAGCCGAATGCTCCAACGATTTGAGGATGAAAATATCATCCTCAAAAAACAGTCAAGTGAGGATAAACGACAGTATGCCCTCTTTTTAACCAAAGATGGCGAGAATATTTACGAAGACTTGGTTGAGCATGCGCGTCGCGGAGTAGATAACATGATTAAACCCTTATCAAAAAATGATTTGTCCAGACTGGTCGCAGCCATGGAAACCATCGAATCCGTTTACTCGAAAGAATGTTCTTCCGCTTCAGAAGTCCTCATTCGGCCATTTCAATCGGGAGATGCCGGATATGTCGCACATCTTCATGGAAGGATCTATGATAAGACCTATAAGTTTGGCCAAATTTTTGAATATTATGTTATGAAAGGTTTAGCAGACTTTATGATAGATCCCGAGGGAGGAGAGCTATGGGTTGCCGAAGTGAACGGTGGAATCGTCGGTTCGATTGCAATTACAAAGTCCAGCGATACCGTCGCCCAACTCAGATGGTTTATACTGGATGAATCTTTTCAAGGGAGAGGCATAGGAAAAAAACTCATTGAGACCGCCCTCAGCTTCTGTAGAGAAAAAAACTATGCACATGTGTTCTTATGGACCGTAAGTACGTTAGAATCGGCCCGCTATATTTACCGGAAATATAACTTTAAATTAACTGAAGAAAAACCAAACGACGAATGGTCCGCAACGAAATTAATTGAAGAACGATGGGATCTTGATCTTCATTGAGAACCAAAGAAGATAAAATGAAATGCAGGCCAATCGGCGGCCCTGGCAATACGCCACCCGCTTGGCCTGACCTGGCATTCCATCGCTTTTACCGCGCTTATGAGCTTCGTTTTAATACATTTCCAGCCAATTCCATAAAGGCCCTGATCGATGGTGAAATCCATTTCTCTTGATGCCATAGCATTTGAGTAGCAAATCGTATTTCAGATAAATCCCAAGGCAAAGCGATCAGTTCTCCTCGCTCCACCTCTCCCTTTATCGCCATTTCAGGCAGCAAGGCAATGCCTAGCCCCATCATTGCGCATTGTTTAATGGTCTCTGCGCTGTTAAACTCCAGTTCGGTCAGGCTGTCGGCCCCTTTTCTCAACAACGTGCGATAGAAGTACGTCCGATAAGAGCAGCCCTTTTCGCTTAATAACATATGCTCCCGGTGAAAATCTTCTATGCTTAAGGTTGACCGCGAAGCTAATGGATGGTCGGGGGAAACGACCATAAGAAAGGGCTCGTCCAGCAAAAGCTCCGTATGAAGGTCCGCAGATACGGCGGGTTCATCGAGTATAAAGACCACATCCGCGTTTCCTTCTCTCAGGCTCTGTTTCAAATTGTGACTGGACAAGGGCCGGAACAAAAGACGAACGTGCGGATAACGCTCGCGAAAAAGCCGCAGCAATGCGGGCAGCCGGTACGTACAGAGCGTTTCGTCCGCACCGATGACGACGGTACCGGTCAACTCCCCGCTTTGACTTGCGGCATGCCGGGCCTCTTCTACATCATTTAAAATTTTGTTGGCATAGGGCAAAAACCGACGGCCTGCGTCTGTTAGCACAACACTCTTGCCCAAGCGATCCAGCAGCTTGATCCCCAATTCTTCCTCTAAAGCTTTGATTTGCATCGTGACAGTAGACGGAACATAGTTCAATGATTCGGCCGTTCGGCTAAAATTGCGGGTGGAAGCAAGTGTCCAAAATGTTTTTAGCTGGCGGATATCCACGAGAACAGCACCTCTCTATTCAAATAAAATGAACATTATAATCAAAAACGTTTCGTTGATTTGATGGTAACCGTATCGTAGAGTAAAAATCAAGCTTCACCATAAAATCTTGTACAGCAGAGGAGAGTCGAATCATGAAAGATTACGAAATTTATTCACTTGGGGATGTCGTGCTGCAATCGGGACAAACGCTGCCTCAAGCCTTTCTTGCCTATAAAACCTACGGAACCTTAAATGCCGCCAAGAGCAATGCTGTTGTTTATCCTACCTGGTTCGCTGGTCTGCATACCGATAATGAGTGGTTGATTGGGCCAGGCAAAGCTCTCGATCCCGACAACTATTTTATTATTGTGCCTAATATGTTGGGCAATGGTCTGTCTTCCTCCCCAAGCAATACTCCGGCCCCTTTGGACAGAGCGAATTTCCCGCTCATCACGATTTATGATAATGTCCGGCTCCAACATCGGCTCGTCACCGAGAAATTTGGCATTACAAAGATTGCTTTAGTCATTGGCTGGTCGCTCGGAGCGCTACAAACCTTTCAATGGGGGGCAAGTTATCCTGAGATGGTCGAGCGGATTGTACCGTTTGGCGGAACAGCAAAGACCAGGCCGCATGCTCAGGTTGTTTTTGAGTCGCTTATTGCGGCGTTGCAAGCGGATTCCAATTGGAAGGAAGGCTTCTATACCCGTCAACCAGTAGCAGGACTCGCCGCAATGGGACGCTCCTACGCCCCTTGGGGGTTTTCTCAGGCCTATTATTTGGAGCAGCTCTATCAGCCGGAGGGATATTCGACGTTGAAGTCTTATCTGGAAGACTATTGGGATCAGGTGTTTCTTTCCTTTGATGCCAACGACTTGATCGCCATGCTCCGTACGGGTATACACGGGGATATTAGCGCCAATCTTGAAGACAACGGAAATTTTGAGCAGGCATTAAACCGGATCACGGCTCATGCCCTTGTCATGCCGGGATCGACCGATCTGTTTTTTCCTTCTGAGGATAATGCGTATGAAGTGAAGCATATGCCGAATGCGATTTTCCGGCCTATCGAATCCAAATGGGGACACTGCTTCGGGATCGGACAAAACGAACAGGATTCTCTCGTGATAGACAACCATCTGAAACAATTTTTGCAGCTGGGACAAAATTAGACAGAACGTCTCTCGGAAGTCTGACTCAGCTCTTGACTTTATACCCGACTAGAGGGTGTATACTCATACCGAAATAAAAGAAAGGAAGGTGAAGCATTGTTTAAAATCAGCGAATTTTCCAGGCTAAGCCGAATTCCGCTGCAAACCCTGCGCTATTACGATCAGCTCGGAATCTTAAAGCCGGCCAAAACGGACGAATCGACCGGGTATCGGTACTACTCCGCGGAACAGCTGCTGGAGATGAATCGGATCGTCATTTTTAAAGAATTGGGGTTTACACTGCAGCAAATCGCGCATCTTCTTCAAGAAGATATATCGGCTGAACAGATTCGCGGCATGCTTAGACTCAAAGAAAGCGAAATCGAGCGGCAGCTTGATATCGAACGGTCCAAGCTTGCCCGGGTTAAAGAACGAATGCAGCTTGTGGAGCGCGAAGGAAGGATGGATAAAGAACAGGAGGTTGTCATGAAGCGCGTTGAAGACATACACCTGATCACTTATGCTTCCGCAGGCACAACTGACGTGATCCCAAACCTCTTCGAAATTTTCGATGGACTTCTCGATAGCCGCTCCAGAGCTTCCTTATCCGGTCCGCAGACGGTGTTATGGGACGCACCCGGCAGCACGGTGGATGCCTTTGAGCTCGAGGTCGGCTATGCCGTGAAATCGGACGTTCCTAAGCTGCCCGAGCATCTCCATCTCCGTTTCCTGCCCTCGGAGACCGTAGCCACGCTGCTGTTCCGTTCGGATTCGTCGTTTTCGGAGACGGCATGCTTGGACCTAGCTTCGTGGATCGACCGTAACGGCTACCGCATTCGAAGCGACCGGCCCGGAAGAGAAATTTATGTACCCCTTTCGGGGGAGCCCGGTACTTGCCTTATCGAAATTCAAATTCCGATTGAAGTTGGAGAGGATCGTCAATGAGAAATAAATGGGTCGTCTATTTACTTGCACTGGCCGTGTTTCTAATCGGCACAATTGAGTACATTATAAGCGGAATCCTCCAAATGGTAGCAGCAGATCTTGGAATTACGACATCTTCTGCGGGAATGCTCGTCACGGCGTTCGCCCTTTCCGCAGCGCTTGGAGCCCCCGTCGTGATTGCGGCAACCATCCAGGTGGACCGTAAAAAAATGCTGCTGCTCATGCTCGGTATTTTTATTCTGAGCAGCTTTCTGGCCTATTTCAGCCCCTCGTTCGAGATGATGCTGGTGACGCGAGTGATCCAAGGCCTCAGTGGAGGCACTGCTACTGTAATTGCAATGGCCGTAGCTACGCGTCTGGTCGAAGTACAACATCGAGGACGAGCCATCGGCACGATTTTGATGGGATTAAGCAGTTCTCTTGTTCTCGGCGTACCTGCCGGCACATTTTTAAGCGAAGTCGTTGGTTGGAGAATGTTATTTATCCTCATAGGGCTGCTATCGTTGATTCCGCTGCTGGCGGTTTTCGCCAGAGTCCCGTCCATTACCGAGCAAAAAGTCATAACGCTCGGAATGCAGCTGTCGATTTTGAAAAACAAAAAAATTGTTACTGCGCTTGCCATTACACTGTTTTATATAGGGGGATACTCTACGCTGTTTACTTATATAGCCCCCTTCTTGCAGGCGAATGCCAAGCTGTCGGCGGCTGCGCTTTCCGGCATTCTGCTGCTCTTTGGCCTTTGCAGTTTTGTCGGCTCCAAATTTGGAGGAATGATTGCGGATACGAAAGGGCCGAAGTTCATGATCTATACCGGTCTTTCCGTCCAAGCCGGAATGCTGCTGCTGCTGGCTTGGGCAGGCGGCTTGATCTATGCGATCATCCCGTTGATCATGATATGGATGATGGGTACATGGGCGACCTCCCCGGCACAGCAGTTGTATATGGTTTCCTTGGCACCCCACTCGCCGGATATCGCTCTAAGCGTCAATACTTCGTTTATCCAATTCGGTTTCGCTTTCGGCTCGGCCATCGGGGGAATGGTGATCAGCGGTTTCTCCATAGGCCATCTCGGCTGGTCCGGGTTCTTCATGGTCTTGCTGGCGCTCCTGCTAGCTGTCCGATTGTTCGCTTACAATAATAAACCGGATCATGTAACGGTGTAGACGAAAACCACAAAAGACGAAACGTCTGTACCGATTGAGTTTGTTATCCGAATTGAGACATATGTATCCCTCCGATTCTTGAGACCGGCTTGCTCTGGCCTCCAGGACTTCGGCGGGATTTTTTTTTGGACAATTTTAGCAAAATAAAGGAAAAGTTATCACGTGTTGCAAAAGCAACTTTTGTCATGTTAGTATATCAATCAATGGAGTGTTACTGAATATCCATAAATCAGAGTTTAGAGCAATCCATAATCCCAGTAGAAAACACTGGAGGTGAATGAATGCTAAAAGTAAACCGAGATGACGAACGTCCCATCTGGCAGCAACTTCTGGATCAAGCGATTCATAATATTACAACCGGAAAATGGCCGCCAGGCGAATTGCTGCTCCCATCCCGCGAACTCGCTCCGTTGATTGGCGTTTCCCGTTCAACCATACAGATTGTTTACGAGGAGTTATTCAGCCGCGGGTACACCGTAACCTCTCGTCGCGGCGGGACAAGAGTTAGCCAATGGACCTACGCGACTCGTCCTTCGGAGGATGCTGCGACACAAGGACCCGTCCCTCCCGAATTGCCTTTATTAAACGCTGCAATCGGTCATTTGCACAGTTGGTTCGGAGACAAAGAACATCGAAAAGTAGAGATCGATTTCAGTCCCCATGAGCCTTATTTGGACGAACATTTTCAAAGAAATTGGAGACAATCATTTTTACAGGCCTCCACAGAAACAGACCTGGGCAGCTGGGCTTACGGCGACGCCTATGGATTCCTGCCGCTGCGGGAACAGATTCAACGTTATTTGTCACTTGAACGGGGCGTTCATGTGAGTATCGATCAAATCATATTAACTTCAGGCGCACAACATAGCATTGATTTGATTGCCCAAGCCCTTTTACATGAAGGAGACACGGCTTCGGTTGAAGATCCCGGCTTCCCTGCCGCCTGGATGGCGATGAAGTATCGGCGTATGCAAGTTGTCCCCGTTCCGGTCGACGAGTACGGGCTATGCGTAGACCGCGTTCACCCTGGGTCCAAACTTGTGTTTGTTACGCCATCGCACCAGTGTGCGGTTGGAGTTATTATGTCGGAACCTCGCAGGCAACAATTGTTACACATGGCTGCCGGGCAGCGGCTTTGGATTGTTGAGGACGATTACGACAGCGAATTTCGATATCGCGGTGACCCACTTCCAACCTTGTTCAGTCAGCGACCTCAGAATACGTTGTATATGATGAGTTTTTCCAAAATGGTCGCTCCCGGTATTCGGATATCGGCAATCATTGGTCCCAAAGAGGCCATTCGTCGGCTTGCCCAAGTCCATGAATTAACCTATCGTCATCTTCCGATTATGGAGCAATTAACGCTTACTCATTTTATCGAACATGGTCATTTCATGCGCCATATGAGACGAGTTCGAAACGTATATCGGCGCAGACACGAAGCCATGACGAAGGCCATCATCACGACAGGTCTGAGCGAACACTTCAAACTAAGCGGCGTAGAAACGGGGTTGCATATGCTTCTTGAGGCTGACCCATCGTTTGACGAAGAAGCCGTGACGAACTTAGCGCTTGAAGAAGGAATCCGCGTTTATCCGCTTAGCAAGTATTGTTTGGAAAGCGATCGAAAAGGATGGGTACTGGGTTTTGCTAAAGTAGATGAAGCAGCCATTGAAGCAGGCATTCATCGTCTGGCAGGGATGCTTTTATAATACAAGCGTTCCCCTGCCTCTCTCCTAATCGTCCTAGCGCGCGTTTTCGTTCCAGTAGTGGCTGTCCGGCAAGTAACGTTGGCCAAATACGCTTGTCCCTACGCGGATGATAGTAGCTCCTTCTTCGATGGCCACCTTGAAATCACCGGACATGCCCATCGAGAGGATGTCCATTTCTACACACGGAAACTTTTTCTCCCTAATTTGTGTTTGAATACATTTTAATAATCGGAAGCAGTGCCGGGTCTCGTCATTTGTAGCATTCAGTTTTCCAATTGTCATTAAGCCTTTCACGTTTAACGTTTCGAACTGGGACAACTGTTCCACTAACTCCAGCGCCGTTTCCGGAGAAGCACCAAATTTACTTTCTTCATAGGACGTGTTGATTTGTACCAGAATATCCATGGTCTTGTTCTCTTTGATGAGCTGATGGTGCAGGGCCTGCCCCAATTTCAAACGGTCCACAGAATGAATAAGTGTAACATATTTGACAACGTCCTTCACTTTATTCGTTTGCAAATGTCCGATAAAATGCCATTCCACCTGATGATATTGCTGCATAAGCGGAAATTTGTCCCGAAGTTCTTGCGCTTTGTTTTCCCCAAATAGAGTCTCACCCGCCTGTATAGCCATTTGCAACTTTTCAAGCGGTACGGTTTTGGTCGCCAACAACAATTTCACGTCCCCGATCTTGCGCCCCGAGGCTTGGCAAGCCAATTCCATCTGCTGCCTTACGGTTTTGAGATTCTCTTCAACTAGATGGCCCATGTTTCCTACCCTCTTTCTACTCACGAATGGCATTTACGACATTGACTTATTCCGAACCGAGATGGTGACTGCATTTTTAAACGGTTCATTTCGCAGGATACGAATAACTTGTTCGGAAACATCAAGGGCTACATTCTCTTGGGCTTCCAAAGTGGACGCGCCCAAATGCGGGGTAACAATCATTTTGGGATGCCTTAAGAATGGGTGATCTGGCGCCGGAGGCTCACATTCAAATACATCGAAAGCTGCGCCTGCCACAATTCCTTCGTCGAGCGCCTCAATAAGAGACGCCTCGTCAATAATTCCCCCGCGGGCGCAGTTGATAATTCGCATTCCCCGTTTCATGACATCGAATTGCGGCCCTGCGATCATATGATGCGTTTCATTCGTTAGCGGCGTATGAACCGTCATAAAATCAGCAGTCTGTATGATTTCATCTACTGTCGCCAGCTTGATACCCAGTTTGTTGGCCCTTTCTTCCGATAAAAAGGGATCGCAGCCGATAACGGTCATCCCAAATGCTGCTGCGCGTTTGGCCACTTCGATCCCGATACGGCCAAGTCCCAGCACACCGAGTATCTTATTTCGCAATTCAACACCAAGGAATGATTTACGGTCCCACAGCCCGGCAACGGTTTTGGCATGCGCTTGCGGAATATGCCGGGCTAATGCCATCATCATCGCAAAGGTATGCTCGCACGTCGTGACCGTATTGCCGTCGGGTGCATTGACCACGATAATCCCCCGGCTCGTTGCGGCATCCAAATCAATGTTGTCCACACCGACTCCTGCCCGGCCGATGACTTTCAAATGAACACCGGCCTTCATGATACGCCGAGTGACTTTCGTTTGAGAACGGACAAGCAACGCATCATAGGGACGGATGATTGAAATGAGCTCCTCTTCGCTCAACCCCGTTATTTTGGCGACCTCCACATCTTCAGCACGCGTCAGTTGCTGCAATCCAAAATCACTTATGGGATCTGATACCAGAACTTTAAACATTGACCTGCCTCCTTCTCTATAAGCTAACGGGAAACCATAGTTAATAATGCAAATGCTGCCGCATAAGTAACGGCAGCATTCATATAAATAAAAACATCTTACACGGTTTTTCCAGGTTTGAACATTTTTTCTTCTTCAATCGGATTTTCTTTCGCGGTAATATGATGTGGATCAATTCGGTACACCTGTACCGGACCACCGAATACTGCTGACCGGTATTTGTCTACGTGCTGTTGGGGTAACGGCCGATTATAGTAACCAGGCACATACTTATAAATCATTTCTTGCAACATGTGTGTAGCTTCATCCAGATCGACGATGGGCTGTGCCTTGCCAAAAATCATTACGCTCATATACGCTGTGTCCGTCTTGGCTGGCACCGGATCAGTAATCGTTCCATATTCCTCACAAACCGTAAAACAGACCTCCGGGTTAGCACTCATAACCTGATTTCGTCTCCCACCGGTGGCTCCATGGAAATAAAGCTTCCCATTTGTCCAAACAAAATTGAGCGGAACAACATACGGCAGATGACCATCAACCATTCCAAGATGTCCAATTCGAGCTTGCTGCAGAAATGTCTCAATCCTGCTCTTGTCCAACACTTCTCTTATCTTATAACGCACTCCATCCATTGTTATCACTCCTATTATATTGAAGTATTCCTACGTAAGTTTATCAGCCATTGGAATGAATATAAACGTCCAAAATTATAGAGATATAGCAATCCATATTTGACACTAAGCAGTGCTCCCCTAAGTCCGGTATGGTGGAATGGCTAGAAATGATGAAATTTCAGGTTGAGATTACGACTCATGCTGCCTACACGAGGACTGTCCCATATTTTCGGGAAAAGGGTATCTCCTTTAAACAAAAAAACAGCCAGAATAAATCTGGCTGATTCAATCTCTTTATGGGATTACCCGAGAGAGGCCTCATTATTTAATATAGTAAGAGGTGTGCTTGAAGAGCTTGCGAAACAGGAACCCGAACTGTAGTCACAAATAGCTAGCCACGATCTGAAATCCTTCTTACATTTTCTTCTCAAAACCTTCCATTGGTGCAAGTGAACGCTGATAGTTGTCTTCCTCCGGCTCATCAGTGGTAAAGCGCATGAGCTTTCTGAAAGACCCTTCGAGATAGGCTTGCATAGCTGGAGGGATACGCAGTTCATCCAGTTCGGAAGGCGAGAGGCGGTAGCGGATACTGCTCAAATCGCCTGTTTCCACCTTTTGCACCCACTTCGGCTCACGGATCAATTCCCGACCGATGGCAACCAAAGCCGCGCCGGATCGAATAACCGTTTCCGCATCCTCCGGGCGCTCCACCGACCCTATGCCGATAAGTGGTTTTTTATCCTCAAGCGCCTTAATAAACTTGTCAAGCACCGGTTCCTGATCGGAAGTGTCATGAAGGGAGGTACGTTTATAACTAGCCAATGACAGGTGCAGATAATCAATCGGAGCATCGCTTAGTCTCCGGGCAAAGTCCAGAGAATCCGCAAGACGAATACCCGGTGTTTCGATTTCTTCCGGGGAGAGACGGTAGCCCAGCAAAAACGGTTTATGCGCATGGGTGGCGATAATGGAAGCAACCTCATCAATAACCGCTAGTGGAAATCGCATCCGTTGTTCAAATCCGCCCCCCCATTTATCTGACCGTCGATTAGAGTGCGGAGAAAAAAACTGCTGTAGGAGATAAGTGTTCACTCCGTGCAGCTCCACCCCGTCGAATCCTGCACGGATTGCCCGTAAAGTGGCCTTGCCAAAGTCCTGAATCATATCTTCGATTTCCTCAGGCGTTAATTCGCGTGGTGTTTCTGAATCTGCCGGGTGTGTAGCAGCGATGGGGCCGGAACTTACTGGCTGAACACCTCTTAAAATTCTGCTATTTGTCTTGCGACCTGCATGAAAGATTTGGACAACAGCTTTCGTGCCGCCTTGATGAATAGCTTCGGCGATTCTGGAAAGTCCTCGGATATCGGCATCCTTCGCAATCGACAATTCGCCTTCAAAACCCTTTCCGTTCTCGGCAACATATGCAACGCCCGTAATGATCATTCCGGGGCCGCCTGCTCTTTCTGCATAATAATTTACCTCATCGCTAGTAATCGAACCGTCGAAGAAGCTTGACATGGTCGTCATGGGGGCCATGACGACTCGATTCTTTAATGTGACTCCTTTTGTGAACGTATAAGGCTGGAGGAAGTTCCAATGACCATGATTCATGATGATCACTCCTTTTCAATTTTGGGGGTCGCTATTTATTGTAGAAAAAAGTAAACTATTCGTATAGTATGCACTTTAAAGTTAGATACTATTAAAAAGGAGAGTATAAAATTGAACAAGCAGAAACATGTTCCGGAAGAAGTCAATGTATCGCCATTTTCATATGCAATCTCTTTAATAGATGGCAAGTGGAAAATGCATATTTTATTCTGGCTGTGGAAGAAAGAAGTTCTTCGATATAGCGAACTGAAACGAGCGCTGGGTAACGTGACACATAAAATGCTAAGTTCTCAATTAAGAGAGTTAGAGACGGATGATATGCTAATCCGCACGGAATATCCGCAAGTTCCACCGAAGGTTGAGTACCGCTTGTCGCCTAAAGCTTTGACGCTGATGCCTGTACTCGAAATGTTGTGTGCGTGGGGACAGGAACACTATACGGAAACAGTTGAAAGTGAAACGCCTCCTTCGTAATTCTCAAACACAGCGCATATCTTCGTAGTATATGTCTGAGGCCACTCTAAAAATAAGAGTGGCCCAAATAAAAAAGCTGAGTATAATAACTCTCTACACTCAGCACGTTGGTGAGGGGGCAAAGATGTTCAATTTCCCCCGTTTTCGTATGTCGCGGCCTGTCCTGGAGTACGCCGCACAGCGAACAACCGAACAGCAAGCAGGAGCGCCAGCAAGACCATGGCAAAGCCAGCCAAACTGAGGTTGCCAATGGAGAAGCGGTTGATGACAAGCCCTCCTATCGCTGAGCCGGCAGCGAAACCGAATTGGACAAAAGACGTGTTCAAGCTTAGCGCAAGATCAGGAGCGTGGCGAACGGTGGAAACCATGTTTAATTGTTGAGCCGGGGAAGTCATCCATGTGCCCACCATCCATATCATCATCAACGGGACGACCGCATAGATCCATCCGCCGGTCCAAGGAAGCAGCAACAACATGACGGCTTGAAGCGAAAGGCCGACAAAGATCGTAAACGGCGGCCCCTTCGTATCCGCCAGCCAGCCCCCGAATTTCGAGCCGACAAAGCTGCACAAGCCCGCAAGCAGTAAAATGCCCGACAGCGCAGCGGCGGTTAGTTCAGCATTGGTTTGTAAAAAGGGGGCGATGTAAGTAAACAGCGTGGAGTATCCGCCGATATAAAACAATGTAATCGCAAGCGCAATTTTTTTCTCTTTCAAAATCGCCAGTTGCATGCCGATCGTTACTGCTTTTTGCTCCATTATGGACGGTACTTTGGCAAACACGGTCAGCAGCGGAATGAAGATGAGCAGTCCAATTAAAATAAATAACGCTCTCCAGCCCATCGCTTCGCTTAAAAACGTGCCTGCAGGTACGCCAAGGACGAGCGCGCCGCTCAGCCCCATCAAAATCGTGCCAATCGCTCGCCCGCGCTGCTCAGCTTCAACCAAGCGCGTAGCCACGGCCATCGAAATGACTGTAGCAACGCCGCCGCTGAGGCCCTGGATGACGCGCGTCGCCAGCATGATCTCGAAAGAGGGGCTGAAATAGACCGCGAAGCTGCTTGCAGTGAAAATAGCGAGCATCGTCAGCAGCATTTTTTTACGATCTATGCGGATCGTCACCGCGATGACGAAAGGGGCGCCAAGCGCGGCAGACAGGGCGAATGCCGTCACGAGCATGCCCGCCGCAGCGGTCGTAATTCCGAAATCGGCCGCGATAAGATGAAGAATGCCGCTAATCATATATTCCACCGTTCCAATGAGAAATACGGCTAACGCAAGTATAGATACGATCCATTTCGGTTTCATAGCTGTTCTGCTCCTTCTTCAATCGGGATTTGGATTTCGATAAGGCGAGTGCCTGGCTCACCTGCAAGCGGCACGTAAATTTCCCTTCCCGGCTGGTCGCTCCGAATACGATAGTGGTTGCGCTCAATCCAGGCAGCAAGGTCTACGCATGCGGTCTCGGAAAACGATGAATCGGAACGGAACAACAGTGTGGCCATCGTTGCCGCAGGCAGAATACGGAGATTGAGATGCTCGGGCAGCCGCTGATCGTTCGTTTTTATAGCATAACCAGCCTCCAGCTCAAAGGCATGCTCCGCACTGCCAGCAGCGTTCCATAGCAGGGTTTGCGGGCCGGACAAAGAAGCGCGGGCGCGACTATCAAGCTGTTGTTCGAAGATGTGGAAGAGTTGTGGAATATCTTCAACCACCCCGGTAGAAGCATGCGTCATCAGGCGCATGGCATCCACGTGCTTGATCACAATCTCCTGTTCTTTATCCATCTTGCCCTCACGCTCCACGATCTTCATGCGTTCTTGCACGCGGGCTAATTTGATTCGTTCGCGATCAAGCTGTTGCTCGATCTCGCTTTCTTTCAGTCGAAGCATGCCGCGAATTTGTTCCGCCGATATCTCTTCTTTCAGCAGATGCGCGATTTGTTGCAACGTAAACCCTAACTCTTTAAAAATGATGATCCGATTTATCTCCAACAATTGTTCTGCGGAGTAGTACCGATATCCGGTCGCCGTATCGGTCTTGGCCGGTTTTAAAATTCCAATCTGATCATAGTAGCGCAACGTTTGCAGTGGAATTCGGCTTAACCGCGAAAACTCGCTAATTTTAAACATATTATTTTTCCCTCCTCTTGCTCTTCGGTACGATTATACACTTTCTAGTGGACTGTAAAGTCAAGTACTCTGTCGCGATTCCGTTAGTGGCGGGATAGTTCAGGCGTACTTGGTCGCTGGAGAAATGAAGTTACGGTATACTTGGACAAACAGAGAGGATCATGGACACCTATTTGGATATGAGATTCTACATCGGGATTATGGGTTGGATGTGCGATGAGCGCAGAGGCAAGCATATGCGGGAAGCTTGTCCGAAGAATTCCATTGGATCTGCTCATGATTAAGACGGACGCTCCCTTTGTTGTTCAACCGACTTGTTCAGTGTTGTGTTTTATCCGCAACCATCACCTATCCTGAGTTAGTTGGATAATCAAATAGTATAATTGTCGAAATGCTGTTTGGAGGAAAAGAACGCTGTCAAAAAAGATTGCAAGCCTCCTGGTTTTTTTATTGGCGAGGTGTTCAAGCGTAGGTTAAGGGAGACTGGCGATGAGCAAAGGCGTGGATTTATATTTATGTCGTAATTGGTGCTGTATTCGAAGTTTGCTGGGTCATGGGTTTGAAACATTCGCATGATTTTCTGTCGGACTGGAGAAGAATTTTGTATATGGCAATGGTTTTAAGCGCCGCGATCAGCTCGATATGATAGAAACTGAGCAATTCGGAAACATGCTGCTGTTGGACAATATGGTTATGACGACGGAGCGGGATGAATTTGTCTATCACGAAATGATTGTTCATGTTCCTTTGTTTACACATCCGAATCCGCAAAAGGTTCTGGTCGTCGGCGGAACTATTCGCGATGTTAGCGAACATTTATGCTCATCTGGACTTTAGCTCGAAAATTTCTTCAGCCCAGGTAATGAGTACCACTTTGCATATCCCAAGTATGCAAAAAGCTCCTGAATCTCCACGGGAGGAAATTCAAGAGCTCATTCATTCTTAGGGATGGTGCGGTCGAGAGGACTCGAACCTCCACGGGGGGTTAGCCCACACGGACCTGAACCGTGCGCGTCTGCCAATTCCGCCACGACCGCATATTTCGCCACGATTCGATCGATTTCGAACCGGCAAATAGAATTATATAACGGGCACTTGGCCATGTCAAGCGTTAAATCTGCTATTCCTCGTTATGGCATCCCTCTATCATTTGTCCTCGGAGAAAACGGCGTGGCGTGACTTAAAGTCCAAATTTACAAGAAAAATCCCTGTTCCGATGCACAGACCGCCTGCTATGATCAAAGGATGCAGCGGCTCCCCCAATACGTTCCAGCCCGTTAACACCCCGAAAAAAGGAGCCAAAAATAAAAACGCGCTTGTTTTTCCCGGATCACTTCTCTGCAGCACGTAATACCAGACAGCAAACTGTACAATGGAGGATAGTACGCTTAACCATAGCAAAATCGCCAAGGAATGCCCGTTGACAATAAAGAACGGCCGTTCAAGAGCCAAGCTGGCCAATAAGAGCAGCAAGCCCCCGAAGAGCATTTGATAAGCGGATAAAACCCACGAGTCGATACTCCCTCCCCACCGTTTGACCAGTAAAGTCGACACCGCCCAGCATACCGAGGAGAGCAAGCCGAAGAGCAGGCCGATTTTGACTTCCAGCTGCGTTCCCAATGTTATAGCTACACCCGTCAGCCCCAGCAGAACCCCTATCCATTGATAAGGCTTATACCGTGCCTTAAGAAGAACCGTCCCCAGGATGACCACAAGCAGCGGATTCGTAAACGTCAGGATGGACGACTGGCTGGCCGAAATGGTTCGCAGACTCAAAAAAATGCATCCCATAACCCCTGCCGTTTGAAACGCACCGATAACCAGCATTCTGATCCAGACGCGCTTGGAATCGGGATGCGGCCTTCGGAGCCCGATAACAAAGACTGCCATGAGGATTCCAGCCAGAATGAAGCGATATCCGGCCAATAACAAAGGAGAAGCATAAGCCAGTCCCAATTTCCCTACAGTGAAAGATGATCCCATGAAAAAGGTTGTTAAAACGATCAACGGCACAAATTTGATTGTATGCATACAGCGATATCCCCCTTCGTTTACTTTGATTCGCGGAAGCGTCATCATGTGTCATTGTAAACGAAGAATATTTCGTTCTTCATCGAAGTATGGAATGCATTTTCTCGAATTTGGGACACGAGCAGATATTAATATTTATTCAAAATTTCGTATTCGCCTTGGTCGAAGGTTTCCTCCAGGTAGCTCTCTCCCCATTCGCACATCGCAGTCAAGATCGGGGCCATCGACATTCCGAGCTCCGTAACCGAATACTCAACTTTCGGCGGGACTTGGTTGTATATTTTTCGAATAACGATTCCATCTTCTTCAAGCTCCCTTAGTTGCTGGATCAGCATTTTCTGTGTTATCCCCTGAATCATCCGCTTTAACTCGCTTGTTCGCCTAGCCTTTTTTGTTAAATGATAAACAATGAGCGGTTTCCATTTTCCTCCAATGATACTCATCGCAACTTCAAGCGTGCAGTAGTATGTTCTCATTTCCTCAACTCCCCTTTGTTTGTGCAATTATTACTTTTTGGTGACTATATCACTAAAAAGTCTGTACTTCTATTTTTGAAATTTTTAATTCATAATAGCAACCACAAGGCAATGAAAGCAACAGGCTGCGGTATGAATTTCAAATGGGGGGAATCGAGTTATGGGGATGGCACATTCAATCGGAGTTTCTTGGAGTACTCAGCAGAAGCTTCTGATTTTTGCTTTAGTTTTACTGACATTCGTCACAGGTACAAGCGAATTTGTTATTGTCGGATTGCTATCCGAGGTTGCATCTGATTTGGAAATAACGATCTCGGCGGCGGGGGCGCTGGTATCCGGGTTTGCCTTTGCGGTTGCCATCGGCACCCCTATCGTGACCGTTCTTGTCAGCCGTTATCCTGCTTATTCGCTAATGCTGACGTTCATGGTGATTTTTATAGCGGGCAATATAACCAGTGCGCTTTCCTCTACATATCCTCTGCTCATGGGGGCAAGGGTGATTACAGCTGTTGCGTGCGGGCTGATGCAGACGATAGCCATGACGGTTGCCAGTGAGACAATGCCTGCCGAGAAAAAAGGCACTGTCGTTTCACTCGTATTTGCCGGTTTTACGATTGCAAGCGTGCTGGGTGTTCCGCTGGGAACTTGGATCGGGCAAGCTGGCGGTTGGAACATGGCTTTCTGGTTCACCGCTTGTCTAGGTATCGTTTCCTTCGTAATGTTGGCAATTACACTTCCGAGAAACTTGAAGGGGACCCAAAGCTCATTAAAAAATCAAATAGGTTTATTTACACATTCCCCGATGATCCTGGCATTTTTCGTCCCGGCGCTAAGCATTGCCGCCACTTATGTCGTGTATACTTATATCACGCCTATTTTGGAAAATGTGCTGCTTATCCCAGCCAAGTATACAAGCCTTATTTTGCTGCTATATGGGACCTTCTCTATCATCAGTACTTTGTTGGCCGGTAAAATTGCCGCTCGCAACGGACTGAGGAATTTAAGGTTTGTGTTTGTCATTCAAGCCGTAATTCTTGCCTCTCTTTATTTCACTTTGCATTCTGCCGTTCCCGGATTCATAAATATCTTATTCGTCGGTCTTGCCGTTTACTTATTTAACGTAACATTTCAACTGTATTTGATCGATTTGGCCGGGGAGTATTCTCCTTCAGCCAAGGTGTTCGCCGCTTCTTTATTTCCTGTGTCCGTTAATTTGGGCATTGCTGCAGGAGCTGGGATTGGAGGACTGATTTCGACCCATATCGGGCTGCTCCACACTGGATGGGCAGGCGGCGTGCTGGCATTAGCTGCATCGTTGCTTACCTTTACTAGCTATCGGTTATACCAGACCAAATGACATGAACGTCGACCATCAACATCACCATGATGAGCTTCATAACGGTTGAAACAGCGCCAGATACGGGCCGGTTTCGTCACTGCCATCATAATTGATCTCAAAAAAACATCTCCCTTGATATGAAATGCCGGCGAATCGGCTATTTCACGATAAAGGCGAGATGTTTTTCGTTCCCTGTTTTCAAGTATATCCCATACATAGATGGTTTATTAATGTCCAGTCTATAGGGGGCATTTTAAGCTCCACATGCCATTCCAGTACCCCTCTTCAAGTCGATAGACTGTAAAGCCCTCATTCTGCAATTTTTTAACAACCTCTGTTGAATAGATGCAAAAAGGTCCTCTGCAATAAGCAGCTACATCGATATCCCGAGGCAGACTTTGTATATATTCGTCTATTTCGTCGATTGGGATAGAGATCGCTCCCGGCATATGCCCTGCCACAAAATCCCCGGTAGGACGGACATCCAGCAAAATAATCGTTCCAGCTTCCAACTTGTCCATCACTTCATCGAGTGACAGTGTCTGCACATCATCAAAATGCTGTAAAAAGTCTTCTTTCATTCGTGATATATCCGCTAATTGGCTTTCACAAAGACGCCATAGGGAAAGCAAAAAATTGGATACCTCTGGATCACCAAGTGTATAGATGACGTAAGTTCCCTGTTTATTAAACTTGACTAACCGCGCATCCAGCAATATTTGAAGATGGCGAGACACATTGGCCACACTCATCTCCGACTGCTGTGCCAGATTCTCCACAGATTTAGGCCCTTGAGAAAGCAAACTTAATATTTCAAGCCGCTTATCGCTGGATAAACATTTACCAATCCGCGCATATTGCTGATATAATTCATCCTTAAATTTTCTTGCCGACGGTAAACTTTCCACGTTCCTCCGCCCTTTCAAATTCAATTCATACAAATTATACAGGGAAGTCGCAGCAAAATACAATTATTCTATTCATTAATTGAATAGGCTATCCGAAGTGAAATTAAGAAAAAAGAAACCAGTAAGCAGCTCCTTACTTGAGCTACATTTCTGGTCCTTGGAAACTTGAAACTATTTATGCTTGGCAATAAATTGCTTTAGATCCTCTTTGGGCATGACACCCGTTTTTTTGTCCACGAGTTTGCCGTCTTTAAATAGAAACGTCGCCGGGATACCCATAATTTGAAAAAGGGATGCGGTCTCCACATTTTCATCCACGTTCACCTTGAGAATCTTGACATCATTATTTCCATCCGCATCGTATGCTTCAATAATGGGCGCAAACATCCGGCACGGTCCGCACCATGGCGCCCAAAAATTGACGAGGGTTAGACCTTCGCTTTGCATTTCGTTTTTAAATGTAGCATCGGTTACGTTGTAAATTGCCATTTCGCACCTTCTCCTTCTTTTCACAAATTGGCCTGTTGACCCTTAAACAAGTATTATTGATTTCTGGCGATGAATTGCTTCAGTTGCTCAACAGACATGTAGCCGACTTCTTTATCGACCGCTTCGCCATCTTTAAAAATAATCGTAGCCGGAATGCCCATGATGCCGAAGATAGCAGCGGTCTCGGCCTGTTCGTCCACATTGACTTTGAGAATCTTGACTCCGTTGTTTCCTTCGGCGTCATAGGCTTCAAGAATAGGCGCAAACATCCGGCATGGACCGCACCACGGTGCCCAGAAATTGACGACGGTTAATCCTTCGCTTTGTAATTCGTTTTTAAATGTGGCATCTGTAACATTGTAAATTGTCATTGTATTTTCCTCTTCTCTTCGATTTTTCGTGTTTTAACCATCGCCTGTTTCAGACGGTAACCCAGACGAGGTTCAACGTGACAGGTTTTCCTTTTGTTGTCCCTCACTGGGACGACGGCGAGACCAGATCACCACCGGGATAAGCAGCAAGGACAAAATCCCTCCGGCTAAGGAAAGGGTGGCGTAGCTGGAGTTCGCCACGACCATACCGGACAGCGCGCCACCGGAAGCACCGGCCAAAGCAACCAACACGTCAATGGTTCCTTGGGTTTTGGCGCGGATAGCTGCAGGTGTCGCATCCACAATGATCGCGGTCCCGCTGATCAAGCCAAAGTTCCAACCCAGCCCCAGTAGCGCAAGTGCGAGAATGAGAAGCGCCATGGAATTGACCGGTGCCCAGGCAGCCAAAAGCCCAGCCGCAAGCAAAGTGACGCCCGAGGCGTAAGCCATTACCGTCCTTCCCCACTTATCAACTAAAATTCCCGTGATCAGGGAAGGCAGATACATAGCCGCAATATGAATGCCGATAACCAGTCCGACTTCCCCCAGACCATGCCCATGATGACTCATATGGACCGGCGTCATGGTCATAATGGCTACCATTACGACATGGGATAAAATCATGACCGTCGCTCCCACCGCCACTTTCCGGTTGTTCGTTACCTGAGGCTGATTCTCTTCGGAACCAACCTGCTGATTCGCAAGCTTTGCCTGCGCCACAGCTTTGGTCACAAGGAAAGGATCAGGCCGAAGAAAAGCCAGGAGCACCAAACCGGCAAGAATAAAAGCGGCGGCTGCAAGCAGGAACGGCCCTACCAGCGGGGGAATACCGATAGACACCGCAAAGCGTCCCATTACGTTGACCAGATTCGGACCGGCAACCGCCCCAAATGTGGTAGATGTTAAAATAATACTGATCGCCTTTGCCCACTGCGCCAATCCCGCCAGCCAGAAAGCCTCCCGCCAGTCCTATGCGACGGCCGAAACGTTGTGAAAATCTTCCGATTAAAAGCGCCGCGGCCGCCGAGCCAAGTGTAAAGAGAGCAGAGGGAACGCCAGCAAGGCTATCCGTTCCGAGCATGTCTTGTGCCAGCAACGCCCCAATGGTGACGCCCGCCGCAAGCCCCGCACCGGCAAAAATTTGCGCAACAACGACGATGAACAACGTACGCCGCTGCAGTTGCTGCAGTTTTTCCGGCGAATTGCCGTAGGTTTGTAAAATATTATTTTCCGACATAACCCTATACGCATCCCCCTCTCTAATTGATGCTTCAAAACTATAAATGGAACAGATATCCTTCTTGGTGAACTTTACTTCATTTTGCAATATTCAATTGAATAATTGAATTATAAATTATCACCTTATATTTTTCAAGTTATTTTTTTCTACATCGAATTAGCCCCACGATGGCTAAGGATTAAATTTATTTTTTCAATGAGCAAGAATTATTCATTTCGAAAGAGAACTTCAATGGTTTGTCGGCTCGCCAGCTCCCGAGGGGACGCGTCGGATTAGCATGATTGCGGCAACTGCGGCGAACAAATAGACCACGCCAGCCGTCCCGAAAGCCCATGCATAGCCTTGTACGACATCCGCCTGTAGCGACGCCACGGACATCAAGATCGCTAGCCCCACTGTCGGACCGAGTTCCATGGATGTGTTCATCACACCGCCGGCGAGACCCGCTTGGTGCTTCGGGACGTTGGCTGTCGAAAGCACGGCGGCTCCGGAGAAGATCAGCGATACACTGGCCGCCAGAAGAATCTGACCGGGCAAGAGGCCTGAAGCATAGGCCGTGTCACGGTCGATTCCGGCGAGCAGCCCCAACCCGACTGCCCCAAGGATGAATCCCGCAACGGTGACCAACCGTGCGCCGAATCGCCCCACAAGAGCAGGAACAGCCAGATTCGCAGCGATCAGGGTCACGGCGAAGGGCAGGAATCCGACTGCTGTGGTGAAGGACGACCAGTTTCGGAGCTGCTGTAAATAGAGTGAGAGGATGAACTGGATCAGGGCCGAACTTGCGGCGGCCAGCAGCATTCCAAGCATCCCTGTGAAACGGGTGCGATCCAGAATGAAGCCGGGCGGAAGAAGCGGGTCACGCACCCTGCGCTCGACAAACAGGAAGGCGGCCAGCAGCACGAGACCGACAGTCAAGGGCCCCCATACGACGGATGAAGCCCAAGATTGATCCTGGGCAGCAACCAAGCCGTAGCTGGCGAACACAATGCCCAAGGTAGCAAGGATGGCTCCAAGCGGATCGAGACCAGGTCGGCGGGCGGTATTCTCAAGGTTACCCGCCGGGAGCAAACCACGTGTCGCGGCAAGACCCATGATAGCTACCAAGATCGGAACGACGAACATCCAACGCCACGACATCCATGTTGTCAGAATGCCTGAGGCGACGAAACCCACGAGTGAGCCCAATACGGAAACCCCGCCCCAGATGGCCATGGCCCGTCCGAATGCCACAGAATCAGGGAACAGAGCGCGCAAGACGGCCATGGCGGCCGGGGCTGTCAGTGCCCCACCGATGCCTTGCGCAAAACGCATGCTAACCAGTACCTCGAAGCTGGGGGAAAAAGCGGCGACGAGAGATGAAGCTCCGAAGACGATCAGTCCGATCACGAGCATCCGGCGCCCGCGATAGCGATCCGTCAGCCTCCCGCCAAACAACAGCAGGCCGCTGAAAGGCAGTCCGTAGGCTACCTGAAGCAACAGCAGCTGCGATGAACCCAAGGTGAACTCACTGGCAATCTTCGGCAGTGGAATCATGATCAGCGAAATCGTGAAGATCAGCGTTGCTTGGATAATCGCCAAGATCGTGAATGCGAGTCGATTTTTGCGGTTTGTCATTTGAAATCCTCCTTCGTTAAATCCATATTGACGTCCATAGCGGCTCGACCGCCGCTGGCCGCGGCAAAAATCAATTGGGAAAGCATAAAGTACGAAGTATCCCCGGCAGCATATCGATACACCTCAAACCCAGGCTCAATCTTGCGAGCTTAGACCACCTCGGTTTGCAGATAATCGACAGACGGATAACGCAACACCTCCTTATCAACAATGTTGGGGGGCCTCCACCAATAACAGCGCAATCGTAGATCATAAATGCTCAACCTCTTAATCAAGATATTAAGGACTCGTTATATCTACAATAAAAGCAAAAAAAACTCTTTTTATACATAACGATCCGTAACGAATTGAACACCTACAGGCTTGACCGGAGAAGCAACAACGAGTTGATACCACCTCATTAATAGACTTGCCGTATCTATAATATCCGCGAAATTATCAATGTGTCAATAACAAATTCAATTGGTCAATTGAATTTTAAAAGCAACGAGAATTTGCCAAAAACATTAAAACGATTCAGTATACTTGATTATCAGATGCACGACCCGGCTTTGATCAACTGATCAAGCAAATCATAAATTAAGGGGTGTCAGTAAATTGAAACAAACTATAGCATCCCGTTTCTTCGCGGGTGTGTCTGGCGGTGTTGTATGGGGGATAACCGCAAGCTATGCACGTCGCATGGTTCACGAATCTTTGAAAGGGCGGCTGTGGCGGTGGCGATGCTCGGTTCTCCACTCGGCCTTGTGCTTGGTGTCTTTTCCTTCGCGATTCAAGATCACCAAAGCGTATAGAATGTGACATTGACCCTTGAACGAAAAACCGGGATAATCAAAACTAAAAAAGCAGGAAGGAAGAGGCAGTAATGAACCCTCTGGATTACATTGAATATTTGGGACACAGCAGCGTTTACCCTCCTTTGGTCGATCAGTTTTCGAGGGACAAGATAACTTGGCGGCCGACTGTGCGGAGGAATCTTGATACGACCTATTTTGTGACTGGAGAGGGTGTCGTTCTCCATTTCGATATTGGCGCTGAAAACAACGGTATCACCAAGAAAAGCGAGGGTGATTATATATTTGACGAATTAACAATGACGATCATGGAAGAAGATAAGAAACATGGAAAATATATCGGTCCGCTTCCCTATGGATTGTTACAAAGTGATTCAAGAGCCCAGATCGAAGCCAAGCTGGGAACACCCACGAGGAGAGCCGAGGAGTTGGACAACTACTATTTGGATGGCCTCGTGTGGACGGCAGCCTTTGAAGGCGAAAGGTTTCAATTCCTGAAGTTGGCTGTTCCAACAAACGGCAAGCGAAAATATGGCCTCTGCCCATGATGCATTGCCGCAACCCGATCAAAAGGTTGAACGTTCTTTCCAAGCTGATTTGCGATTAATGGATACTAGCATGAAGGAGATTCAAGAATGGCTCGGTCATACTCATTTCTCCACTACAGCTATCTTCTGCCAAGGTAATGAGCAGCAGCCTAAATATATAAAATAATAAAAAGGTTCCTTCTCTGCCAGAAAAAGCAGATCAGAAACCTGTTATTGATGAAGTGATGCGGTCGAGAGGACTCGAACCTCCACGGGGGGTTAGCCCACACGGACCTGAACCGTGCGCGTCTGCCAATTCCGCCACGACCGCATATTTTTGTCCCTCGAACGAATTGTCTGAAAGCTGCTCTTTCAAGGAGACAAGGAGTATCGTACCATCGTTCAAGTCTTAAGTCAAACATTTTAGGAATAGTATTTTTTTATGAATCATATTATGATACAATTTGTATTAAATACCCATATTTAGTTACAAATTGTATCATATTCATATGAAATCAGGTGATTACACTTGAAACGATGGAAGATCTACGGCCTTACCGTTGTCGTCTTCGCAGGAGCCGGTCTCGGACTGCTGTATCGTTACTTGGAGCCTGTCCGCCATTTTGAAATGAAAGCCCTTCCGGTTGTCGCCGCACCCTCCGTCGCCGTCTCCACAGAACTTCCGAGCCATTCCAAGCTTCCGCCGAGCGATCCGACAGTTGTCGAGGATTCAACCGCTTCAACGGCTCTCCCTGCCGCCAATCCGCTTCAAGCCGCCAGCCCAAACAAATCGACCGCATTTAACGCACTCGTGCTCGGATTGGACTCGACGAGCGGCCAAACCGCCCGTTCGGACGTCATTCTGCTCGCTCACGTCGTGCCAGCCGAGAAAAAAGTAAATCTTGTGTCCGTTCCGCGGGATACCCGCGTCCCACTGCCGGGGATCGGCTTAACCAAAATAAACCATGCGCATTTCGTGGCCGAAATGGATGGCGGTAAGGAAGCGGGAACCAAGGCGGCGATTCAAGCCGTCAGCGACCTGCTGCAGATTCCGGTTCATTATTACGTGAAAACGAATTTCTCCGGATTCGTCACCTTTATCGATACGATCGGAGGCATCGATGTAGACATTCCCGAAGACATGTGGCTGTCCATGACCCGCAAGCCGCTGGAAGCGGGAAGCCGGCATTTGGATGGTTTAACTGCACTCGCTTTCGTCCGGGAACGGTATTCGTTGGAAGACGGTGATTTCGGTAGACAGGCGGATCATATGAAGGTGATGCGGGCCGTCGTCCAGAAGCTGCTGGCGCCGGAGAAATTAACCGAGCTTCCGGGGCTGCTGAAGCAGGCCAAAAAAGATCTGGTCGACACCAACTTGACCGACAGCGATCTCATCAGCCTCGCCTGGCTGTTCAAGGGCATGAAGGGCCAGGACATCCAATATATGCAAATTCCCGGCAAATCCGTCGTCGCAGCCGACCCGCTTGTCCGCTCTCCCCTTTGGTACTGGGAGCCCGATAAGGAACGGCTGAAGGAGCTGGTCCGTGAAAATCTGCAATAATGCAGCCGAGCCGAGTAGCGGGCAAACGCTCCCCTAATCAGCTAGCCATTTGCGCACCAGCCATAGGATAACCACCCAGATCGGAAGCGTCAGGACGACGCCAATTACGGTTCCTTTCAACGCCGAGCCCTGCTTCAAACGGCAACGCCTCCCACGAGTGATGGTAAAACCCATTGTATGCCGCATAAAGGCAGATCATGACTTGTCCGGCTGCATGACATGTTTTTTCCGTTGCACCATATACTTTCCTACAGGAGGGATCGATATTATGGTGCTGCTGCAGATCATGGGAGGCATACTGCTCGCTTTGGCGCTCTGGGGCTTGCTGAAACTGACGCTCAAGGCGCTGCTGTGGGTCCTTGGCGGAGCGTTTCTTCTGGGAATCGTATTTCCCGGCTTGCTGCTTTTGCTGGGCGGCCTTATTTTCGTTATGATCAGTCTCCTTGCGACGCTTGGGGTGCTGCTGCTGTTGTCCGCCTTCCGGTCATGATGCAGCGGTCGGATTCATCAGCCTTCCTCATAGGCCCGGAGCGCCCGCTCGGCCCAGCGTTTAAGCTCCTCCGCGCTTTCCTGTCTCGGAACGTTGAACAAATGCGTGCCTGCGCCTCCATGTCCCGCGTTATTGCGCAGCCATACCTCGCCTGACGTCCCGTCGCTGTCCGAGCGTATCCGCAGCAAATAATAAGGCTGCAAAAACAGCTCGGCTTCCTTCGAATGCTGATCCTGGTCCATCTTCTCCCCCCTTTTCTGCCATAATATTTTACCTTAACCCAATCCGGACGGGCTCATACCAGACCTCCCATTCGCTTCAGGCAATGCGCTGCGGATCGTTTCGTTGCCTCATAGACCGTTCGGCCAACCGCATAGCCTAGCCTGGTTGCTGTCCCCGCATACCTGTACGATTCGCCTTGCTGCGTCGCTGCAATAAGGATGGCATCGGTCGTCGTACCTGTAGCGGTCTGTCCCCCTTCTTCCATGAGGATATTTAAATCCTGTAGGGCAGCCGTTTTCGCTTCCGTCGCGGTAATGACGGCATTGACGAACGCGGCGTCCGTCAAACAGCCCTCGATCACCAGCACCGTATTGATCGTGCCCGGGAACAAAGACGAGACGTCGCATGCCTTGCCCGCTCTCGCCTTGTTGCTTAACCCTGCTGTCACCCATGCGCTTACATCCGTCCCCCCGGGAAGACGAAAATGCTCGTATCCGAAGTCCGCCAAGCTTGCCGCGGTCAGGAGCGCGGCCGTATTTTGAGGGTCCAGCCCTTTTTCCGTCATAAAAGCGTTCATCTCGGCCAACGGATCGTCCGAGGCATACTGCTTGGGCACCTGCCGGTTCATTAAGCGGCGGAACTCCCCGAACCCTTCCCCCCACATCGAGGAATTCAGTGTCCGCAGCGGCCGCTCGCTCTCGATCAGGAAGTAGCTCTCATAGCCGCAGTTCGCGAAACCGAACCGGAAACCGGCCAACGGAACGTCGGAATAGACCAGCTCGTCCGCGTAACGGCGGGAAGCAGGCCGCTCCGGAGTCATGACAGCTCCCCCTCAAACAGCTCGATGCGCGGCTCTTGGAACGGCTGAAAATGATAGCTGCGATCCAGCTTTACGATGCGGCGGTTCTGCTTGCGGATCATGACCGTATTGTCATCCCACGCAACGACGATACCCTTAACGTCGTTCGACTTGTCCGCATCGCGCACAACGCGCAGCAGCGTCCCCTCCACCCGGTATTTGTCCAACTGTTCGTCTGAAATCATGGTATTGGTATTCCCCCTAATTTTCGTTGGAAAATCATACTTGCACTTTATGTTGGCTATGGAATAAGAATACATCATTTGGGGGATACAATAAACAACGTTAGCGGGGTGCCCGGATTGGAGGAGCGGATACGAGATGGAAAAGAAAACGTACTATATCGCCGTCGGAAGCGGCGAAATGCAGGAGCCGGAAGAGGCGACCGGCAACTTCGAGTTCGAAATACAGGCAACGGAAGAAGAAGTCGATAAGCTGCAGGATATGTTCGAGGAGCTTGCCATGAACGAAGAGGATACGGCGGTGCGGGCAACGATTCAATACCGGGAATACCGTTCGGATAAAGAAAACGACGCACACGACGGGAACTTGACGGAGATTTACCGGATGCTTCACGAGCTCGGCACGCCGGATACAAGAAAGCATATTGAAGCGATGAATGTGCTGCCCCGGCATGAACGGCTATAACAAAAGAACCTGTACTGCGGACGCGAGCCCGGTACAGGTTCGATTTATGATCAGGAACAACGTTATCCTACATGCTCCTTGGTGTCGTTTGTTTCGAACCAATAATCGAGCACTTTGCTGGACATGACCCGTTTGTTCATGTACTCCACTTGCTGCTGCGAGAATTGCTGTTCCCACTCGACGTCCAGCTCTTTGCAAAGCTTGACGACGGTCAGCAGCTCGGACCAAGCCACATAGCGTTTGTACCAAAAAAATTGAGGATGCTCAATCATATAGGGATACAGATCGTCAAAATCCGTATGTTTACAATCAAGGGCACGTTCGAAGTGTACTTTTGCCTCATTCAATTTGGTCAAGAAAAAATCTGCCGGAATTTCTTTCCCCATGCAAGTAGCACCTCCCCATCTTTGTCTTTCACCAATTGGCCGAAGATCGAACTTCAGATTTTCAGCCTATGATCCATTATAAAGGAAAAAGCGAACGGATGGAAGGCTTAGCATGCAGAAAGCCGAGACAAATGTTGCTACTCGAACCGGATTTCCCCGCCTGCAAGCGATACGATCTTCACAAGCGACTCCACCCGTACGCCGGACTCGCGGATCGTTCGTCCACCGGCTTGAAACGATTTTTCCACGGCGATTCCAAGACCGAGCAGCGTTGCACCCGAACGTTGAATGATCCGGATCAACCCCCGTGCCGCATCGCCGTTGGCGATAAAATCGTCAATCAGCACGACGCGGTCTTTTTCGTGCAGAAACTCCTTCGAGACCATAATGTCGGTGACAATGCCTTTCGTAAACGATGGCACGCGCTCGCAGTACGTTTCCGTCTCGGTATTGAGCGACTTTTTGCGCCGGGCGAAGACGAGCGGCACGTTCAATTCCTGTGCGGCAGCGAATGCGATCGGTATGCCGGACGATTCGATCGTTAAAATTTTCGTAACGTTCTCGTCACGATACAAACGCGCGAATTCCCGTCCCATGGTTGTCGTCAGTACCGGATCGACCACATGGTTCAGAATCGCGTCCAGTTTGACCACCTCATCCGACAGGACCACACCCACTTCCCTGATCTTTTGTTTCAATAATTCCATTCTCCACGCCTCCGCTCTTTCATTTCCCTGTTCCCGTAAAACTTAACATAACGGCAAACTAGGTTTCAAGTACCATCTTTTACGGAATTGGAAACAAAGATGCAACTTTTTGCTTCCAAACATCGTCTAATGATATAGCACAAGAAAAAATGTATGTCCGGACGATAATGAAGCTTTGAAAATGAAATTCCCGCATTTTCGTAGCAATTGGCGGGGATTTGGGCATTTTCACTCTTTGTGAAATAAGCCGGGTACACGGTATGATTGAAAGAGGGTACAGCCAAATTGTAACACGGAAAGGAAGCTCATGATGAACAGAAAGAAAGCCTTCATCGGAATCTTGTCCGTTATAATGATCATGATGATGGTAGCAACGGGGTGCAAACCGAAACAGGCGGCGGAGCCGACGCCCGTCCAGCCGAAGGAAACGACGGTCGTTACGCCGACGGAGACGTCCTTGCCTCAGAACGAGACGATCACGAATCCGTCTGTCCCTTCTCCCGCTACGTCGGCGGAAAATCAGGCGGATAAAGTATCGCTCGCAAGCGCCGACAAGAGCGACAAGGACAAAGGAGAGGGCGAGCAGACTCCTCCGGCAGCGAAGCCCAATGCGCAAACGAAGCCGAAGATCGAAATCAAGTCGCCGTATACGCAGGCCAAGCCGACCTTGCTGGGCTTGACGCTCAAAACGAGCACCGCGGAAATTACAGAGAAATTCGGCAAGCCGAAAGAGCAATTCGTCATGGAGGATGACACCGATCCGATTACGGTGTACGATTACACCGATTTCCTCGTCGGCTTCGACAAGCAGAAGCAGCTGCATTTTGTCGATGTTCGAAGCGCTGACGTCAATCCGGGCCTGAACGGCCTCAAGCTCGGCGATCCGGTTGGAGAGGTTACTAAAGCGCTCGGCAAGCCAGATTCGAACACCAGCTTCGTTCTCACGTATAAAGCGACCGGAGCTGTGCTGAAGCTGGATATCGACCCGAAATCGCAGAAGGTCAATTCCATCAAATTGTTCGCGGAATAGCATCGCAAGCCACAAAACCTTGACAGGAGCTTCCTGTCAAGGTTTTGTTATGTCCGGTTTAAGGCCCGCTTGCGGTGCCGCCAATATAAATAACCGATAATGATGACCAGGACGACCAGTATCGCGACCGTGATCCCCATGTATCGTTGAGCGACCTCAATAATATGCGGAGCATTGATCCCGATGAAGTGCCCCAGGGTAAGAAACGACAAGCACCAGACTAAGCCCCCCACTCCCGCGTAAAGGAGATACCGCCAAATTCCGACATTGCTAACGCCGGACAAATAGCACGTAAAATGCCGCACTCCCGGTACATAGTAGCCGAAAGTAACCGCCCACATGCCATATTTGTGAAACCAGCCCTCCGCCACGTTAAGCCTTTCGGGCGTCAGCTTGATCCATTTACCATACTTGTAAAGAAACGGCTTGCCCACGGTCCGGCCTAAAAAATAACTGATCAGCATGCCTGTCATAGACCCGCTGAAGCAGACAACAAGTGAAGTGCCGAAATCAAGCAGCGGATTTTCTCCTACCGTAAGCGAGCCCACGGTCGTCATTAATATTTCATCCGGCACGGGTATGCCGACAATGCCGAGCGCAAGCAAACCGTAAAGAGCTATATACCCGTATTGATCAATCATCTGCAAAAGATGCTCCACCTTCACACGCTCCAGCCAAGTAATTTCAGATCATGTCGAACGTCGCTCAAATCCTTTATCATTGTATCAGAATTCGTCCGTTAACCCAAGAACAAGCTTCCCTCCAGACAGGTTGGCCTGTCCTGCACAAACAAAAAGTCATGAGGCTTGGCCCCTTCTCATACGCTGTATCATAAAGGAAGCCGTCAGGAAGGGGGACTTGCGAGCGAAATGAGAAAATGGGGGAGCATTTTGCAGGTCAGCTTCACCTATGTAGGCACCGTAGTAGGCGCCGGGTTCGCGACCGGGCAGGAAATTATCCAGTTCTTCACCCGCTATGGCTGGATGGCGACTTTTGGCATCGGCGTCGCCAGCGCCTTGTTTATATGGTTGGGCATCAAGCTGATGCTGCTGGCCCACGATACCCGCGCCAAGTCTTACGAAGATCTCAACAGGCTGTTATTCGGAAAAACCGTCGGAAACGCCGTCAGCTTGTTTACCCTGGTGGCTCTGTTCGGCGTATCGACGGTCATGCTGGCCGGAGCGGGATCGGTTTTCGCCGAGCATTTGAATCTGCCTCTTCAGTCCGGGCTGTTTGTTACCCTGCTGCTGGCGTATGTCCTTCTTATCCGGGGGATGAAGGCGATCATGGCCGTAAATTCCGTCATCGTCCCGCTCATGATCGGCTTCAGCTGCATTGCCGTATGGAATACGTGGGATTCGCCCGGGGCCGGCAACTGGCTTCACATGGAATCGGATTATTCCGCCCAGCGCATATGGTTCTCCCCGCTCCTCTACGCGGCGTTCAACCTGACTATGGCTCAAGCGGTGCTCGTACCGCTTGGGGCTCAGATCAAGGACCGGTCGGTGCTGTATTGGGGCGGCGTGTGGGGAGGAATCGGCATCGGAGCCATGCTGCTGGCCGGTCATTATGCGCTGTCCGCCCAAATGCCGGGGATCGCGCAGTTCGACATCCCGATGGGACACCTGATTCACGGACTCGGCCCGCTGCTGCAGCTTCCGTTCATTCTGGTGATCTATGGGGAAATTTTCACAACCTTGCTGGCCGACGTTTACGGCTTGGCGCTGCAGATCGAGCAGCGAAGCTCCTTGTCTTATCAGATCATCGTGCCGCTCCTTCTTGCGCTCTGCTATGTGGTGAGTCACATCGGCTTCAAAACGCTGCTCTCGTCGCTCTATCCGTTACTGGGCCTGCTCAGCATCGCCTGGATGGTCCTGATGATCTGGCGCAGGCAGCGGCCGTTCGGAACGAACTAACGCAATCGTCAGCGCGAGCCGGACGAGCATCATGAGCATGCCGGCCAGCGTAAAGACAAAGCCGCACAGCAAATATGGGAAATGATAAGGCGGATATTGCTCCGCATCCCGCAGGACGGCAAGCAGATCCGTAAACAGAAACAAACTGCCGATCAGAAACAATGCAAGCAGCGCATAATCGAAAAACGTCCAACGGGCCAAATGCGGGCCGGCCTGCCGGACCAAGACAGCGGATAAGGACGGCTGGTCTTCCGGCCTTTCTTTTGTCCGGACCGCAGCGTTCCCGCTGTCCTCTGGGTTAGCCGTATCTTGGGCAGCCGCCTCCTCCGGAACGGCGGAAGGCGCAGCTTCGGCTTGGGCCCGCGAATAGACGGTCCAGGCCAGCAAAACGGCCGATCCCGTCACGATAAGCCCAATAGCCCCGCCGAACCAAGCAAGCGTCATCATCATGAGTCAACACCTCGTATACTTCATCTTATCGGGCATGCCGGGCAAGCTCGTATACCATCCACAGAAATAGCGCAAAGAGCAGAACCGGCATCGCAAATACGGCGACTTGCAGCGGCCGATGGCCCGGTGAAGGCGCCCTGCGCCATAGATAGCTGAGGTTCCACCGCTGCATGCGGGATTCCCGGATGATGGACATGTCCGGGGAATGTCCGGATGCCGCAGCCGGAGGGCCCTGCCCGCTCGGAACGATGGTGCCGCGCTTCCAGCCGATCCGGTATGTAATTTCGCGCGGTGCGCGATCTTCAGGCTTCACCCCACGTACCTCCGTTTCAAATGGCTTTACTTTATACTTGCTTATTATATAGCTTCCTGGGAACGCAGGCTATGGCATTTTGTACTCCTATGTGGAATGATGGGCTTTCGCGGTCGGCTTGAAAGAAAAATTCAGCCGCCTCGAAGCAGGCGGCCTTTTGCTTGCCTTGATCGGCATTATCGTATTACGTCTTGCGGCTTAAATACTGGACGGATGCTGCGGAAAAACGGGAAACGTACGCATCCAGCACGTGCTTGTGGCACGTAAACAGCAGCAACTGGCGGCCCTCGGCCACCATGTGCAGCAGCTCCATGCCGTATCCGAGCCGCTCGTCATCGAAATTCACGAACAAATCGTCAATCACGAGCGGCAGCCGGACCCCGGACGCCGCGTATTCGTCCGCGAGCGCGAAGCGGATGCACAGATACATCTGCTCGGCCGTACCCCGGCTGAGCGCGGACGCATCCAACAGCTCGCCGTTCGCCCTCTCCGCCAATACGCGCTGCTCGCCGAGCGGCGCAATCATCCGCATGAACCGGCCGGATGTCATCTTTTCGAAGTACCGGGAAGCCCTCTGCATGACGGAGGGCTGTTTTTCGTGCTCGTACAATCGTTTCGTCTGTGCGAACAGCGTTCCGCACATGGAAACCACCGCCCAGCGCTTCATCAAACGCCTTAGCTCGGTACGGCGTTCCTCCGCCTGCTGCAGCTTGTCCGCATGATCTCCGCCTTCGGTCAGCCGTTCGATTTCGAAGCGTTTGCGGCTTTTTGCCTCCCGGCACGCTTCCAGCCGCTCCCGGAGCGCATCCCGCTGTTCCGACAAACGCGCCCGCTCTTCCTCCAGCTCTCCTCCGGTGACGCTCGCAAGCCTTTCGTCGAGCGGCTTCATCCCCGCTTCACCTACCAGCGTCCGAATGGCAAGCTCGTCCTGTCTCAGCTCTCCCAGCAGCTCCTGACGGCGAAAGTATTGGCGATGGAGACGCCGCAGCGCCTCTTCCCCGTCTGCCCCCGCGGTATCGAGCAGTTCCTGCCGCTTCGCGGCCGTGCGTTCGAACTGCTGCGACAGCAGCGCGGACTGACGGCTCAGCTCGGCGTGCTGCCGGCCGTCCCGCGCAAGCTGCTCCTGCCGCGCAAGCTGCCGGTCGCGGGCGGCCTGCCACGCTTTCAGCGCTGGGCCGGGCTCCCGGCCGGCAGCTTCGCCGAGCAGCGCGGCCGCCTCCGCGGCAAAGCCCGCGGCGGTGCCCCGCAGCGCCTCGCAGCGCGCCGCCTGGCGGCGCAGCCGCTGGAGCTGCTGCTGCGCCGCTTCCGCGAGCTGCAGCAGCTCCAGCGCCGCCTCGGCGCTCGCGTCCGCGGGCAGCGCCTGCGCCTGCAGCCACGCGCGCCAGCGGCGGCGCAGCGGCTCGCCCGCCTGCGCGTGGCGCTCGCGCCGGGCGCGCAGCGCCGCCAACCGCTCGGCGGCGGCAAGGCGCCCGGCGTGCCGCGCCTGCCGCGCGCGGAGCTGCCGCTCGAGGGCATCGAGCCACGGCTCGATGTCCTCCGCCGGCAGCGGCAGCGCGCGGCCCGCGGGCGCGGCAGGCTCGGCCGCGGCGGCGGCAAGGCCCGCCGCAGGCGGCTGCGCCGCGTAGCGCGCCAGGCGGCGCAGCTCCGCCGCCAGCGCGGCCTCGCGCGCAGCGGCTTGCTCGCGCAGCGCCACAAGCGCAGGCGCTGCCGCAGCGGGCCCAGCCCCGCCCGCGTAAGGGCGGAGGCCGCGGTCGCTGCGGCTCTGCGCGGCGCGGCGGCGCGCAAGCGTCCAAGCGGCGCTGGCGGCAAGCAGCACGGCGAGCGCTGCGATAGCCGCAGCAGTCTGCTGCAGCGCCGCCAGTGCAGCGGGAAGTAGCAGCGTTGCGCCGTAGAGAACATACAGCGGGACACCGGAAGAGCCGGAGCGGGCTTTCTCCGGCCCGGCCTGCGCTTCCAGACGGCTCAGCTTCTCACGGTCCTGCTCACGCTCCGCTTCGAACCGGACCTCGCGCAGCGCTTCCCTCCATTCATGGAACAAACGCCTTGCCGTCCGAATCCGGTCCAGTCCTTCTTCGACTGAGGCGTGATCGTCTTCCAGCGTCAACCTCTCCTTAGCCTGGGCTCCATCGATGCTCCGGCTGCGGCCAGGGCCATCCTCCAGCATCGAGCCGCGCCCGTCGCCTTCTCCGTCCCAAACCTCGGCCCCGCTCCCGCCACCCGTCGGCTCAAGCTCCTCCGCCCCGGATTCGTTTCGCAGTCGTTCGGCTTCCGCCTCCAGCAGCGATTCATTCTGCCGCCAGACGCGCCATTCCTCGCGGAAAGCGGACGCCTCCTCCCGGAGCATGACCGTCGAAGGGAGACGGTCCAGATGGTCCGGCGTCCATGCCCGATGAATGCGGCGAAGCATCCGCTCCAGCTCCAGCCCAAGCTGCTCTTCTTCCGCTTCCGACTCCGCCTGCGTCCGCTTCGCTTCTTCGTAAGCCGGAAGCCGGTCCAGCAAAGCTTCAAGCGCCGCCCGGCGCGCCAGCACCGCGCCCTCTGCCTCCGCTTCCGCCTCGGCCGTCCGCAAGCTTTCCTTCAAATCGGACAGCGCGAGGGCGACCCGGTCAAGCTCGATCGTGAGCCGATCCCGCTCGGCAAGCGCTGCTTCCATCCGCGGCAGCGCATCGGCCGGGAACGCATCCAGCGTCTCGGGCAGCTCCGCCAGCTCGCGGCGCAGCTCCTCCCTCCGCAGCCAGTGCGGCTGGGCGCGGATGCACCGTGCAAGCCAGTCGGCTTCGCGCTGGAGCTTGTCGAGTTCGAGCTCCAGCGTCTCCTGCTCCGCAGCCAGGCGGTTCACCTCCGCCTCCAGCGCATTGTAGCGCTCCGCTCGGCCGCGGCTTTGCGCGAGCTCCGCTTCCGCAGCCGCCAACTCCTGCAGCGCCCGGTTCATCAGCGGCGTGCGTCCGCGCGGGCGGTACAGCTGCTCCAGCTCCTGCGCGAGCTTCTTATCCGCTCCGCGAATCACGCTGCCGCTCGCGCCGAGTCCCGCGCTGTACAAGAAGCTGCCGACCTCGCCCGATTGCAGCGTCCCAAGCTCCTGCAGCTCGGTCAGCCCGAAGGCGAACAGGCTGCGGAACAATTCGGGCGTAATCCCGCCTAACAACGCAGCCAGCTCCCGCTCGCCCCCGGTCGTTCCGTCCGGAAACGTCACGCGAACGCTGCCGGCCGCAGGCCCACGCCCCCGTCCTCCGCTTGGGCGCTCCCACCGTTCGACCCGGTAACGACGGCCTTGTTCGTCAACGAGCGTAATCGCCCCGCCTTGTCCGCCCTCCCCCGGCGCAGTCATCCGCTCCGCCGAGCCGCCACGTGGAAAGCCGAACAGCACATCCCGGATAAAGCCCAGAACCGTGCTTTTCCCCGCTTCGTTCGGGCCATAGAAGAGAGTAACCGGGGCATCCGTCAGAAGCTCCACATCGTTTAGCACACCGTAGCGGCGAATGTCGAGCCGTTCGATTCTCATTCGCTCCACCCCGTCTCCGCGCCGCTGCCGTCCGCCAGCAGATCGATCGCCAGCTCTTCGGCTTCCTGCAGCCATGCGGCCCATTCCTCGGGCCCCCACTCGCTTAGCAGAGCGGCAAGCTGCAATTGTCCCATGAGCGGAACCAGCGCTTCCTCTGCGAAGGCCGACAGCCGCTCCGGGGATTCGCCGGCCTCCGACGCGAGACGCAGCAGATCGCCCAGAAACCCCGGTTTTGCGGCCAAGTCTTCGCGCGAAACGGCAGCTCCGGTCCGATCCTCGATGCTCTCGATCCAGACGGCTTCCGCGCCCGAAGCCACGCTCTCTCTCAGCGCGGACGCCAGCCCCGTGAGCCATCCGCTGCGGCGAAGCGCCGTATGAAGCGGCCCGCGTCCGATCAGCAACAGACGCGCCAGAACCGCGCGTCCTTCCGCTGCCGCGCAGGCCGCCTCCAGTTCCTCCTCCAGCGCGTCCTTCAGTTGCTGCTCCGTCTCCAGCCCGGCAATGGATAGCTCCCGGACCTCCCAGCGCACATCGTCCAGCGGCTGAAACCGCAACTGCGATGCGCCGCCTTCCGCCACGTCGACCACGTAGCAGCCGCGAGGACCAGTTTCGCGGACGTGGCGGCCTTGCAGATTACCGGGATACACCACCCAGGGCCGCTCATGCAGCACCCGGCGCGAGTGAATATGGCCCAGTGCCCAGTAGTCCACCTGCCCGCCCGTCAAATCCCGCAGGCTGCAAGGCGCATAATTGTCGTGTCCCGCATCACCGTCCACATTCGTATGCAGTATTCCGATGTGGTACAAGCCGTCGTTATGCCGGACAAAGCCCGGCGTTAAATTATCCGTCACCGCGGAACGGCCGAACGAGATGCCCGATACCCGCGCAACAGGCTCGCCGTCCTGTGCCCGGACGATGACACTTTCCACCGCATCGCTTCCGAATACTTTTACCGTCTCCGGCAAGCGCAGCTTCGCGCTGTACCCGTCGTGCAGCGGATCGTGATTTCCATGAACGACAAAGGCGGGCACCCCGTGTCCCGCCAACGTCTCCAAAGCTTGTTGAAACCGCAGCTGAGCGCGCAGCGAGCGGTCTTTTGCATCGTAGATGTCGCCGCTGACGACGACAAAATCCGCCTGCTCGCGAACCGCCAGGTCGACGAGCCGTTCAAGCGCCGTGAACGTCGACGCCTTCACCCGTTCCCTCAGCCCGTCCGGCAAACCGGACAATCCCCGAAACGGACTGTCCAGGTGCAGGTCCGCCGCATGAATAAACCGAAACCCCCGCGTCATTTCCAATCCTCCGTCCTTGTCTCTCTCCGGCCTAAGCCCTTACTCCGCAGGAGGCGCCTTGCGGTACGTCCGATACACATTTCGGAGTTGCTGAACGACGTGCGTCATCGAGTACGTCTTGAGCGCCTTCTCCAGCGCCACACGCGACAGCTGATACCGGTACATCGGATCGCCGATCACCTTCTCCAGCGCCGTGGCCAGCGCCTGGACGTCATCAACCGGAACCAGCAGGCCGTTGGTGCCATGCTCGATCTGCTCGGCAATGCCGCCGACGTTCGTGCCGACAACGGCCAGACCGCAAAGCGCCGCTTCCGCAAACACCGAACCAAACGCTTCCGCCCGCGAAGGCAGGACAAACACGTCAAAGAACGGTATAAAGTCCTCCGGGTGAAGCATATAGCCGTAAAAAATCGTTTCCTCATAAATCCCGAGCTGCTGCGCAAGCTCCTCCAGCTCCGTACGGATCGGTCCGTCTCCGATCAGATGCAGCACGAACGGCTGCCCCCGACGTTTCAGCTCCGCGCAGGCATGCAGCAGCGTATCAAGCCCTTTGGCGGGCACAAGCCGGCAGACCGTGATCAGCTGTGGCACTTGATTCTCGTGATGGACCGGACGGAACCGCTTCTCATCAAAGCCGTTCGGAATTACCCCGATCCGCTCCGGCTCCTGCACGTACTCGGACAAATACTGCTTGAACGAGTTGGACACCGTAATCAACTGGTCCGCCTTTTCCTCCAGCTCGCGGTAAATCGAGGTCAGGAAGGCATGCTCCGGGCCGTCTGCCGGAATTTTGCCGTTCAGCACAAGCTCTCGCTCATAGCTGGAGTGAACCGTCATGATCAGCGGGGTGTCCGGAAACAGCTGCTTCATGACCAGCCCGGCGATCGGATGGTGGGCGTGAATCAAATCGTACGTCGACTTGATCCGCATCTTCGTCCACCAAATATAATCCTTCATTGTTTGTATGTATTTATCGACCACCGGATGGCCGGCATACGGCTCCCAGTCGAACGTAGAGAACCGAATTTCCCCGGTGCCTTTGCCGCGCACCCGTTTGGGCAGCGAAAAGAGCTCCATCTCCCAGCCCCGCTTGTTGAAGCGGTCCAGCATGAAAGGAACCATGGAAGAAACCCCGCCAGGCTGTTCCGGCGGAAAAAATAACGCTTGAAGAATACGCATCCTACCCACCTCGGCCTCTCCCGTTGTTCGCGAAGCGCAAGGGCGCTTCGTCACTATCATCCTAACAGTTCCGGAATGCGACGACAAGACTTCCCAAAACGAATATATGTTTGGTATAATCAGTACCATGCACCCGTTTACAAAGTGAGGCTTCCGCGCGTTTCATGAACAATCAGACGATTTGGGATTTGATCTTCGGACCGACCGGTTCGATCTTTATGCATTCGATGCTGATCGTCATCATTGCGATGACGTTTATCGTCTCATTCCGACTGTTGCTGTCCCGCCGCAAAATCGGATATTTCTCCATAATCATTGCGCTGTGTATCCTGTTCGTCCAACACGCCCAGCTCATCGAAAAGACCTTGGCTCACGACATAACCCCCGTGCAAGAGTTCATCGCGCTGCTGCTCAAGGTGCTTGCCTTTGTCACGCTCAATATCGGTATTTATCAGCTGTATAACGCAACCCGCAAGCGGGACTTCGTTGTCTTCGTCCTCTTTATCCTATTAACCGCCGTCGTCTCGGTTTCGTACTGGTTCGCTCCGGACTGGCTGCAGGGCAGCGAGGATCATTCCGGATTGCTTCGTCCGCTTGGTATGGAGCTGTACTTGTTTTTGCTGCTGTTCATGAGCTTCTTGCTCGTGAACTCCCGCATCGGCCAGAACGGGAAGTATCAGTTAATGCTGACCGTTTATTTTACGACCCATACGATTCATATGGCCAACGTCTATTTATTTGATAGCAAGCAGATCGCCCTGAAATTTCTGGAGCAAACGATTCCGTTCGTCTTTTATATTGTTCTCTTCCTGTTCATTTTCGAACGGGTCATCGAGATCATGCAGGCCATTTACAACTCCTCCATTACGGACGGGCTTACGAAGCTGTACAACCGGAAATATTTTTACAACCGCGTCACCCAATACGTGCAGCAACGAGCGCCGGTATCGGTCATCTTCAGCGACATCGACAACTTCAAGAAGCTCAACGATACGAAAGGTCACCATATGGGAGACCAAGTGCTTAAGCAGGTGGCGCAGATCGTGAAGGAAGAAACGGAAGACTCCGGTATTTGCGGACGGTACGGCGGGGAAGAAATGGTCGTGCTGGTTACGAACCCGGAAATCGATGCCGCAGGCTTGTCGGAGCGTATCCGAAGCCGTGTGGAGACAGAAACCATGGTAACGTTAAGTATGGGATACAGTATGTTCAAAAAAGGGGTAAACGCGGAGGAATTGATCAAGCAGGCGGATGAAGCGATGTACCGGGCCAAGACGTCCGGCAAAAACAAAGTCGTCGGCTTCTAGGCCGATACCGGTCCGTACGCGCTTGGAAGAAAGGCGGGAAGCCGGCTTCCCGCATCTGTCGCAGGTCTATTCTATGGTGAACAATTCCTCCAGAGGCTGCTCCAAAAGATCGCTGAGCTTCTTCGCCGTGCCCGGGCCAACGGCCTTGACCGATCGCTCCAGCAAGCTGATATAAGCATAGCTCAAGCCCGAAAGCTGGGCCAGGTCCCGCTGAGTCATTCCTTTGACGATCCGGGCTCGTACGATCGCGTTCGTTTTGGCTTTAATTTTCATTTTTGCGGTCCTCCCCCTTGCTGAACAACAACACACTACCATTATAATCAATTTAATTTACTTTTGCAACCATATATGTTTACTTTTGTTAAACTAACTTTATATGTAGTTTCTGTTTTTTACTGTTGATATATTAATATTCATTATCCTGTACCTGTACAAATGCAAAATGGAGGACAGAAATCTATTCCCCCATAATTATAGCTAGCATATAGAATAACGAATTTACGAATCTCCATGATGCCTAAGCAACTGACTAACCCATGATTGCGAAACTCCTAACTTTTGGGCTAATTTTTTTTGCGAAGCTTTAGGGTTTTCCTTTATTGCTTGCTGCAAACGCTCCAATGCTTCTTTCCTTTTTGGAGTCAATTTTTTCCTTTTTGAAAGGTTTTTATTTGCCACACCTAACCGTTCGCGTTCCACCCGTTCAAGGAAAACTTGAAGCGCTGGAAGACTTTGAATACATGACATACAAATATAAAATTTTTTGAAGTAAAAGGTTTGTTCCTTACCTGAGCAAAACAAACACTCTTTTGCTTGATATCTATAAACCATAATCGCCTTTCTCTCGTCATCACAGAAATACTCTGTCATGACATTGGGATGTAAATTCAATACATGCCTAACCTCTGTTGGGATTACTATTCTCCCAAAATTGTCTACCACCCTGACAATTCCCGTTCTTCTGCCATCTTGCATCAACCACACCTCGAACAATAACGATTTCTAGTTTACACATCGCATTTTCCGAATTTGAGCAATTAAAACATATGCGTCTAATTGTTGGCTCAATTGGACCACATATTCACTCGTTAAACTCTCGCCTTGCTGTACGGCCTCTTCCATTTGGTTCAGGATGTTTTTCATTACGTTCTGCAATGTTTCGTCGCTGAAATGGCTACTATCGTATCGGGCATAACCCTCCTTTCTGAATACCGATTCGCACATGGAAATATTCCCCTTTACAACATTAATTTAGGTAACTGGAGTTAGTGTATTATTTATTTCTTTAAAAGGATTAAATAAATTTCAAAGAAATAAAACAAAAAAAACAGGCATATACTCGCCTGTTTTGTGCAGTTACTTTTCAATTATTTATATCAATAGCCGGGATCGTCAACATAAGATCTCGCTACTGGTTTGTTACTTTCGGGATGAGCCAAAATAAAATCATGATTTGCGATGGTCAATGAGCATGTCATTATTATTGAAAACGTTGCAATGCACATGATAAGCCTTCTCATAGTTAAGCCTCCCCTTTGTTTATGATTCCATTATATACCTTTTTTGTCTCTTCTAGAAGCCCTAAGTCCAGTATATTTTTATTAGAACTCAAAGAGGAAAAAATGTCATAAGAAAGTTCGACGATATCTTGATAAGAGCCAATTTTGCCATAATAATTTACGCTTTTTAAGTAGGTCTCTATCGCTTGATTAGTCAGACCCTTTTTAGTAAAAAATGTACCTTTAAACTTGTAATACTTTCCCATTTCAGAATATTGATAAGGTGTTGCATTCTCGAAAGGAAAGAATTGTTCTTCATCCGAGTTAATCAGTTTTTCTATTGAGTCATCATCATTCATCTGTAACAATACTTCTAATAGTAAATTCAATCTAGGTAGACGTTTATCCCCCTGCGCTTCATCTAGACATTCCCACAATAACGGAAGAGATTCCACATATCTATCGGTTCGTGCTAGAATCATGGCACGAAAGATTTTCAAACGATCAATGATAATTTGATAATTCAACTTATCATAGAGTTGGATATGTTCCTCCAAAGCATTATAGTTTCTTTGGTACCAAAATGAATTACAAATTGCTAAAGCAACCTGCTCTTTGAGTCCATTATGTGTAGTATCTACGGCATGGCCCGATTTCCCTAATTCAATGCACTTATCATATTTTTTAAGAGCATAGGCATGAAGTGCCATGCGGTAATAATATATACACTTCTCTTCTTTTGCTAAAAAATCAGTGTAATGAATAACTTCTTCGCCTTCTCTAAAAGTCTCGTCTAGCAAAGATAAATTGCTTCGATTAATCAAATATTTTTTAAAAGTACCTTTGCCAACAAAACAAGGCAATCCACGTTCTCTGGAATATTTAATAATTACCGTATAAAGAAGCACTTTCAGCTTGTCTTCATTTAATGTTTCCGTAAAATCAAACAATCGCTGAAGTGATTCTTCCGTTTTCTTTTGAGATGATTGTAGTAGCCTCAATGCTGTCATGGAGATTAAAGAATCATTTTCCCCTGTGGCAACAGTATCTCGCAATATTTCAAATAAGGTTTCTGTTCCTTCTTCTTCTTCTATGTAAGCCTTTATGATCTGTTCGTAATGAACTGGCAAGGCTCGAACCAAGGCTTTCACCGTCTTATATTCTGGATGTTTTGTGGCCCCCGATTCAATTTTATGAAGCACTGCGCTGCGAACACCTGTTAGTTCCTCAAGATTCGCATATGTCAAATTTTTCTCTTTTCTAAGTTGGAAGATGAAATCTGCGATGGTGTTATTCCGATGCTTAATATCCACCATAATACATTACCTTCCTTTTATTCAATATTATACATTGGTCGATTATAGCAAAATGCGTTTTGTTTTACAATTAATTGATTTTTATGATATTCCCCTAATTTCGTCCGAGATACAACGGTTCGATAAATTTCTACATAGTATAAGTGATTATTTGGTAATAACTGAAATTACTCGGGTAATTTCAAGTAATCGCTGTAATAAAAATAGATATTAATTCCTATAGCATATTTTATGAGATTATGATAAATTATGTTTGAATGATGAGGTCGCGACGAATTGTTCGCAGATTAATAATCTAAGGAAGTTGCTTGAATTGAAGCCAGTTAAATTTCTTTTGTTTTTACTTTGTTTGTTTTTAGTATCTGCGAGTGCGGCTTCTGTTCATTTCTCTTATTCTCCTCAGCGACACATCACAAGTACTCATTCTTCCGATGTCAATGAGTATTTTTGTGTTGATGCAACGGATTCAAATGTCCCAATCTCAACTGTGGATGCATACAAGGCAGTTAAAGAAGTGTTGTATTCATAAAATTATGATGGCCTGGCAAATAAAAAGATTTACTTCTTACAAGGAGGGGCAGGAGAAACAGCTTGCAAGAATATGACAAGTGAACAACTGTCTGCCCGATTTAGTCCCACTGCTCAAATAACTGGAAGGAAAGGAGCTGGTACTGGAATGAACTCCCCTGCTGATGCGCGGAAACTGCACTATCGTTTGGGGGCCTTTGCGGTTTTGGTCAGCTTGCTGTGGCTATTCGTCTTTCTGCTCTCTATTACGTCATCCATGCCTGTGAATCCTGTGTCCCAACTGATCCCCGACTTGAATGCGTTTAAGTCCGTGTTCCCGCAAGGGTGGGGATTTTACAGTAAAAATCCGAGAGACGACCAGTTGCTCGTGTACGATCTATCGACTCAACGCCCAACAGTGAACTGGCCTAACAACCGGACGGAAAATTGGTTCGGCATCAAACGGTCGGGAAGGGCGCAAGGATTGGAAGTGGGGCTAATCCAAGCCTCCATTAAAAGCGATGCGTGGACCAAATGCTCAAAGGAACCGTCAATATGTTTAACGGAATCACAAGCTAAAATAAGCGTTATCAATACCTCTCCGAAGCCCACGCTATGCAACGAACTCGGTCTTGTGCTGCAACAACCGGTTCCGTGGGCATGGAGCAAACAAAAAAATAATATCGTGATGCCATCAAAAATTGTAAGGGTGTCGGTCCAATGCTCGAAAAAATAGGAAAATACACTTTACACACGTTGTCGTCGGTATATCCATGGACAAACGTTTACGGTTTGGCAAGAACTTTGTTGGCGGTATCTACCTTGCTGACGCTGTTGCTGAATGATGCGACCATATTTTTTCGGCCTGCCGCCGGCATTGCCGAATATCCCAATTGTTCTTATAACCTTAGCATTTTTTGTACGGTACCGAACGAATATTCTTATTTAAATCTGATTCGATGGCTTTGTATCGGGATTCTTCTGTTGGTTGCCATCGGCTGGAGGCCAAGAATCACGGGAGTATTCCACTGGTGGATTGCACACAGCATGCAGACCTCGGCGTTGACGTTGGATGGCGGGGAGCAAGTCAGTGCGGTGCTTACGTTGCTTTTATTGCCCCTTACGTTAACAGACTCCAGAAAATGGCACTGGGAAAATATCGATGCTCAAACGCAAGCCGACCAAGTCCGAAGCGGCGCTGTGCTTCCGCATATTGTCGCGCTATTGACCATTGTTGCCATCCGTTTTCAGGCCTCCATCCTTTATTTGAACGCAGCTGTCGCAAAGTTAAAACAAGAAGAATGGATTGACGGCACCGCCACTTATTATTTTCTGAACGATTCCCTGCTTGGCATGCCGCCCTTGCTGATTAAAGCGACCGAATTTGTTCTGAATACAAGCTTGGTAGTCATACCTACTTGGGGAACGTTTGTCGCGGAAATTCTCTTATTCGCAGCTTTGTTTGTGCCAAAGCGTTATTGGAGCTATTTTTTGTTCCTGGGCTTTGCTCTTCATGGAGTGATTGCAATCATGATCGGTCTGTACAGCTTTTCGTTGATTATGTTCGGCCTGCTTATCTTGTATCTGAGGCCGGTTGAACAAGAATACCGCTTCCGTAGCTCTCTCAAAAGATTAAGAACATGGAGTCTTACCCGTCGTCGGCGGGCGGCCCCTTCGTTTGACGAAGCTCACTAAAGCCTCACACGATAAAAGGCAGGCCACGGATCTGCATCAAGGGCTTACATACGCATAAAATGTGAGGAATGCGGTGGGAAAATATTCTTTTTAGGGAGGTATGATCCTTGATCCTTATCAGGTCAAAAATGCAGGCGATCATCGCAGCTATGCTGGTTTTCGTATTGGCAATCGGCACGTACACATCCGTGTGGGCGAAGTCGGGCGAACGTAGAGCGTTTACGGGAGAAGAAATGTTTGTCGGCATTGTTTTCGGGCAAGGACCGGTAAGCAATCTTTTTCCGGAAATATGGCCAACAAACACTCTGAAGGATACGAACAGTGAAGAAGCGAAGAAATGGGTCGCCTTAACCGTCGCGGACATGAAACAGAGCTCGCCCGCCTTTTTTGACGAGTTTGAAAAGGCCGTTTACAGCAAAGATTACGTGGCCATTGATCAAGCCTTCATCAAAGGCGGAACCTTGTTGAATGAAGCGATAAACAGACAAGGCCTCATGTACCAGAATGCCGATGATCCCACGGTAAACGCATTCGCGGCAGGGGTTGTTGTCATGATAGGCGCAGGCGTCTATAACTATGCGGCCGTAGTTCATACCGCGGCGGCGGGCGTTCAGGTGGTGGCCGGATTTGCTTATTGGGTTTATAACAAAGTGAAATTTTGGCCTAAAGCGGAAATGACCGCTTCTTCTCAGCTTGAAAAAGAATTATTTGTAAATAAAGTGATTGACAGACTTTCGAGTCAGCAGTAAGTTAAACGTAGCAACTCAATATCCGTGGTCTGCCGGGGATCGGGGGCATCTCAGTATGCTCCCCGATCCTGCTGTTTGTTTTTTCTGCGCATGGGAATGCTGGCGAAGTCATTAGGGAGGGGAACCAGGTGCGTTTTGAACCTCAAAGGGACGCAGCATTTGCGTTCTTGTTCGGCATCATTGTTTTACTTCTTCTGGCTGTTATCGTTGCCATTTGGTTTGCTCCAGCGACGCTTGGAGAAAAAATTCCGCTGATTTTGGTTATTATGGTGTTTGAAACGTTTTTCTTGCTGGTTTGGTATAATACCCATTATGTCATAACAGACACGCATGTCATTATTGTACTCGGTATTTTTAAAAGTAAAATTCCGCTGGATTCCATCACGTCCGTAACAAGCATAAAAACGCTGCTGGCGGGACCTGCCTTTTCCACGAATCGGCTTAATATCCAATATAACAACGGAATGAGCTTTGCGCACGTTGCGCCTAAGGACCGGGAAGCATTTGTGTCCGCGCTGCGGAAGCACTCTTCCGACCGCATTCCGATTAAGCTGGATTAGGACGGAGATGCAAGCCAATATAAGCTAAATCCAAGAATGGAGTCTTCAGCATTTGAACTGAAGACTTCTTTTTTTGAGATGAATGCATCAGATAAAACTTTTTCTTTGTTTACTTTGATGATAACTATATCAAAATGTTTTTGTGGTGTCTGTGGGCGATAGGGTAAAAGCTCGGCTTCAGAATCTAAAATTTCAGCAATTTCTTTCATGTTCTCAGTTTGTAAATAAATGTCCAAAAGTTCAATTACCAAATGTACTTTGTTTTCCTTACCAAGTTCCTTTATATAGTTTTGAAGCATAGGCACAGCTTTATCATATTCTTTCTTCCTTGCCTTTAATTCCGTATCCTTTTTCTCCAAAAGCACTCCAGTTTTACACAGTTGAATACATTCGTCAAACGCCACAGCTTACATCTATGCCTATAATCAATTGAATTTTTCAAAAGTATCATTTGTTGAACAAGTAGATCAAGAAACTGTAGGTCAAACCGTATGTATTTCAGCAGGTTTCTCAGACAATACAAGTTGTGGTACATTAGAATCAAGAAACTGGTCTGGTGAATTCAAGGACACAGGTTATCATACTAATTTAAGAAAAGCTAGTTATTCTTCGATGAAGGGAGATAGCGGCTCAACGATCTGGGCTGGATTTACACTTATGGGGGTTCACACAGGTTCTGGTGGAATTTATACGCATGTCCAAAATGCAATAAATGCTATGGGGATATATCCGATTACAACTAGTCCATAGTATTGCTTTTTATCAGGTAGCTACTTTTTTAGTAGCTACCTGAAATTGTCCTACTTACCTTGATAACATGGGGATGATAAATTGAGATATAGTTTTCTTTTTTTCTCATTTTTATTATTCGTCATTGTAACAGGTTGTGCAGAAAAAGAAAGGAATGTTATGACGGGGATCATTGCTAAACTGGAAGAAAACTCCGTTTTAGTTATTGAAGAGAAAGCAAAAGAACCGAGAGCAATATCTGTATCCATTTCTAAAGCAAAAATCATTGATGAAAAAAAAGGATATCTTGAAAAGAATCAATTAAAACTAGGTATGGAAGTTGAAGTATGGGTTACGGGTGCAATCGCAGAATCCTATCCTGAACAGGCAATAGGTTCTAAATTGATCATTAAATCACAAACAAACAACACTGATAGTTCAATAAGCCGTGCAACAGCAGTAGAAAAAGCTTTAAGATTTTCAGAAACCATAGTAGATGTGCCTTATATAAGGAAGGTTCAATTTAATGCTGATTTAAAGCAATGGACTATTGAGATTGGTAGCTTATTAGAAAAGGAAAGGGTAATCCCAGTAAAAATTAACTCCGACTCTGGCGAGGTTATTACAAAATAAAGTAGGGAGTGTTAATCACTCCCTCATGCTATCTTCATCCAGAAAAACAATCCCCATCGATGTGACGCGTTTCTTAAAAAATCCACCAGTACTTTTATACCGAATATTCGGTATATCCATCCTCATTAATAGACAAACCTAGCAAATATCCTCCAAACACAGCTCCGCCATCTATCCCGATTAATGTTTTACATGGAGAAAACCAGGCTTCAGGTGATCTGTTTTGGTTCAAAATTTGAGTTCGTGTTTGGCTATGGTCTAAAATGCCGAAACTGGGAAAAGGGTTTCAATTCCTCATAGGTACGTTCAAAACGATTGAACATATACTAGAAGAAGAGAGCGCCAGCGAAGTTTCAATTCCTCACAGGTACGTTCAAAACGATGACCTCCCTTTCTGAACCCGGGCATTTCTATGCCCAGTTTCAATTCCTCATAGGTACGTTCAAAACCTTGAGAACACACGCTTTTCCTCATAGGTCCAATGCTGGTTTCAATTCCTCATAGGTACGTTCGAAACTAGGTACTACAACTTCTTGAAGCTGGATAACACTTTTATGTTTCAATTCCTCATAGGTACATTCGAAACCTGGACCGAGATGGATCTGAGCGAGTACACCAAGAAGCGTTTCAATTCCTCATAGGTACATTCGAAACCATATAACGTCCTCCTTGTCGCCCCCATTAAGCCATGGTTTCAATTCCTCATAGGTACATTCGAAACGCAGATGATCGGGAGACTGAATACAAGCTCCAAAACGAGTTTCAATTCCTCATAGGTACATTCGAAACGACATGATCGTGATCTGGCGTTTGGATCGCCTCACACGGTTTCAATTCCTCATAGGTACATTCGAAACTGGCGAAGAATGGTCCTGATGGTGTTGCTGATTTATGTTTCAATTCCTCATAGGTACATTCGAAACTCAATTTCGTGGTCACCAGATTGGTATTTGCTCCAATGTTTCAATTCCTCATAGGTACGTTCAAAACTCAATTCATCTTCGGCCGGACCAAATGGAGTGAAAGACGTTTCAATTCCTCATAGGTACGTTTAAAACCCATAAAAATCCCGCTACAACGCCATTTCCACATATTCCACACTCTCGTATCTCCAACAGCTAACGCTACAAACCCTTCTGCCGCGAAGCTTTCGTTGTCGTCGACCCCCGGGCTTTTTTGCAGCATTGGGGGTCGACGACAAAAAGCATAGTTAAATTATAAGGCTTTGTCCGTCTTTTTCCAAGCCCATGATCTCCCGACTTCGTCAACCCCGACAATCGTACGTGCGGTAGATTGGCTCAATTCGCCACGTTCCAGCATTCCAAGAAGTGGTTCAGGCCAAGGCTTGGGTAACGCCGAGCTTTTGGGCGATATCCCCTTGTTTCATCTGGAATTCCTTCATCATCCTGTCGATCTCACGAGCAACACCGATCGGCGGGAGAGGTGTGAATCCAGAAAGAGGAGCTTCGAAGCTCCTCTTTTCACTTTATTGCTTTAATTTTTGCGCATATTGCACGAGTTTGTTGAACTTTTTTAATTTTATCCGCACAAAATTTCTGCTCCCCAAAGAGCGGCCATATCAGACAAACAATTTTTACTCCGTGCTAGCACGACAGAACAAACTGGAACAGGATATAGCCTAAAAAGTCATGACTATTCCCAGTTTGGAACACCAAATACAAAATTTCCTTCATTATTCTTGTAGGCATCAAAATCTTCCCAAGCATTGAGTTGAAAATGAACCATTCCTACACCAACATAAAGAACTTCACTATTTCTAATTATCCAAGACATTCCGTGTTCGACGTCCCAATCACAATGCAATTCAACTGTATAAGCAGTATCACTGCTTTTAGGCTTATCGATGTCTATACAAAATGGTTCTATATAATATAAAAGCTCGTTAAGTTCTTTTATTTCGGGTAACTCTTCCCCATAATAATCACAATATTTAAGACAAAATTGCCATGAAGATTCCAACAACTTGCAGATAGTATCTGGACTTAAATTATTAAAGTGTTTGGCACATTGTTCTGCATAAGCTAAATCTACACCATCATTCATACGAACTGTTATTTGAGCAGATTTAAATGGTGGTTCTACTATAACATCACAACCATTTTTATCATATTTTATTTTTTTAAAATTAGTTGATACAAACTCACCCAATTGGATGTCTGCGTCTTTTTCGGTAATTTTTATCAATTGATCCAAATTAACACCTCATTTTTTAGATAATATAAATTTTGTTCCAAACACACTTCACGAAATGATTGAACTATCCTGCCCGTTGACGTAAAGAAACTGCCGATCATGTGCTGGCATCTTCGTCATGGTTGTTTAATTAGCCATAGTATCCCTTTAATTGAATAAAATGTGTTTACTTGTATTAACAGTTCTGGGTTAGCTCTTTGTACAACCGCCTGACGGATGGAATTAATCCAGGCCCATATTTTTGTTGTTGTAAATCTGCGACTTCTTGTTCTGTTACAAGTTCTGAAACTAGATAAGCTATTTGACTGCTTTTTATGTAATCCTTATCGAATTTTCTATTAAGTCCTTTGAAATACTCGTCCCAAATGATGTTTGATTGGCTTGATAAACCGTCATCAGATAAGATCATATTAACTATTGAGATGCCACCTACTCCCCATAATGCATCTCCCCAATCAATTATCATAACATTTTCATCTTTTACTGCTATATTTCCTGACCAAAAATCCTTATGAACGCACGTAGATGGAATACTATTCAGATTTTTCACATGATCATCATAATAGTCAGAGCTTATGGATAAAAGTCGTTGAATTATTTCGGATTCTTCAGCATTAGAAAACTTTAGGGCCCACCTGCCTACATTATCCACTGCTTCTTGTAAACGTTGGGCCTCACACTGTGGCAAAAATTTTGAAATGAAAGAACCTTCATTAAACGTCATTCTCTGCAGTTTTCCCAAATTGAACGCTGCCTTTAAAGCATACTTCACCTCAATTCCTTCATAGTAGCATGTTCCTGCGTTTGTAACTAGAAACCATCGCCATGTAGATTCCGGGATCAAATCATCGTTGATAACTTCAGGTACAATGTTAGGTGAAAGTATATGAAGATGTTTTGTTACCAACGCTTCTTTCCGTTGCCGAGGAGTGCCTTTAAGGAAATAAGTCGAGTTATTATTTAGCGATATTTTATAGCACTGTGACCATGCACTATGTTCCCAAGGTACATCGATGTTTTTTACTAAACCATGAAAAATTTCTTTCGATTTACTAAGAGCTTTTTGAGAATCGTTATCCATAATAACCCCCTAAGATCAACTACTGTTTATTTCTCAGCTGTTGCTGCATTATCCTGCCCAATAGCTTAACAAGGCTGCCCGCCTCGTGATGGTTAAAATGGCGTTATCGTACCCGTCGTAATGAAGCCCCCTCCAAACCTTCGTATATTGTCCTGAGGTTACGGAAAGTCCAGCTCGCCATCGATGACGCGGAACATCTCCCTATTCCGCGCCGGATACCGGGCATCCAGCTCCTCCCACTGCCGCTTCGGTAATATCAAAAATTCGTGGGTATCGGAAAGATACGAGGCTGCAAACAGACGAATTTCGTATTTGTCCCTGATCAATTCCTGGAACCCGCGAATCGTGATATAGCATGATTTTCAATAAATTGTTGAAGCTGTCGCTCGTCTCCTTCGAATAGAAACGTCAGCTCACTGTCGCTCGGCATTCTCATCCCATTATCCTCCCTGTGTTCACCCAATTGGTACTACTGCACCAACTAACACTAAAACTGAAAAAAGATATTTCATATGTCATTCCACACTCTTTTCCGTCTTGATTTACATACGCAATTCTCAGGTATAAGTTTCCAAGTTGCTGCATTAATCTGCCCGTTAGTTGAAAGCTGTAGCTCTTCTTTAATACCTTTCCACTCGACAGTAACATTGATTATTTCGTCGCTCCGCCCTCAACAGCGCGGTTCCTCTTAGGCCGTGTCTTTTGCATTTATTCCCTCCATAACGAACGAGAAAATACATTTTATCCGGGTAATATTGATTTTTATTTTTATCCGGGTATAATTGGTGAGGCAATCAGAGAGGAGGTCAGCATGAGTAATACCCTAACGCGCTTTTACTGCACGGCATTTTTGGGTGTGGGAGTCGTCGCCAGTGGTTCGTTACAGCACGTTGTTACTACAGTGAAGGATGCTCTGGATGACAGAGACCTCACACAGTTGCTTTTATTTGACGATTCCACGGGGAAGCCAGTAGATGTTGATTTTCGTGGGAAGACAGATGATGTGCTCAAACGATTAGAAGAACAGTTTGGTGACTTACCCGGTACGGAAGTGAATCACCAGCCTACACGGCGGGTCGGTCGACCCAAGCTGGGGGTTGTTTCCGGTGAGGTTACGTTATTGCCACGGCATTGGGAATGGCTCAAGAGTCAACCTGGAGGGGCGTCGGTAACATTACGAAAACTCATTGATGAGGCTCGCCGTGCTGGAGAAAAACAGAGCAATATCCGAGAGTCACAAGAAGCAACATATAACTTTATAACAGCTATGGCCGGGAACTTCCATCAATACGAAGAAGCTCTGCGGGCACTGTATGCTGGTGATTTGGATCGTTTTTACCACTTCATCGATGACTGGGCACCTGATATCAGAAACCATGTCAAAAGATTAGCCGCTAATGCGTTCCCTGAAGAGAACTTATGAATGAAGGCATTTGGAGGGTAAAGAATTAAAAAAGGAACTACGAAAGGAGCCGCTATGACAGAGTTTGAATCTATTCGTTACATCGAACCATCGCAACGCGCTAGCATGAGGTTCATGCAACGAGGCATTGAGGGCAGCATCGTCATGTTGAACCTGCTGCGTTTTCGTGATGTTGCCGATTACACAGCCAATCCTGAACTAACACCGGAGGACCCAATCAGCGGTGCCGAAGCTTTCAACCGCTATATTGAGCACACCCTCCCATTTCTCCGTGAAAGTGGAGGTGAAATCATGTTTCTTGGCGATGGCGGAGAGTTTCTTATCGGACACGAAGACGAAAGATGGGATCTTGTTATGCTGATCCGCAAGAGCAGCTCGCAGTCGTTTCTTGCTTTTTCAAGTCATCAAGACTACCTGGCCGGTATCGGGCATCGGACTGCAGCGATCGAAGATTCACGCCTTCTGCCTATGGCAGAACTTCCGATACCGAATTAATTGGAGGAGAACATGATCATGAATATTCTGAAAGTCAACGGCGTTGATTTGGCCTATGACAGTTTCGGTAACGAAAATGACGAGGCTATTATCCTAATCGCCGGGCTTGGAACCCAGATGATTCGATGGACGGTTCCGTTTTGTCGGATATTAGCAGCGCGGGGCTTTCGCGTAATCCGCTTTGACAATCGCGACGTAGGTTGCTCGACACACTTTAGCCATTATCGGGCGCTGGATTTTGACGCACTGGCGACTGCTCTCATGTCAGGACAGCGACCGGACATCCCTTACACTCTCGATGACATGTCCAACGACGCTATCGGACTGCTCGACGCCCTTTCAATTGACCGGGCACATTTCGTTGGCAGGTCGATGGGCGGAATGATCGCCCAGATTGTAGCCAGTGAGTACCCTGAACGGGTTTTATCACTCACCTCCATTATGTCTAGTTCCGGTAATCCCACCCTTCCGCAAGCTTCCCCGGATGTCATGGCGATGATGACTAAACCGGCGCCGAACCCCTTTGAGGATGAAGCAGGATTTTTGGCGCACAGCCTCTCTTTTGCCAAACGCATCGCTGGCACTGGCTATCCGTTTGAAGAAGACGCTTATCGGGCACTCATTCTGGAGGAAGTCCAGCGAGCCTACGATCCAGGCAGTGTCGGACGACAAATTGCTGCGATCGCTGTCTCCGGTGACCGTCGTCCGCGGCTGGCGACCATAAAAGTACCAGCACTTGTCATTCATGGGGTGGACGATCCCCTGTTCGTCCCGGCGTGTGGCGAGGACACGGCTTCTGCCATCCCGGGCGCCGAGCTAATGTTGGTTGACGGCATGGGACACGACCTGCCGCACCAACTGTACAAAGTAACCGCTGATGGCATAGATCGAACGGCTCGTCGCAATTGACACGCGCTTCCTGAATAGCAACCAGCCGGAGTCCCGCGGCGCCCAATGGGACGAGTAGGCCCAGGGGCGCAGCGCTGATCAATTTGCACCCTTGGCACATACGACCCGGGTGGAAGCGGCGGTGCTCTTGGAACGGTTGTTAAAGCAGCTCCATTTGAACGTATATGTGGAAACGATCGAATAAGCGCCGGTTTCATGATAACATCGTGAGCCGGCGCTTTTTTTGTGGGGATTTTTCCAAACACGATGGTCAGATTCAGAAACGAATTATTCAAGTAACGGGCACATGCAGAGTGAATAAATACGTGGTAAGCCCAGTTTCAATTCCTCATAGGTACGTTCAAAGCCTTAAATAGACTAAGAGGGTGCAATGATGGCGATTAAGTTTCAATTCCTCATAGGTACGTTCAAAGCGCTCAGACGGCAAATGGAGGCGGCTAAACGGGAACGGGTTTCAATTCCTCATAGGTACGTTCAAAGCTCAATTTCAAATTTCGCTCTTATTCTATGGTCCTGTTGGGTTTCAATTCCTCATAGGTACGTTCAAAGCTATGAATTTTGATATTCCTGCTGGATTCGGAATGGTGTTTCAATTCCTCATAGGTACGTTCAAAGCGCAAGGTCGAGGGGATTTTAAGCCTGCGCTCAGTTCGAGTTTCAATTCCTCATAGGTACGTTCAAAGCCATGCTAATCCGGTAATTTGTCGGTAAAAAAACGGGTTTCAATTCCTCATAGGTACGTTCAAAGCCCATAAAAACCCCGCTACAACGCCATTTCCACATATTCCCTAAATCCCCAGTCAAATTATAACGAGGCAGGCGCTGAGATTTCCAGCGCTTCATAAAGTTCAATCTGGCGTCTGGTGATCTCTCCGAATTTTA
>NZ_FMTT01000022.1 GCF_900100345.1 Paenibacillus tianmuensis | reverse complement strand
GCTTCTTGGCAGGGGCGCCAGACTCCGTCTCTCTCCGATACGCTCGGGTGGGCACGATCTCTCCCGTCTTTGGATCGACTCTCCCGATGAGCGTCCGCTTTGCACGAGACTGCTGTTTTTCCTTATCCCAGTAGGGCTCGTTGTTGTAGGCATAGGTAATGCCTGTCTTTTTATTGGTTTGATAAATGATCGCCATAATGAACACCAACCTCGTTATACATTATATAATATGTAACGAGGTAAAATCAACCATTTTCGGCTAAATGCCTTGTCCCTATGCTATTTTTTCATTCATCATCGTTATACAATCCGGGAACTCAGGATGCATTCAATCAAAATTTTTTACTTCAAAACTTTATTTGTAATTGAAAAAACGGGAAAAATCCAGCGAGGTCTTGATCTTGCTGGATTTTTGCACTTCAAAACATTATTGTCATCCAACACACTCTAGCTGACGCCGATAAAGTTGCGCCAAATGCCTGATTTTTCGGTTCTATTAATTGCCTCACTAGCTCCCGAAACGAGGAGATCTCCGATCGAGTAAAGTACAAATACTGCATCCGAAAGCAGACTCTTGGATCGATCGGAGGACGACCGCCATTCTTGTAGAGCGGAGCGATTTTCTCAAACACAATGGAATCATCAACATGATCGATATAATCAATCAGTTCCGCATCAAATCCGAGTGTGTTATAGTAGTGGTAGGGCAGCAGTTCAAGCTGCAAGTCCATGAAAATGCACCTCGCGTTGTTGGTTTAATGGTAGTGTGGTACTTCCATTTTACCATTTTTCGCATAGGTGCATTTTTGTTTTTTATCCGATATTATGTGCTTTTTGAACAGGCTCTTAAAGTTAGAAAGGCTGATGATCTTCCTCGAAGGCCGAGAAGAAGGAAGAGGACTGTGATCAACCGGTCTCACTCTGCAAATTTCCGAATTGCAGCCGTAGTCTCCAACTTTGGGCTCCTTCTAACGTAAGCTCCGATGATGTCAATGGGGTTCCAAAGGATCGCTGACCACTTCAAATGACAAACGCTTTACTCCAGCAAGGCGACAATGGTCGCTACGGCGTTGTCCGCAAATGCTCGATCGGGGCGGGATTTCATCAACGTGGTAAGTCCTATCATTGAAACGACGAGTGTCTGGGCGAGCGCTTTGGCGCTCACATGATTCCCCAGTTCGCCAGATCGCATCCCCCGTTCAATGGTTTCCTGAAAGGTCGCCGCCAAATACATCTGGTGCTCTCTGGTCAGTACTTCAAATTTGGCATCATGTGGAGCAAGCTCGACCATGACATTGAGGCAAAAACATCCCCGGTTTGGACCTTCCTCATATCCTTCCGCTACAATACCCGCAAAGAAAGCGCGAAACGCTTCTTTGACGGACGGCGCGCCCTGCAGCCGGGCGCGCACATAAGAAGCATGGGATTGATTGTATTTGCGAAGTGAAGCTTCAAAAAGCTCCTTCTTATCGCCAAACGCGGAGTAGAGACTTGGCCGTTGAATGCCCATTTTTGCCGTTAAATCGCTTAATGAGGTCGCTTCGTAGCCCTTCTCCCAAAACAGTTCCATCGCGGCATGCAATGCTTGCTCTTCGTTAAACGACCGAGGCCGAACCATAAGCCATCCTCTTTCTTTTTATATCGTTCAGTATATTAAAATAATATCCCACGGCTAAGAAATAGTCAAATTCATTTCATTTTTTATGGTTGACACCATGTGAAATCCTCATGTATATTTATCTACATTCAATTACGTACCGATCAATATAATATACTTTTCGGTACGTAATTGGTTAGAGTTAACTCCGGTCAATCCAACCTGAAAGGTGAGAGTGGATATGGAAAAGCTTAAAGACATAGCGGAGGGAGGTGCCGGAGAAACCTGGATTACCGGGTCGGCTTCTGAGAGTAAACCCGTTACCAGTGCTTCCACGCCCCATTCATCGCTATCGCGTACACTTGGATTGCTGTTTGCCATCGCTTGCGGGCTTGCTGTGGCCAACGTTTATTATGCACAGCCGCTGCTTGACGCGATGGCAGTTGAGTTCGGCATCCGCGAATCGACTGTCGGGGTTGTCGTCACCATCACTCAGATCGGGTATGCACTTGGCCTTCTGCTGTTGGTACCACTTGGCGATTTGCTGAATCGCCGACGGTTGATCGTCGGCCAGTCAGCGTTGTCCGTAGCGGCTCTCGCCGCTGTCGGCTTCTCTCCCAACAGCACACTGTTGTTCATCAGCAGCGCTTTGGTTGGGTTACTCGCGGTGGTCACGCAGGTGCTGGTTGCATTCTCGGCCGTATTGGCAGCGCCGGCTGAGCGCGGCCGTGTAGTAGGAACGGTGACTAGTGGCATTGTCATCGGTATTTTACTGGCGCGGACCATCGCGGGGTTCATGGCCGATCTCGCGGGCTGGAGGGCGATCTATTTCGTATCGGCGACCTTGACGCTGCTCATCACCGTACTGTTGTTTCGTGTGCTACCGGAGCACGACAAGGTGAAGGAAACGATAGCTTATCCGCAATTGCTGCGCTCGGTTTTCATGTTGTTCTTGGAGGAGCCGATTTTGCGCATACGTGCTTTGATTGCCTTCCTGATCTTTACCTCAACTTCGGTCTTGTGGACGCCGATGGTGTTTCCGCTCAGCGAACCGCCGTTTTCGCTCTCACATACCGAGATCGGGCTGTTCGGTCTGGCTGGCGCCGCTGGAGCGTTGGGTGCGGCCCGGGCAGGGCAGATGGCGGATCGCGGCTGGAGTCAGCGGGTTACCGGCATCGGGCTGTTCATTATGTTGCTGTCCTGGCTACCGATTGGGTTCACTATTCATTCCTTGTGGGCTTTGATCGCCGGCGTAATCGTCTTCGACCTCGGTTTGCAGGCCGTGCATGTCACGAATCAAAGTATGATCTACAGTGTTCGCCCCGAGGCTCATAGCCGGCTTACTGCCGGGTACATGATTTTCTATTCCCTCGGCAGCGCTGCCGGCTCGATTATCTCGACGTTCGTGTATGCGCGGGCTGGTTGGACTGGTGTATGCCTATTGGGCTCGGCCATAAGCTTCCTGGCATTACTATTCTGGACGTTTACCCGCCATTTGACGCCCACCACTTATACGTCTAACGGCGAACTGGCACATGCCACTGACAGCCATCATGCTGCTCGTCAATTATGACCGACGGAAGATTGTTTACTGTTTCGGCCAGCTAGATTTTCCGATTCAATTCTAAGGGGGAACTTTTCTCATGACGTATCCTTATAACCTCAACCGCGATCCGCTTGCGGATTGCCACGGTACCTACCCATTCACACCGCACTTCACCGACGCTCCCGGGTTTGCCATGCACTATGTTGACGAAGGGCCGCACGGAGTTGAGACCGTGCTTTGTCTTCATGGCGAGCCGACCTGGGGCTATTTGTTTAGGCACCTCATCCCGGTCCTGAGCTCGGACAGCCGTGTCATTGTCCCTGATCATATGGGGTTCGGCAAAAGTGCGACTCCTCAGGATCGTAGCTACTGGCTGCGAGATCATATCGACAATCTCGAACGGTTCGTGCTTGCGCTCGACCTGCGGGATATCACGTTGATTATGCACGATTTTGGCGGGCCAGTGGGGATGGGACTTGCTGCCCGCCATCCAGATCGCATCCGCAGGCTGATCACGACCAATGGGCCGACACCGTTCGGCCAGTCCAGCCTCGGAGACCGGTTGAGCGCCAATGTCGTCGTCTCGCCTTGGTTCCAATGGGTTGTTCAGGCGGAGAAGAATGGGAGTCTCGAGGCCGTGTTGGGCCAACTCGGTTTTAATATTCTCAGCACGCTCAAACTGAACGGTTTTGAGAACAATACCCTAATTACCGACACCTGGCTGGCGGCTTACGGCTCACACTTCGCCGATCAGTCGGATTGTCTCGGAGCGATCGGCTGGGCAAAAGGGTATGCTACAGGCGCGCACCAGTTTGAAGTACCTAATGCCGAAGCCGTCCGCATGATTCGCACGAAGCCAGCAATGGCCATTTGGGGAGAGTCTGATCGCACGCTGCATGCTGAACATTTTCTGCCGCTGTTCACGGAGTTGTTCCCCGATGCTCCCGTTCATCAGCTTGCAGGCGTGGGTCATTATTGTCTGGAAGATGCACCGGATGAAATTGGACGTCTCGTTGCAGACTTCATCCACCAGAACTGAAACGTGGATTCGAAGGAGCCAAATCTCCAAGGAGGATTCCCAAGACCAGCTGCACATCGATGTGCGGCTTTTTTTCTGTTCGGAAGTCCGCTCAGTCGAATTGGAACCAGATAACGGCGGCGTAACTGCTCTAAATTTTCTTTTTTACACCCTCTGCTTGACTCTCCCCTTAACGGGAAAGTTATACTTCGGAAGAAGTGAGCAGAGGCGCAACGCAATTGGTGGTGTCTTATCGGAAAAGAACTTGTTTTCGGCAAATTCCGGATATGTTTCGGCAGCTGGACGATTATTTGGGCAATGCCAGTCGACCGTCCTTGTCGCAGATCATTTTGTGGCATGGCTGTGAGGAAAGTGATGAAGATATGGACATTGAAGCAGCTCGGCTGCTAACCGAAAAAATGCCAAGCCGGCCGCCCTTTGCAGTCCAACAATTGCAGGGCATCCCGCTAATGGCCACGCTGATCCATTATTGCCGGACGACGAGCCGCTGCACCGCAAGCACGGAACTGGCGCTGTGGATTGAGCGAAATGGTTATCGAATGATCGAAAACGAGCCGCGGCGCGAAATTTGCATCCCTCATGAACAGACAGGCGATCCGGAAGCTTATGTCGCGGAGGTGCAGATTGCCGTCGAGAGAGCTTAGATTAGGCGTAGGAGGGAGAGAGAGTGGAAGTGTTGACAAGATACCAAAAGTTGTTGACGTTGAATTTGTTTCTATTAACCTTTGTGTTGGGGACGAGCGAATTTGTTATTGTAGGGCTGCTTACAGAAGTAGCGGCTGATTTTCAAATCGACATATCAACAGCCGGGGCGCTTGTATCGGCGTTTGCCTTGTCGTTTGCAATCTGCACCCCATTCTTAACGGCTCTGTTCAGCCGGTTTGCCAAATATCCGCTCATGCTGACGCTGATCGCCATTTTTATTGCCGGCAATATCTCAACCGCCCTGTCTGAGTCGTATGCACTTCTGCTTGTTTCCCGAATCATCACAGCTGTCGTAACCGGCGTCTTGATTGCGCTCTCGATGGTGGTTGCCAGCGAAACGATGCCTGCCGAAAAGCAGGGGGCGGTGATTGCCATCGTTTTTGCAGGATTTACCGTGGCCAGTGTCATCGGAGTCCCGATCGGTACTTCTATCGGGCAATGGGGCGGTTGGCAGATGGCGTTTGGATTCACCGCCTTATTGGGTGCTATTTCCTTGATTTTCAGCTGGGCGACCATTCCTAAGGGACTGAAAGGGATGCGGAGTTCCTTAAAAAATCAGATCGGCTTGCTCGCCCATCCGTGTCTTGTGATCGCATTCTTCATTCCGGCTTTCAGTATTGCGGCGACTTATACCGTATACACGTATCTGACGCCTTTGCTGCAAGAGGTGCTCGGGGTTCCCGAACGGTATATCAGCTTAGTGTTTCTGCTTTATGGGGCCGTGTCCATCTTCAGTACGTTAATAGGCGGAAAATTGGCCGCACGGGATGGGATCAGTAAGCTTCGGTATGTGTTCCTGATTCAGGCCATCATTCTTGCATCGCTGTATGTTTCCGCGAGTTCGTTGGTCGGGGGGATGGTCAGCATCTCCTTTATTGCCCTGGTCCTCTATACGATGAATTCCACGATGCAATTATACTTCATCGATTTGGCCGACCGGCACTTTCCGGCTGCTCGGGATTTGGCCTCGTCGCTTACACCCGTATCCGTCAATGTCGGCATTGCGGTCGGATCGGCGCTCGGAGGATGGGTAACAACGAACATGAGGCTGATCGATGTATCCTGGTCCGGTGGCATCATGGCAATCGCCGCATCCTTGCTGGCTGTAGTCAGCTATCGTCTCGACTGCAAAACCAAGAGGGACAGAAAGGTGAATTGAACATCTCCAGAGCGAGCAACTGCCCGCTACTTTTCTTTTATCTTGATTATGTATCAATTGGTATTTAATATGGCTGATCAATACGGAGGTATACTATGTCTAATGTTGCTATGAATCAAGCCGAAGCATCGAAAGCTAGTGTTCGCAGCTGGCTGGCGATCGTTGTTCTCGGCATTGCCATGTTTACTGTTGTTGCCACCGAATTCGCTCCGATCGGACTACTATCGTATATCGCTTCCGATCTTGGGCGCAGTCCCGCAACGGTAGGACTCATCGTGACGGCCTATGCGCTGATTGGCGCAGGCAGCGCGTTGCTATCCGCCGTACTGCCGAACCAGTTCCCGCGCAAGCCGCTGCTCATCGGGTTGATGATGGTGCTGGCTGCCGCAAACGGACTAGCGATGATCGCCCATTCGTTCCCGGTTCTGATGCTGGCACGGGTTATCGGGGCTCTGTCGCATGGCGTTTTCTGGGCAATGGTGGCCGCACTTGCGACACAGATGGCTCCTCCGAATCGGAAGGGCCTTGCGACTTCGATCGTTTTCGGCGGCATGTCGATTGCAAACGTGCTGGGTGTTCCTCTGCTCAACCTGATCGGACAGACATGGGGCTGGCGTTTGGCATTTGGCACCCTCGTCGCGGCCTGCCTGTTCACGGCGCTGTTAATGGCTATCGTGCTGCCGCAAATAAAGGCCGAAGGATCGGTCGGATTTGCCACTTTGGGCAGTGTGCTGCGTAGCGGAAAGTTGTGGCGCGTCTATACGGTGGCGATCTTCACGGTAGCTGCGCATTTTGGAGCGTTCACCTACATCGAGCCGTATCTGAGAAACGTCCCTGGCATTGCTCCCGCTATGATCGCCGCTTTGCTCTTTGGCTTCGGGGCCGCTGGTTTGCTCGGAAATGTGCTTACCGGGGCGCTGATCGACCGCTTCATGAAGCCGGTCATCGCCGTATCACTACTGCTTATGTGCGTATCGCTCATTGGTCTGGGCACGTTCGGGCTCAGCTCCGGGGTATGGCCAGTGCTGGCGCTGCTCGTTGTTTGGGGCACGGCAATCTCGATACTTTTTATTGGTATACAGGCATGGGTGTTGCGAACAGGTGGGGCAGCGGCTATACCGGCGTCAGCCGTTTATACGACCGTGTTCAACTCCTCTTCCGGCGTGGGAGCCATACTAGGTGCATTCGTTCTGAACAAAGCTGGTTTGTCTTCCATTATGACATTGGCCGGTCTGGTTATCGTCATGGCTTTTACTATCGTCGTTTTGGATCGTGGGGTGAGGAAGACATCTTAATGCTGAAGAGGATGCGGAAGTGCCTTAATAGGTATCGCTTCAAGCTCCATATTGCGGGGAAAGTCGAAAGCACCGTCTACGGTGGACGGGAAACAATAAAGGAATTGGTGTAATCAGGGTCCACACTGTGCTCCTTTCCCCATGGAGCTCTTCGCAGACCATTAGAAATAAGCCAGTGGAAATTGATATTCCTGAATATGATCCTGCCAAGGGATTGAAAGTTGTATGGGAAAACAATTTCAAAATAAGAGCAATTAATAAGGGAGACGATTTTGTAATTGAGGCAAACAAAGAGGGGTTAGTTTCTTTAGCCAAGCAAATGTTATCAATTGCATATAATGATCTTTTCTCAGGTTTCCATATCCATTATGAAGAATTGACTTGCCTTGAAAAAGGATCAGCAAGTTTTGTAATTGAGTTGAAATGAGCTTTTTGGTCGTTACAACCACTTCAAAACTTATTTGTCTCCCAACAACTGTACTGCCGCACGATTGTACAGGGTGACATCCCCCCCACTGAAAAAGCCCGGTTCTGCATGTCCTACATGTCAGAGCCGGGCTTTGTGTTTTTTCTACGACAGCCAGCTGAGATGACGGAATTTTCCTGAGGATTGCCAGTCGCGTATCTGGAAGACCAAATGATTTTGCCGGAGATGATTCAAAGGCCGAGCGTCGCCGCGATTTCTGAGGCTGCTGTAAATCCGTTATTTGCAAATGTTAGTTTTTGTGATAATATTGACTTACCGTTAGGTAAATAAGAGGTGTAGCAGTCCTAATCCGCCATCTCTTGAGTCATCTTAGGAGGTAATATCATATGAGTGCATCGCGGCCGTCGTCCCAAAAACCGACCGTAATCGGCTTTCCCTTTATTATCCGTGCCCTGATTTTTGTAGGGTGTACCATCCTCGGTATTGCGCTCGGGTACTTCATCCCGATGATCGCCCAGTGGGCTTCGACCTTGCCTTGGATACCTTTTCAAGGACCGCTTAAGCTAATTTCGTCCTTCTCGGGGGCGTGGGTGACCACCGTCGTCACTTCGCTTCTTGGCCTGCTGGCCGGCCTCTGGCTCGCCGAGGAAGTGATCAAAGATACGCTGCGTGTGGTGGTCTCTGGCGAAACGATCCGGCTGGAAAAAGACGGGGGCGGTCAAGAGCTCAGTTTCGAAAATATCAGTATGGTTTTCCTTGACGGCAAGCAGCTTGTGTTCCTTGGGCATGCGGGGCAGGAGCTGGCCCGTGATAAATACGAATGGGCGAGCGAGCGTATAGTCAGCGCTTTAACGGCGCACGGGTATGCTTGGTCGCCCGACGGCGACCCGTACAAGGAGCAGTACCACCGCTGGGTGCAGGACACTCCCGATCTGCCGCCTGCGGTCAACGCGCTGTTGAAGGCGCGCGAAAAAGCGCTCCAGAAAGAGGAAGGGCGCGAAGCCAAAGAGCTGCGCAGCGAGGTAGCCAAGCACGGCGTCGTTGTCCATGACGAAGAGACGCGTCAATACTGGCGGATGCAGGCTATAGAACCGCGATAGACTTACAGAAATTTACTTCGGAAGGGCGGCGTATCATGAAGAACTTGCCCGATAAGCTCTAACCGTTTTCTCGCGCGCTTGATACCGGAAATAGGCGATATGTGAAAAAGAAAGTTACCATTTTATATTGATCAAAAAAGTCCTTTTGTAAGGAGAACGATAATGAAAAAGAAAATATTCATATCCATTCTAATTTTGTTACTTTTAGCAGTTGGTTCAGGGATTTATATTCTTGCACAACAAAACTTCGATATGGTTGAACAAGATGTGGAGATCCAGACACCTCAAGGCAAGTTGACCGGTACTTTTGTATTACCTAAAAATTATACTGGAAAATTAGGACTCGTGTTATTTGTTCATGGCGACGGTCCTGTTGATTCCACTCTTGGTGATGCTTATAAACCCCTTTGGGAGCGGTTAGCTTCCATAGGCTATGCCTCTTTGTCTCTAAATAAACGAGGCATCAACGGTTCTGAAGGCAACTGGGAGCATCAAACCATCGACGATCGGGTAGTAGAAGCAAGGCAGGCGATTGCGTGGGCAAAGCAACAGTCTATGATTGACGAGAATCGGATTGGAGCTTGGGGAGCGAGCCAAGGAGGATGGGTTGTTCCGAAACTTGCCAAAGAAGAGCCACTCGCATTTAGCCTTCTTTTAGCGCCTGGGATTAATTGGGTACAACAAGGGTTATATCATTCACGTGCAACGATGGAAAAGGAAGGATATTCCGAAGCTGAAATTCAAGCGAAAATGGCATATGATCTTGAAGTGAACAAACTTTTAAAACAACAAGCTCCGTATGAGGAATATTTAAAAATTGCTCGTAAGGATAGATTAATGACAGAAGACAGATGGATGTTTGCTGGCAAAAACTTTTTGTCGGATGCGACCCATGACTTACCGAATTTCAAGACACCCGTACTTCTAATGCTGGGAGCACACGATATCAACGTTGACTACAAAAATACGGAAGAAGTGTATCGCCAGATGGTAAAACCGGAGCTGTTAACCGTGGAAATTTACCCGGATGCCGAACATAGAGCGGTACACATCGAAACCGCAAATTCGGAACTACGGGCGATATGGCTTAGCTTATTCGCGCCTAGACAAATTACCGTACCTGCGTATAATGATTCCATTGAACGGTTTCTTAAAAAACTTCCGCAACACCAATCATAACAAGCTATCTGTTGTGTACTGTGGTGCGCTAGCCGCACAATTGTACAGGGTAACATCCCCCCCAATTGAAAAAGCCCGGTTCTGCATGTCCTACATGTCGGAGCCGGGCTTGTGTTTTTTCTACGACAGCCAGCTGAGATGACAGAATTTTTCCGAAGTTTTCCAGCCGCGTATCTGGAAAACCAAATGATTTTGCCGGAGATGATTTAAAGGTCGAGCGTCACCGCGATTTCTGGGGCTGTTGTAAATCCGTTATTTGCAAATGTTAGTTTTTGTGATAATATTGACTTACCGTTAGGTAAATAAGAGGTGTAGCGATCCTAATCCGCCATCTCTTGAGTCATCTTAGGAGGTAATATCATATGAATGCTTCGCGGCCGTCGTCCCAAAAACCGACCGTAATCGGCTTTCCCTTTATTATCCGTGCCCTGATATTTGTAGGGTGTACCGTCCTCGGTATTGCGCTCGGGTACTTCATCCCGATGATCGCCCAGTGGGCTTCGACCTTGCCTTGGATACCGTTTCAAGGGCCGCTTAAACTAATTTCGTCCTTCTCGGGGGCATGGGTGACCACCATCGTCACTTCGCTTCTTGGCCTGCTCGCCGGTCTCTGGTTCGCCGAGGAGGTGATCAAAGATACGCTGCGTGTGGTGGTCTCTGGCGAAACGATCCGGCTGGAAAAAGACGGGGTCGTTCAAGAGCTCAGTTTCGAAAATATAAGCATGGTTTTCCTTGACGGCAAGCAGCTTGTGTTCCTTGGGCATGCGGGGCAGGAGCTCGCCCGTGAAACCTACGAATGGGCGAGCGAGCGTATAGTCAGTGCATTAATGGGGCACGGGTATCCTTGGTCGCCCGACGGCGACCCGTACAAGGAGCAGTACCACCGCTGGGTGCAGGATGCCCCCGATCTGCCGCCTGCGGTCAACGCGCTGTTGAAGGCGCGCGAAATAGCGCTCCAGAATGAGGACGGGCGCGAAGCCAAAGAGCTGCGCAGCGAGGTAACCAAGCACGGCGTCGTTGTCCGTGACGAAGAGACGCGTCAATACTGGCGGATGCAGGCTACAGAACCGCGATAGACTTACAGAAGTTTACTTCGGAAGGGCGGCGTATCATGAAGAACTTGCCCGATAAGCTCTAACCGTTTTCTCGCGCGCTTGATACTGGAAATAGGCGATTTGTGAAAAAGAAAGTGACCATTTTATATTGATCAAAAAAATCCTTTTGTAAGGAGAACGATGATGAAAAAGAAAATATTCATTTCCATTCTTATTTTGATATTTTTAGTAGTTGGTTCAGGGGTTTACATTCTTGCACAACATAACTACGATATGGTCGAACAAGATGTAGAGATCCAGACACCTCAAGGCAAGTTAACCGGTACTTTCGTACTGCCTCAAAATTATACTGGGAAATTAGGACTCGTTCTATTTATTCATGGCGATGGTGCTATTAATTCCACTCATGATGATGGATATAAACCCCTCTGGGAACATTTAGCTTCCATAGGCTATGCCTCTTTGTCTCTAAATAAACGCGGCCTTAATGGTTCTGAAGGCAACTGGGAGCATCAAACCATCGACGATCGGGTAGTAGAAGCGAGACAGGCGATTGCGTGGGCAAAGCAACAGCCTATGATTGACGAGCATCGGATTGGGGCTTGGGGAGCGAGCCAAGGAGGATGGGTTATTCCAAAACTCGCCAAAGAAGAGCCGATCGCATTTAGTATGCTTCTGGCACCCGCTATTAATTGGGTAGAGCAAGGATTATATCATTCCCGTGCGGAAATGGAGAAGAAAGGATATTCTGAAGCTGAAATTCAAGCGAAAACTGCATACGATCTTGAAGTGAACAAACTTTTAAAACAACAAGTTCCGTATGAGGAATATTTAAAAATTGCTCGTAAGGATAGATTAATGACAGAAGATAGATGGATATTTGCTGGCAAAAACTTTTTGTCGGATGCGACCCATGACTTACCGAATTTCAAAACACCGGTACTTCTGATGCTGGGTGCACACGACATTAACGTGGATTACAAAAATACGGAAGAAGTGTATCGCAAGATAGTCAAACCGGAGCAGTTAACCGTGAAAGTTTTCCCGGATGCCGACCATGGCGCAGTACACACCGATACCATTAACTCGGAACTAAAGTCGACATTGATTTTCTTATTCACGCCTAGACAAATTACCGTACCCGCTTATCATGATTCCATTGATCAGTTTCTTAAAAAACTTCCGCAACGCCAATCATAACAAAGTATCTGTTGTGTACTGTGGTGCGATAGCCGCACGATTGTACAGGGTGACATCCCCCCAACTGAAAAAGCCCGATTCTGCATGACCAACATGTCGGAGCCGGGCTTGTATTTTTTCTACGACAGACATCCGATAGCGGTTGCATTCCATGAAAATGCCAGCTTTTTAGCGACTGCGATTTCGAGTGAAGTCATGGCGGTGCTGAAGAGCTTTAATGCGATTATGGCTACCTTGACACCCAGAACCAATTCGGCTGTTTTTTCACTTCTTCCCACACTTGCTCATAGATCTGACAGATTATTAACCTATGGCCAAATGTTGCCCTCTTCCGAAAAGGAGGATTTCAACACGAAGATGCAGAAGTAGAAATGCCAGTGGCTAGATTTCTTAGGTTTATCGGGTTCTACAAATTCCCGCACGTTATCGGTGCATTTCGCAGCACAGAGAGTGCATGAGAGCATATTCATCTAGGCTGCTTCCTCTGGTTCAGCTATCTGATTCCCGACAAGCGGGGGCGTTCTTGAGACGTCACCCGCCATAAAACGATTAACGGAGTGATTGTTATCAACGAAACCTACGCCAAAATTTTGGAAACCGCCTACCGGCTGTTCGCCGAGCACGGGATTGACAAAACAAGCCTGTCCATGATCGCCAAAGAAGTGGGGATCTCCAAGCCCGCGATCTACTATCACTTTCTTTCCAAAGATATGCTGATCGACGTTCTCTTCGAGGAAATCAAGAAGGAAATCGACTTTCCGAAATCCTTTTCCATCCAGGACTATACGAAAGACAACTTCGAAGCGAAGCTGTTGGCCGACGGCTATCGGATGATCGAGGAGCAGCGGCAGGACGACTATTTCCCCCGCGTCCTGAACGAATACATGATCAGGGGCTCCCGCAATGAACTGAAATACGAGCAGCGACTCCATGTGGTTATCGAAGGGTTCGCCAACGGATTCGAGGAGCTGCTGACGCACGGCGCGAAGCTTGGCGTCATCCCGGGCGAACGGATTACGGCCAAGGCGCATATGCTCACGATGGTCATCGACAACATCGGCAACTGTATGCTGATCGGCCTCAAGTTCAACTATAAGGAAATCTGGGAAGAGGCGGCCAAAGCGTGTTTCGGAGCGAAGGGTAAGCAAGTAAAAAAGCCGCTCTCCTGACTTTATGGCTTTGGAGGGCGGCATGATTTCATTAACCCAAGGGACCCTCCCGGTGCTGCTGTTCTCCCCCGGCGCCCGATAAACTCCACGAATTTTCGAAATTTGAAGTCGTCATTGAACTACCGAAGAATGTTAGTTCAATGAAACAGCAGCAGTCTAGAACTTTATTTTTCGCGTCTGTCCTGGACTGCTGCTGACTCTTTTATCAAGGCACGGAACCCTGTTGCCTTTTTTACTTACTGCATCTGCCCTTGCGATTGATTCTGTTTGGACACGAAGTCGATGGTCCAATCGATCATCCCGTTCATCATATTGATGATCAGATTGATGACATCCTCGTCCGTTAACTGCGAGCCGCGGCTCTGATTCGAGGCATACTCTTGCATCTTCGCCTGCAGATCGCTCGTCAGCTTTTTGAGCTTGATGAAATCATTGGCCATATCGAACAACGCATCGGAGCAATTGTTGTTTTGTTCTCCTCCTTGCTTGCTCTGGTCTTGGTTCGAGGTTGGGTTGTTGGATTGGCTCTCAATCAAGTTTTTAATCTTCTGCAGCTCGTCGCTTAGAAACTGGTTTTGCTCGGATAATTCTTCGATTTGTCCCTTCAGTTCGCGGTTGCTGATCATGGCGGCTCCTTAACATAAGATTTTATGGATATTTTACCCTAATTTTGTACGTTTATCCGATCGAAGCTGAGATTTGGAAAATTCAGTTGGCCTCTCGCGCTCTCCTCCTATACAATAAGAGGATAGGCATGACGACAAATTACACGACGAGAGGAAATCAAACATGATACGATTTGCGGTCATCGGAACGAACTGGATTACGGAAGAGTTTATTCGCGCGGCGCGGGAATGCGAGGCGTTTGCCTTAACGGCGGTTTATTCGCGGACGGAAGAGAAGGCCGAGGCCTTCGCGGCCAAATTCGAAATCCCGCACAAATTCACGGATTTGGAGACGATGGCGCGGAGCGATGCGTTCGATGCCGTCTATATCGCAAGCCCGAACGCTTTCCATGCGAAGCAGGCTGTGCTGCTGATGAATCACGGGAAGCACGTGCTCTGCGAGAAGCCGCTGGCTTCCAACCGGACGGAGGTTATGGAGATGATCGCCGCGGCGAAGGCGAACCGGGTGCTGCTGATGGAGGCGTTAAAATCGACGCTGCTGCCGAATTTCCGCGCAGTGCAGGAGCATTTGTCCAAAATCGGTCCGGTCCGCCGCTATGCGGCAAGCTACGGTCAGTACTCCTCCCGTTACGACGTCTATAAGCAGGGGACGGTGCTGAATGCGTTTAATCCCGCCTTATCCAATGGGTCGCTGATGGATCTGGGCGTGTACTGTATTTATCCGATGGTTGTGCTGTTCGGCCAGCCGGACCGCGTTCAGGCGAACGGTCTGCTGCTTGACTCCGGCGTGGACGGGCAGGGAAGCCTGCTGCTAAACTATGGGCAGATGGAAGCGGTGTTGACGCATTCCAAGATTGTCAACTCGTACGCGCCGGCGGAAATTCAAGGCGAGCACGGCACCCTCGTCATCGACAAAATCAGTCAGCCGGAGCATGTGGAAATCCGTTACCGCGACGGTTCGGTCGAGGTATTGACCCGCCCACAAAGCAGCAAGTCGATGTATTACGAAGTACAGGAGTTTATCGACGTACTGCAAGCCGGAAGGCTGGAGTCTGCAACGAACTCGCACGCCAATTCATTGGCCGCGATCTCGATCATGGACGAGGCCCGCAAGCAGATCGGGCTCCGTTTTCCGGCGGATGGAACGGTGTGAATCAGGAATCAAGGAGGACCGGGTATGGCGGTTGAAGAGATCAAATCATGGATTGCGGACAGTCGAAACATTGTCTTTTTCGGGGGAGCGGGGACTTCGACGGAGAGTCAGATCCCCGATTTTCGTTCGGCAACGGGGCTGTATCAGACGGCCTCCAAGCATGCTTTTCCGCCCGAGGTTATGCTGAGCCGCAGTTTTTTTATGGAGCGTCCGGCGGAGTTTTACGATTTTTACCGCGCGTGCATGGTTCATAGGGAAGCCAAACCGAACGCGGCTCACGAGGTGTTGGCGCAGCTGGAGCAAACGGGAAAGCTTCAGGCCGTCGTCACCCAGAACATTGACGGACTGCATCAGATGGCGGGCAGTCGTCATGTGCTGGAGCTTCACGGGTCGGTGCACCGGAATTACTGTATGGGCTGCGGCAAGTTTTTTGACCTCGACCACGTGACGAGCGACGAGACGATGCTTCCCCGCTGCGATGCCTGCGGAGGGATTGTAAAGCCCGACGTGGTGCTGTACGAGGAAAGCCTCGATTGGGACATCCTATCGAAGGCCAGAAAGCATATTGCGGAAGCGGACGTACTGATCGTCGGCGGGACGTCGTTGACCGTCAACCCGGCCGCCGCGCTGGTTGGAGAATATGCCGGCGACAAGCTGATTCTGATCAACCAGTCTTCGACGCCGTATGACAGGCGGGCGACTCACGTCATCCGCGACTCGATCGGGAAAGTGCTGAAAGCTTTGATGTCTTAAAGGAAAACGGTCATTGCTTGCGGCTTCCTTGAATTCCGTGCTGCAGCAATTGGTATACCCTCACGATGGAGGAGGATTGCGTTCGTTAATGGCTTACTTGCGCAAAAGCTCATATCCTTCCGCCTCCAAAATGCATTTGATCTCGCACAAAAGCCGAAAGAATCGGAGTTCTGGCCGGATTTAGCGGACGATGGAAGGAAGGTTCTGATTCAAAGCCGTCGATCAGGATGCCGGAATTTACGCCGCCGTGAAAGTGGGGCGTGTGCGGGGGAATTTTGTTAGCTTGCAAGCAAGAGCTGCTATTCACTATTATATGAGAGCGAACTTTCGAGCCATGGCTAAAGTGGTAAGGGCGTTGCTCCTTTTTTATGTTTCGGAATAAAATCCGGACATGATTTGATAGCTTTGTTTGGGGTATATGGTGAATAGCTTTTTTTGGTCCCAAGGAATGTTAGTTTAGATGAGATAATAATTATATTTCATTCAATTCTTTATCGTTTTCAAGAACAAGTAATTCATGCAAGTCAATTTCTAGTGCTCTGCATATTGCGTCTAAGGTACTTAGATGTACACGGTCAATATTTTCAGAACAGTAATGATTAATCGTATTTGGTGTTAATCCTGTTTTTCTTGCTAATTTACGCTGAGAGATTTCTCTTTGTTCGAGTATTTCTTTTAACCGAACCTTAATTGCCATACTGCTACCTCTCTCCGAACATCTTTTCATAAATTATATGATGAAAAGACGGTAAAAGAAAGTTTGTATTGAATGTATCTACTAGATGATATAAAATGTATTCATTAGACAATACATTATGTAGTTTCTAGTGGTTACAACAATCTAAAAATTTCTGTAACGGAGGGAACTTTCAATGAATGTGACCAGTTATGTTCAAGTCTCAAAAGCGGGCCAAGCAAAAGATGGTTACTGCTTATTGTTTCAGCGGGAAGAAAGCGAAGTAGATTGTCCCAGAATACATGTGAAGCGTCGCAGTTTTTATGGTGGGTTGTACTAATATGTTGACGTTGAATCTATCGGCCAGCATCAGGCGACCTTATGAGAGTTGAAGACATGAATATGAAAGGTTCCCTCATAGACAGATTGGATGCCGAGGAAGAAGAACTGATGCGGCAAATTCAGACGTACGAAGCTTGTACAATGGCAGTCTTAAACATGACGAGCGATCAAACAAGGCTATTTCATAAATTTGTACTTGAAGACATTGTTTCAAATCTTCATCGAATGACCATGGAACTACAAACGGAATTACTTCATTTGAGGCTGGAAAAGACACTATGCCACCATTCAAACGTTAAATAGAGGGACAAAGCGATGACAAAATACTACTTACGAAAGTGATTTAAGTAGAGGGATTTAATTGTAATACGCAAAGAGCCCAATCCGTACGCCGACAGCGTGCGGGTTGGGCTCTTCTCTTTTCAATAGGCTTGCGGCCGATAGCGGCTACGGCTGCTTCGCAGCAGCATCAATCATTTGCGGCGGCTTCACGCTGCGCAGGATGCTGACCTCGACGCGGCGGTTTTTCGCACGACCGGTTTCGGAATCGTTCGTATCGATCGGATGGTACTCACCGTATCCGATGGAGCGGAAGCGCTCCGGACCGATTTTATCGTTTTCGAGCAAAATTTTCATGAAATTTAAAGCCCGCTTGGCGCTTAAATCCCAGTTAGTTTCAAAGGCAGCCGTTCGAATCGGCACGTTATCCGTATGGCCGGCGACCTCGATCCGATAATTCGGATATTGGGCGAGCATCTCGGAGATCGTGCCCGCAAGCTGCTTCGCCTCCGGCTTGACCGTGGCCGAGCCGGACGAGAACAAGGCGTTGTCACGAATCGTAAGCATCAGGAGATCTTCGGTCAGCTTCGTTTCCAACTGGGTGGACAACTTGTTTTCGGCGATGTAATGGTCCAATTTTTCTTTAAGCTGCTGGAGGTCAACCTGCTCCTTCGCCATTTGGCTGCTAAGCTGATCCTGCTGCTTTTGCTGCTGTCCCGAAGCGTTCGGCGTCGCCGGATTGGTCGGCTGGTCGAACTTCTTCTGATCGATGTTCGGTTCCGTCGAAAGCGGAATAAGGTTCGAGAAGTTGAATTGCCCTACGCCGCCGGTAAAGGCAGAGTTGAACGACTGCATGATGGTCTTGTATTTCTTCTGGTCGGTCTGGCTGGCGGCGAACAAAATGATGAACAGCGCAAGCAGCAGCGTCAGCAGGTCGGCGTAGGGGATCAGCCACGATTCGTCAACGTGTTCTTCGTGATGCTCTTGTCGTTTTTTACTCATCCGCTTTCACCGCATTGTCGTTATTTTTTTCCCGCTGGGACGTCGGAATGAAGACCATAAGCTTCTGTTGGACGGCGGTTGCGGAAATGCCGGTCTGAATGGAAAGCAGTCCTTCCACCATCATCAGACGCAATTCCACTTCTTTCTTCGACTTTTGCTTCAGCTTATTCGCGATGGGGTGCCATAACACATATCCCGAAAAGATGCCGAGCAGCGTAGCGACGAATGCGGCGGAAATCAAATGGCCAAGCGCCTCGATTTCGCTCAAGTTGCTGAGTGCTGCGATCAAACCGACAACCGCCCCGAGAACGCCGAGGGTCGGTGCGTAGGTCCCGGCTTGCGTGAAAATTTGCGCCCCCGTCCGATGCCGCTCCTGCATCGTGTGTATATCTTCCATTAATACGTCGTGAACGAATTCCTGATCGTTCCCGTCGATGATCATGCGCATCCCGTTGCGCAGGAACGGATCGGGGATTTCCTCCACCTTGCTCTCCATAGCCAGCAAGCCTTCGCGGCGGGTAATCGCTACCCAGTCCGTGAACATGTCGATGAGTTCCATTTTCGAGATTGTCTTTTGCTCGGTGAACACAATTTTCATTAACTTCGGAAACAATTTAAGCTCTTCCATGGAAAACCCGATAAAGAGCGCCGCCGCCGTTCCGACGAAAATGATGAGGATGGCCGCCGGATTGACGAGTGCAGCCAGGCTTGCCCCTTTTAAAACCATGCCCACCCCTACTGCGATCATTGCGAGAATAATGCCGATGATAGTTGATTTTTCCACGTGAGGAACACCTTCCGCTTCTTGTATTCAGGCATAATATGCCATTAGATGAGCAGTTGAATAGTTCGACATAATGCGACACAAATCCTGCCGAATCAGCTTTTAAAATTTTTTTAGAGATGCCGGGACTTTCGCTGAGATGAAAAAAGCCCGCTTCCTGTGCTAAGGAAATCCGGGCTCTAATTAAACATTTTCGATGGGATACGGCTTTATCCGGCGTTCGTGGCTTCTTCGACAGCGGGCAGCGGAGCTGCTCTGCGGGTTGCGCGGACGTAGCTGACGGAGACGAACAGGGAAACGGCAGCGACCGCGGCCATGACCCAGAAGATGTTCCGGTAAGCGGCTTGCAGCGGAGCGGACGCTTGCCAGACAAGCGAAGCGCCGGTGAGCGCCACGCCTAGCGCGCCGCCGAAAAACTGCGTCAGCTGCGCCATGCCCATCCCGCCGCCGATTTCATGCTTCGCCAGAATGCGCGACATTTCGTTCGATACGCTCGATCCGATGGCGGACACCGACACGCTCATCAGCATGTACGCTGCGGTGATGGCGTACAAGTATTGCGTGGAGAGCAGCGCAAACACGAAAGTAGCGGCAAGCAGGGTCGCATGTCCGGCCAAGATGACTGGAGTGTTGCCCAGCCGGTCGATCCAGCGGCCGATCCGGGGCGAGAGCAGCGCGGTCAGAATCGCCCCGGGGAAAATGAGAAATCCGGTGACGGCGGAGCTCTGCCCGTACAGACGAATGATCACGAGAGGCATGATAAACAGCGTGGCAAAATGAAGCACATAAGCCACAAATCCCATCACCGTCAGGTTCATGTACGGCCGGTTGCGCAGCAGCGAGGGCTGCAGGAAAGGCTGGTCGACCTGGTGAATACGGAACCAAAAGGCGACCAGGGACAACAGGCCGAGCGCCAGAGCCCACCAAGGATGCAGCGTCAGAAAGAGCAGCAGCCCGGTGACGCCGACGCCGATGAAGAGAGCGCCCCATCCGTCGAATTGAATACGGGTATACGGCTGCTCGGGCAGATTACGGTAAAATACCGGGATCGTCAGCAGCGCCAAAGCCGTCACGACGAATAGCGAGTTCCAGCTGAAATATTGCGTCATCGCGCCCCCGACGATCGGGCCGAGGCCGAAGCCGAGCGACGCCGCGGAAATAATGACGGACATCGATTTGCCCCTGCGCTCCAGCGGAATATACCGGGTAACGAGGACGACCCCGAGCCCCGGCGCGGACGCCGCTCCGATCGCCTGCAGCAAACGGGCGGCCAGCACGCCGTAGAAATGATGCGACAGCAGGCCAACTACGGAGGCGATGCCGAGCAGCACAAGGCCGATCAACAGCAGCGTCCGAATCGGGACGAAGTCGGTCAAGCGGCTATATGTGATGGAAGAAATGGCGAATAGGATCGAGTAGCCCGTGACGATCCACGAAGCGGCTGTCGTGGTCAGTCCCAAATCATGGGCTACGGTCGGCAGCGCGACGTTAAACATGGTGGTATTCATGACGACCAGCAGGACGGTGAGACCCCATAGAGGAATAATTAACGATTCCCGAAACGACGGGCTTGCTGCTTCAGGCTTCATAACAAATGGCAGCCTCCTTATGAGAAAATGGAACTGAATACTTCTCCAATAATACTATTGTAGAAATAGTATTTGCGCTAAAATATATATCACTGTCCCGGATGTTGTCAACGGGGTTTATGTTAAATTTTTCTTTTGCCTCGGGTATGGTGTAGTATGGAAAGAGAACGATGTTAAGGTGGGTCGCTTATGCCTTCGAATTCAATGAATACGTTGTGGCACAGCCTTCTGGACATGAACCGCAAGCTGAACCAGACGCTGTGTCTGCTCAGTTCGGTGGTGGAGGTTCCGCCGTCCGCAGTGGCGCTGATCTTCAAGCTGGAGCATAAGGAATCGATGAAAATCAACGATACTGCCGAGGTTCTGGGTATCACCATCGGCGCAGCCTCCAATCTCGTTGACAAATTGGAAGAAAAGCAATGGGTGGAACGGATGCGCTCCGAAGAGGACCGGCGCATCATGAATGTCCGGTTGACGGAGCTGGGGAAGGAGCAATTGCTTCGCTGGAGGCAACAGTTTTCCGAGCACGCGGATGTTATTTTTGCGCAGGTGCCTCCGGAGGAGCTGGACCATTTTAGCGAGCAGGTTGCTCGTTTAAGCCAATATTTAAGTGATTACAACCGCGGTTTGGAGAGCGGGCGTTCCCGCAAGGACGGGTAACGGGGGGAGAGCATCGGAGCAAGCATGTCGTGGCGATTGGGGGCGCACATTGTCGCCCGGAAGAGGACCCTTCGGTGATCGTGCTCTATGGCAACGATTGCGCTATGGCTCCGTTAACGAAGCATGTTTTCATTGGCAGGGAGCGGCTTTGGTGCAGGGAAGCAGCCTGTCTCACTCATCGTGAATATCGTTTGCGAAATGAAAAAAAGGTAACGGGGGATTGGGAGATGAACGAAACCGTAGAGTCTATTGAAAAAATTAAAAAGAGCCTAATGCGGCCCGCCGTCGTGTTCGAAATCGGCGGCTTTCGTCCGCCGGAGGACCCGCTCACACCTTGGTTCGGCAAGGTGACGGTCGCCGCGCGCGACGAAAGGTGGCCAACGAATCCAGATGGGACGCCGATGTGGGCTTTGGGACAAGTGAACTTGTCCGCGCTGGATTGCGTGCCCGAGGCTCTCAAGGATGTAGCATTTCTCACGATCTTTTTCGGACCGAATCATCCGCAGGACGAAGACCCGAACGGAACGAACTGGCTGATCCGCACCTACGCGTCGTTGGAAGAACTGTCGCCGTTAGAGCAGATGAAGACGAGCTCGCATTTGAAGCCGTTTCCGATGCGGCCGGGCGAGCCGGTGGAAGACTATCCCGTATGGGATGGGGGAGACATTCCGGAGGACGTCCGGGATTTGATCCTGCAACTGAGAGACGAAGGCGAGATTGAGGATTACCATGATCTGATCGAGCTGCATAACGGATTTAAAGTCGGAGGACATCCTTGCTTTATTCAGCCCAGCACGTCGGTTGACGAGCCGTTCGAGTTCGTGCTGCAGATCGATTCGACGGGAAAAGGCAACCTCATGTGGGGACACCACTCCGGCAGTGCCTACTTTTCCCGGGACCCGCGAACGAACGAATGGTGCATGACCTGGGACTGTTTTTGAGCAGCTGCGACATGCGGGATTAACGTACGCAAAAAATAGCCTGATCCTATGCCGTGGAAAGATGGGTAGGACAGGCTATTTTTTTCTCGTATATCTATTAGTATAATCCTCAATTTTCTAAATAAATAAAAATAATACATATGTAGACTTATTTCGATTAAATTCTCGAGTTACAATTTAATCATTGAAGCGAACAACTTCAAATGAAAGATTGCACCCATATATGACAATATTTCGAGTGATAATAATCGATTCGATAATATTGTTCATATAAAAACTGATAGGAAGGAGGTAGATTCTAATGGCTGACAATCAATTTGACTTGGATATACAGGTGAACAAGTCTCAAGGTTCTATTACACCCCAAGTAACAAGTGTTGTTGACTGCAGTTGGGGATGTGGCGATGGTGAAACGAAGAATACTTGCGTTGATACTTGCGGTCGTTGCTTTACCAACATTGGCGCTCTGTGCTAATAATGACAAGTTGTTTTCATAATTATTTGTAAAATTTGTTATACGATTGATTTGTTGGTAGGGGGGGACTTATTTAGTCCCTCTTTTCACATTAGGAACAACAGCTGAGAACGGAGGGGCCAAATGCCAACGGAGACTAGTATTTATCGAGCTATGGACTTTTTTATGGTTCGCGCGCCTATCTTGCCTTTCGACTTATTTTCTAAATATTTTCTGACCGAAGGTGAAGAACCGCTAACGTTGAAGAGAACCTCATTAGCCTATCTTATAGAATTGTCCGAAGATAGCATCATTCGTGAAGCGATCGCGGCGGCAAGTCCAAACTTGCTTGAGTCACTTGTTCACCTCGGTAACGAAGATAATTTACGCAAACGCGGGCAAGTAGTAAAAGGATTCATGCGTTATTTATTAAGAATGATGACTCGACCGACACCATTTGGTTTGTTTTCGGGAGTCACGTATGGGAAATTCGGAGAACGATCTCGGCTTAATTTAAACGGAATCGATACTTACGTTAAACATGCAAGGCCTGATATGGAATGGTTATTAAAAATTATAGGAAGCCTAGAGAATAAACGTGAGGTTGTATGCCAACTTAAGATTCAGCGCAATACCTTAATATATCGTCAGGGGAATAGAGCGAAGCTTCCTTATACTACAAGATATGGAGGACTGGGCGAGGGGGGGAACGAAAGCGTATCTGTTCGTGCATCGGCTGTATTTGACTGTGTGATGGATGCTTGCACGAATCCGATCTCTTATTCAAAACTAATCTCTTGGATTCGGGAGCGTTTCAAAAAAGCCGAAATAGAGACAATTGAACATTATGTTTGGCAGCTTTTTGAACAAGAATTTTTAATTTCGGAGTTAAGACCTCCAACGACGACAACAGATCCATTGGGACATGTGATGTCTGTATTAGATTCGATAACGGGAATGGAGGATTTGAAAGATAAGCTTCATCGGATTCGAGAGGACATTTTTAAGTATAACTTACTTCCTGTAGGTCAGGGTGAAGAAATGCTGTCGCAATTGCGCAAAGCCATGAATGAGATTATGAATGTGAAGTCTCCATTACAAATTGACTTGTCTTTAGAAGACCGGTCAATTACTTTGACTGATCGAATTCGTAAAGATGTGGAGAAAGCGGCACAATTGCTTTGCCGAACTTCATCACGAAGGAACAGGCACCTAGAAGAATACTGTAATGAGTTTTTGGAAAATTATGGACCATACCGTGAAGTTCCAATCCTCGAATTGCTTGATGAAGAAATGGGTTTAGGGGCTCCCGCTACGTATAGTAACCCTCAGAGCCATCGACGCCGGTTAACGAATACAGTGGCAAAACAAGAACAGTTCCTTTTACAATGGTTCGTATCCTGCCTGCATAGAGGCGAACAAGAAGTTATGCTCACGGATGAAATGGTCGAACAACTCATGGATGATAACAAATCTCAGGAGTTAATCCCCCTACCGTCTATGGAATTATACTTTCAGCTGGTTGCACACAATCATCAGAAGCTCGACGATGGAGAATACACTTTGGTTTTAAGTCCTAATCCAGGCTCTGACGGAGCAGGCAGGACATTTGGGCGCTTTATTGACTTGTTCGGTGACCGCTTTAAAGAGACGTTTAACATAATTCATCAGGAAGAACAACGCTTATCCCCTAGTAAGCTATTCGCTGAGATTTCGTATCTTCCAAGTGTAGGGAGGTCTACTAATGTTGTGCTCACGGAAAATTTTCGTAAGTATGAAATAGCTATTGGTACGAATCATACTATGCCAGCCGGACAACAAATTCATGTCTCTGATCTTGTGGTTGGTGTACGACATAATCGATTTTACCTGAAGTCACGAAAACATAATCGAGAAGTGGTTCCTACAGCCGGCCATATGTTGAATTACCGAAATGCCCCAAATGTCTATCGCTTTTTAATGGAAGTTAGTCAAGAAGGGTACAGACCATGGTCGGTAATAGAATGGGGGTCGCTGGCCCAATCTCCCTTTACGCCGCGTTTGCGGTATGAAAAGATTATACTTTGCCCGGCGACATGGAGAATTCAAATCTCTCAAATAACGACTGGGAAAGAAAACGTCGAGAATCTGGGACTCGTCGTTCAACAATTTCGGGAGGAGTGGAAGGTACCCCGTTTTGTGTATATGATTCAGTTCGATAATCGAATCTTGCTTGACCTTGATCATCCACTGCACGTAGAAGAGATATGCAAAGATTTAAAATCAAACGCTAAAGTAACGTTAATCGAACATATAGGAGGATTTGAGGAATTACCTATTCATCGAAGCGATGGCCGGGTGGTTGCGGAATTCGTGTTTCCGCTCGTGCGCGGGAGCGGACAGACATGCTCATTAGAAGAAATCGCCGCAACGAGCGAAATAGATACGAAGCCGCTCGTAGAAGAAATCCGGCATATACATTTACCGGGCGGGCCTTGGTTTTATGCCAAGTTATATGGTCTGGGTACCCGTCAAGACGAATTTATTGGGCGTTATTGGGAAGGGTTTGTTCGAGAATGTCGGGAGGAGGGGGTTGTCGATCAGGCGTATTTTATTCGCTATTCCGATCCGAATCGTCACATTAGAGCTCGCTTCAAAATATCAAAAGAAGAAGCACAGTTTGTACGTATCTTTCACAATTGGACAAAAACATTACTACAGGAGGGAGTGATCTCAAAGGTCATTATAGATACGTATGAACCGGAAATTGAACGGTATGGCGGACCGGAACTGATGCTCTTGGCCGAGCGGCTGTTCGCTGCCGATAGCGAAGTAACCTCCAATCTTGTTCGTTTGATTCGATTCCAACAGATACAACTTAGCAAGGAAAACGTAGCTGTTCTAAGTGTGATTTATTTATTGTACCAATTTGGCAACAAGGGGCAGGAGGTTTACGAACTTCTTAATGAAAAATTCAATGTGAAGGATTATCTGGATGATTTTCGTCAAGAGCGTCGGCTGTTTATGCAGATGTTAGGCGGAGAAAATGGAGTAAAGCCGTCTCATCCAGAGGGAGATGTGGTTTATCGAATTGTTAAGACAAGAGAAGCAGCGGTGAGGTGTTACTGGGAAACGCTGCTGGATCAAGAGAAGAAGGGCGTCCTTTCGAACACAAAAGACGACATATTGTTCAGTATAATTCATATGCATCTGAATCGGTTCCTTGGAACGGATCGGGATCAGGAGCGCAAGGTAATGATTATGGCTCGCCATGCCATGAATAGCTTGGTGCAGTACCGGAGGACATTCCAATGACGAACGGTCAGGAGGGTGTGCACCATGAATTGCGTTCTGTGCTGCGGTCTGTTCTGCACGGATTGCAGCTATTCCAACTGATATTCCGGATGAATAAGAGGTACACGCTTACAAGCGTCCTCTTGTACATAATTCAAGGCATTATGCCTGTGGCCACCTTAATCGTTACGCAAAATCTACTAAATGGCGTTTCAATGGCATGGAAACAAGGAGAAGCTTGGCTAATAACCCAATTTGCATTATTTATACTTGTATTCGTGATGAAAAATGTCATTAGTGCTGTACAAAGCTATGTGGATGGAATTCTTCAGACATTGCTATCGAATACGCTAAATATTATGGTTTGTGAAAAATCGACTACATTGGGTCTGGCGGATTATGAAAATTCGGAGGTAAACGACCAGTTAAAGAGAGCGAATCAGGAATCGTCATACCGACCCTATCAACTATATACGCAAATGGCGGGAATCGCTTCTAGTCTCATTACAATGCTTTCCTCCGCTGTTTTACTAATCTTATGGAAATGGTGGGTTGTACTTGTTATTTTTATTATTTCTACTATTTCATTCTATTCTCTATTAAAACTTAATCGCGAACAGTTTCGCATTTATATGGATCGCACTCCTCTAAATCGACAAACGTGGTATATGACCTATTTGTTGACGAATGATAGCGCTTTTAAGGAAGTGAAGCTTTTTCAACTCGGCCCTTATTTGCTGAATCGTTATCGCGACTTTTTAACAAGTTTTTTGCTTGTAGATCGGCGAATATTGATGAAATATACCCGTATTAAATTACTTTACGATATGTTGGAAATTGCATTATTATTCTGGTTGATTTGGCTTGTGATCCAAGAAGCTTTCCATAAAGAAATCTTGATCGGAAGTTTGTACGGCTACATTCAGGCAATCACGCTATCGCAGAGCCAGATGCAGGCGATGATCCATGGCATGATAAAATTTTCCCAAAGCAATCTTTATATGGAGCAGTTGCTTCAATTTTTAAAAGTGCCAACATCAGATCCTGTCCAGCGGCAGAAACAGTTGCTTACTCCCCCTAAAGTATCGTGTGATGAGAGTTTTCGAATTGAGCAAATTTCTTTTGAAGGAGTTTCTTTTCGTTATTCGGGACAATCCCGCGACACGATTCGAAATCTTCATTTTACTTTGGCTAAAGGCCAAACGATTGCCATTGTAGGTAAGAATGGATCAGGAAAATCGACATTGGTCAAGCTTCTGATGCAGCTTTACGCAGATTACCAAGGTGTCATTAAGGTAAATGGACATAATATCCTCGATTATGATCTACAACAAATTCAAGAGCGTATAGGCATTGTTTTTCAAGACTTTGTACATTATGAAATGTCAGTACGTCATAATATAGGTTTTGGATCCATGGATAAGCTAGAGCAAGATGAGCAGCTACTGGACGCGGCTAAGTGTGCGGCCATTGATCAAACGATCAAGCAACTGCCTTATGGTTTGGACACGCAGTTGGGAAGATGGTTTGAAGAGGGTTTTCAACTTTCGGGAGGGCAGTGGCAGCGTATTGCGATTGCTCGAGCTTTTTTTCGAAGTGCGGATGTATATATTTTGGATGAACCGACTTCCTTTTTGGACCCGCTGGCAGAGCAGAATTTGCTGCAGTTGTTCCAAGATTTAATGAAAGAACGGATGGCGATATTCATCACCCATCGCATCTCATCGGCACGACTCGCGGATAAGATTCTTGTGATGGATAATGGCCAGATCGTTGAACAAGGAACACATGCAGAGCTTATCAAATTGGACGGCATATATTCCCAAATGTACCGTGTACAGGCGAGTTCGTTCACAGATGAAGGAGTTGGAGTCGAGTACGCAGGAGGAGGCCGAAAATGATAAAAGAGAGAACGTTAGCCACAGCTTGGAGACCGTTAAATGGACCGGTAGAAGAAAGAGTTGCGCATGTGTTGGGATGCATTGCCAAGCGTTACAAGGATCCGGAAGAGGTACAATCCATGATGCGGAAGGTTCCGCAGCGAGAGATCGAAGGGATGAAGATCGATGCTTGGTCAGATCTGACTCTCGCGAATGGTTTTACCGGGATTTGTCTATTGCTGGGTCAAATGGATCGTTTGTTCCCAGATGAAGGCTGGGATAGGATTGGGCATCATTATTTGCAGCAAATCCAAAGTTCTCTCGAACAGCAAAATATTCACAGTTTATCGCTTTATAGCGGACTTGCAGGTGTATTAGTAGGTGTACGAGCTTTATCAAGAGGGGGAACCCGTTATCTAGGGATGTTGGATACCCTAGCGTCCTGGTTCGAAGAATTGGTGCTACAGAAAGTCCAAATCTGTAAAGAACAATGGGTAGTGGGTCGGCTTCGAATGGATCAATATGACACGATTCAAGGATTTGCCGGAATCGGTCGTGTTGTGATGTTATTCCCCGAACGACCGCGAATGAAGATGATTTGGGAACAAATTATTGAGTTGTTCGATATTTTTTGTGACGAAAAAAGCTATAACGGATACATAATACCAGCATGGCATATAAGTTCGGAGGACCAATTTTTGGAACAAGAGAAGGTTCAATATCCCCATGGAAACTTTAATTTGGGGTTGTCTCATGGCATAACGGGACCGTTATCGTTTATGAGTTTATCGGCAATAAATGGATGGACTACAGATAGTATCGAAGCAAATATTCGGAAACTGGCGGAATGGGTAAATAAATGGAAAATGAGGGACTCTACAGGAACCATTTGGCCCGGAAGAGTTTCTTTTGAAGAACTGCTACATGATGAAATACAGTCTGACAGTATCAGAGGACATAGAGATTCTTGGTGTTATGGTGCGCCTGGGATTGCAAGATCACTTTGGCTTGCAGGACATGCCGTACAGAATGAAGAGTGGATTTCATCAGGTTTGAACGCATATTTGGAGATTGAACAGCGAATGGAGACGAAAGGAGGTTTAACATCTGCCACGCTGTGTCACGGATTAAGCGGTCTATTGCATCTTATTCAACGAATGTATTCGGACACTGGTCATCCAGGATTGAGCGCTATGCGTGATCGCTTTGTCGTTGATTTGTTGGATATGTATAATCCGGATTCATTATTTGGTTATTATGATCAAAAGGGGAAAGACGGAGAAGTAGATGAAGCAGGATTTCTAACGGGTAGTGCAGGGGTGGCCTTGGTACTGGCTTCTTTGATTTCAAAAAAGAGCCCGGATTGGGATTTTGTATTATTGGTTCATTAATCAAAGGTTGCCTGCCAATGTTCCATTTGTATAAGAATATTTGCTTAAACTCCAACCCGCAAGCATTGCGGGTTTTCCTGTTCATTTTGAACTATTAATTGGAGTTTCTGAGAATTTAACTTAGCCAAATTATTGTTTGAATATGAAATATCTGTTATGATTGGGACGAAACATTTTATTGTAAATAAAAGTAAAATTGGTGTAGTTGTGCTCCTATATTACCTATCAATAAAGTTCATCGTAAGGCGAGGTTGATGAACACGTATACGATTCTTATTGTCGAAGACGACGCTAAAATCTCCGGCTTACTTTGCTCCTATATAAATAAGTACGGTTTCACCGCAAAGGAAGTCGATAACTTCAATGATGTTCTGGATAGCTTTAGAAAGTCAAACGCTCATCTGGTTCTGCTTGATATCAACCTTCCTAAATATGACGGTTATTACTGGTGCCGGCAAATTCGTTCACATTCCCACTGTCCGATTCTGTTTATTTCTGCCCGGGATAGTCAAATGGATCAAGTTATGGCGCTTGAAAACGGGGCAGACGATTATATTACCAAACCATTTCATTATGAGGTGGTCATGGCCAAAATCCGCAGCCATTTAAGAAGGGCCTATGGTTCATACTCGTTTGGACAAGGAGAAAGGAAAGTCAAGGCAGGCAATCTTGTTTTGTTTCCAGAACGCTTTGTTGTCATGCTTGGTGAGGGCATAACAGAACTGACACAAAAAGAAGCGGTGTTATTGGAAACTCTGATGACTAAAGCCGGACGTGTCGTCAGCAGGGGGCGGCTGCTTGATCTGATGTGGGAAGATCATCATTTTATCGATGAAAATACATTGAATGTGTATATTACGCGCGTTCGGAAAAAATTAAAAGAACTTGGGGCGGAAGAGGCGGTAGAAACAATTCGGGGCGTAGGCTACAGACTAAATTCCGGAACAGGAGTATCCTCCATATGAGACTTTTTTGGAAGGACCATATTCCGCTACTGCTATTTTATCTTGTCCAAATCATATTGGTTCCGCTTTTGTATTGGCTTACGGGAGAAGGTCGTCCTTTTTCGATCGTTGTTTACGGAGCATTACTTAGTTCCACCGTTTTGGCGGTCTATTTGAGCTATCGCTATTTTAGCCTAAGGAGGTTTTACACCCAGCTAAATAATCCCCTCGAATGGGGAAGAGAGACTATACAGTCGATGGGCGAATCCCCGCTTCCGGACGCCGTTAATCGATTATTCAGCCATTGCGATCAATACTATCAAGAAGAATTGCACCGCTACAGGAGTAGTATGGAGCAGCATGTCATTTTCATTAATCGTTGGGTACATCAAATGAAGACACCAATTTCCGTCATTCAGCTTACAGTACAGGACCTCGAAGATACGGCGGCAGATGGAATTATGGAAGATCTGGAAAAATTGAGAAAAGGACTTGAGATGGTCATTTATACATCACGCCTAGAGCGTTTCGAACAAGATTTTATTGTGGAGAACGTATCGCTTCAGAAAGTCGTCAATCAAGCTGTTGCTGAAAATCGTCGATTATTCATACGTAAGGGTGTTACTCCTAATATCCAACTAATTGAGAATTGGCCGGTATATAGTGACCGGAAATGGCTGCAATTTATGGTAGGGCAAATTCTCATCAACGCAGTTAATTATACGGAGGGCTCCGGAAAAAACGTATATATCCATGCTTACCAACAGGGTGATAGTATAATTTTGGAAATTCGTGATGAGGGAATCGGTATTACCAAAGAAGATCTCAAACGAGTGTTTAACCCGTATTACACGGGTGAACGAGGCCGCCAGTATCATGAGTCTACCGGGATGGGATTATACCTTGTACGGGAAATTTGCAATCGGCTTGGTCATAGGGTTGAGTTAGATTCGGAACCCAGGATGGGAACTACCGTTAGGTTAGAGTTTAGTCATAAACGAGTGCTCACTTAAAGGAAATCGAATTATTCCCAAAGAAGCAATCCGTGTATAGATCACATGGAGCGCTTCTTTGTATTCTCCTGTTGCATGATCGATTAGCCATCAAAATTTACCGAACATAACCTTAAATGCTATGTAAGACAAAGTTAAGGTAAATCTATAGCAGCGCGGCCACCTATACAGTACAGTTAGAAGAGAAGAGCGCAATTGAGGAGCGAGTGGGATGAGCATTCTTCACGTAAAGGGACTTAACAAAATATATACGGGCAAGGTGGCTACACATGCTTTATGCGATATTGACCTGACTATTGATGAAGGTGAGTTTGTAGGTATTATGGGGCCTTCGGGTAGCGGTAAAACGACATTGCTTAATGTGGTTTCTACTATTGACGCACCGAACACAGGCATGGTCAGAATTAATAACAGCGATCCTTATAAATTAAGCAAAAAGGATTTGGCGATATTCCGAAGAAGACAGCTCGGATTTGTATTTCAAGACTTTAATTTGTTGGATACGTTAACTGTAGCGGAAAACATCGTGCTCCCATTAACGCTTGACAATAAGCCGCTTACAGAGATGGATGCCAAGTTGAAGCAAGTTACGGCGCTGTTGGAAATAAGCGATATTTTGCATAAACGAACTTATGAAATATCCGGTGGTCAACGCCAAAGGACCGCTATTGCTCGAGCAATTATTACCTCGCCTGTTCTTCTTCTCGCAGATGAGCCAACAGGTGCACTTGATTCGAAATCCTCGCGCGTGGTAATGGAATCCTTCGCTGCCGCTAACCAGCAGAAGGGGACCACTGTTATGCTAGTTACTCACGACCCGTTGGCGGCCAGTTATTGCCAAAGAATTATTTTTATTAAGGATGGACGTTTGGCAGCTGAAATCCGTCGTGGAGAAAACAGACAAACCTTTTTTCAAAAAATTATCGACACCCTTTCGTTTTGGGGAGGTCATTCGGGTGAGCTTTCGTCAATTCGCATTCAATAATGTCAAACGGAACTCACGTGCGTACTTTGCCTATTTTATTAGCAGTGCCTTTATGGTCATGATTTTTTTTACATACGCTGTGTTTATTTATCACCCCAGGATGGAACAAATTCCAATAGGGAAACTGGCGCGAGCAGGCATGCAGGCTGCGGAATACGTAATACTTCTATTTGCTTTTTTCTTTATATTTTATTCCATCAGCATGTTTTTAAAAGTTCGTAACATGGAATTGGGAATTTTGTTTATTTTAGGTGCTACACCTGCTCAGGTTAATCGGTTAATTTTTTTTGAGAATATGTTAATTGGGTTTGCTTCTATTCTCACCGGCATTGCTGGAGGATTGCTCTTATCTAAACTGTTCTTGCTTTTCAGTACGAAGATGACCGAGATGAAAGAACTACCCTTTTACTGGCCCACCAAGGCGTTGCTGCTTACGGTCGCTTCTTTTTCCACATTATTCATCTGTATCTCTTTGTTTACTCTTGTCTTTGTTCAAAAAATCAAAGTATTTGAACTGCTTCAAGGGAACAAAGCTCCCAAAAAAGAACCTCGTGCATCCGTCTTCATGTCCTTCACAGGAACGGTAATGCTTGCAGTTGGCCTTGTTTCTCTTCGCATGGAGACGTTGACGCCGAGCAAAATCTTTGTTGCGGCAGCAGCAGGAATTGCAGGCACCTATCTGTTCTATTCCCAATTTTCCGTTTATATGGTTCGTCTCTTAAAACGAAGTCGTAAGGCTTTATGGCGAGGCACTAACCTACTTTGGATATCTGAGATAGCTTATAAAATAAAAGACAACGCCCGAATTCTTTTTATGATTACGGTCGTGACCTCTATTGCCTGTATGAGTTCGAGCCTTGTGTTAGCCATGGCCCAAGCGAATTATCAGAGTTACATAAACAATCCTTTTGCATTGAATTATTATAGTCTTCAAAACGAATATTCCGAAGGGGACTTAAAGGAAATCAACAGGCATTTGAACGCGGCAGGTGTCACTTACAATCAAATCAAGGTTACAACTCAGAGAATTAAAGTAAAAACCAGCGTTCACTCTGTGGATCAAAACAAAGATTCAATCGTTGAAGTGATAGCCGCAAGTAATATCAACGAACTTTCAGCGTTTATGAATATCCTTCCAAACAAAAGATTGGACAATGAAGGCTCTTTCCTGATCTACAACTCAAACGGCTCCGCTCTCGCTGATAAAAGACCGCCTTATGCGATCACGCTTGAGTCCGGACAAACATTGTCCATTAACGATATTTATAAGAACGAAGCGATCGCATCACTTGGTTTTAGAGATACGAATCTCTTGGTAGTGAGCCGTGACGAGTATGAAGAACTAAAGGACAAAAGGAGGGAAAGTATAATTTATGTTTATTATGTTCCTGAATGGAATGATCAATCTCCAAAATCGGAAAGCCCGGAGGCTCTAATTAGCATCGACCTGGAAAAATGGTTCCAAGAAAGGATTGGGCAGCATCAAACGGCCAATTTTTTTTCTACGCGAATGGGAAGTTATTTAAACGCAGAACGGGGAACATCTTTATTTAACTTTATCGGTATTTTTATTGCATTAATCTTTTCAATATCATCAGCAAGCTTTTTATATTTCAAACTTCATACGGAGCTTTTGGCGGATAGTAAAATGGTTCTCACTCTATCGAAGATTGGGCTTAGCACTGCAGAGATGAAGACTTCGGCAACATTGCAAATAGGGTTATTGTTCTTTGTCCCAATTGTGATATCTACCATACAGACATTGGTTGTATTAAGGCCTATTCTCGAAACCATGTATATCAACACGCTATACACGCCTGTCTTGATTGCATCCTCCTTGTTTCTGGGAGTACAAAGTGTTTTTTTCTTGATTGTTCGCTCACGTTACCTACGGCGACTAGATAAAGCGATGGTTTAAATCGCTCAATAACAATGAATTGGAGGAAATAATTATGTCTAACATTATTATGGAAGTCGATAAAATAACAAAAAGAATTGGCAAGCGAGATATTATTTTTGAAACATCATTTACACTTGAAAAAGGGAAAATTTATGGCTTCATTGGACCTAATGGGGCAGGGAAAACGACAATGATGCGAATGATGACAGGTTTGATCCGGCCCACAAACGGTCATATCCGCATCGATTCGTTTGATGTGCAATCCGAGCGCGAACGGGCATTGTCTAAAGTGGGCGCAATTATTGAGTCGCCTGTCTTCTTTGAATATATGACAGGTAGGCAAGTATTGCGCAATTTATCGCGGCTGCACTCGCAAATTTCTTCTTCACAGAGAGAAGCACATATCGAACAATTGTTACAAGCTGTAGGTCTTCAAAAAAGAGGTGATGACCGAGTAAAGACCTACTCTCTTGGTATGAAACAAAGACTTGGAATAGCACAATCCATGCTTGGAGACCCGGAAATTTTATTGCTTGACGAACCTTCGAATGGGTTGGACCCCATCGGGATGCGAGAGTTACGCGATATTATTTTTCGTTTGCGCAATTCAGCAAATTATGCTTTTTTCATATCAAGCCATTTGCTTGATGAGTTACAAAAAATGTGCGATGAGTTAATCATTATTCGAGAGGGGACCATTATCTGGATGGGGCCTACTCAAAATTTAGTTCAGGACGGACAGCGCCTGGAGGATGCTTTTATGGAGTTAATGCACGCATGAGAACATTAATAGTTTGTGAAGTTGAAAAATTAGTTAGGCGTAAATGGATATGGGTTATTTTTCTAAGTACACCTTTTCTTGCTTACACTGCGGGGAGTTATTTTTTGTGGCTAAATCTGCTGGATAGTTCTTCATCTGTATCGCCTAGCCTGTTTCCTATGTTTGGGCTCCGCCAAAATTTGTACTTCATATGCAATATAGTTGTCGCTGTGCTTGTTGCTGCAGTCTATACGGAAGAATTTCGTGGCGGACAGCTGCGTTTTCTGTTCTTACGTCGGTATTCACGGGGGCAAATCTTTTTCTGCAAACAGTTTGTGATTCAGCTTTGCATTTTAATGCTGCTGCTTGCCTTTGGAATTTCCTTAGTGGCCGTTGGAATCGTACGACTCCCGCTGGAACTTTCATCGCTTCATTCAGCATTGGGCTATACAGTTGAATATTATATACTTGCCTATGCTTCATTAGTTGGAATTAGCTGTGTTTTCTCGTTTATAGCTATGTATAGCAAGAATGTTACTTATGCAATCGGTATTAGCTTAGCTTATGTGCTAGTCTCTCTATTATTTGATGGCTTGTACTTGAAATTAGCTGCTTTATTTTCATATTTTCCATATCTACGTGATTTAATCTCCTATGTATTGGTTCCATATATGCAGCACACGGGTTTGCATACCGCGTTATCGGGAAGTGAATCTGCACTTTGGGCAATAGCAACAGTATTGATCGTGAATTCTTTTGTTTTCACTTGGCTTGCCTATCGTCGTTTTGTTGCCGATGATTACATGAATTAGGAGGAGTCCATATGTTCGGATTGTGGATTAGTGAGATGGAGCGAATCTGGAGAAGGAAACTCATTATCATATACTGTATCTTCTTACTTCTTGTAATAGCTAACATATGGAGTTTGAAGATTCGGGGCTGGGGGGAATTTCGCTTCGGTGAAGGGAAAATACCGATGAATGATTTGAATATGCCGTGGTTTATGATGAGTGATGTATCCTTGTTGCTCGTTGCGGTAATCCTGCCGATCATCTTTGTCGATCAATTAAGCGGGGAAATCTATTCAGGAGCTTATCGACTATACCTGCTCAGGCCGTTTCGTCGGTTTCAATTTTGGGGTGCCAAACTTTTAGCTCTCGCGGCGACGACGACAATATTTATTAGTGCTACGTACTTTGTTGCGATCCTAGGTGCTTGGCTATTCTTTCCGCATAGCGATACGCTTGTTATGTATGGATCTACGGCTCCCGTAGGACCGGGAGAAGCTGTATTGTATACGCTAAAATTTTATTTGCTTTTTGTACTAACTTGTATAGCCAAGCTTATGCTGAGTAGTGTAGTGTGTTTATTTGTCTCAAGACCGCTTATTGCTTTCTTTGTTCTGTTTATCAGTTCCATCGTACTATACCAATTCGCTAAAGAGCTTGTCATATTATTTGACCCTTTCCAGCAAATTCTACTGGCGATTAGCGCGGAAGGGGCTTTGAAATTTTGGATTTACTTATTCGGCTCCATGATTGCCTTTACAATAATCAGTTTTCTGCGTTGGGAGCGAAAGGTTGTTTAAACTCGCGCCCCGCAGGCAAGCGGGGCATATTTATGTTATTTTATTTGGTTGTAATTTCAATATTACGCTTGATACCTAACAAAAGTAAAAGCAGCGATGTTTTGGAGTGCACTCCCATTTTGGTGTGTATTCTGTTAATGTACGTTCTGACCGTATTTTCCGACAGATGAGTTTGTTTGGCAATTTGTTTATAATCATAATCCAATACCCAGTAAAACGTAATTTCTTTCTCACGTGAAGTTAAATCTAATGAATTAATTATTTTTTTTACATCGAAGAATTCTATTAATTCTGTCTGGTTCAATATAAGTCATCTCCTATTGATCTTATTGATCTTGATTTGTGACTGTGTAGCTTTAGGTATCTTGTAAGTTGTATTATACAGTCATTTTTTTGAAAATAATTATAGGATACTTATATTAAAACATTTTTTGAGATAATTATCCATAATGTTTTATTAATTCAAAATATGTATAATTAATAGTGTGGTTTTAGAAACCAAATTCAATAGTAAGTGGCTTTATGGAAACGTCTTTTCGACTTATTTACAAATAGACTTTTTTTCGTAGAAATTTTCCCTTCTTCCCCGAAGTTTGAATTGAATAATAGTCTGTTAATGTGAACTACCTACAACCAATCTTTCAGACGCCTAGGAATAGTAACCGCTTTCAACTTATGCCATAATAACTAGCAAACGATTGTTCGGGGGGTCTGGGAGACATGGCGAACTGGATACGCGCGCTTAAGAACAACCTGCTGGGAACCAGCCTGCAAACCAAGCTGCTTTTGGCGGTATTGCCGCTTGCCATTATTCCGCTCGCTGTCTTGGGAACGTTTTCATATCACAAATCGGCGCAGGTCGTACAGCAGCAGGTATGCCAGACCATTCTGGAAAGCTTGTCGCAGGTGAATTACAGTCTGGACTATTTTGTAAAAGATATCGAGCAGCTCACGATGTACATCTACAGCAGCCGCGACATTCAGGACGTGCTGTCCAAGCTGGCGGACCGGCCGCTCGCGGAGAAGCATCAGGACAAGCAGAAGGTGGGCGAGGTGCTGGATACGTTTCTCGGATTCAAGAACTGGGACATTTCCATTTACTTGCTGGGGGAAAACGGGGACCGTTATTTTACCGGCGAGCTGCTGCCCGGGGCTTACGACGATTACAACGCCTCTTGGGGGCTTTTCCGGAAAATGAGGCTTGCGGGCGGCAATGTCGTCTGGGATACGCATTACAGCATGAAAAAGACGGACGATTTCGGCATCGTGCTCAGCAGCGGCCGGCTCTTGAAGCGAATCGATACAAATGCCCCGCTGGGCTATCTGGTCGTGGACATGATGGAACATGCGCTCGCGGACAAGTACAAAAAAGCGCACTTGCAGCCGGGCGGACAGATGCTGCTGTTGGACCGCAATGGCTATATCATCTCCAGCACGCCGTCCAAGCACAAGGTCGGGACGAAGCTGGAGGAGCCGTTTGTGGACCGGGTGCTTGCGGGCGGCAAAGGCTTCTTCGAGCAGGCCGGCGAAGGAACGCCGCCCGTCATGGTCGTGTACGATACGTCCGAGGTGACCGGCTTCAAGCTGGTGAACGTGCTGCCGGTGGCGGCGCTGACGCGGGAGAGCAGCAGCATCCGCAATCTGACCCTGCTGGTCATTGCCGTCGGCGCAGCCGTTTCTTGCGTGCTTGCCTACTTGCTGTCTGTGAACATCACCCATCCGCTGCGCAAGCTGAAATCGCTGATGCGTACAGTGGAAACCGGCAATCTGGACGTCGCCTTTCCGACAAAGTACAAGGACGAGGTCGGGCAGCTTGGCCGAAGCTTCAATGCGATGGTGCAGCGTATTAAGCAACTGATCGACGAAGTGTACAAGAAGCAGCTCATGCTCCAAGAAGCGGAGATCCGGGCGATTCAGGCGCAGTTCAATCCGCATTTTCTGTACAATGCGCTCGATTCCATCAACTGGATGGCCCGCATTCATAAGCTCGATCACATTAGCCGGACAGTCGTCTCGCTTGGCGAGCTGCTCCGGTTCAGCATCCGCAAAGGGCAAGCGCTGATTCCTGTACGTGAGGACATGCAGCAAATCCGCAACTTTCTTACGATCCAGCAGATGCGCTACGGGGACAAGCTGGAGGTGCATATCGAGCTGGACGAGGAGGTCGAGCGGCTCTACACGCTGAAGCTGATGCTGCAGCCCATTGTGGAAAATGCGATCACGCACGGGCTCGAAATGAAGCGGGGACCGGGGCACCTCTGGATTACCGGTAAGGTAGTGGGGGAGCGGGTCCGCTTCGAAGTGCGCGACGACGGCGTCGGCATCCTGCAGGAGAAGCTCGAACGCATCACGTCGGGGCAGTTTGTGTCGGCCGACGAGCGGAAGACAGGGATCGGCTTGGAAAATGTAAAAAAGCGGCTGCAGCTCTATTTCGGAGACCGCTATGTATTGAGCCTTGCCAGCCAGCCGCGGCAGGGGACGACAACGACGATCGAGATTCCGATCATTCGGACGCCGGGGGAGGATACACATGTATAAGGTGCTGATCGTAGAGGACGAATGGCTCGTTCGGGAAGGACTTAAGCATACGATCGACTGGGAAGACGTCGGCTGCCGCATCATGGGCGAAGCATCCGACGGCGAGACGGCGCTCCGGCTGATGGAGGAGGAGACGCCGGATATTGTGCTGACGGATATCCGGATGCCGGAGATGGACGGCATCCAGCTCGCCAAGGAAATTGCGTCCCGGTATCCAGGGATGAAGGTCGTATTTTTGACCGGCTTTGACGAATTCGCTTACGCCCAGCAGGCGCTCAAGCTGGGAGCCGCGGATTACGTGCTGAAGCCGACGAATCCGGACGAGCTGATGCAGCTGATGGGACGCATGGCGGCCAAGCTGGATGAAGAACGGCAGCGGCGGACGGAGCGGGAACGCATGGAGTACAAGCTGGCGTTCGGCCAGCCGCTGATCGTCGAGAAGATGCTGTACGACTTGATGCTGGACCATGCGGGAGCGATGGAGCAGGAGCTGTTTCTGGAATATGCGGCCGAACAAGGAGAGGTATTGGACACGTTCCGGATCGCCTTGCTCTATGCGGAGCCGTCTCCAGGCGAATCCGCGCCGCCGGGCGAGCTGTACCGGAGCATCGCGGCCTGGAGCTCCGGCCTGTCGTCGTATCCGCTTGTACGCATGAACGATGCCAAATACGCGCTGCTGCTGGACCGGGAGACGGAGCGCGGGGAGCTGCACCGGCTGCTGGAACTGGTCCGTCTCAGCGTATTGCAAGGGTTGCAGCAGCAGCTGGTGCTTGGGGTCAGCGGGCGGCACAACCGCCTGGATCTGGTTCCGACTGCGTTCCAGCAAGCGACGCACGCCTTGGTGACGTCGTTCTTCTGGGGCGGGGAACGGATCGCCTGGTTCGAGGATACGGAGCGGCTCGCGGTGGAGGTTCCCGCGCTGCCCGGCTTGCTGGAGGAGCTGATCGAGGCGGTCAAATGGGGAACGGAAGCGTCCATCCGGGAGAAAAGCCAAGCTTGCTTCACGTGGATCGTACAGCAGCACCCGACGAACGAGCTGGAGGCGAGAAGGGCGTTTTTCGGCTGGATCGTATCGCTCTATACGATGCTGCTACGCGAGGACGAGCTGCGGCTCATCGTGCAGGATTCCGCCCTTCTGTTGACCTCTCTGGACCGGACGGTCCGGCTGGAGGACGGACTGGAGCGGCTGAACGGAATGCTGCTTTCCTGGAGCGTGCGTTATCAGGAACAAACAAAGCCGCAGTCGCGAAGCGGGTTCGAGGAGATCGAGGACTATATCGGGCGGCATTACGCCGAAGAAATTACGCTCCAGAGCATCGCGGAGCGCTGCAATATGAGCGAGAGCTACTTTAGCCGCTTGTTCAAGAAGCAGGTCGGCACGAGCTTCGTCGATTATTTGACCGCCTTGCGGATGCGCCGGGCGAAAGAGCTGCTCACGAACCCGCGGCTGAAAATATACGAGGTCGGGCTTCAGGCGGGCTATCAGGACTCGCGCTATTTCAGCCAAATTTTCCGCAAATATACCGGGGAGACGCCGACCGAATTCCGCAAGCGGCTCGGTATACCGAACGTTCCGATATGAATGTTTCGCTTGGCAGCGTGAGGCCGCCGGACTCCCGTGTCCCCGGCAGCCTCGCTAATCTGTCGACAACAAAAAGCTGGATAGCTGCGTTCCAAGCTTGCCGCTCTTCGCGGCTAACGAGACGGATCTATTAAAATCCACAATTGGCAGAGCAAACAGATTAAGATGGCCTATGTTCTTAGCTACGATTTCAGGCACAATTGCAAATCCCATGCCAGCCATGACATAGCCAAATATAAAATCTCCGAAGGATACCTCATTCACGATATGGGGGTGGTGCCCGAGCGCCTCCATCTGCGAATAAATATGGCTTCTTGTATCGCAAGGCGCTTGATGGACGATAAGCGGCTCCCCGCAGAGATCGGCAAGGGTTACGGTTGTTTTCGACCGAAAACGATGGTCTGCCGAAAATACCGCATAATAACATTCCGTGAACAATTCGCAGTGCCATACCGAATCGTCGGTATACAAGGTATCCACCAACACGGAATCAAGTCTTCCTTCCTTCAACGATTGTAAAAGGTCCCCGGATGTATTTTGAATCATTAACGTATGAGAGCTTTGTAAGGCTTTTATTCTCGAAGGCAAGTAATAAGTAGCCAGACTTGGAAGGCTTCCCAGCGCCAGTTGATCCGTTTGCCGATATTGTCGCAGCTCCCGGCGAATCGAGGCCAGATCGGAAATTACCGGAACAATTCTCGTATAGAAGCGTTCGCCCGCTTCGGTAAGCTCGGTCCCGCCGGACGTTCGATAGAACAAGGTCACATCCAGATCATGCTCCAGATTCCGAATGTGCTTGCTTAAAGCCGGTTGCGAAAGATTGAGCTCTTTTGACGCCTTGGAAAAGCTTTTTAACTTAGCCGCTTCGGCAAAACTGTGCAGCCACTCCGTATTCATCGATCTCTCCTCCTCCATAACGATACGTTATATCCCTATAGCATACTGATTATTCTTTGTACGTTGAAGATATGGTACCTTTTTATAGTGATCCGATCTTCTTAATCATAACACAACGTTATAGGGTTCGGTCTACGGCAATCCAATCCAGATAACGGATCGGTGCTATAAAAGGAGGATAACGATGAACAAGGTTTTGCTTCTTACCCTAGGCATGTTTGCTCTTGGATTCGACGCATACGTGGTTGCAGGCTTGCTGCCCGATATCGGCGAGACGTTTCACATAAGCGATTCCCAGGCGGGACAAGCCGTGAGCGCTTTTACTTTATGCTACGCGCTGGCGGCTCCAATCTTTGCGACGTTATTGGCGGGAAAATCCATTCGGAAGAGTTTAATTTTTGCGCTTGCCGTATTCTCGGTTGGAAATGCAGTTAGCGCTCTGGCTCCTAATTTTCCGCTGCTGCTTATTGCCCGGGCCGTGGCAGGGATCGGAGCCGGTCTGTTTTCCCCTTTGGCTTCGGTTGCGGCAGCATCTCTGGTTTCCGCGCAAAAACGCGGCCGGGCGCTCGGGATGATCCTGGGAGGAATGAGTACAGGAACGGTGGTAGGCGTTCCAATCGGGTTATTCGTTGCCGGGAAAATAGGATGGCAGGGAACGCTTTGGCTCATTACGGTCATTGGTCTTGGTGCCTTGGTGGGGATTTTATTGTTTTTTCCGAACTTTTTGGCTGCGGCACCGCCGTCCTTGCGCCAACGTGCGGCGATGTTGACCGATAAAAAGGTATTGGCGATTGTCGGGATTACCTTTCTGGCCAGTATTGCAAGCTTAGGTCTTTATACGTATATCTCTTCCGTCTTGTATCAGCTTGACGGGATTGCCAATGCCACTCCCTATTTGTGGGCTTGGGGGATAGGCGGAGTTGTGGGGAGCTTTACCATAGGATTTTTGATCGATCGAACGAGCCATCCGTCGCGGCTCATGGTCGTGCTCCTGTCCATCTTGGCCGTAGCCATGTTTGGCATCCCCTTCGCGCTTAACATCCCGGCACTGGGCTTACTGCCATTTCTGTTGTGGGGAGCGTCCGCATGGGCTTCGTTAGCCCCGCAGCAGCATGCCTTGCTCCTTGCACAACGCGATCACGCTGAAGCGGTTGTCGCCTTAAACAGCTCGGCGAATTATTTAGGGAGCGCCGTGGGCTCATTTGCCGGAGGCGTTGCCCTGTTCGCGGGTTTTCATCCGTCCTTTCTTCCTTTTGCCGCGGGGAGTGTGATCTTGCTGGCCGTTCTCGGACAACTAAGAATACTCCGCCGCTACACGTGAAGCTGCGGCTAAGTCTGATCCTGCGCACCGATAACCGTCTATTTATGTTATGGACGGTTTTTCTGTTGTGCCGCAAATTAGTGCAAAAAATTAAACAAAGAAGAAATTTCACCGCATTGAAAGCGTTTACTTTAGCGATTATAGTGAATAACAGAACAAGAAATCCGGCGGGACACATCAAGCGAAGTTGACGAATGCGCTTTTTTGCGAAAGCAAGGTCCGCCTTTGTCCCGGATTTCAATCCATATCAAATCTAATACGGAGGGGTTCTACAGATGAAAAAAGCGTTTACGGGCATTCTCGCCTCGCTGCTTCTGGTTACGACGCTGGCCGGCTGTGGCACGGAGCAGGCGGCACCGCAAAAGACGGCATCCGGTGACACGGGAGCGAAAAACGAAGCGAAAAAAGGAGGCAAGCTGACGCTGTACTCGCCTAACGCCGCCGAAGTCAATAACCCGATCATTAAGGAATTCCAGGACCGCACGGGCATCGAGGTGCAGCTGATCTCCGGAGGTACGGGCGACCTGCTGAAGCGGGTGCAGGCGGAAGCGGTTTCCCCGCAGGGCGACGTGTTCTGGGCCGGCGGCGCCGACTCGCTGGAGGCGTACAAGAAATTTTTCGAGCCGTACAAAACGAAAGAAAACGACAATCTGCTACCGGAGTACATCGACAAAAACGGCGTATGGACGCCTTTCGCCGCGCTGCCGATGGTCATCATGTACAACAAAGAGCTGGTGAAAGCGGGCGAAGAGCCGAAGAGCTGGAACGACCTGCTCGATCCGAAGTGGACGGGCAAAATCGCTTACGCCGATCCGGCCAAATCCGGCTCGTCGTATACGCAGCTCGTGACGATGCTGACCGCTTTCGGCAAGGACGACAAGGGCTGGGACTTCGTCAAGAAGTTCGTGAAAAACCTGGACGGCAAAGTGCTGTCGGGCTCAGGCCTCGTGTATAAAGGGGTCGCGGACAAAGAGTTCGCGTTAGGCATCACTCTGGAGGAAGCGGCGCTGCGCTACGTGGAAGGCGGGGCTAAGGTAGGCATCGTGTATCCGTCCGAGGGCACGTCCGCCGTACCGGACGGCGCGGCGATCATCAAGGGCGCGCCGAACATGGAGCAGGCCAAGCAGTTCATCGATTTCCTTGTCGGCAAAGATGTGCAGTCCCTGATTCAAAAAGAATTCAAGCGCCGCTCCGTCCGCAAGGACGCCGAGCCGATCCAAGGCATCGTCCAAACGAAGGACATCAAGCTGGTCAACTACGACTTCGACTTCGCCGCGAGCAAGAAGGACGACAATATCAAACACTTCTCCAAAATTATAACCGGCGCGGAATAACGTAGTCCGCCTAGGTTCCACGGGTGCCTTTGACGATCGTCCGACGAGGGCGCCCTTTTTTTCCAAAGAAACGGAGGCTCGATCCATGCAAAAGATCGTATTTGACCATGTCACCAAATATTTCGGCACGCATAAAGCGGTCAACGACGCTCATTTTACGATAAACGAAGGCGAGTTTTTCACCCTGCTCGGTCCGAGTGGCTGCGGCAAAACGACGCTGCTGCGCACGATTGCCGGCTTTTACCGCCAGGAGGAGGGCGGCATTTACTTCGGAGACAAGCTGATCAACGACGTGCCGACCCATCAGCGCAACATCGGGATGGTGTTCCAAAACTACGCGATTTTCCCACACATGACCGTGTTCGAGAACGTGTGCTACGGGCTCAAGGCGCGCAGCGTCCCGAAAAAGGAAATGGAGCAGCGCGCGATGGAAGCGCTTGAAATGGTGCAGTTGGCGCATCTGCGCGACCGCGTCCCTTCGGATATGAGCGGCGGACAGCAGCAGCGGATCGCGCTTGCCCGCGCGATTGTCATTCGTCCGGGGCTGCTGCTGATGGACGAACCGCTGTCCAACCTGGACGCCAAGCTCCGGGTTAAGATGCGGTCTGACATCCGGATGCTGCAAAAGGAGCTGAACATCACGACCATCTACGTGACCCACGATCAGGAAGAGGCGCTGGCCGTCTCCGACCGGATTGCCGTCATGAGCGAGGGTGTCATCCAGCAGATCGCTTCGCCCGAAGACATCTACTCGTATCCCGCGAACAAGTTCGTGTCCAATTTTATCGGCACTTCGAATTTTATCGAAGGCCACTGCTCCAGCTATAACGAGGCGGCGCAGGAGGCGAGCCTGCGGCTGTTGGAAACGCAGTGGAGCCAGAAGCTGTCGCGGCCGTATGAGGGCAAAATATTGTTCTCGCTTCGTCCCGAACGGATCCGGCTGCGCGGCGAAGAGCCGGGAGAGCGGCTGGTCCGGGGGACGATCGACAGCGTGACGTTTCTGGGCGAGAAGGTCAGCTATGCGGTCCGGCTCTCCGACGACTCCGTTATCGAAATTCAGGAGCATGCGATCGAGCCGCACCGGATGAGAAAAGCGCATCAAACCGTGTACGTCGATCTGCAGCTCGACAAGGCGACCTTATTCGACGAATCCGGCAAGGAGGTTCTGTACCGTGCAGCCTACTAATGCCGCCCGGGCGCTGCGGCCCAATCCGTTCAAACGTCTGCTTCAGCCCAAGCAGTGGGATTTCTGGACTTGGGTAACGGTGATTGTGTATGTGTTCCTGCTTGCATTTATTTTGTACCCGCTCGTCTCGTTGTTTTACAACAGCTTTTTCAACGACAAAGGCGACTTCTCCCTAGAAAATTATGGTAACTTCTTGAAGCTGAAATATTACTACGGCTCGCTGTGGAATAGCTTGAAGGTATCGGCGCTGGCGACGGTGTTCGCGATTCTCATCGGTGTTCCGCTTGCGTACGTGACGGCCCGGTATAACGTCAAATTTAAGGGTCTGATCCAAATTCTCGTCATCATGTCGCTGCTGTCCCCGCCGTTCATCGGCGCCTATTCGTGGATCTTGATGCTCGGCAACAACGGCTTCATTACCCGGTTCCTCCAGGATATCGGGATTCCGTTCCAGTCGGTGTACGGCTGGAAGGGCATCGTGTTCGTGTTTACGCTGCAATTTTACCCGCATATTTACCTGTACGTGTCCGGCGCGCTCAAGACGATTGACACATCGCTGGAGGAGGCCGCCGAAAGCTTGGGACGCGGCGCATTCCACCGGCTGATGACCGTGACGCTTCCGCTCATTTTCCCGACGCTGTCGGCCGGGGCGCTGATGGTGTTCATGGCTTCGTTCGCGGACTTCGGCACGCCGATGCTGCTGGGCCAAGGGTTCAAGGTGCTGCCGATTCTGGCGTACGAGCAGTTCATCAGCGAGATGGGCGGCAATCCGGCGATGGCGAGCACGCTCAGCGTGATTCTGATCTTCTGCTCGACCGCGATTTTGTTCGTGCAGCGCTATTTCGTTTCGCGCAAAAATTATTCGATGACCGGCATGCGCACGCCGAAGGTGCAGCCGCTGAAGACGCTGCCGAAGTGGCTGCTCACCTTCGGGGCGCTGCTGGTGGCCTGCGTTTCGATCATTCCGCAGGCGACGGTCATCGTGACGTCCTTCATTAAAACAAAGGGGCCCGTGTTTCACCCCGGCTTCAGCTTAAACAGCTACAAGGAAATTTTGTACCGGGTACCAAAGGCGATTGCCCACACGTACAGCTTCTCGCTCATTTCCATCGTCATTATGATCGTTATGGGCATGCTAGTCGCTTATGTGCTCGTCCGCCGCAAATCGAAGATAACCGCAATGCTCGACGGTATCCTGATGATTCCTTACGTCATGCCGGGCACGGTGCTCGGGATCAGCCTGATTATCGCGTTCAACAAGCCGCCGGTCATTTTGACGGGGACGTGGGTCATTCTGGTGATCGCTTATGTGGTCCGCAAGCTGCCGTATACGATTCGCTCCAGCACCGCCATCCTGACGCAGCTCGATAAGAGCGTGGAAGAAGCGTCCATCAGCCTTGGCGTGCCCCCGATGAAGACGTTCTTCAAGACGACGGGACGGATGATGGCGCCGGGCGTCATGTCCGGAGCGATTCTGAGCTGGATTACGACGATCAACGAGCTGAGCTCGACGGTCGTTCTGTACACCGGGGCGACCGCGACCATTTCGGTCACGATCTACAGCGAAGTGTTCACGGCGAATTACGGCACCGGCGCGGCGCTGGCTTCGATCCTGTCCATCAGTACGTTAATCTCGCTGTTGATTGCCAGCAAGCTGAGCAAAAAAGGGCTCCAACTGTAATGGTCAGGTGCATGATTTCCGAAGGCATGTTCGTGATACAATGGAAATAAGAAGCCGCTCGTATCAGGAACTGGAGGAATCAACATCATGAAGCTGCGCACTTGGCCGGTTTGGCTTGTTCTCGGATGCATCGCCGCAGGGGCTTTGGTGTACGGGTTAACTTACGGAAAGCTGTCGGAGGACGAACCGCAGCCATCAGCCCCTTCCGCGTCGCTGTCGATCTGGGTATATAGCAAAGGCTGGGAGGACGTCGTTCGCGCCTTCGGGCAAAGCTACCCTCAGATCGATGTCCAAATCCGCTCGTTTCGTTCTTACGAACAGCTGTACACCGAGCTGCTCGCATCGATCTCGGCCGGGGCGGCTCCGCAGCTTGCGGAAATTCACAGCTTCTACGGCATTGCCCAGTTTGCGGCCACCGGTGCGGTGCTACCCGTGGGGAATGTCTTGACCGCCGGGAAGCCGGCATTTCTTCCGGCCTTTTCCGCCGCGTTCCGGTATCGGGACGAGGATTGGGCCGTCCCTTTCGGGGGCAGCGTGCCTGTGCTTTACTACCGGGAGGAACCGTTCAAGCGGCTGGCCGGGGGTGCCCCGGCGTTAGGCACTTGGGAGGAGGTCAGGCAGACGCTGTCGCTTGCCAAGGAGCCTCCGGGCGAAGAGGTGTCGAAGGGCTACGGCACGATAACGGTGGATAAAGAGCTGCCCTGGTTTTTGGCAAGCCTGAGCTATGCTCCGAAGGAGTCCGACGGACCGGCCGCGGAACGGATGCAAAGCGCGCTGGAGCTGTGGCGGAATTTGACGCATGAATCCCAGCTGATGAAGCCTTTGCAGCACGATAAGGCAGTAAGCGATTTTATTAACGGCAAGGCTGGGATGTATGTCGGCTCTTCGGATAAGCTGCCCACGATCGAACGCTACATCGGCGGGAAGTTCTCGTTCGATCTGGCGAAGCTGCCCGCGTGGAAGCAGGAGGCGCTTCTGCCCGGCGTTCACGGACTGGCGGTGTTGAAGAGCGATCCAGAGCGGCTGAAGGCGGCGCAAAGCTTCGTGCAGGAAATCACGGCTCCGGAGACGCAGTCCGCCTTGTGGAATACGGTTGGGCTGATTCCGGTACGAACGGATGTAATCGGGAAGCTGGAGGAGGAGCCCGCTTTGAGCGAACGGCTGCGCCGAATTTTGAGCTGGCTCCCCTCCTTGGTCGGCCGCGAGCCTCGGTATGACGATTACGAGCGGTGGAAACGGACAGAACGCATGTTGGAGCAGATCGAGCTGAATCCGCAAGAGCCAGCTTTGGACGTCGGAATGCTGTACTAAAGCCTTACCACTATAAGCAGAGGATCGGGTGGAGGAGACTATGAACATACAAACGTTAACCCTGAAGGGAACCGCCGAATGGAACGAGGACGCGCTGGTCGTTAATCCGGGCGTATCGATGTACGGGGTGCTTGACGGAGCGACCTCTCTGCATCCGTTCCGCGGCCCTAACGGGGAAACTGGGGGATATTTGGCTTCCCGGACGATTCAGCAGTATCTGGAATCGCTGCAGGCGGAAGACTTGGCAGGCATCGATTTGAAGGAAGCGGTCGTTCAAGCGAATGTCCGTCTGAGGGAAAAGATGAAGGAAGCGGGAATCGATTTGACCGATCTGGCGGCGCTGTGGACCAGCGCGTTGGCGGTTGTCCGGATTCACGACCGTTATATCGACTACGCGCAGGTGGGCGATTGCATGATCGCCGCCACTTATGCCGACGGAACGATCCGCACCGTGTCCCGCGACCAAGTCGCGCACATCGATTGCGAGTCCAAGAAGATATGGGAGGAAGCCCTCCGCACCGGCGTCCAGACGCGGGAAGAGCTGTGGGAGCTCGTGAAGCCGCACATCCGCGGCAATAAATCACGGATGAATACGTTAGGCGGCTACTCCGTGCTTAGTGGGCAGCCCGAGGCGAACGATTTCATCGAATACGGGCGGATCAACCGCATCCAGCTGCAATCGATTCTGATCGTGAGCGATGGGCTGTTCCCTCCGAAGACGAGTGCTCAGCCGCCAACCGACGGCATCAGCGAGCTTGTCACCCTCATCGAGGAAATGTCGCTGGAAGGCTATGCGAAGTGGCTGCTAGATTTGGAGGCGGAGGATAAGGAATGCCGCAAATATCCGCGGTTCAAAGTATCCGACGACAAAACGGCGGTCTTGATTCGCTTTGACGTTGAATAGCACATAGAAGACGGGCGATCCTCCGGGATAGCCCGTATATTTTTTATTGCCCGCGGATCATATCCGCCGTATCGGAAGTCATCATCTACATAAAAGGGTGCTTCAGCCCGGTCCGGGCCACGCTTCCTCAGAATCCGCCCACCAGACTTACGCCTGCCTTGAACCGGCTGTCTTTGGCCAGCGTCCCGGCCGTTGTCGTTCCGCCGTACGAGTGTCGAAGATGCCCACCCGCCTAGATCGAGCTTCCCTTGCAGCAGACCGCTCAGATCGTTTGCGTTCCACGCGTTGAGCGTGTTCAAATCCCGCGTCCTCGGAGCGGATATCGAAGCGACGGCCCGCATCGCTCGCGAGAACAGCATCGGTTAGTTTACAAATAAATTTTGAAGTATGGTTAAGATTTTTCTTGTCCGATCAGTTGGGAGCTGATTTGGCAGCAGTATGATCAAATGATGAAGTCACTCGGAGGAACTGCGCCGCGAGTTCTATGGAGGCTTGAATGTCGTGGATAACTGAAGCTTTCCCGCAACGAAAGCCCGCAAGTCGTTAGAAGTCTACTTATATCTGTTGACTATTCTCCCCAAATGACTCCCCCCACTTGATCATTTCTTCAATGACTACTTGTGTTGATTTTCCGTAATCGGTCAGATTGTATTCTACTCTTGGTGGAACTTCGGGAAAAATCTTGCGCTCGATCAACCCGTGTTCTTCCAGCTCACGCAATTGTTGTATCAATACTTTTTTGGTGATAGGTTGATTTGTCGTTAATGGGATGGATCTTAGAAGCTCCGTAAATCGAATCGCACCTTGCTGATTCAGTCGGCAAAGAATCGCGGGTTTCCATTTTTTAAATACCGCACACAGCGCAATATCAATCTGCTTTTGTTTGAAGTTTTCCGGCATAAGAGTCCCCTCGCTTTTATTTATACTGCAAAAAATTATAACATATCGGCGAAACGGTTACTTTCAAATCACCCAGTTACTTGAAAGTGCCTTCTACTCGCGTCCAGAAAAATCTGCTAGATTGTCAATGGAAGAACAAAACCCTAAAGCAGGAGATGGATAGCTGAAATGAAGGCCATGATTATTGAGCAATATGGTGAAGCTGATCAGTTTCGTTTGGAGGATGTTCCATTGCCTTCGATTCATGACGGAGAGGTGCTGGTTAACGTTTATGCTGCCGGAGTAAACCCGGTTGATTGGAAAATTCGCGAGGGCCATCTACAGCGCATCTATCCTTATGCATTCCCCCTTATCATTGGCTGTGATGTTGCCGGTGTTGTAGTGAAAGTTGGTCCTGGTGTAAAGAAATACAAAGTAGGAGACGCTGTTTACGGTTTTAAAAATCTTGCCCAACTTGGTGGCTATGCAGAGTTTGTCAAATTCAACGAGAATGATTTGGCGCGAAAACCTGATTCGCTCAGCTTTGTTGAGGCAGCTTCTGTTCCTGTAGTTGGTCTTGCTGCTTGGCAAATCATGATGGTTCATGGGGGAGGGATCAAACCTGGTGATCGCGTCTTCATTCAAGGAGGAGCTGGGGGAGTTGGCAGTTTTGCCGTTCAACTAGCCAAATCAATGGACGCTTATGTCATTACTACAGCCAGCAAACAAAACCAAACCTTCCTGAAGGAATTAGGGGCCGATGAAGTGATTGACTATCGGGAACATGATTTTTCGACCGTTATTTCAAGTGTAGATATATTATTGGACACGATTGGCGGAGATGCACTTGACCGCAGCTATGATCTCGTCAAAAAAGGAGGCAAGCTGCTCTCAATCGTTGAACGGCCAAACAAAGATAAAGCAGCAAAACTGCAAATCCACACTCATTTTATTCCTGAAACCGAATCGAACGGTAAAATGCTGGAGGAAATCAGCTTATTTTATAAGTATGGCAAACTTAAGCCAGTCGTAGAACATATTTTCCCTTTTGCACAAGCAGCCGAAGCGCATCGTTTGAGTGAGACAAAACACACCCGAGGCAAAATTGTGTTGGAGCTCTTTCAAACCTCTCCATTATCAACGTAGAGTTCACCAATAGAATTATGAACACCATTAAGTCATGGAGTGAACAGTTATTCTATAACGAATTCGTCTATCAGAGACCATGACAAAAGAGCAACCAAATGTCGGTTGCTCTTTTGAATTTATAAAGATGGAGCCTAGGGTTACAGCAAGTCCATGCTTGAATGGGAATGGCTGGGGAGTAAGGCGCTAAAGCTAAGACCCGAGCGGTCCACTCAAGATATCCGTAAAATCGTGAAAAGCTGAACTTCATCTTGCATTTTTGCTGGCCTTAACGACCGGAATGAGACAATCTGAAATTCTTGGACTGTGGTGAAAAGACATTGACTTTGAGCAAGGCGTTTTTTTCGACCGTCAAACTCTAAGACACCAAAACAAAGACAAGTGTCCGAACAATTATGTCCTTCCATCCGTTCATAAAGAAACGGCTCAGTAATATGGGAGTATGCTTTTCGGAGATCATCCTTGACCTGTACCTGTGGTTAAGCACCTACAATAATGATACCTAAGCATGGTATAATAAGAAGAAATGGAGTTGATTGTCAGATGCAAGAGCTTCTTGACCCCCGGAATGATTTCGTGTTCAAACGAATCTTTGGCAGTGAAGACAATAAAGATGTGCTGCTTGCGTTCTTGAATCGTACATTTGCCGAATCCGGCGAGCCGCCGCTGACCGAAATTGTGCTGCTCAATCCGTACACTGACAAAGATGCACCGCTCGATAAGCAGTCCATTTTTGATATTTGGGCGAAGACCGTCGAAGGTAAATTAATCAATATCGAGATGCAGCTTTTCAATAAATACGAAATCGAGAAACGGACGCTGTACTATTGGAGCAAGCGCTACTCCAGCCAGTTGCAGGAAGGACAGACCTACAAGGAACTGAAGAAATGCGTGACGATTAATATCTTGAACTACTCGTTTATTGCCAACGACCGTTACCATAATGTGTTCCATCTGAGGGAAGATCATACGGGTCTGGAACTGAGCGACGACATCGAAGTCCACTTCATGGAGCTATCCAAGCTGGACGATCAAGCGATTCCGGTAGAAGGCGGTTTGATCAACTGGCTGCTGTTTCTGAAGGGTGCCGACAAATCGAACTGGGAGGTGCTGAAGATGAATGAACCGACGTTGAAGAAAGCGATGGATACGCTGGAATTTCTAAGCCAGGATCGGGAAGCACGCCGACTGTATGAGGAACGGCAGAAGTATTTGCATGATGAAGCTTCCATGATCGAATGGGCTATGGAGAAAGGGCTTAAGAAAGGTCGAGCAGAAGGAGAACATGCAAAAGCCATTGAAATTGCCAAAAACATGCTCTCTGTGGGCATTGAAGTTTCCGTCATCGCCCAAGTAAGCGGACTATCCGAAAGAGAAATCGAATCGCTCAAGCCGATTCAATAATTCTTACGCCAATCAATTGACCACCCATCAACCAAGTGTTGAACCGGAGTCTAAGCTATAATGGGTCTAAAAAAGGAGGCGTCTGACGATGGGAGAACCGATCGGATTTTTATACGCGCACCCGGATGATGAAACCTTCTTAAGCGCGTGCCTGATCCGGCAGCTGGCGGATGAAGGACATGCGCCCGTTCTGCTGCTGGCGACCAAGGGCGAAGCGGGACAAAAGAACGGCTACGCGGCGCAAGCGACGAAGGAGGAGCTTGCCGCGATCCGGGTCAAGGAAATGGAGAAAGCCGCCGTGGTCCTGGGCATTGCGGAAGTTGAGCATCTGGGCTTCCCCGACGGAAAATTGGACATGGTCGACGAGACGCTCTTTCTGGAGGCGGTCATCCACTTCATCAACAAACACCGCTTGAAAATTGTCGTGACGTTCCCGGAGGACGGCGGCAACTTTCATCCCGATCATATGGCGATTTCGCGGTTTGCGACAGCAGCCGTACAGAGCGGGCGGTGCCCTTCGGTCCAGAAGCTGTACTACATTCGGTCGAAGACGCTGACCGAGAAAGGCTATGAACCGACGCTCGTCATCGATACGGAACAAGCCTGGAGCATCAAAGCGGAAGCGCTGCGCGCCCATACGTCCCAGCTTCTCGCGATCGAGAGGTATTTCGGCAATTTGGACGTTTTCCCGGAGAACCGGCGCTACGAATCCTTTGTCTTGAACTGGGAACGGGGACAGCGCTGGCCTTCCAAAACCGAGACAAGCCTATTCGACGATTTGCTCTGAACCGACGGTTCGACGGGAAAAGCAGCTTAGCCCGAGACGAGCCCTCGACCGAATCGACATACTCGCGGTTGCCGTCTTCCCATAAGTAGAGGGAGGCGACGCTGCAATACGGCGACTAGTTGTGCGCATGCTGCGCCAAAGGGTTGCCGTCTTTTTTATTTTTCGCTGCATAAAGCCATCGGGCCCCTCGTACCAGCCCCATATCGCCCAGCTTGGCATCTCCCAATCCATTCCAAACAACTTGGGATTGACAGATGCAGGAACCCATTTTAAACTATTAACTGATAATGATAATTATTATCAACAAATGTACATACTTAGGGGGCTGCATCATGTCACGATCCATGCATTATGTTCTATTAGTTTTTTGCTGCGCCATGCTATTCATCGCCGGTTGCGGAACGGCGAATCCCAATACTTCCTCCGCTCCGAAAGCCGCTTCCGGCACCGACGCTAAGAAGCCGGAGCAAGCTTCGACGCAAGAACAGGCCAAATCGCAAGACCCGGCGGTTCGGACCATCAAACATCTGATTGGTACAACAGAGATCAAAGGTACGCCGCAGCGCATTGTCGCCCTCGAATGGTCGGTTGTCGAGGATGTGCTGGCGCTGGGCGTACAGCCGGTAGGCATTGCCGATCTCGCAGACTACAAGAAATGGGTGAAGGTGAAGCACGAGCTGTCCCCGGACGTGAAGGATCTCGGCAGCCGGTCAGAGCCGAGCTTGGAGCAAATCTCCGCGCTGAAGCCGGATTTGATCATCGCGACCAACCGCGTCGAAGCTTTCTACGATAAATTAAAAGCGATTGCTCCGACCATCGTGTTCTATCCGAACACGGAAAAGGAGCCGGATGCATACGCGATAATGGAGAAAAATTTCCGAATTGTCGCGGACGCGCTGAGCAAGAAGGACGAAGGGGAAAAAGTGCTGAAGGAAGTTGACGCCGCGATTGCCGGATTGGCTGAAAAAGTGAAAAAAGCGGGCAAAGTGGACTCCGAATTCATCCTTGTGCAAGCTTTCTCGATGAAAAAAGCGCCGACGATGCGCATCATGTCGGATAACGCGATGTCGGCCAAGGTGCTGATCAAGCTGGGGCTGAAAAACGCGTTCAAGCCGAAGGGCTACGTCCAGACCTTTGAAGAAGGGGGCGTCGAGCCGCTGCTTGCCATGAAGAAAGCGAATTTCTTCTACATCGTGCAGGATAACGATAACATTTTCGCCAACCAGTTGAAGGAAAATCCGGTATGGAAAAACCTCGATTTCGTTAAGGAAAATCGGATATACGCGATGGGTGGCGATACGTGGCTGTTCGGCGGACCGCTGTCGGCACAATTGATCGCTGAAAAAGCGACGGCGGCGATGACCAAATGAGAACGGAAAGAAGCGGCGTAAACGCTGCTTTCTTTATGCGCGGATGGGCACCGCCCATCCTCGTGTTCGGAGGGGGAGCGGCGCTGCTGCTCCTGCTTATGGTCGTCCATGTGATGCAGGGTGCCGCCGATTTGACTCCCCGCATGGTGCTTGAAGCGATCTTCGCTCCGCAGGATACGGCCGAGCACCAGATCGTACGCACACTGCGGCTGCCGCGAGTAATCGCCGGCATGCTTGCGGGCGGGGCGCTTGCGGTCGCGGGCGTGCTGCTGCAGACGATTACCCGCAACCCGCTGGCTTCGGCCGGTACGCTCGGCATCAATGCAGGCGCCTATTTCGCCGTCGTGGCGACCACCGTGTTCGCCCCGTCATGGATGGGCGTCTCGCCGATGCTGGTGGCGTTCGGCGGCGCCATCTTTGCGGCGCTGCTGGCTTATTCGCTGGCCGGGGGACTGCGCGCGACGCCGCTGCGCATGACGTTGGCCGGAATGATCGTATCGATGGCCGTGTCCGCAATGACCGGCGCGCTGCAGTTAATGTTCGAAGAACAAACGAGCGGCCTGTTTCTGTGGGGCAGCGGCACGCTCGTGCAGAACGACTGGAGCGGCGTTAGCGCCGCTTGGCCATGGGTTGCGGCTGCCGCCGCGCTGGCTCTGATTCTCTCCCGTTCACTCGACTTGCTGCTGCTCAACGAGGAGACGGCGCAGTCGCTCGGTCAGCATGTGGGCCGAATCCGGCTGATCAGTTTGATTCTGGCGCTGCTGCTTGCCGCGGTAATCGTCAGTATCGTCGGTCCGATCGGCTTTGTCGGGCTGCTCGCGCCGCATCTGGTCCGCTTGATCGGGGTGCGCAGCCACAAACTGCTCCTGCCGGCCTCCTTCTTATGGGGGGCCGTCATTTTGGTGGCTGCCGACGTCGGCAGCCGGCTTGCCAACAACGATTCGTACGGCGAGCTTCCGGTAGGCGCCGTGACGGCACTCATCGGGGGGCCTTGCCTCGCCTATTTGTCCTACCGGGCGGCGAAAAAGCACCGCGAGGTGCCGAAGCCGTCCGCCACGTCGCTTGGCACGACGGCCCGCTTCCTCTCGTACCGGGCGCTTCTCGGTATATTCGGGGTGCTGCTCGTTGCGGTCACGATCCTGGGCATGATCTTCGGCGATGTGAAAGTCCCGCTGCAAGACGTGCTGGCGGCGATTCAAGGCGAAGGTCCCGAACTGGCCCGCTCGATTGTGCTCGACCAGCGGCTGCCCCGGATGCTCGTCGCGGCCTGCGCCGGCGCGGCGCTTGCGGTCAGCGGCCTGCTGCTGCAGGGAGTCGTGCGCAATCCGATGGCCGATCCGTCCATCGTCGGCGTTTCGGCGGGGGCCGGTGTTGGCGCGCTGCTTCTGCTGCTCGTTTGGCCGGGGCTGCCAATCGCGCTGCTGCCGTTTGCCTCCTTCGCCGGAGCGATCGCCGCGGCGCTGATCGTCTATCTCATCGCCCGCAAAACGGGCCTGCAGCCGGCGGTGCTGGCGCTCGTCGGAATCGCGGTGTCCGCGTGCGGCTCGGCCGTCATTCAGCTCATCGTGGTCCAGTCCAAAATGAACGTGGCCGTGGGGTTAGTCTGGATTTCCGGCAGCACGTACGCGCGCGGCTGGGAGGAGCTGGCGCAGCTCATAGTATGGCCTGTGCTGCTGCTACCGCTGGCATGGCTGATCGGGCGGAGAGTCGACATTTTGGCCTTCGGTCAGGAGGGCGCGGTGGGCCTTGGAGTCAACGTCGAGCAGACGCGGCTGAGAGCGGCGGCGATCGGCGTCGCGCTTGCGGCAGCGGCCGTATCGATCGTAGGCACAATTGGCTTCGTGGGGCTGATTGCCCCTCATGCGGCGCGCCTTCTAATCGGGCACAATCATCGTCGGCTCTTGCCGCTCGCTGCGCTGCTCGGGGCCGTCCTGCTCGTATTGGCCGATATTGTCGGCCGCAATCTGCTGCCGCCCAAAGAAATTCCGTCGGGTCTGATCGTCTCGCTCCTCGGAGCGCCTTATTTTCTATGGCTGATGCGGTCATCACGCAGATAAATAGTTACCGAACGGAGCCAGTCAGCCGAAGTCCCCGCAAAGCGATCGGATTCCGTCCCAGAAAAAGCCTTCATTTTGCGGGGATGCGCGGCGTCGTGTACAAGCGAAAGTTAAAGAAATACAATTTTACAAAAATAATGGTTGACACGCTCGTGGTACGCATGATAAGATTTCACCAACTTAATGAACACATAAAGCGAAGGGAGGTTAGGAACATGAGAAAGCATAATGCATTCGAACAATTGTTACATACTGAGCAAGGTTCCGCTCATGATTCCTTTCATAACCAACGCTTTTTACGTAGCTTTCGCGTACCTGTACGATGTCTGGCGCTTTCAGACGCATCGTAATTGGAATTCGGTAGGTAAGGCTGCGAATCGTCGTAGCCTTTTTCTTTTGCCTTCGTGGCGGGAAAAAGGGACGAAGCGCAGCTTTTTTGTTTGCTTAAGTCCACGTGGAAGGAGAGAGTAGCGATGACGAATCATGATAAGATTGTCCATATTCACGAGGTCCAATTTGAATTACAAACAAAGTCCAGTAGTCTTGGTCTGCTCCGAACCCCTCCTTTCCTGAAGGCTGGGCGATTCTGACATATGCTTCGGCGTATGCGAAATACGGAGATACAAGGCTGCCGGATCACGGCGGCTTTTCTTATGCCTTGGAACGAATCCGGGCGGAAGAAAAGCGCGTGAGCGAGCAGTCTTTTTCATTTTTAACGCGGCGCATTCGGCAAGCGGTTAAGCCACACGACTTTCACTCGTGCACTCGGCGGGTTCGAATCCCCCATGCGTCACCATTTTATCTTGGATAGGAAGTTGTCACAGAGGTTGCTGCTCTATTCGGCGACTGGCAGACCCGCGGGCCGTCCCCGCGCCTATCCGTCCAACTCAGGGGAATCGCCAAGTGGTAAGGCAGCGGCCTTGAAGCCGCGAGCGGTGGTTCGATTCCATCTTCCCCTATACTCACATGGAGCTGTGGAGAAGCGGGAGTTCTCGCCGGTTCGTCAGACCGGAGGCCGCGGGTTCAAGCCCCGCCGGCTCCAACCAAATACATAACGAAAGGATGCCGTGTACGTTGTACAGGTGACAATCATGAAGCGAACAAATCTTTTTACCATGCAGGATGACCTCATATTTCATAATGTGACAGAACGCCGCCTCTCCCTCGACGATGTGATCGAGCGGATGCTGCGGTTCATCTCTCAAGATCCGGCATCGCCGTATCAGTTGATGATCGGTACCGACAGCCAGGTTCACCGCGGTCACACCAAATTCGTGACCGGCATTATTATCCGTCGTCTGGGCAAAGGAGCTTGGGCCTGCTACCGACAGGTCGTGCTTCCCCGGGAGCTGACCTCCGTGAAAGAGAAGCTGACGATCGAAACGTCTCTCGCAGGAAGTAGCCTGCTATTTTGAGGGGGACGCGGTGAACCGGATGGAAGAGCTGCTGCTTCCCTACGTGTATCAAGGTGCCTCGTTCGAAGCGTTCATCGATATCGATGCGGGCACGGAGCCGGTCGTCAACAAGACGTCGCTGTACGTTCAGGAGATGGTGGACCGGGTCGAAGCCATGGGAAGATACGCCGCTCGGGTGAAGCCTGACTCATACGCCGCCTCCGCCTATGCCAACCGGCATACGAAACGGCCAGCCAGTCTGGTCATGTGAACTTGTTAAATAAGGAAGAGATCAAACATGTTAAATGAAAAAACGGAAATTCGCTTAAGCAAATTTATGACCAAACTGTTAAGGCACGATCCCAAAGCGTTCGGGCTCGTTCTGGACCCGACGGACGGATCGTGTGAATTAAAGGACATGATGCGCACCATCCAATCGCAGCCCAGGTGGGCGTCGATCTCGCTGCAGGATGTAGAGCAGGTCGTGCGCAATTGCGCTAAGCAGCGCTTCGAAATCACGAATGGCCGCATCCGCGCCCGATACGGGCACAGCTTCGAGAAGATAAGCTACGAGCCCGGCGATCCGCCCGAGACGCTGTATCATGGCACGAATCGTCATGCCGCGCCGGTGATTCTGCGGGAAGGCATCCGCTCGATGGGCCGCCAGTACGTGCATTTGTCCGAAGGGCTGCAGTTCGCCACACTGGCGGGCAGCCGCAGAGGGGAGCTTGTCATCCTTCGCGTGGATACGGTCAAGGCTCGCAGCATGGGCGTAACGTTTTATTTCGCAGGAAATGAAGTGTGGCTGGCCGACGAAGTGCCGGCGTCCTGCTGCGCCATAGACGATGGGAGAGGAGCTAACAAACGATGAAGAAGCCGTCGCTAATTGATATCGGAGTTAACCTGATGCACCGCTCGTTTCATCCGGACCGCGACCAGGTTGTCGCCCGGGCGGAAGCGGAGGGCGTCTCCCCGCTTATTTTGACGGGGACGCATATGAGGAACAGTGAAGAAGCCGCGCGGTATGCGGCCCGGTTTCCGGGCAAACTGTACTCCACCGCAGGCATCCATCCGCACGACGCCCGCAATTGCGGCCCGGACACGCTGGCACGGCTGCGCAAGCTGGCCGAGCTGCCTTCCGTCGTAGCGATCGGAGAATGCGGCTTGGATTACAACCGCGATTTCTCGCCGCGCGATGTGCAGAGAAAGTGGTTCGAAGCGCAGGTCATGCTGGCGTGCGAGCTGCGGATGCCGTTGTTCCTGCACGAGCGGGAGGCGCATGCGGACTTCGTCCGCATCTTGAAGACGCATCTGCACCGGATCGACCGGGCGGTCGTCCACTGCTTCACCGGCAGCGCAAGCGAGCTGAAGACGTATCTCGATATGGGACTGTATATCGGGATTACGGGCTGGATCTGCGACGAGCGGCGGGGCAAGCATCTGCGGGAGCTGGTACGGCGTATCCCGCTCGACCGGCTGATGATCGAGACGGACGCCCCGTTCCTGACGCCGCGGGATTTGCCTGTCAAGCCGGCGGACGGACGCAACGAGCCCGCGTTTCTGCCGCACATCTTGCAGGCCGTATCCATTTGTACGGGCAAGAGCGCGGAGGAAGTGGCCGAAGCGACGACGCAAACGGCCAGACATGTTTTCGGGTTGTAGTTTTATGGAGAAGGCCGCCGGATTTCCCGACGGCCTTTTTCAAATCTGCGCCCAGACTTCGATCATTCCTGCTGCGCAGAGGCTGAGACGATCCTTGCCTTCATTTTCGTGATAACGTCTTGTGGCTGCGCCTGACCTTCCGGAAGCTGGAGCAGCGATGCCAGCCCCTGGGACAGGAAGACGGACTCGGCTTTGCCGTTTAGCACGAGGAGCATGCCCTGTCCTTCGAATTCGACATAGCGGACCTGTTCGTTGTTCGCCGCAAGCCCGCGAGCGCTATGGTACAGCTTCAGCAAATCTTTACTCCGGTTTTTACCGCCCATCTTCACCGGCTCTTTGTCGTTGGCAATCAGAATCCCTTCCGGTACGCCGTTATTCATGACGAACCACAGGCGTTCGTTTGTCGGCTGGAGCAGCTTCTTGAAAGAGGCGTCCGAATAGGCCTGAATTTGTTCGGCCGGGGCCGTGGCGTCGATCGCGAGGCTGAATTCGGATAATTGCGCGGCGGAGAGGGAGTCGCCGACCAAATTTTTCTCCTCCTGCTGTTGATGGATTTGAATAAAGTCCTGCAAGCCGATTTGCTCGGGAGAGTTGAAAGCCGCGTATCCGGCCATAGCGAATAGAAGACCTCCCGTCATTATCGCTGTCGTTAACGTGAAAAGTTTCCGTTTCCCCATGATTCCACCCCTTTCCCTTTCTTATTTGCTCGTACGAATCGTTCCGCTCCATACGAAACGATTGTTGCTTTTAAAAGAGTTGAACGTTTGAGAATAATGATCGCCGTACCACGGGTCCATGTAAGATACGTATTGGTTTCCGCCGGTTCCGGAATAGTAGCCATCAAGAACGAAGAAGTGACCGATAGCTGCCCCGTTCGTCCAACGGATAAAAGCAACCATCGGACGTCTTCCGTTGACCTCGTTTTGGACCCATTGCAGCGTCGGAAGATAGTAGAAGTCGCTGCTGTTGACGCCGTAACGCTTCAAGCCGTACATGATTTCGCCTGTCGTGGCAGGGGCGTTGTAGAGCCCACCTTTGACATATCGTACAAACTCCTCTTGAGAAACGAACTTTCCGTAATGCTGCAGGATCGGTACGGATACGCCAGCCCAGCACCAGTTGCTCATTTTTTGCTGCACGTTCGGTACGGTGGCGCCTCCGGCTGCGGCAGTCTGAACCGAAACCGGGGCCGGATCGGCGGCAACCGCAAAATTTGCGCTCACAATCAAGGCCAAGCCGACGACAAGCGACAATAATTTTCGCATCGCACATGACTTCCTTTCCAAATTTTTTGGAGCTCCAGCAACGGCCGGAATGGCAAAAAATCGGATCACCTCCCGCTACCTTCCGGTAATTCTCTGGGACGATGGACAAGGGAAATGTAAGCGCTATACATTTCGTTTCCAATACTAAGATGGATGACTTGTGGTGTAAATCCTTCAGCGGTAGTAGGTCTTTCCTTGCCGCTTTCACGGTCCAGGCTGTTGTACTGCATGTTCGTGGGCCTCTGCGCGGCGGCAAATTGACCATTTCTTCGTCGAAACGACAAAAAAACCGTTTTCCCGATGAGTCGGGAGAACGGTTTTTTTTGCGCCGCGTAACTTACGTTTTTATTTTCCGTTTTTCATTTGCTCGGCGAACTCCGTAATTTTTTGCGCCCGCTGAGCGATCGAACCGGAGGAGACGTTGTATTTGGCCGAAAGCGCCGATTGCGTCACTTCGGCAACGCCGTGCATGGAGGCGATGGCGTATTCCAGAGCGGCGAGCATCACGTCCGCTTTGCGGATCTGCGGCCGTTCGTGGGAGGCATAGGCATGCCACAAGGCAACCGCTTCCGTAATGCGCTGCCAATCGAAGGTTCCCGCCATATGCTCGGATAATTGTCCGGCGACGGATTGATATATGTCTTGAGGCCAGTCCAGAACCTCAATGAGCGTCTGCACCGTTTCCGCATTGAGAGACGGACCTTGATCCGTTGAAGGCCGGCTGAGGGACGGCGAGCCGGAATTCGGCACTGCCGCTTGGAGCTCAGGCGCTTCACCGGTCAGGAGGCAGCAGTGCTTGTACTTCTTTCCGCTGCCGCAGGGACACGGCTCGTTTCTTCCAATTTTTCGCAAGTTCAATCCACTTCCATTTCTTCTGCCAAATTCACTCTGATGACATTATAGCCTTTGAAAGAAAAAATTCCAAGGCTTCGACACGATTAGACGGTATTTTATCGTTAAGGCTGAGAAGACTCCCTCTTCGATAAGGGGGAGATGAATCAGCATCTCTTGTATATAAATACGAACATATGTGCTATAATTGTCATGAAATCACCAAAGGAGATAAGTCTCGCATGTTGCATCATAAAGCTTTTCGCTTTCGCATCTACCCTACGGAGGAGCAAACGACGCTGATCCATCAGATGTTTGGATGCGCTCGCTTTGTCTTTAACCACTTCCTTGCGAGGTGGAACGACACCTTCCAAGAAACAGGCAGAGGCTTAAGACCAACTGAACTGCGGGAACCGCAGGGATCGCTTGCTCAAGAAGAGAAGGATGCTTCTCTGTTCGCAAGAATCCCCCACCTCAGCGCCATTAGCTCAGGTGGTGGGAGTGTTCAAGTTTGCAAGCCATCGACGTCGGAGAAATGTCATTTTTTTGACATTAAAAAAAAGGAAAAAGGAGCCTGCATGTGGAAAAAGGTTAAGATCACCATATTTTTACCAAGGAGCATACGATGATAGCCACAATGACAGAAGCTTATGTAGATTCCGTTGCGTTAAATGCCGCTGCGATTAAGAACGGCAGGGATCTGGTCAAGAAAAACAGCTTTCCGAAGCTGTGCCGGTCGGAGGACGAAACGCTCATTTTCGGGGAGTGCAAAGGGAGCGGCAAGGAGCCGTACCGGTGCTCCGTCGATTTCGTCAAGCCGGACAGCCCGGTATTTCGCTGCAGCTGCCCGAGCCGGCAATTTCCATGCAAGCATATTTTAGGCTTGATGTACGCCTACGTTCTCGGTAAAGAATTTCAGGTTGATGCGATTCCTCAGGACATCGCGGACAAGCGGGACAAGGTGGAGAAACGGGAAGAGAAGAAGAAGGAAGCGGCGGATGCCGGAGAAGAGAAGACCGTCAAGCGAAAGCCGAACAAATCGGCCTTGGCCAAGAAACGGGCCGCCCAGCTCGAAGGCATCGGCTTATTGGAAAAGCTGGTTCACCAGATTGTGCAGAACGGGCTGGCGGGACTCGATGCAAAAACGGCGAAGATGATGGAAGACCAAGCGAAGCAGCTTGGAAACTACTATATTCCCGGCGTTCAGGCGGCGTTTCGCGAGCTGCTTTTTATGCTGCGTACGTCCGAAGATCGTGAGCGCGTGTATACGGAAGCGATGGACCGCTTAATCGTATTGCAGTCTTTGGTTAAGAAAAGCAGGGACTATGTAACGGAAAGACAGCACAATCCCGAGCTTCCGCCCGACACGGAAAGCAGCTTGGAAGAACAGCTCGGGCATGCCTGGCAGCTGGCCGAGCTGCGCGAGCATGGATTGGCCCGGCCTCAGGCGGAATTGGCGCAGCTCACCTTCCGTTCGTATAAGGATGAGGCAAGAGGCGAGTACGTCGATGAAGGCTTCTGGATGGAGCTGCAGAGTGGAGATATTTTTGCGGTCCGCAGCTACCGACCGTTCCGGGCGGCGAAGCATTTGAAGGAAGAGGATTCGTTCTTCTCGGTCGTTTCCGCGAAGGAGTTGCTCGTATACCCGGGAGACTTGAATCCGCGGGCGCGGTGGGAGGACATGACGGTCCGCGATTTGAAGCCGGAGGACCAAGGGACAATCCGGAGTCATGCCCGGCGTTCGTATGTCGAGGCGGTCAAGACGGTCAAAAATCAATTGAAAAATCCACTGTCCGATAAACATCCGGTGATGCTGCTTCACTACGCCAAGCTTGGCCGGATCGGGGAGGACTACGTGCTGGAGGACGAGCAGGGCAAACGGATCGTTCTCGGCGATATTCCGGCGTTGGGCCAGTCGAGCACGCAGCTGCTGCCGCTGCTCAAGCACGGAGATACGCAGGACCAGGCTATGCTGGTTATGTTCGAGCACGATTTTGCGGAGGGAAGGCTGTTGGCTCAGCCGCTCGCTCTTGTGACATCAAGCGAAATCGTCAGGTTTATTTACTAAAACAAGGAGAGAATCCATGAGCTTACAGGTGCTTACCGATCTGCATCAAGAAGTACGCCGGTTGTATATCGCCGGCAGTTCCGTCGCCACGGGCGACCTGCGGCTAACCCGCTTGCTGCCTCAGCTGCGCAAGCTTGGAGAGAACGCGCCGGTGTTCAACCGGCTGGCCGATGCCGTAGAGCTCGTAACGGAAGCCAAGCCCGAGCAAGCCTCCGTCAAACTGTTGGAGCTCGGCACCCTGCTGCACTCCATTCTGTATACCCAAGGACGGACGGAGGCGCAGGGGACGCTGGAGGACGTTCAAGTGACGGATGCGCGCGGGGTAACAGCCGTCCCGTACCGGAAAATGAAGGCTCTCATCGAGGCTTTGACAGAACGCGGGCCCGGCCGCTTGGAAGTGATTCGCCAAGGGTACGAAGACTCGTTGTTTCAAGATTTTCGGACGCATATGCCCGCGGTCGCCGCTTTGGAAGACGGGTACGTGGAAATTGCCGAGTTTATACACGATGAAGTTATTCCGTCCATCGGGCCTGCGGTCATACCGGTACTACACCGGCAGTTGAACCTTCAGGGAGGCAAAGGGGATGCCCGCAAGCTGTCTTTGATCCATCGTCTGCAAGGGCCGGCGAATGCCGAGTTAATTCTGAAGGCGGCCGGCGAAGGCTCGACCGAAGTCCGCATAGCGGCCGTAGACATTCTCGGAGACTATCCCGAGATGGAGGAGGTCGTGCTGGAGAAGTCGTACGAGCGAAGAAAAGAAATACGCCGCGCCGCCTTGTCGGTTTTATCCCGGCTGGGGACCGGAAGGGCGGCCGACCGGTTGTTCGAGGCACTGATGGGCAAGGATCGCGAGGTTGCGGTGGCACCGATTCAAGGTTGCTTTCACCCTACGTTGACCCAGCGGATACTGGATCAAGCGGAAGTGTGGCTGGCTGATTTTGACGGAAGCTACGTGATGACGGAAGCGGTGGAGCAGTTGTCCGTGGCGATGCAATGCCTGAAAGGAAAGAACGACGAGGCGGTGCGCGTTTTTTTGGAAAAGCTGCTGTGCTCGCCTGCTTTTATGGTCAAAAAAACGACGGCCGTTCAACAATACGCGGCACAGCTTCTGCTCGATATGCAGCAGCCGGAAAGCTACCAGTTTGTGGAGTCGCTGTACCGGCGGTGGGGCGGAAAGCACATTTCGTACAGCTTTCAAGCGGCGCTTCACTGCTTGTCCCCGGAGGAGGTTTACGACAAGTTCGATCCTCTGATTCGCCGCGCCAAAGAGCAGGCGGTAGCCAAAGAGCTGCTGCGTACGCTGCACGATTTGACCAAGGATGAGGCACCGTATCTGACCGTGTATCGAGAAGCGGATGATTCGTCCGCGGTTTCGTGGGACCCCCGCTGGGTGCATTTGTTTGTGGACATCGACGAAGAAGAGCTGGTGTGCCAGTTCGTCCGGGAGCCGGACACGAAAGTCGTCGATTACTTGCTGAAAAAGGTGCGGGTGGCGCCGTCGCAGATGAAGTGGAGAACGCTCTCGCTGTTCTTTACCTTGTTCAAGATCGGGCACCAAGAAACCCCGGAGCTGCTTATGCAGGCGCTGGAAGCTTCGGTAGGCACGCGGGAGTTTTGGGACTTTTATTATTCGGGCAGGGAGGAAAAATTGGCGTTGATGTCGCTGCTTCCCGGCAGTTATGCCGAAAGGCTGGAGAAGTTTGCCCACCAGCTCGCTTACGAAAGCATGAAGCAGCAGGTGCTTGAATTGGCGGAGCGGCTTAAAACGAAAACGAGCGATGAATCGGAAACAGGCAAAGGAGCGGAATGGATCGAATGTATCAAAAGCAAAATGAATTGAGGCTGCCGGCGGGCTGGCAATTGTCGCCGCGGTCCGTGCTTACGTTTATTACCGGTAGACAAGTGGGCGGCGTGAACATCACATGAGCTTACAGGTGCTTACCGATCTGCATCAAGAAGTACGCCGATTATATATCGCCGGTAGTTCTGTCGCCACGGGCGACCTCCGGCTAAGCCGGTTGCTGCCTCAGCTGCGCAAGCTCGGAGAGAACGCGCCGGTGTTCAACCGGCTGGCCGATGCCGTGCAGCTCGTAACGGAAGCCAAGCCCGAGCAGGCCTCCGTCAAACTGCTGGAGCTCGGCACCCTATTGCACTCCATTCTGTATACCCAAGGACGGACGGAGGCGCAGGGGACGCTGGAGGACGTTCAAGTGACGGATACGCGCGGGGTAACAGCCGTCCCGTACCGGAAAATGAAGACTCTCATCGAGGCTTTGACAGAACGCGGGCCCGGCCGCTTGGAAGTGATTCGCCAAGGGTACGAAGACTCGTTGTTTCAAGATTTTCGGACGCATATACCCGCGGTCGCTGCTTTGGAAGACGGGTACACGGAAATTGCCGAGTTTATGCACGATGAAGTTATTCCGTCCATCGGGCCTGCGGTCGTACCGATACTATACCGGCAGTTGAACCTTCAGGGAGGCAAAGGGGACGCCCGCAAGCTGTCTTTGATCCATCGTCTGCAAGGGCCGACGATTGCCGGACTGATCCTGCAGGCGGCCGGCGAAGGCTCGGCCGAAGTCCGCATAGCGGCCGTGGACATTCTCGGGGACTACCCCGAGCTGGAGGACGTTGTGCTGGAGAAGTCGTACGAGCGGAAAAAAGAAATACGCCGCGCCGCCTTGTCGGCCTTATCCCGGCTGGGGACCGGGCGGGCAGCCGACCGGTTGTTCGAAGCGCTGATGGGTAAGGACCGCGAGCTTGCGGTGGCACCGATTCAGGCTTGCTTTCATCCTACGTTGACCCAGCGGATACTGGATCAAGCGGAAGCGTGGTTGAATGGTTTTGACGGAAGCTTCGTGAAGACGGAAGCGGTGGAGCAGCTGTCCGTGGCGGTGCAATGCCTGAAAGGAAAGAACGACGAGGCGGTGCGCGTCTTTTTGGAAAAGCTTGTGTCCTCGCCTGCTTTTATGGTCAAAGAAATGGCGCCCGAACAATCATATGCAATACGACTTCTGCTCGATATGAAGCGGCTGGAAAGCTACCGGTTTGTGGAGTCGCTGTACCGACGGTGGGGCGGAAAGTACATTTCGTACAGCTTTCAAGCGGCGCTTCACTGCTTGTCCCCGGAGGAGGTTTACGACAAGTTTGCTCCTCTGGTTCGCCGCGACAAGCAGCAGGCGCTGGCCAAAGAGCTACTGCATACGCTGCATTACGATCTGACCAAGGATCTGTATCTGACCGTGTATCGAGAAGCGGATGATTCGTCCGCGGTTTCGTGGGACCCCCGCTGGGTACATTTGTTTGTGGACATTAACGAAGAAGAGCTGGTGTGCCGGTTCGTCCGGGAGCCGGACACGAAGGTCGTCGATTACTTGCTGAAAAAGGTGCGGGTGGCGCCGCAGTTTATGAAGTCGAGAACGGTCTCACTGTTCATCGCCTTGTTCAAGATTGGGCACGAAGAAACCCCGGAGCTGCTGATGCAGGCGCTGGAAGCTTCGGAAGGCAAGCGGGAGTTTTATTATTCGGGTCTGGAAAAATTGGTGATGATGTCGCTGCTTCCCGGCAGCTATGCCGAAAGACTGGAGAAGTTCGCCCACCAGCTCGCTTACGAAAGCATGAAGCAGCAGGTGCTTGAAGTGGCGGAGCGGCTTAAAACGAAAACGAGCGATGAATCGGAAATAGGCAAAGGAGCGGAATGGATCGAATGGATCAAAAGCAAAATGTATTGAGGCAACCTGCGGAGCGGCTGTACGCCAAGGAACTGGAAGCGTTGAAGGATGCGGATCAAGATCCGAAGCCGGCGGGCTGGCAATTGTCGCCGCGGTCCGTGCTTACATTTATTACCGGGGGACAAGCAAGCGGCGTGAACATCACGCCCAAATATATTGGCCACACGCGGCTGGTAGAGATTGCTATCGCGACGCTGCTGACGGACCGGGCGCTGCTGCTGATCGGGGAGCCGGGAACGGCGAAATCGTGGCTCTCCGAGAATTTGACGGCCGCCATCCACGGCGACTCGTCCAAGGTTGTTCAGGGAACGGCCGGAACGAGCGAGGAGCATGTCCGCTATTCGTGGAACTATGCGATGCTCCTGGCGCACGGCCCGTCGGATGAAGCGCTGCTCAAGAGCCCGATTTACCGGGCGATGGAGGGCGGCGGGATCGCCCGTTTCGAGGAAATTTCCCGCTGCGCCTCTGAGGTGCAGGATGCGCTGATTTCCATTTTATCCGAAAAAACGATCTCCATCCCCGAGCTGGGCCGCGAGGTGTCGGCGACCAGAGGCTTCTCGATCATCGCAACGGCGAACACGCGGGACCGGGGCGTGAATGAAATGTCCGCCGCGCTCAAGCGCCGGTTCAACATTCTGGTGCTGCCGTCGCCGTCCGGTCTGGAAACGGAAGTTGAGATCGTGCGCAAACGCATCGGCGAAATTGCCGCCAACTACGAGCTGCAGGCGGCGCTGCCGGAGGAAGAAGCGGTGCGCAAGATCGTTACCATTTTCCGGGAGCTGCGCGCCGGGGTAACGTTGGACAGCAAGGAGAAGCTGAAATCGCCGAGCGGCGTCATCTCGACGGCGGAAGCGATCTCGCTTTTGACGAACAGCATGGCGCTTGCCGCCAGCTTCGGAAACGGCCGGATTCAAGAGGAGGATTTGGCTGCCGCTCTGCAAGGCGCGATTGTGAAGGATGAGGAGAAGGACCGTATTGCCTGGAAAGAATATTTGGAAAATGTGATGAAAAAGCGGGGATCGGAATGGCGGAGTCTGTACAGCGCATGCCGGGAGATGAACGATTGAGCACTAGTGACGGGAGAGTCCATGTGTTTGGCATCCGCCATTTGTCGCCGGCGGGCGCCTTTCATCTGCGGGCGTTTCTGGATGAAATCCGGCCGCAGGTCGTGCTGGTGGAAGGGCCTTCGGATGCGGGGGACTTGATCGGGCAGATCGCTTCCCGCGGCGTCGTGCCGCCCATCGCGATTCTTGCTTATACCGATCAGCTTCCGGTTCGTACGCTCGTATTCCCTTTGGCTTCGTATTCTCCCGAATACCAGGCTTTTCTATGGGCGGCGGAAAACGGGGTTCGCGCCGAGTTCATTGACCTTCCTTCCGATGCGGCGGTGACGCTGCAAGCGGCAAGACGCGCAAGCGCGGGCCTGAAGGAATCGGACCGGGAGGGTGAACAAACGGATCGCGAGGACGATCAAACGGGCCAGCAGGATGCGCTGGCGGAACGCAGAGCCTTTTACCGGCGGCAGAACGAGCTGTATGAGCGGGTTGCCGAGCTGGCCGGGGAGACGGATTACGACAGTTACTGGGAGCGGCATTTCGAGAATAGTCCGAGCAAAGAAGCGTATCGTCACGCCATCGAACGTTTCTCTGCGGAAATGCGCGAGCTGCTGGAGCAGGAAGAGCGGGCGCATGACCCGCGGGAAGCGTCCTATAACGCCGTGCGTGAAGCTTACATGCGGCGGCAGATCCGGCAAGCGCTGGACGCCGCCGGACCATCGGACCGCATCGTGGTCGTGACCGGGGCGCATCACGTCTCGGCGATGGATTTAACGCTGCCTGCGATGTCGGACGAGGAGCTGCGCAAGCTGCCTCGTTCGTCCACCAAGCTGACGTTGATGCCCTATTCGTACTACAAGCTGTCCGTTCAATCCGGCTACGGCGCGGGCAATCAGGCCCCGGCTTATTTCGAGCGGATGTGGGATTGCTTGAACCGGCAGGACGCGTCCAGACTGCCGTCGCTTTACTTGTCGCAAGTGGCCTTGTACCTACGGGAAAGCGGGACGCATCGCTCCACTGCTTCCGTCATCGAGGGGGTACGGCTGGCCGAATCGCTCGCCTCGCTGCGCGGGGGCAGCATGCCAACCTGGGGGGACTTGCGGGATGCGGCCGTTGTCTGTCTCGGGTTCGGGGACTTGGGCTCGGTGGCCGAGGCGCTGGCCCGCGCAGATATCGGCACGGCGATTGGCGCGTTGCCCGAGGGGGTCAGCCAGACGCCGATTCAGGACGATCTGAACCGGCATCTGAAGCGTCTGAAGCTGGAGAAGTATAAGTCTGCCGTCGCTACCGATCTGGAGCTGGATTTGCGGGAGAACCGGCGGGTTAAGAGCGAAGAGGCGGCGTTTCTCGATCTGCACCGGTCCGTCTTTTTGAACCGGCTTGCGCTGCTCGGCATCGATTTTGCTCGGCAGCAGCAGGTACGGCAGAACGCGGCGACCTGGGCGGAGCACTGGGTGATCCAGTGGAGCCCCGAGGTGGAGATCCAAGCGGTGGAATCGACGCTCAAAGGGGAAACGGTGGAGCTTGCCGCAGCGTTTGTGCTGCACGAGCGGCTCGAAGGGTGCGCCGATCTCTCGGAAGCTTCCCGGATCATCCGCTTGGCCTGCCAATGCGGACTTCCCGAGGCGATGGAAGAAGCGAGGCTCACCTTGCAGCGGCTGGCCGTCGATGCCGGAGACTTCGCGCAGATCGCCGCCGCGGCCAACGAATTATCGATATTGATCCGCTACGGCGATATTCGCAAGGTGGATACCTCGTCGTTCGTGCCGCTGCTTCAGCAGTTGTTTTTGCGGGGGACGCTGCTTCTTGTGGACGCGGCCGTGTGCAGCGATGAAGCGGCAGGCGGCATGGTGACCGGGATGAACGAGATGCATCGCATCTCGCAGGAGCATTCGGAAGAGGTGGACGACGAGCGGTGGCTTGCCGAGCTGTGGGCGCTGGCTTCCCGGGACGACCGGAATGCGAAGCTGTCCGGGTTTGCTTTTGCCATCTTGCTGGAGCGGAATTTGATCTCTGCCGAACAGTGCTCGCAGGAAGTATCGCGGCGGTTGTCGCCGGGAATTCCGGCGGAGCTTGGCGCGGGCTGGTTCGAAGGCGTGTCGATGCGGAACCGGTATGCGCTGCTGTCGCGCTCGGGGCTGTGGCAGCAGCTCGACGAATATATCGCGTCGCTGGAGGACGAGGCGTTCCTGCGTTCGCTGGTCTTTTTGCGCAGGGCGTTCGGCTCGTTCGAGCCCAGGGAGAAAGCGGCGATTGCCGAAACGCTGGGCGTGCTTTGGGGCCTCGACGGGCTGGGGGCTGCGGAGCAGCTGCAGGAGCCGCTAAGCGAAGACGAAAGAGGGAAGCTGGATGAACTTAACGATTTTGATTTCGGGGATTTGTAGACCATGACGGATCAAAATAAAGCGTTGCAACGATGGAGACTGATTCTGGGAGACGCATCCGAAGAAAAGCTCGCAGAGTACGCGCAAGGAGAGTGCTTGCTGGACAGTGAGGCGCAAATTCTAGACCAAGCACTGGCAGCCATCTACGACGGCACCGGGGGTACAGGGCTGGAATCCGACGCCTCCTCGGGGCCGCGCTCCGCAGGGCTGGGCCCTTCTTCGCCCAAGGTGGCGAAATGGCTTGCGGATATCCGCACCTTTTTCCCTTCGGACATCGTCTCGGTTATTCAAGCCGACGCCATCGAGCGCAAAGGGCTGACGCAGCTGCTTTTCGAACCGGAATCGCTGGCGCAGGTGAAGCCGGATATTCGCATGGTCGCGACGCTCATGGCGCTGCGCGGCAAAATTCCCGAGAAGACGAAGGACACGGCCCGGCAGCTCGTAAAAGCCGTGGTGGAGGAAATTTCCAAGAAGCTGGAGCACGAGATCCGTCAGGCGGTCACTGGCGCTTTAAACCGCAGGAAGCATTCGCCGCTTCCGTCCTTATCCGGGATGGATTGGAAAAAGACCATCCGCGCCAATCTGAAGCACTACGATACGGAAACGAAACGGCTGATCCCGGAGCGGTTCTATTTCTTCGACCGTGCGCGCAGAAGCAAAGAATGGACGGTTATTCTGGATATCGACCAGAGCGGATCGATGGCCGATTCCGTCATTTACGCCTCCGTGGTCGGCTCGATCTTCGCCAGCCTGCCGGCGCTTGACACCCGTGTCGTCGTGTTCGATACGGAGGTCGTCGATTTGACGGAGCAGTGCGCGGACGACCCCGTCGATATGCTGTTCGGCATTCAGCTCGGAGGTGGGACGGACATCAATAAGTCGGTTGCCTACTGCGAGCAGTTCATCACGGAGCCAAAGAAGACGCTGTTTATTGTGATCTCCGACTTGTACGAGGGTGGGAACCGGTCCGCGTTGATCCGCCGGATGAGAGAAATGCGGCAGGCGGGCGTGCAGGTGCTTTGCTTGCTGGCTCTATCGGACAGCGGCGTTCCGTCGTATGACGAGCATGTCGCTAAGACGCTTGCGCAGTTTGGCATCCCGTGCTTCGGCTGCACGCCGGATCTGCTTCCCGAGTTGATCGAAGGCGCGTTGCAGGGACGGGATTTGCAGGAGCTCGCCGCGAAGGCAGGGAAGGATGCGAAGAAGTAGGCCGTACGACGGTTGAGGCAAAAGGTTAAGGGTAGCGGTCGGGCAGCGGATGTTTGCACTCGGCCGCTTTTTTTATGCTCGATTGGTGGCGCGTGATACAATGGCACCATATGGATATTGGAGTACGGGAGTGAGAGGATGCCGGATTGGTCGTATCAGACGTTGTTTCGTCCGTTATTGTTCGGACTGCCCGCCGAGACGGCGAGAGATTTCACGTTGGGAGCCATGGGCCTGCTCAGCAGATTGCCTGGGGGGACGCTGGTCATCAAGACGCTGGGGCATATGGAGTCGCATCCGATTCTGGAAAGCGAAGCGTGCGGGGGGCTGCGCCTGAAATATCCCGTCGGCCTCAGCGGCGGACTGGATGTTCACGGCACGGCGCATCGGGCACTGGCTCAATTCGGGTTCGGATTTATCGAGATCGGTCCGGTGACGGTCCGGGAGGTAACGGACGACCGCCCGATTCGAAGGGAGGTGTCCGGCGAAGCGCTGCTCTATCCGAACATCGGCGCGAACGAAGGGCTGGAAAAGCTCGTCCGGCGCATGCAGCGCAAGCAGGGGCACCGGCTGCCGCTGATGTTCCGGCTGCGGCCGATGCCGGGCGCATCGCCGGAACAGGCGCAGGTGGAGGTGCGGCGGATGATGGAACAGCTCGCCCCATGGGCCGCCGCGTTCTATATCGACAGCGTCGATACGGGCTGGTCGCTGGAAGCAACCGCAGCGTATCTGAGCGCGGTCCGGCAGGCGTCCCGGGAGGTAGTCCCGGGGAAGCCGCTGCTGCTGTATGTGGCGCCGGACGATCCGGCGGAACGGCTGCAAGCGCTGCTCGGCCGGATCGACGCGGCGGCATGGGAGGGCATCGTCGTGGGCGATGCCGTGCGGACGCCCGAGGGCTTCGTCATCGGGCGGGAGGCCCTTGCGCCGGGCGTGGAACGGGTGAAGCAGCTTCGGCAGCTTGCCGGGCCGGAGCTGACGATCATTTTGGCCGGGGGCATCCACGAGCCCCGGGACGCGCTGCTGGCGGTGGAAGCGGGAGCGGATTGCGTGCAGCTTCACAGCGGACTTGTCTATTCCGGGCCGGGGCTGCCGAAGCGGATCAACGAGGCGTTCATCTACGAGAAGGTGCGGGAAACGGAGAGTCCGCCGGAAGCACCCTTTTGGCAGGATTGGGGCTGGATGTGCCTGCTTGGCATCGGCATGGTCATCGGCGGCATTTTGGCCTGGATCATCGCGGCGACGACGGTCATGCTGCCGTACGATGTGTTGTTTCTCGGCATGGATCAGACGATGCTCGGACAGGCGAACCGCTGGCTGCTTGGCTTTATGTCGCACGACCGGGTAACGCTGGCGGGAACAATGATCTCTATCGGCATCTTGTATTACCAATTGGCCCGGCACGGGCTGAGAAAAGGGCTGCATTGGACGAAAACGGCTTTGATGACCTCGGGTCTGGTCGGCTTCAGCAGCTTTTTCCTGTACCTCGGGTACGGGTATTTCGACCCGCTGCATGCGCTGGCGGGGGCGGTGCTGCTGCCGATGTTCATCCTGTCCATGCGGGCGCGGGCCGACCGGCCTTCGTACGATCCGCCGAATCTGGCGAACGACCGGATCTGGTGGCGCGCCCAATGGGGCCAGCTTCTGTTCGTCACGCTCGGCTTCGCGCTTGCCGTCGGCGGCGTCGTGATCGCAGGCATCGGAATCACCTTCGTCTTCGTCCCGACGGACCTTGCTTATCTATGCGCTTCGGCGGAAATGCTCGCGGACATCAACGAGCGCTTGATCCCGCTGATCGCGCACGACCGGGCGGGCTTCGGAGGCGCTCTGTTCTCGAACGCCCTCGCCGTGCTGATCATCGCTTTGTGGGGGATCGGCCAAGGCCAGCGCTGGGTCTGGTGGACGCTGCTGCTTGGCGGATTTCCCGGCTTTCTGGCGGGCCTTAGCGTGCATTTTCAAATCGGCTACACCGATTTCATTCATCTGCTTCCCGCATATTTCGCTTTCCTGCTGTATGTCGGCGGTTTGATTCTGCTGTATCCGTATCTGATGCAGCGGCCCGTGCGAAGCGGACCGCCGTTGGAAGCCACGTTGACCCAAGGCATCGTTCCTAAATGAGGACGATGTCTTTTTTTGCTGCCGCCCGAAGGGAAACATGGTTTTGTAGTAAAAAAATGGCGAACGGGGAAAATAGACGAGGCAGTGGAAATCATTCGCACAAAAGGTGGGGTAGCATGATTCATCATACTCTGGCCATCGAAGCCGTCATTATCGCCATTGTGATCGTAACCATGTGGTATGCCGTCTTGAACTTCATCAGCATCAAACGGATCATTATCGGCCGCCCTATGCGCCTGAAGGAGCTGCACGCTCAACATAACAAGCTGTTCTGGATCATGGCGCTGCCGATCCTTTCCGCAGATTTATATTCATCCGTTTCGTACGGCCCGGAATCCGGAATCACGGAGCTCATCGGACTCGGACCGGATGCCAAATGGATCATTCTCCCGATTACGGCCTCGACGGTCGTTTTGCTCGCGATTTTGATTGTCTCCTATATTATGGGGGTTCTCGCTTATCCCAACGGAGGCGGCGCATACGCGATTGCGAAGGACAATTTTAAAAGGCCGCTGCCTTCTCTCGTAGCCTCCGCCTCTTTGCTGGTCGATTACATTTTGACCGTTGCCGTTTCCGTCTCCGCGGCCGTCCAAGCCGTGGCCTCGGCGTATCCCGCCATCGGGCCTTATAAGACGGCGCTTGCCGTTTTATGCGTGGTCGTGCTTCTGTTGGTGAATTTGCGGGGAGTGGCGGAATCCGCGACGATTTTCGCCTGGCCGACGTTCTTTTTTATGGGATGTATGGTGTGGTTAATTGCCGCCGGGTTTCTTGACGAATTCCGCCACGGCTTTGTCCAGCCCCAGACGCCGAGCTTCGGTACCGTTCCCCAAGGGCTGACGTTGCTGCTGGTGCTCAAAGCGTTCAGTTCCGCTTGCTCCGCCTTGACGGGGATCGAAACCATTTCCAATGCGGTGCCGATCTTCCGCGACCCTAAACAAAGAAGCGCCGTCAAAACGTACCTGGCCTTGGGGGCGATCACGGGAGTTACGCTGCTTGGCTTTGCGTACCATCTGTATGTGAAGGGGATTACGGTTGACCCCGCCAATACGATGCTGTCGCAGCTTGCCCAAAGCTATTTTGGAAAAGGACCGCTGTACCAAATCATCATTTGGTCGACGTTTATCGTCCTGATTCTGGCTGCGAATTCCACGTTTACGGGATTTCCGCAGCTGTCGGCGCTTGTGGCGAGCGACGGCTTTTTGCCCCGAGCGCTGACGAACCGCGGAGATCGGCTGGGCTACTCGAACGGCATTATTTTACTGGCTGGGGTCGCCATTATTTTGATCGAAATCTTTCATGCGCAGACCAACGCCTTGATTCCTCTGTACGCCATCGGGGTATTTCTTTCGTTTACGATTGCGCAAATCGGTCTTTGTATGCGCTGGAAGAAGGTCAAAGGGCGGCTGTGGAAAACAAAGCTTGCGGTCAACGGGGTCGGGGCGGTCGTTACCGCGATTGTTGCTATGATTTTCGCCATTACGAAGTTTGTGGACGGGGCTTGGATCGTGTTAATCGTGCTCCCTGTCATCATTTTGTTTTCCGTCGCGGTTCGCCGTCATTACAACCAAGTCGCCGAGGAGCTGCGAATCGATCCTTCCCGGATGAAGCCGGAAGCTCACCGCGTGCGGACGATCGTACTGGTTTCCGGCGTACACCGCGTCGTGTACCACACCGTTTGTTTCGCCAAAAGCTTGAACACCGATGTTATTGCGCTGTTCGTCGGTTTCGACGAGGACTCCATCGAGAAGATGAAGAAAAAATGGGAGGAGTGGGGCAATCCCTTCCCATTGGTGACGCTCCGGGGAGAGTTTCGCTCCCTGTTGTCTCCGATTTCCCAATATATCGGCATGCTGGAGGAACGGGAAAGACACTCGGACCGTATTCATTTGATCCTGCCCCAGTTTATTCCCAGACGGTGGTGGCACAACATGCTGCACAATCAAAGCGCGCTGCTTCTCCGTTCCTGGTTTTTTAGGCACAAAGACGTTGTCATTACGACGGTGCCGTATCATTTACGAAAGTAGCTTCGTGGCGATGGGACGGAAAATGGAGGCATGCAATATATTTCAACCATCCTTTGACTTAATATTTACTATCTGTGTCACAATGAGAGCTTGATTTGTTTCTTTATTAAAGTAACAAATTGTTAAAGTTTTCGCTATCTCACTAAAAGGCAGCGGCGCCGATGAACAGACACGAGTGCTAGTACCGCGGGAGCCAACGCAGACTACCGACGGGAAAGACCGATCAAGGGGTAGTTCCAGTGTAGCTGTCATCACCCGCAAACACATGGATTAAAATGGGGAATATCAGCCTTGGTTGTCTTCGTCGTCAATGATACTGTGACAAACAGCGGGGATGCCAATTTATGACAATGAGTTCGCCTTTGGTAAGAAAAAACCGCTTATTCTTTTTTTGTATTCCGGAGAACAACAAGAAAATTAACTACCGACATTATCACTACTACTATAAACATATCAAAGGAAACAGGATCGCCACCGATTGCTAATTCATCAGAAAGAATACCTATTTGATACGTTAAAAAAGCGGATACTGCTGAACAAATAAATGAGATACTGAATATTGCATATCCATTAATTGGTTTATGGTGTTTTATCTGGGATATGATGTTTATCAATGAAATGGCTTGAATAATGATAAAGAAAATATATATTGGTCTAAAATTAGTAAAGATAACAACACTGTCCATAATTCTCCTCCTCCTCCCATTATTACTTAATTATTGTATCATAATGTTAATTAAATAAAAAACCGATGGAACTCCCCCTTAAAAGAGAAGTTCCATCATACCATATATATTATGGGAGCCTCTCTAACCCACTTTACTTCTTATTCAGGGTTACAAGCGGCTCTTACAGTATCTGCATAACTAACATCTGCCTGAATCCGTGATCTTAGCTTCTTGATAATACGAGAAAAATAAAGGAAATGGCTGATCTGATGGAGAAAAAGTAGGATATCTACTACTATTTCTACTTCACCATCGAGGTGCGCCGATGAAAATCCAATTCGTAAGATCCAAAGAGCTTATTCTAACCACTCACGCAGGGCTGGTTACAGTCGGTGCCCTGCTTGCTCATACCCAATTGACGAAACGATTAAATCATTCCGTCATTAAGGACATTGAAAACCCGTTTCACTCTCACTCTGATGTGATGAAAAGCTATCTTGGCTTGCTCTGAACGCCAAGAGCGGCGTGGCTAGCCATCGCGAAAACAAAAGGAATCGCATGCGAGCAGCGGGAAGGCCAAACGGAATACGTCGGCGCGATTGAATTTGCACAAAAAGGATTTGACAGTAAGCTGCGTCAAGTGTTTCGTGTCATTGAACGAACGATGGACCGCGGCGGTCAACTCTTTCTCCTTCCGGAGATCCAGGTACATGTATACTGGACATCGCTTCGATGCGCACCTTGGCGGGTGATCGAACTGTACCGCGACCATGGCACAAGCGAACAATTTCACAGTGAAATCAAAACCGATTTGGATCTGGAGCGTCTTCCTGCCGGTAAATTTAACACCAACGATTTGGTGCTCCATGCGGGAATGTTCGCATACAATCTCCTTCGCATTATGGGGCAGGAAAGCCTGCGAAAGGATGATTCGCCGATCCGGCAAAAACTCATATACAGGGTTAAGGCCCCACAGTCGTGTTGAGGATGGGACTTACTGTCAATGCCTTATTTCAACCACAAACCAATACAGGGATCAAGGCCCACAGCATGATCACGGATTCAGGATATAAGTTTAACCAAAAATTGGGTAATCATGGTAAGGGAAATCATACCTTCTTGTCGAATAAGTAATGAAACATGAACAGTCAGGCAGGGAATGTGGCACAAGGAGTAACGATCAAAACTTCGGACTCCTCGAAGTCCCCTGCCTCTGCCGCAAGCGGCATGTCCCACGTGCCCGGTGCTGCTCTTATTTTTTTGGTTGACAAAGTTTCCCTTCCGCGTGTATGATAACCATATCTTAAATGGAGAAAGGAGGCCGATTCACATGATCTGTTATAGTATTTTGTTGTTCCATCATTTGAGCGACAATCACATACCGGAATTCGTTCCATCGGCCTCTACGGGCCCGACGTAAGCGAAAGCAACCCCGGCACGTTCAATTTCATGTACGTTCCGGCAGGTTCCTTCGTTTACATCAAAACAAACGGCATGAAGAGTAGCGCAGTGAGCTGTGAGCTTGCTCCATGCTTTTGTACGCATATACGCGTGACATGACGACCGTAGGCTTATGGCTTACGGTCTTTTTGCATTCATTTTTACCAGAATAATAGAAACAGGAAGGAAGTTTGTCATCATTTATGTTTACTTTCAACGAGCAACAATACGATCAACAACGAAACGAAAAATATTACCGCAAGGTGCAGCTGCCGGCGGGCGATCTGCACGTCTTTGCCGGAGACCGGCTGTTCGAAGCGCTGGATTACAAAGTGTTCGACATGGCCAATAACAATCTGCAAATTCCAAACCGGCTCTACATGAGCTACACGCCGGACGTGCACGTGGGCGTCGGTACGTGTATCGGCACGACGGCGGTGTGGGAAGCTGCGAACGGCTACGTTTCCCCATCGATTGTCGGCAGCGATATCGGCTGCGGGATGCGCGTTCACCTGACGAATCTGCACCGGGACGATCTGCAGGAGGTAAAGCTGCGGCGCAAGCTGGTTAAGGCAATCGAGAAGGTATTACCTTCCGAAGAGCATGCCCGCGGGCATTTCTCGGATATCCGGCTGGAGCATGTGCTGCGCAAAGGGCTGCACGGTCTCCCCAAAAAGTACATCCCGGACGGCTACACCCCGAAAAAAGCTACGTCGCTCACGCATGTGGAGAACAGCAAGTTCGCTTTTGACGAGTCCCACTTGGATCGTCTGCCTGAGATGTACTGGCACCGGTCGCACCGACAGCTTGGGACGCTCGGGAGCGGGAATCATTTTGCCGAAATTCAGGCGATTGAGATTCACGAGGACAACCGCGATATTGCCGAAAAATGGGGACTGCGCGACGGTCAGATTATCGTCATGATCCACTCCGGCTCGCGGGCTTGGGGCGGCGCGGTCAACCAGTACGGCGGCTCCGAGATCGGCAAATGGATGCGCCGCACGGGGACGGGAACGGCCGATCCGCGGCTGATTTTTGCCCCGCTGGACAGCGAAGCGGCTGCGGCTTACGTCCATCTGATGTATTCCGCGCTGAACTATGCCGTCACGAACCGGCACCTGATCGCTTACGCCATCCGGGAAGCGTTCCGGGACGTCTTCGGTTCGAAGTTCGAAATGACGACGCTGTACGATCTGATGCACAATTACGCTTGGGAAGAAACGCACAACGGCACATCTTTATTCGTGCACCGCAAAGGGGCGACGCGGGCGCTGCCGGCGCAGCATCCGGACAATCCGGAGTCGTATCTGGCGACCGGTCATCCGGCCCTGATCCCCGGGTCTATGGGCACCTCATCGTATTTGATGGTCGGTCAGCCTGGCGGTGAGCACAACTATTACTCGATCTGCCACGGAGCCGGCCGGATTCGCTCACGCAGCGCGACGAAGCGGCTTGTGACCGTTGATCAGTTCGAATCATCGCTGCGCGTCGGGACGGCGGACGAAATCGTCGTGAACCAGCGCATGCTGGAGTCGATCATCGACGAATCGCCGCAGGCGTACAAGGACGTCGATCAGATTATCGATAGCGTAGTCGGAGCCGGACTCGCGTCCGTCGTCGCCAAATGCAAACCGCTGGCTAGCATCAAGGGCATCTAAATCGAAACATAATAAAGAAATGAGGAAATACATCTACTATGAGTTCTCTTATTAAAATAAATGAAAAAGCAAACCATCCGCAGCCGATCGTTACCGCTTCCGGTGACGGCATACCGGGAGTCGAGGTCGTCCAATACAGCGATTACGCCTTCGTCATTCAGTCGATCCAAGCCCGGCTGGAAAGTCAATACCGGGCACGTTTTCAGCTTTATGTTCAAGAGGATTTCGGGCAAGATATTTGGGATCAATTGGAGAGAGACATACAGGCGGCCAATCCCGAGGTTGAGCGGCTTTGCGCCGTCTTCGATACGGTGGAGGCCCGCACTTTCACCTTCGGAGATGCGATGAAAAGTGAAGGACCGCGCATGTTCCCGTCGCTGCGCAACAATATTTTCGTCTACCCGCGTTTTCGGGTTGCCATGGCGCGAGTGCCAATGTTCCGGCATCATGGAATTTCCAACGAGGATTTTATATGGGCCGAAACCGACGCGGGCTTGGCCGAGTTCCTGACCGATATGTCCCGCCGACAGCGGCAGTCCGACCGGGAGCAGGTGACTGTATTCAAGGATACTCGCGATGGGCTGGACCGCGAACGCGAATCCTTGACCCGCGGGGTAAAGCGCGACGAAGTGGTGATGAACGAAGGCGTGAAAACGGAAATTTACCGTTCCATCGACGAGTTTTTTGCACAGGACCGCCACTTTTTCCAAACGTACGGCCTCCCCTACAAGCGGGGCATTCTGCTGTACGGCAAGCCGGGCAACGGCAAAACGACCTTGGTCAAATCGATCGCGGGTAGCGTGGACGCGCCGGTCGCTTATTGGCACATTACCGAGTACACGACAAGCGACTCGATCCAGGAGGTGTTCGAAGCGGCTGTCCGCATGGCCCCGATGGTGCTCGTGATCGAAGATATCGATTCCATGCCGGAGTCGGCGCGGTCGTATTTTCTGAACACGCTCGACGGGGCGACCTCGAAGGAGGGCATTTTCCTGATCGGGACGACGAACTATCCGGAGAAAATCGACCCGGCGCTGATGAACCGGGCGGGCCGTTTCGACCGGGCATACGAAATCAAACTGCCGGATGAAGAGCAGCGCCGCAGCTATCTGCTGCTGAAGCGGCTGCACGAGCTTCTCGACGACGAAGCGATGGCGGTGGCGGCGAGAGCGACAGAAGGGTTCACCTTCGCGCAGCTTGGCGAGCTGTATGTGTCGGCGGCGCTGCGCAAGCATTACGAGCATACCGTCGATGTGGAGCAGCTTGTGCGCGAGATGAATGTGGAGCTTGGCAAAGGCCGCACCCAGCTGTGGCATTCCGATGAAAAAGCGTCCAGGGTCGGATTTACGACCGGCTGAGGATCACCGTGAAAGGTTCACCCTGACTTGCTGGAACGTGTTGCAATGGCTTGCATTTCTGGAAACGAGGTGGAGCGGTATGGAGCATGTATTTCGGGAACGGATCACAACGGAAGAGCAGTTGGAAGCCTTGCGTCCGGTCTTGGGAGGAGCACCGAGCAAGCTGGTGATGGACAAAGTTATCCACGCGCTTGACGCTCACGGCAAAGCGTTTATTGCCAAAGCGCCGTTTATCGCTGTCGCGACGGCCGACGCCGAGGGACATTGCGACGTCTCGCCGCGCGGCGATGCGCCGGGGTTCGTGCATGTGCTGGACGACCGGCATTTGTTCATCCCGGAGCGCCTCGGCAACCGCAGGATGGACACCATTCATAACATTATCGCGAATCCGCACATCGGCCTGATTTTCATCATCCCCGGTTTGGAAGAAACGTTCCGCGTGAACGGCAAAGCCTGTGTTACCCGCGACCCGGAACTGCTTAAGCTGACCGCCGTAAACGGACGGGAGCCGCTGATTGGCATCGGCGTCGAGGTGGAGGAGTGCTTTATGCACTGTGCCAAAGCGTTCAAGCGGTCCGGGCTGTGGAAGCCGGACTCCTGGCTGCCGGAGGGCGACCGGCCTTCTCCTGCACAGATGCTCGCCGCTCATGTCAAGGGCAAAATAGAGCTTACGGCGGATCAAGTGGATCAAATGCTAGAGGAGAGCTACACGAAGTGGTTGTATTAATTGGAAGTTTGAGTTACAAAAAGGCTGCCGGAGATAGGCCTTTTTACAAACCGTTCGGGAAAGACACGAAAAAGATTACGGTAAACGATTTTTTGTTTCATTGTGTGATTAATCAATTTCCCCGCAATGAAGATGTCGGCTTTAGAGTGTATTCATCGAAAACTTCTTTTTTTGAAGTGCGGTTTTCGTGGAAGGGCACATGGGACATCAACCCGCATCGGCCGCATACGTGCGCCAGCTTGATTCAATATGCCATTGAGCAGGGATGGGACTTTAGTCAAGAGAAGCAAACGATGAAAATCGAACAAGGCGATTTTCTTATCGATGAATTAGGGTTAGGTGAACGGAGGGGAACCAGGTGACATTAAGAAACAAAGGCTCCAGGAAAATCGTTGTAGGAAATGATCCATACCGCTGGGTCATCTCCACAGCTTCAAAAGGATATATTGTGCTCATGGCGGAACACAAGCAGGAAAAAGGGCGGAAGCTTCGTATATATATTGAATCGGACATCAATGATTATTGGGTGGAGTATCCTTATACTGATAGCTTGAATTTAAAGGTCGTAACGCCGAAGGAAGTGGCGACGATTATTTCTCAAGCCATCGAACAAGGATGGAATCCAAAAGAGAAGGGTCCGCCGATGATTTTCGATTGGAGTGGAGATGTATTGGGTGGAAGGTAGGGAGCTTTTATCTAGAAGTCCTGCCCCGCTTAAAACGGTGGCAGGGACTTCTTTGGATTTAAAAAAGAGGCTCGATACCAAACGTAGTGCTTGAAAGCTACGATTGATTATGCTGGTTAGAAATAGAAAAACATCTGTACATTCCGTAAGATGGTTGTGCGACCAATCCACCAGAGGGAATGACAGATGCACAATCAGTATACCGTAGAGCATTGGAATCCCCGCTAACTTAAAGGTTGCGGGGTTAATCTTTTTACGCGATTTTATACTCTATTATGATGCCTGAGCAACTGACTGACCCTGGATGGTGAGACACCTATCATTTCGGCTAATTTTTTTGCGAAGCTACCGGGTTTTCCTGCATCACTTTATGCAAACGATTCAAGGTTGTATCTTTGCCGTCTTTCACTTTTTTGTTTGATGGAAGAGTTTTATTATCCTCGTCAGGTCGCGCGCGTTCCAAACGTTCGAGGAAGACTTGAAGGGGCGGGAGGCTTTGGATACACGGGATGCAAATATAAAATCTTTTGAAATTCAGGATTTGCTCCGGGTTGGAGCAGAATAAGCATTCTTTCGCACGATATTTGCAAACCATAATCGCTTTTCTCTCGTCGTCAAAGAAATACTCAGTAAGAGTATTATGATTTAAATTCAAAACACGCCTGACCTCCGTAGGAATCACGATTCTCCCGAAATCGTCTACCACTCTAACAATCCCCGTCTTACTGCCAATACGCAACACCCTCACCTCTAATTGATATTCCATGAATATGAGTTATCATGCTACCCCGGAACGTTACGTTAACGGTTTAACCTCATTTTCCGAGTTTGCGCTATAACAACATATCCGTCTAATTGTTGACTCAGTTGGACGATATATTCGCTCGTTAAGCTTGCGCCTTGCCGTACTGCCTCTTCCATTTGGCTCTGAATGTTTTTCATGGAATTGTGTAATGCTCCATCATCTAAATGATCTAGTCCTAGGGTTGCGCAAGCCTCCTTTCTATTCGCTAACATGGTCATATGGAACTCTCCTTTTTTAACCAGTGTAATTTTGTCACTTCACAAATCAACTGTATTATACATCCCACAAAAACCTTATAATTCCATTTTGTGCAACGATTGTTTTGGGAAATAAAAAAACAGGCATATAATCACCTGTTCACAAAGACCTTCATATTTCATTTTCGTATGACAAAATAATTAATGCCCTCCATCAATATCATTGTACAAAATTTTTTGGCCCGGATTTGCATCTGGCGAAACAACAAACATAGTTCCAATCACAGCCAAAGATAAAGCCATCAGCAAGATGAATTTCTTCACTGACTTCGCCTCCGATCAAATGGTTTATTTACCTTATTATTCATATGCCTCCTTCAACTTCATTATATGCTTTAGTTCCAAGGATTTCGACAGTTTTATGTGATATGTTAACAATTCCTGCAAGCAGTCGTCTTTCTCTTTCATAGCGCTGACACTCCCGAACGCCTTTAAACCTTTAACATAGTTTTCTATTCCATCGTCAAGCAAACCTTTACTAAGCTGATAGAAGCCTTTAAATCTATGGAACCTTCCAATAGTAATGTATTTATGTGGTGTTTGTGGATGCTCAGGTAATAATTCTTCCCCCTTCTCCAATATTTCAGCAATTGATTCAAGATCCCCTAATTGAAAATAGATCTCCAGAAGTTCGTCAGCAATATGTAAGCTATATTCCTTCCCTAGTTCCCCTAAATATTTCCGAAGCATGGGTATTGCTACATCATATTCTTTTTTTCTCGCTTTTGTTAAGGCCCGAGTAGCCTTGGCAGGTACGACAACAAAATCATTCCTCATCTTTTCAAATATGTTTAGATGTCTTTCAACCGCATTGTAGTCTTTTAATTGCGAAAATGAATTTATCATCATCAGATATGCTCTTGCCTTTAGTTCCGTATCTTCTGTCTCTAAAGGGAGACCCAACTCACAAAGTTCAATACATTCATTGTATTTATTTATGTTTTTCGCATGCAAAGCCATTCTAAAGTAAAAAGTAATTTTCTCTTCGCGTGATAAAAAGTCGGTATAATGAAGAACTTCTTGTCCCATCCGAAACGATTCTTCCAGTTGCTTCAAATCGTTCCTTTCAATCAAATATTTTTGCAGCAACCCTTTGGCTACGTAATGTGGCACTCCGCGTTTTCTAGAATACTTAATGATTAACGTATAGAGTGTTACTTTCAGCGAATCATCGTGTAATGTTTTAGTAAAGCTGAACAATCGTTGAAGCGATTCTTCGGTCTCGATAGTGGGCAATTCCAATATGCGCACCGCCACTTTCGGAACTAACAATAAGCGCTCTTCACAGGTAGTCACCTCTTCGAGCACTTCAATCAAAGTATTGATCCGGTTTTCTTCTTCAAGATAACATTCCATAATCTCGGAATAGTGTTCAGGTAAAGCTATGGATATAGCTTTCAAGTTCTTAAATTCCAGCCGCTTCGTTTTCCCACGCTCTATTCGATTTAGTACACTTTTGCTTACACCCGTTAATTCCTCTAGGGCGTGTCTGAAAACTATCTATTGCTTCAAAGAAGAAACCGAAGCATAATTTTACAGGGACGAGATCACGAGGAGGCCTGTAAAATTATGCTACGACGCCACGAAATCAAGGACCAGGATTGGGAACGGATCCAAGGTCTATTGCCACCCGAAAATACAGGCGAAGGCAGACCCTCGAAGCCCAATCGAGTCATGCTGAATGGAATGCTTTGGAAAGTAAAAACAGGGGCTCCTTGGCGTGATTGGCCGGAACGTTTTGGTCCTTGGAAAACCGTGTATTCCCGTTTTCGTTTGTGGAGCAAAGATGACCTCTTTCAAAAGATATT
>NZ_FMTT01000023.1 GCF_900100345.1 Paenibacillus tianmuensis | reverse complement strand
TGTGTTAGGTTCTAATTCTAATGAATTCATTAGTTCAACTTATATAGATCAGGAGAGCAATCTCACGAATGCTTTCTAAGATATACCGAAAGGAGGTGAACATACATGGCGAACAATGCTCGTGTGCTTTGGGGAACAGTAGATCCAGACGGCTCTATCGTTTCCGGAATGGGCTATAAAGTGGATAAAGGAGGCAAGGGCCTCTATACTGTCATTTTTGATGAATCCTACAGCTTTGTACCGGGAGTATCGACTACTCAAATTTACTACAACAATGGGAATGGTGGCGACACGAGAGACAATTCTGCGCTGGTTTTCGTGAAAAATGATCGTTTCCGCGTTAAAACCGGAAACGATAACGGAGATGCTTCGGATCGCGGTTTTTCCTTTGTGGTTGCAGGCGTATAGCCTAGTTTCCGCTTAGCAATGCGGCAATCCGGGTTTGGAACAAAAACAAAAAACTCCTTGAAACTTTACGGTTTTAAGGAGTTTTTTTGTTTTTAACCTTAGAAAAAGACAGGGTGTGTCATATGACAAGAGCGCTTACATGCGTAACTGTCGGCATGACAATCATTCCCGGTATAACTAGATCAGGAGAGCAATCTCACTTTGCGGCAAGGAGGTATGCGTTTGAATCTACAGTCAGGAGAAAGGCAGGTTGCAAGGCGAATGTTTAATCACATGAGAAGAGAGGAGCATCATCCATGGGGAAAGGAATCGATACGACGGTCAATTGCCATTCATTGGCCGGTGCCATTAAGGAAGCGGGCTACAATTTTGTATGCAGATATTACAACCGCAACAATCCGGGCAAAAATTTGACGGCCGAAGAGGCTGCCGCCTTAACGGCTGCGGGCCTGTACATTGTCGCCGTATGGGAGAACGGCTTTCCGACGAGCGCGAACTACTTTTCGTACGAGGCCGGCAAAAAAGACGGCACAGACGCCCACCGTTACGCCCGTTCTATCGGCCAGCCCAACGGTAAACCGATTTATTTTACGGTCGATTACGATGCATCGGGCGAAGATCTGGACGGGGTTGTCGGCTCGTATATGCAAGGCGTTATCGATTCGTTTCAGGAGGAGGCGGGCTCAGGAACGTCCTACGACATTGGCATCTACGGCTCGGGCCTCACTTGCAAATCTATTCTGGAGGCGTATGACCGCGTAACGTACGCCTGGTTGGCCGAATCGAGAGGGTGGAGAGGCTACGGTTCGTTTGGGGATTGGAACATCAAGCAGTTGGCCGGTGCGACGGTCGCCGGAATCCCGGTGGACACGAATACGACTGCCGGCAACGGCGGCGGGTTTCAAGTGCCGGGGGAGTGAGTGCGCGATGGCGGAACCAAGGCTCGCGCCTTTACCGGCCAAACTCGGCTTTACCGGCCTTGCCGGACTGGTTGCCATACTGCTGGCAATGCTCGTGCTGCCCGGCGCTGTCGTAAACTCCAACCTGTCCAAGCCGGAAACGAAGCGGCTCGTCATCGAGCTGGAGCGGCAGATGTTTGCCACGGAGCCTACGGAGCAGGACGTTTCCGACACCGGGCGGATGAAAGCGGAAATCTGGCGGATCACAAGCGCTTATCAGGCCGACACGGAGGCGCCCGCTTCCGCAGCGGTCCGCAAGCAAATTACCGCGCTGAACGAGCAAACCAGCAAATGGCAGGGAGTCCTTTGGCTTGTGATGCTTGCACTTACGGTCTGCTTTTTCCTCATCGTCAGCTTGCGCATTACGGGAAAACCGTTCGGCCTGCTTGTTAATGAACGGAATGTGATGAGTTTGTCCCGCTTCCAAACGGTGCTCTGGACGGTCGTGCTGCTTTCTGCCTATTATACCGCAGCTTCGCTGCGGATTTACGGGCTGCATGACGCGGGCGGGGCGCTCAATATCGGGATGGATTGGCACCTGTGGGCGCTGATGGGCATCAGCTTTACGTCGCTCGTGGTTACCCCGCTCATTCATACGGTCAAGCAAGGGAAAACGCTCTCGGACGACGAGGCGGCAAAGCTGCCGTCGGCGGATGTGGCAGGGAGCGACGGTATCCTGTACGCCAATCCGAATTTCTCAGACGCCGCCTGGACCGATATGTTCGAAGGCGATGAAGTGAAGAACGCTTATTACGTCGACATCGCCAAGCTGCAAATGTTTTTCTTCACCTTGATTGCGGTTGTCAGCTACGCGGCGCTGCTGCTGCAAATGTTCGGCAGTATACCGCCCGAAGGGTTCGCCGAATTTCCGCCGGTCAGCGAAGGGTTTCTGACCATTCTGGGCCTCAGCCACGCCGGTTATTTGGCAAGCAAATCGGTGGATCGGACGAAAAGCGGCGGGAACGGTGTTTAATAACATTAAATATATTATTAAATCTCATTAACTATTCAATGGAGGGACGAAACGATGAACGACAGCAGAAACGTTCTGACCGATTTTGATCTAAGCCTGGCGCTTGCGCAAAAAGCGATCAACAGTCAAATGCAGTTCGCTTGGAAAGCGTGGAAGAAGCGCAAACAGGTCGGCCAAACGCTAGACATTTATCCCAAAAAACAAGACGGCACGCCGTCCAAGTACGGACTGTCGGCCGTCGTTGAGCCGCTGCAAGTGAGCTTGAACGTGCAAAACGCAAAGCTCGGGCAAGTGCAGGTGACACTGACGCTCAGCTCCGGCACCGTCCATTATTACGACGAAGATCAAGAGGCGGCGTTCGACCAGCCGATTGCGAATTGGAGCGTTTCATTCCTTACGGATTTGGATAAAGAGCCTGTCGATCTCAACATTCTCGCTCAGATTGACCCGGATGCCTACAAGGCTGCGAGTGATAAGATTTCGTCGAGCGGGCTGCCGGAAGACGTGTTTTCCATCGAATACTTGTTTATGAGGCTAACGGACGTCGAGCTGCTGCTTGAGGACAACAAAAATATTTCCATCCCGAGCGACGTTTCGGGCAAAGCCCGCACCAAAGCGCTCGAATGCCTGAATCATCTGCTTCAGGGCGATCTGGGCAAGTTCATGCTCGGTACAGTCGTACGGCGCAATACGAACCATCCTGTACCAACGTTTGCGATGACGGACTTCGTGTTCGACGTCCACCCGAACTGGACGGCAGCCGATGCCGCTACGCTCAGCTATCTCGGCGTTTTTTCCGGCAGACCGCTGCCGGACGACATCAATGCGGCGCGCATCAAGCTGGAGGACAATTGGATCAGCCCGGGAATGATCGACGGCACGGAAGGGCTCGTATCCGGCCTGATGGCCATTCGCAAGGAGGTGTTCATCGACAAGTACTTGATGCCCGAATTCGAGAGCGCACTTGGCCTTCAGCCTGTCGTCGACGGTTTGAAGCGCAGCTTTACCAAAAGCTCCTCAAGCAGCAGTACGAAGCGCGACTTTGTCGATCATAAAATCGATCATTCACTCGGATACTCTCTTGAAATCGCTATCGTTCCCGGAACGAACAGGCTGGACCTCACGGGCGGCATCGACGGTTCGTTTACGTACACGGAGCATACGCTCGGGCCTGCCGGAATGGAAACGGCGCGGATTACCGCATCGGGACACCGGGCGGTGAGCGGTTCCCTCGTCTTGTCAATGACGGACGACTCCGAGGGGGCTTTTTCCGTAAGCTCGCAGCTGAGTTACAGCATCGGCGATCTGCAATCGACGAAGGATTCGAGCGGCTTCGGCGTCGTGGAAAATGCTCTCTCGTGGATTCCCAAGCTGCTTGGCATCACGGGCGGAACGATTGAGGAGATGCTTGGCAACATCGCAGCGGAATACGTCAGCACTGTGGAAGCCGCGTTACAAAAGGCCTTGGGTCATGTGGCCATCGATTTGAACCAGAACCATTTCATTCCACCTGGCGGCGGGGTGTTTGCGTTTCAAAATGTCCGTTTCTCCAACGAAACCGGCGATTTGCTGTTCGATGTCATCTATAAAGCGCCTTGACCTAAGACGATGCAAAATTTTAATCCGGGAGGAGCTTCAGTATGAACAAGCCTAACGTTGTGCGATTGACGACAAGCGATACGAAAGGAAATCCGGTTTCGTTTACTGTTGCTAACGATATTATCGATCATTTGGAAGCGGCGCGGACATTCGGACGGGAAGATTTGGCCGATCCGACGGCGCACGGACGGTTTCAACGGAGGGTGTTTGCGGTGCCGGACCGCAAGTCGGGGGTCGCTACGCCGATGATGTTCACGATCGGCAGCTTGAACGGGCTTTCGCTCGTCCGGAAGGACGAGACGGCGGACGGCGGCTGGAAGGCGATTGACCTGGGAGCCTCGTTCGCCTCCGCTGTCGGTGGAGCGCCGCAGGTACGTGCGGTAGGCGTGGGGTGGACGGACGACGACCGCATTACTGTGGCGGCAGCCGTCGACGCCGCTCCCGGTTTGTCGCAAAGCCGCGTATTCGCAGCGTTTAACTTGCCCGGCGCGGCAATGGACTGGGAACAGGTGCCATGGATAGATTGCGGGACGCGGGAAAGCGTAAGCGTCGAAGGGATTCGGGTGCTGGATGAAGGGAATGGCGCCTGGACGGTCGTGCTTGCGGGCAGTCAAGGGCCCAACGAGTCCGTATACTTGCTGCGCAGCGACAGACTTCCGTCGTTTGCCGGTGCGTTGGTCTTCAATCCGGCCGTTTCAATGCAGGAAATTTTAGATTTCCAAATTGGCGTTCATCCAGTGTACGGTAGTGGGCTGCACGTGCTTGGTCTGAGCGGTGGCAAACGGGTGCTGACCTTTCGGCCGTTCCCGGAATACGATTCGGCAGGCAAGCCCGCAACGATTCCGCCCGTCGTGAATTTGCCTTGTCCTGACGGAGCCAACGTTCTGGAGAGCGGCGCAACGACGGAGGACGGTACCAATTTATACATTGGCGGTCAGGGCTTGTATCTTATACCCGCTGCGGAACAGGACAACGCCGAAATTGCGCAAACGATCCAACTCGTAGCGGCGGAAGCGGCATCCGGCGTCCAGAATGTCATCGCCGGAGAAACGGCGGACGGCAGCGACTCCGTCTGGGCGTTGCTCCAAAACGGCGACTTGATCGTCGTGAAACGGATGGAGGTGGATGCTGCATGGGGGCCGTCGCTGCGTCTGCGGAGCGGTGTGCAGGAAATGGCGGCGATTCCGGGCGACCGGCATGCGACAACGTCGCTATTGGTTGTCTACTCCGATGCGCATGCGGGTTATGTGTGGCAGGATGGCGGGAACGGCGTATGGCAGGAAGCGCCGATTCATATCGCCGCTCCGGAGCAGGCGATGATGGTGACCTGCTACGGAACGTCGCTCCGGGTATTGGATTCGGCGGGAGCGCCCAGGCAGGGCGTCAAGGTGTCGGTGACCGCATCGGTGCTCTCCAGTGTGTCGCTAAACGGCAATGCGGTACTGATCGCCCCGGATGCCGCGGTGGAGGCGGTTACCGACATGAACGGCAGTATTGCCGTATTAAACCGGGTGCGGTCGTTGACTCCGGCCGTGTACCGATTTGCGGTCGACGGCGTCGACGTGCAGCTGGACGTGAACCCGTCGTCCGGGGTATTCAGCCGGTTCAAAACGATGACTGCAGATGAGCTGCGCGGGGCGACGGTGCGGACGCCTGACGGTGATGTGCCGCTGCTCCCGGACAATTTCCGCAACGGTTCGGATCAGGGTCAGGTCGATGCGGTAGCCGCTTCACTGAACCAAGGGGCCGGACTCGCCTTATCAGCCGACGGCGCTGCGCCGGGTGTCCGCGTCGTGGCGGCGAACGCCGCTTACAGCTCGCAATTGCGCGCGGATACGGTGCCGGATACGTACCGCTGGGGAATTCAAGCCGATGCGCAGGGCGTCCGGACGCTGCACGACGATACCGTGAGCAAGCTTATCGGCGCGGCCGAAAGCGCGGAGCATTTCTTCGTCAACCTCGGCCATACGATCGCCGACTTCTTTGAGGGCATCGGCGACAGACTGAAAGAAGGGCTGGCCTTCGTGCTCCATAAAGCGCAAGGCGTGTTCGAATTCGTCTGCGCCATCGGTGATAAAATCAAAAAATTCGCGCTCTCGACATTGGAGGAAGCCGGTGCATTTTTTAAGTGGTTGTGGGCTCAGGTGAAAACCGGGCTGGAAACATTATGGGACTACTTGAAGTTTTTGTTCGAGTGGGAAGACATTATTTTGGCGCGTAATGCCATGGTGGAAGCGACCGACGAAGCGCTGGCCGCTTTGAGAAATGCCGTCGGCCAAATGAAGGACGGCGTGTCCGTCGGCTTCGATAAAGCATTAGCCCAAATCGGCTCATGGCGCGCGGAGGCAGGCGGCGTTCCTCCTGTCAAGCCGCGGCGACCCGCCTCCGGGGGGAGCCTGCTGGACGACATCGGCAAGGCGACTGCTCCAGTGCAGGCTTTGTTGGATCAGGTAGCCGGCAACAGCGTCGTCGCTTGGGTGACGCAGCGTATCGGGAAGCTTGCGGACGATATCGTCCACTTCGAAGGACCTAATCCGGCGAAAGAGGCGCTGGAGGCGGCCGAACAGTTCGTCGCCGGGCTCGTCAGCGACGAGACGAACGATCTGCTGGCGACTTGGGACCAGTTGCAAGCGGATATCGAACATTTGTTCGATGGTGCGATACCCAGGCCCTCGGAGCTCAGCTTCGACACCATTCGCGACGCGCTTGTGGCGGTGGGTTCGGACGTATTGGAAGGGGTGCTTACGGGACTGCGTGATTTCGTCCTTCGCGTCATCGATCTGCTGGAACAACTGCTCGGCGTCGTCCGCGATTCGCTCTTTACGAAGGTCAGCTTTCCGTTTATCGAGAAGCTGGCGAGCCTTGTCGTACCGGGCACGCATATCGATACGTCGTTCCGGCTCATCGACGGCGTGATGCTGCTGTGCGCGATTCCGGCCACGATCGGCTACAAGCTTATCGCCGGGGAGGCTCCTTTTAAGAAAGGCGATGTCATTCCATTCGCCTTCGGACAGGTGACCGTGCAATCGGGTGCCGATGGCCTGCGCAAATATTCTTGGGTGGCTGGACTTGCAGGGGCCTTCGTCAAAATGCTCCTTGCCGGTTACCAGGCATATACGCAAGCCGGTGTTGTCATCGACGGAGGCCAGGCACCGCAGGTCAAAGCCTGGAAGCTATGGGGCGGCGCGGCGTTCGGCGGCGTCGGCGCCGCCACCGAATTTTTGAGCCGTCACACCAGCAAAGGCGAGGACGTTTCGGCGTTGGAGTGGACGATGCAGGCCATCTCCGGCGTCATGTCGATGAAGACGATCGCGCTTCTCATTGCAGAGAACAAAAGCGGAGCGGACCCGGGCAAGCTAAGAAAAATCAGCTCCGGTCTCGATGTCGTCGGTGATGTGGCACACTTTATTTTGCGTACGGCCGTCTTTGGAAAAATCATCGAGCAGGATAACCAATCAGGCGATTCGGGTGCTGCCCGCGACGAGAAGACGACGGAAACGCTCGCTTGGATGGAAAGCTTGTTCGATCATGCTGGCTCGGCGTTTATCTCGGGCGCCGATCTGGACGACGACCCGGAAACGAAAGCGATCTTGCTCGGTTTAGGAGCGGGCAGCAAAGGACTCGGGTTCGTGCTCGATCTGGTGCGGGTGCCGATCACGATGCGAAATCAGCAGATGTTAACCTACTAGCGTTCTTCTTGAGCTTTCTGTCCGGCGCGGGCGCTTCACCGGTATGTCAAAGCAAAGGGGTTACGCTTGTCCATGCCAATTGGCTTCAAGCAAGTCGCCCGGATCGATAGTGGGCCACACCATTCCGTACTCATCCCTCACTTCGCGTCGAGCGCTGAGAAGTCTGTCCACCAGCGCAGTGACGGATGCTTGAGGGAAGAGCGGTCGCAGAGCGGCGAAACAACCGGCAATGACTGCAGCCGCACCACTCGTCTCGCCAGGATCGCCGGGTACGGTAAATACGGTCGTTCCGCAGCAGGTATCCGAGCTGAATGGAAGGCGCTGACTCGCAGAAGCGAGTCGGACGCCTTCTTCTTGCGTGTGTAGTGCGCCGACGCTGACGGTTTCACGGAGGATGGCAGGCCAGGCCATTCCATAAAGGCTTCGTCCGCGATGCTCCGGGTACCAGTTCCCGGCGGCCGTAACCGTGAGGACACCGGCTTCGCGCAGAGCAGCGATCTGCCGCTGCAGTGTCGTATCGTGAAACCGCTCATCGGTAGCATGGTGACTCGAATCGGCAAAGGCGGCGCAAATGACCCCGATGCCGAGAGCGGCCCTGTGCTCGATGATCCAATCGAAGGCTGTTTCGATTAAAGCAGGAGCGCTTAGCACGCCCCGACGGTTCATGATTTTGACCGGCACCAGCTTTGCGTTCGGCGCGTACCGGATGATCGTAGCGGCTACGGCGGTACCGTGCAGCGCTTCGTCGTTCATGCCCCGGCAACGGCCTTCGCCGCTAAGATCGACGCCGGGAAGCACGGCGTCGATCCGGTCCAACCGATCCGGCGAAATTCCGGAATCGACCACAGCTACGACGGTGGCCTCCGCTGAACCGAGTGGGGGAACAGGGGGATGAAATAGAGACAAGTCGGACAACCTTCCTTCCGCATTTATTTATCCTTATAATTCCAGATGACGGCGGCAAATCCTTCTTCCGAGTTCTCAGGCAGCAGCCCCGGAGCTTTTTTTCATGAGCGCCATTATTCAGAATAATTTAAGACTTCTGCTCACTTTCTTCTAAGAAGTGTTGGATAGGATGGGGAACGTAGGAAATATGAGGATGAGGAAAGAAGGGGCCTGTTTTATGAAAAAAGTGGGGCGTTATACGTCAGCGTTGGTTTTACTCCTAATGGGAGCGTTAATACTGTTGGATCGGACAATGGAGACCGAGTATTTGCATTTGGCGATTGGCTGGTGGCCTGTCGTGCTGGTTGGATTTGGAGTGGAGCTGTTGGCGTTTAATTTTCTCCGGCGCGAGAAGCGAAAGAGGCTGAAGCTGGATTTCGGGGGCATGCTGCTCACGGTCTTGATCTTATGGGGACTAAGCTTATTTACACCGGCTTCTCCTTCTGTTTCCTCTTCTGCAGCGGGCTACAGGGTTGCGGGCGGCATCAGTACCGTGGCGTTGGGCGAACAAACGGACAGCCTCGTCATCGATAACCCTGTCGGCAGCATGGTCGTCAAGCCCGGCCCTGTGGACAAAATTCAAATCGATGCTTCTTTGTGGGCCGAAACGCCAACGGCATCGCACGACTTCAAAATCACTTCCAAAGAGAAAAACGGAACAATAACCATAACCACAAGTGGAGGTTTATCCGGATTGAGCAGCAAGAGCAAGCCGCTCATTCGCCTGTTGGTTACCGTCCCCGAACAACGCAAGCTGGATATGCGGCTCAAATTAAAAAGCGGGGATGTGGAAGCTGCGAGACTGCCTATCCGCAATCAACTGGTGGTTGAAACTTCGAACGGAAAAGTGACGGTTTCGGATATCGGCGCAAACGTATTGGTCCGTACGACGGACGCCCAAGTCCACACAGACCATATTCAAGGCGATACCGAGATGCATGCATCGGGCGGTTCGATCCGGCTATCCGAAGTAAATGGCAAAGTCAATGTCGCGGCCTCCAATGGCCCTGTTACGATAAGCGGCTCGACGGTTGGAGGAGATTGGAATGTGGATTCGAAGCAGGGCGACATCACCATCGAGGTTCCTGCGCAGGGCGACTTCCGCATCGACGGCTCCAGCCCCCAGGGCCGGGTAACTGCCGGGCTGCCTATGAATGTAACCGCTAATGCCGCGACAGGAACGGTCGGTTCCGGCGTCCATCTCATCCGCTTGCATGCAGAGAACGGGAACATTTCGATAAACGAAGCGCAAAGTACCGGACAGGGCGGAGGAGGCAAGTGGAAAAAATAAGCATTGCGCAGCAGTTTGCAGCACTTTCGCCGAGCGGTTATGATAGAAACGTTATTTGAAAATAAGAACGGACGGAGTGACGGGTTGCATGCAGATCGATAACATTATCATGACGGGCCGGATGTACCGGGAGCTGGAAGCCGCATGGCCGGAGGGCACGGGCAAGCAAGTGCGGTTTCTTGCCGAATCCGAGGTGAGCGAAGCCGATATGGCATGGGCCGATGCGTTTGTCGGCTTCAAGCCCGTTCCGGCGTTTCATCTGGAATCAATCCGTTGGGTGCATGCGCTCGGAGCAGGCGTCGATGCTTTTGTATACCGCAAGCCATGGAAGCCGGACGTGCTGCTCACCCGTACGACCGGCTCGTTCGGGCGGAAAATCGGTGAATATTGCCTCGGTCATATGCTGGCCGATTTCCAGCATCATGAATCGTTCGCGCGCAGCCAGTCGGACAGAAGCTGGAACCCGGTCCCGCCGCTGCCGCTGTCCGGAAGCTGGGTAACCGTGATGGGTACCGGTTCCGTCGGGCAAGAGCTTGCCCGGATGCTGCAGGCGCTGGGAGTTCAAGTGTCGGGCGTTTCTATGCGCGGGGAAAGAAAGCCGCACATGGATCATGTTTATCCGATGTCGCACATCGGGGACGCCGTTTCCGCGGCTGACTGGGTGATCAATACTTTGCCGCTGACCTCGCAAACGGATAAGCTCTTCAGACCTGCACTTTTTGCGCGGATGAACGGCGCCGGCTTTATTAACGTCGGCCGTGGCCCGTCGGTCGATCATGCTGCGCTGCTGGGGGCGCTTGATAAGGGCCATATTCGTCTGGCGGTACTCGACGTGTTTGAGGAGGAGCCGCTCTCTGACGTGTCTCCGCTTTGGAGGCGCAAGGATGTCCGGGTGACGCCTCACGTCGCCGCTGTCACTTCCGTGGAAGAGGCGTTGAGCGGTTTCTTGGACACGCTGCGCAAGCTGGAAGCGGGAGAACGGGAGCTTGCGAATCGGGTGGACCCGGTACGAGGGTATTAATCGGTTGCCGTGATACGGAAGGATGCAACGAGTTTTAGCTAGCTGAGGAGGAACAACGTATGACGCCAAACGAAGAAATCTTTGACATTTTTGACGAACGGATGAATCCGTTGGGACGGGCTTCCCGCTCCGAGGTTCATGCCCGGGGCCTGTGGCACCAAACGTTTCATTGCTGGATTGTGGACCCTGCGGATGGAGACGCGGTACTGCTGTTTCAAGAGCGGCACCCGGGCAAAGATACGTTTCCGTCATTGCTCGATACGTCCTGTGCCGGTCATCTGCTGTCAGGTGAAGGAGTCGAAGACGGTGTACGGGAACTGGAAGAGGAGCTTGGACTAAGCATTCCGTTCGATACGTTGGTTCCCTGCGGCTTGTTTGCCGAGGAGGACGTCATCTCCGCAGCGTGCATCGACCGCGAGTTCTGCCATGTGTTTGTACATGTGAATCGGCAGCCGCTCACCCGGTATCGCTTACACCCGGAGGAGGTTACAGGTTTATACCGGGTTTCGCTTGAGCAAGTACGGAAGCTGGCTCAAGGCACATTATCGGAGCCGATCCGGATCGAAGGCATCGCACCGGATGAGAACGGCGTGCCGGTGCCGGTCGAGCGGACGGTTGGACCTGCGGATTTCGTTCCGCATCCGAGGGCTTATTATGAGCTGGTGCTGAAGACGATAGACCGGATAGGACAATCCGCTCTTTGATACTGGAGCGCTCATCCGCATTCGGATGACCAGGAGTGGGGGAGCGGGGCAATATCAGAGAATTGGGAAATGAAGCAGAGCTGGGAAATGAACGGCGTATTTCCCGGGTAAGCGCACAACTCGATTCGTTTTTCGATTTTTCAGACTTTTTCGACAGTTGTATTGCAAAAAAAGCGGGTAACTCGGTCATCATCGACATTCCTTTGGAAAGGTCGGATGGATGGGGATACCCGCTTTTTTATCCGTTATACGGACACGCGGCTGATGGTCAAGAACGTCCGATGCACGTCGCCCGCCGGTACTTCCACCAGCTCTTGTTTCCGGTTTAGCTCGTCGGTCTTGGCCATCCACGGCTCGACGCAGACGAAGCTTTTGCCGCTTACGGACCATAGCACGACATAGTTGAACGGCTCGCCGTATGTCATCCGCACGACCAAGCGCTCCGCCGGGCTGAAGGTAATGTCACGTCGCTGCGCGTTCAGGAAAACAACCGATTCCGGCAGCTTATCGAGATCGATGACCCGGCCGTCATAGCTTTTTTCCGTACCGTCGTTGTAGTCGAAGTATTTCGTCGCGTCGGTTTCGTATGCGAGCGCTTTGCGGTCGGCGACAAAATACGGATGAAATCCGGGGTACATCGGCATCGGCTCTGCCGAGCCGTTTCGGTATTCCTGCTCAATGGTCAATTGACCGTCCTTCAACCGGTAGGTAAAGCGAAGCTCGAAGTCGAACGGGTACGATTCCCGCGTTTCCGCGTCGCTGGCGAGCGACAACGTAATGGCGGCGCCGTCGCTGGTATCCGTCGATTCGACACGCCAAGGGCGTAGGCGGGCGACGCCGTGATTTTTCATGCTATAGCGCTGGCCGTTCCATTCATAGGCGCCTTCCGCGAGCTGCCCGGAAATCGGGAACAGCACCGGAATACCGCCGCGGATATTGGCGTTTGGATCGTCGAACGTCGCTTTGTCCAAATAAAGCAGCTCCTTACCGTTCGCCCCGAAGCTGATGACAATTCCGCCGCGTTCCGGGGCGATTTTGAACCACGAACGGGTACTGTGCTCGATCAACTCGTAAATCTCGTAGGAATCTTGGTAAGTTCGGATTTCGTATGGTTTCATGGTCCGTCTCCTTTCTTATCTCCCCTTATTTTACCATAACGATCGGCGTTTGTTCTACGAGGACGTTTTGCGCACATGACGAAAATCCGAATTTACCGGCAAGTCGCCGATCCGTCATGCATAATAATTCCGCACATGAAGATACTGGAATTAAAAAACAAGAGGTGTTCTTTATGTGCGAACGTTTTTCGTTGACGGCCGAGCTGCCGGAGCTGTCGGAGCGTTATCGGATCGGACGGGTGACCTGCGCTTACAAGCCGCGATATAACATCGCGCCGACACAGCAGGTGGCCGTAATTGTCCGGGGGGCGGAAAGCTGGATGCTAGAGGAGCATCGGTGGGGTCTCATCCCGTTCTGGGGGAAGGACGCTGTGAATGCCGACAGCGCAGTTGTGCACGAAAAACCGGCGTATCGCAAGCTGTTCGGCAGGCAGCGTTGCATTATTCCTGGCAACGGCTTTTATGTCTGGCAAACGGAGGGTAAAACAAGACGGCCGATTCGCATCGTCATGAAGGACCGGGGCGTCTTCGCCATGGCCGGGCTGTATGAGATTTGGAAGGATTCGCGGGGCGAAGAAACCCGCACCTGCACGGTCATGACGACGAGGTCGAACCGGTTGGTGTTCGATTACGACGAACGGATGCCGGTCATTTTGGACGAACGGGACGTCGAGACGTGGCTCGATCCGGCCATGAACGGAGAACCGGACAGGCTGCAATCGCTGCTCCGGCCATATGCGCCCGAGCGCATGCATGCGTACCCGGTCTCTCTGCGGGTAGCAGACCCTCTTATGGAGTCGGAGGAATGCGTCGAGGAAGCGGCGCCCGCCAAGTATGCGCTCTTAAGACGATAAGGCCGAGGAGACATCGGGAACGCTCACCGAAGCGGAATATGTGCAGGACAGACTGAAGGATCTGCGGCTGTACCAGGCCGAAGGCATCGATGCAGTGATGGCCGAACACCGGTTGGATGCGCTGTTGTTTCCCGGGGCGTCCGGGGCCGGCGTATAGCGAGCCCGTGCTGATTCGGCTTGCCTATGCGTTCGAGCAACTCGGACCGCAGCGGCGAAAGCCGACGTGGCTGAAGTAGACGATAAGCGCTATAGACGGGGATGGATTGGGAGAATTCATGCAAGGCAAAGCGGAAGAGGAGCCGGGGCTCTGTCCTTAACGGACGATTAATCCCCGGCTTTTTTGCGTGCGCGAAAACGACGCACCTTGATGAGATTGCCGCATAGCTGATAACGGGATTCCCGTCATGGAGCCGATGGCCTTTCTATATTAATCATTTAATCCCTTTCCATTGAGAATTTGCTCCATATATTTTTCAACCCTTGACTCTCTAGTTTTGGATTGTTTAGGTTGAGAAAAATAAAGAAGGTATGCTCTTTGCCGTCCCGGCGTCAATGCTTCAAAAGCAGTTTTCAAGGCAGGGATTTCATCGAATTTATTTTGAAGTTCTTCAGGAATGATGAATTCTGTATTCTTTTTAAAAGTCACTTCCAAACCGGCTTTTTCAACTTCAATGGCTTCATGAATATAGGCTTTCAAGATGGTTTCCATTTCAACTATTTCTTGAACATGGGTGAACCGAATCTGGCGCGCCGACTGTACATTCTCCGTTTGTTGGACTAGAATCCCATGGGCATCCTGTAACAAGGCGCCTTTGTGAAACAGAAGCGCACAATATTCTTTAAAGCCATGTATTAAAACGATGTTCTTTTCCTCAAACGTGTAACAAGGATGCATCCACTTAAATTCTTCGGTCAGCTCACAGTCAAGAACGAACTGTCTCAACTTCTCATACTCTTCTTTCCATTTTTTAGCTTTTCTTAAAAATCCATCAACCTTAGGATTCATTCTACGATTTGTCATCAGGAAATACTCCTCTTCAATTTTTCGATCAGCTGGCAGTCAAGAACATTCGTGTCTTTGATAGAAAACAGGCATGAGGAGACCAACATATTCTTTTATTCGACATTGTGTTTTCGTACTCCTTGCTATCAAGGCAGCGAAATCATACCAATCGTCTTCTTTTTTCCAGCGTTTGAAATTTAGTATGAACGGAGGGTTGGCAAAGTATTTATGTTCGGGTTGCGTTTTGCGATGCAAGAAAAAAAGAAAATGCACAGAGGAAGGAGGAAATATACACATCTAATGGGAATATATAGTATTTATGTCGGCCTATTTGGAGGACTGATCATTCATCATTAAAGGGGGAGGTTACCTTGTCCAAAGCTAAAAAAATATTGCTGTTCTCTTTATCCGGTGTTTTGGCGTTAGGGGTCATCGCAAGCGGAGGCAGCTATTGGTTTGTCCGCCATTCGCTCGCAAAGACCGACGGCGAACTGATCTTGGGCGTATCCAAGCCGGTATCCATCGTGCGGGACGATTATGGGATTCCGCACATTTACGCTTCGAACGAGCGCGATTTAATGTTTGCGCAAGGGTATGTCCATGCTCAGGACCGCCTCTGGCAAATGGAGCTGGCGCGTCGTTCCGTCAGCGGAACGCTGGCCGAAGTGTTCGGCGAAGCCTTGCTGCCGCAAGATCGGTTTAACCGTACGATCGGTTTCAAGCGAATGGCTGATCAACTGGTTGCGAAGCTGGATGAACGGACCAAGGAAGCGCTGCAGGCCTATGCGGACGGTGTCAATGCCTTTCGGGAAACGGGTCCGCTGCCGATCGAGTATACGCTGACCGGCGCTGCTTTCGAGCCATGGCAGATCAAGGATTCGATCGCCATCGGCAAGAACATGGCATGGTATCTGGGCGATAACGCGATCACCGAGCTGTTCATGGCTTCATCCTTGAAGAAGCTCGGTATCGACAAAACGCAATCGCTCGTCCCGGGGGTCAAGCTGGTGGAAGAGGGGACCGTCTCGCTGAAGGACGGGGATGCGCGGAAGCTTGCCGACCTGATGCACGCGTCGCGCCGATACGGCATTCCCGGCGAAGGGCTCGGCAGCAACAATTGGGTCGTGGCAGGAAGCAAGAGCGCAACCGGCAAGCCGCTGCTCGCCAACGATATGCATCTGCAGTTGGGCGCGCCTTCGATTTTCTACCAAAACCACCTGAGCGTCTCCGGGCAGTACAGCGTAACCGGCGTGATCTTCCCAGGACTGCCCGGTGTCGTAGCCGGACATAACGAGCATATCGCCTGGGGCTTTACCAATTTGAACCCTGACGTGCAGGACCTGTATATGGAGAAGCCGAACCCCAATAATAAGCACCAGTTCGAATATGCAGGCCGTTACGAGGACGCCATCGTCATTGAGGAAACGTTTCGCGTCAAGGGATGGGCCGAGCCCGTTCGGGGCGAGACGGTAATTACCCGGCACGGTCCCATTATTACGGACATCGTCAAGGAGATCGGTTTGTCGGAACAGTCCGACCAGCCTTTGGCTCTCCGATGGACCGCCTATGACACCGGAACCGGCAACGAAATCACCGCTTGGCTCATGATGAACAAAGCCAAAAACCGCGACGAGTTTGAACAAGCGATGCGTCAATTTACCGCGCCCGCCCAGAACATTGTCTATGCGGACGATCAGGGGAACATTGGCTGGCGGGCGAACGGACGGATTCCGATCCGCAGCAAGGGGAACGGCATGCAGCCGGTGCCCGGCTGGACCGACGAATACGAGTGGAAGTCGTATATTCCATGGGAGGAGCTGCCGCACGCTTGGAATCCTCCGGAAGGTTATATTGCTACCGCCAACAACCGTGTGGTCGATGACAAGTACCCGTACTTTATCACCTATAACTGGTCGGAATCGTACCGCGCCGACCGGATCCGGGAGATGCTGCGGGAGAAAGCGCAGTTGACGCTCCAAGACATGCAGCGCATGCAAGGGGATTGGAAAAATTTGCAGGCAGTCCAATATCGGGATATCTGGCTGCCCATTTTGAAACGCGGCTCCTGGAACGCAGCTCAGCAACAGGCGCTGCGCACGTTGGAGGAATGGATGCGGGATCATCCGGTCGACGCCCCCGATCTGGTCGGTCCGTCTATATTCCATGTGACGCTGGACAAGACGATACAGAAGCTGTTTGAGCCGCAGCTTGGACCGGCACTCTATGCCGATTTCCTGACAACCGGATTGAGCCTTATCTCGGTAAACGAACTGTTCACGGGCAAAAACAAGAATTGGCTGGACGGCACCGGCGGCACGGTGGAGCAGGCGCTGCTCGACGGCTTCGAGGAGGCTCTTCGCCTGTTGGAGCAGAAGTTTGGCGACAGGGAGGAAAAATGGCTATGGGGGGCGATGCATACGGTGACGTTCGAGCATCCGCTCGGAGCCATAAAACCGCTTAATTTGATGTTTAATGACGGTCCGCACCCGTACGGAGGAAGCAGCGTTACCGTTGGCGCCGCCTCTTTTTCGCGAAAGCAGTGGCCCTATAAGGTGGTTGCCGGGGCTCCGTGGCGCTTCACGGCCGATCTTTCCAATTTAAAAGCATCGGAGGAAATCATGATCATGGGAGCCTCCGGTCAGCTCGGCAGCGCGCATTATGCGGATCAAACCTCCATGTGGCTCGACGGGCGCTACAAAACGATGTATTTCGATGAGGCGGATGTCACGGCTCATACGAAAGGAACGCTTGTCCTCCGTCCGCGCTAGAGGGGACGGAACCGGATGAACGCGGGGAGTTTACACTCCCGTCGTTTACGGGCTTTCGAGGCTAATGAGGAGCATTTCTAACCGCGATTGTGGTTGGGGATGCTTTTTTCTATTGACGTTGACAAGGGAAGAGGTGACACGAGCCGCTTTCCTCTAGTACTGCTTCGCGTTCCGGTTGAAATACTGGGTTGCAGCCGCTTTTTTAATGACATCAACTCTCGGGTGGATTTAGTTTACATAATAAATATTATGTAAACTTTAATGGTGCAAGCAAGTTGCTGATCAAATATGGTATAATAGCAGGAAATTTAAAAACCGTGGGGGGCTGAGGCCATGCTTGTCGTCACGGCGGAAGAATGAGAAGAGGATTGATCTGCATACGATTCAGACGCTTGGTATCCCGGCGCTAGTGCAGTTGGAGAATGCAGGGCGGGCGACACTTACAATTAATCCGATTGATTATAAATGTCATTAATATTTAATAACATTTATAATAAGTTTCGACACGTTTATGCTCTTTGTCACAAAAACGCCTCGAAAAAATCTTTCGGCTGTCGAATACTATAATGATGACGTTTGAAGGAGGAGGTTTCCATGGAGAAATCCATCAATCAACGTTACGTGCTTACCGAGCCGATTCTTCCGATGTTAAGCGGAATGCTATACAATGGGAAAGATTTGCCTTTACGAAGAGACGTCGTTTTTTTCGTCGTGGAAAGCACGGACGAAGCCGCCAAAGAGGCGTATATCCGCAAACTGCGGGAGGTTGCGCCGCTTAGCGACAATCGTTTTTTACATATTCTTGATGTAGGGATGGAGCCGAATTATATTTTTGCCGTGCTGAAGACGTTCGACGGCAAGCCGTTTATCCAAGAGCTGAAGGGGCATCGTTTTACCCCGGAGGAAGCGGTCTCCAAAGTGCTCGAGCTTGGCAAAGGCCTGATGGACGCGCTTGAGGAAGGGATATCCGGCTGTTCTGTACATGCGGCGAACCTGTGGCTCAACGATGACGGTCAGCTCAAGATCATTAATTATTGGGAAAAAGGAACACACGCGCAGCGCGGCGCTCAAGGTCTCGGCTGTCTGCTGTACCAGATCCTGACCCGTTCCGAATCGATCCCGGTTTCGTTCGATACGATAGAGCACCGGCTTCGCGAGGCGCTTGTGGCGATTCCGAGCGTAGAACAGGAGCTGCTGATTGCCACGCTGCGCCGGGTGTGGAACGATCAGGAGACTCTGGCTTCGTTTATGCTCGTGCTGCAGAGCTTGCGGCAGGACACGGCCGTCAGGCAGGAGGTGTCCAAGCCGGTGCGGGAGAGACAAGTCCAGGAAAAGACAGAACCGGAGAGAGCGTATGAAGAGGAAGATCCGGCCGAAGAGGAGGAGGCACCGCCAAGGAGAAGCTTGGGGCGGGCAGGCCGTAAGCTTCTGGTCGGAACGGCTATTGCCTGCTTGGGAGGGGCCGCAGCTTTTGTATGGTTGGGGAAGGATCGAGAGGAGCCTTCAGGCAAAGGCGTCTCGCCGGCCCAAACCGAGCATTACGCTCCCGTGCAGCCGTCGCATCATACCTATGACAAGCCGGCCGGGCCTGAAGTTGTAAGTGACCCAAATCAGAAAAAAGCGGAAGACAAAATCGTGATCGTGCCTAATTTGATCGGTCTGCAGAACGATACGGCTGGCAAGCAGGCCATAGCGGCCGGACTGCGTTACGGATTCGATATAGTGGCCAACGAACGCGAGGAAGGCACGGTATTCAAGCAGGAGCCGGCTGCCCATACGCAGGTCACCAAAGGCACCGAGATCAAATATTGGGTAAGCAAAGGAAAGCAGCCATAAACAAGCCGGCCCCGAGCGAGACGGGGACCGGCTTATAGGCGTTATTCCGAAGGCTTATCGATCGCCTCCGCCATCGTTTTATCGGTCAGGTGGGCGTAGATTTGCGTCGTTTCCGGCGACGCGTGCCCCAATTGTTCCTGTGTTTTGTACAAATCGTTGCGCAGATAATAGTCGGTCGCGAACGAGTGGCGCAGCTTATGCACGGACAAGTAAGGCTTGCCGAACCGTTTGGCGTATTTGATCACCATCTCTTGAATGGCGCGCTTGGTCATGCGTTCGCCTTCTTTTTTGCCGTTGGCGACGGCAAGGAAGAGGGCTTTTTCCCGTTTGGGCGCTTTGTATCTCAGCTGGCGTTGCTCCAAATACGCGGACAAGGAATCGACGGCTTCCTGCCGGAAATAAACCGGCGTCTTGAAGGTATCGTCGTTTTTACCTTTACGGTATACATACGTCAGCCTTTTCTTCAAGTCGATGTCTTCGACATTGAGATTAAAAACCTCGGATACGCGGAGGCCTGAATTAAGAATAAGGCTGATGATGCAGACGTCGCGAACCTTGTTGAGCTCGTAGGAATATAACGCTTGCTTGTTTTTGGCGACATTGACCGGATAGCCGGTTTGTACGTACTCGATAAATTCCGCAATTTCTGACTCCTGCAGCAGCTTCCCCTCCAGCTTGGCCGCGGTATCCTTCGGCTTGTGCGTGCGCTTGATCTCGACTTTGGCCATTACGTTGCGCTTCAGCAGCGGATAAAAGTCCTCGTCCTCGGCAATTTGGCTCAAGTAATGGAACAGCGACCGCAGCGAGGACAGCTTGCGGGCGATCGTCGTCTTGCCGTTCGAATTTTCTTTGCGCGTGGCAAGGAACATTTTGAAATTGTCGATGCTGTCCATATGCAGCCGTTCCAGGTCGATGAGCGGCACGTCCTTTACCGTTGGCGCGGACGACAAGCCTTCCGCAAGCAGCCATGATAAGAAAGTATCGTAGTCCCGCACATATTCGAGCAGCGAAGAAGGGGAGAGGTCGGGCAGCTTGTAATTGATGAATTTCTCTACATACCATGGCATGGAGGGCAATTTTTTCTCCAGCTCGCTGCGGTCTTTGATTTTGATAATATTCATGCGAACCGCCTCCATATGCATAATAGTTTACATAATAAATGTTATGTAATGAAATTGTCGAAGGAATAGTCAACCCTTCATATTTTGTTTACATAATAATAATTATGTAAACTTATCGGGAAATATCCTGAACCTTTCCGGGTTCTTCATTTATTATGGAGAGCAGGAACAGGTCTGTCAATTTAGCGGGATGTTTTTTCTTCCCGGCAAACACCGATGCAAAAAACGCCGTCTGCTTGAATTTCAAGTTCAAGCAGACGGCGTTTTTCTAAACTTGCGTGCAATTTAGGAGGGCAGGGGAGTCGGAGTCGGTTTGGCGAAGCCTTTTTGATACTGCTTGTCGATCTGCTCGCGGATGTCTTTGGCTGATTGGCCCTGCTGCTGCCACTGCGCCGATTTGACGGCAATTTCCAGACATACGCCGCAGCGGGTGGCGTGATCGTCCCACACGACCGAACCGTCGGAGGCGGTTTCTTTAATGAAGCAGTTCATGTTGCTTTGATGCCCTGCGCTCTCGCCGCAGCCACAATAACAGGGGATATTGCGCAGCAGATCCTTCGTCTGGGCCGCGACCAAATACGCTTTCTTCATCTGCTCCGGCTGCTTGTCCAAGAAAGAGGGCAGCGTGGTCAGCGAAGCCGTCTTCTCTTGCAGATCGCCGCTTGGCGTCTGATGCGGGGCATGAGACTCCTCCGCCGCCTTGGAACCGCCGCAAGCGCTCAGCATCAGCAGAAGGGCGGTTGAAGCCAGAACTACAGTTGCATGTCGAAACAATGGATTCACCTCGTCTCATTCGCTTTATTCGATCAAATTATACCATACCCGTGTATACCATGACAAAAGCAGCTTTGCCCTGGCTCGCCCTGATTCGGGCACGATCACCGTCACCGTTGGGAGGATAGACGAAGATCAAGAAGGTCTTTCGGCCTATGCGTCCTTTACTTGCAACATCCTTCGCGCAAATCATTCCCTTCTCAACCTGAAAATGAAATGGATTGTATCCCATAATAGTGGAAATTTATCCCTCGTCATCACCGTACCGATATGCCATAATGAAAAGGAATGAGCCTAAAGTACCTTATATGCCAAGAGGAGGGAATTGATGTGTTTACTACGATCGTCCAAATTTTGCGCCAAATTAAGGAGGACAACCCGCCGCTGCGGGAAAGGCTTACGCTCGAAACGGATTTGAACAACGATTTTCGTCTTCGTTCCATGGGCACTTAATCATGCTGTCGAGTAAATCTGCCGTCGCTGTGCGCAAAACGGTCATGGGCACATTTGACCCGGAAACGCGTTGGAGAGATCCTTTGCTGTCGATGCTGCCCCGAATTCCCGACCCGGAAAGGGACCGGATCGTTCTTTGTATGGATGAACTGCTTTTTCCGCTGTGCGGACCTAACGATATATTGTATAGTCGCTGCGGGATCGACGAAGTGCTGCTGGATTATTTCGCCAGGCTGGGCGTTTCGTTTCACCACCACAGCGTCGTGGACTTGACTTCGCCGGAAGCCGAAGAAGCGCTGCGCTCGCAGGATTTCGCGTCGTGTATCTTTAAGCTCGCTCCCCAAGACGGAATCCCCAGCTTCAATGCGGACAAGCCGTATGTGCTTGCTCCGTACGCGGTAACCGAAGAGGCGCAAGAGTATGCGGGAAAGGTAGTTTTCGCCAACCCTCTTCCGGATTTGGCTGTAGTGAAGCGCGTGAACTCCAAGCTGTATCACCATCGGCTGCTGGAGGATACGGGACTGCACGCTTACGGTACGCCGGCTATGAGTGCGGAGGAAGTGGAGCAATACGGCACCGAGCTGCTGCTTAAAGGCGCTTTTCTGATCAAGGACCTGTTCGGCGTATCGGGCAAAGGCAATTTGCTGATCGAAAGCCCGTCGCTGCTGAAACGGATCGTTTCGTACTTGCGGAAGCAAGAAGAAGCCGGCTCCCAGACGCTCTTTTTGCTCGAACCGCTGTTGCCCAAAGCAGCCGACTTCTCCAGTCAATGGCTGCTTGAGTCGGACGGCTCCCGAGAGCTGATTTCGGTGCAGCGCATGATAAACCGCCAGCAAAATTATGGCGGCTCCGTCACGGCGGAAGCCGCCTTTGTGAACTCCCTCGAACAAAAAGGGTACTTCCGGATGCTTGAGGTGGCGCTGCGCGAACTGCATCTCGACGGCTATTTCGGATACGTTTGCTTCGACTCGATGGTGCTGGAGGGCGGAGAGCTTGTCCCCATCGTCGAGGTGAACGCCCGGATGTCGATGGGGCTCATCAATGCGCATCTGGACCGGCTGCTTGCAGGCTGGAGTCTCAAGGGCTGGCTTACCTATCTGTCCGTCGCTCTGCCGGATGGCTTCCGCTTCGATCGGCTGCTTCAAGCGCTGGAGGATGAGCAGCTGTTGTTTACCCCGCTGCGGTCAAGCGGCATCATGCCGCTATCCTCCGGTACGCTAACCGTAAATGGTGGCCCGGGCGGGCGGTCTTCGGCGAAGCCGAAAGGCCGGTTGTACGTGTCGGTGATCGGACAGACGGAGGAGACCCGGGAAGTGGCGTTGGAGCGGCTGAAGCAAGTGCTGCATGACCTCTCGGTGACAGTATTCCATTAACGGAAGGACAGGGGGCTGTCCATGACCAAGGACGCAATCACGCTGTTGGCCTCAGGTAATTCGCTTGGCGCCTATATTCCTGCGATACATCTTCGGGAAACCCTTGCGCGCCAACATATCCGGGCGGAAGTGCGGGTGCTTGAAACGCTCTATCTCGAGGAGATCCGCAGCAAAATCAATGGGTATAAAAAAGCGTTTCACAACAATTTTTCCGTCGCCTTGACCGGGCATCGGATGGCCAAGGACATCAGTCCGAATCTCGATGATTCGGCGGTCCGCGGGCTGCACGCGCATTGGCAGCAAACGGGCTGCGCGACGTTTATCGCATTTACGGGGTTTTGGCTGCCTATTTTGGAAGCCTACAAGGAGGTTGCAGGCTTTCCCGTCCATATCGAATGGATTCATATGGATGCTTGCGACACCCCTTCGTATAAGGTTTATAAGTCTTCCTACCAAGCGTATCGCAATGTGCAGTTTTACGATCCCGGGCTCGGAAGCCCCGGTTTTTGGATCGCGCCGCCGGACGCCGATGCCGCGTCCTTTGAGGAACGGAACGACCGATTTCTTATTCATGGCGGCGGCTGGGGGATCGGCACCTATCGGGACAAAATCGAGCGGCTGCGGCGCGGCGGCTGCCGGCTGGATATCATTGCGTATGACGAGAGCGAAGTGCAGGAGGACGACGGGGAAACCCGCTATTTTATGGTGGATTCCGAGTGGAGTCCGTGGATCAGGGATACGGGGGGAGCATACACCTATCCCCCGATGCTGGAGCTCGTGAGGCGGCAGGGGACGATCGAGCGGCGCAGGCTGCCGGACTACGCATCCTATTTGGAGCTCGTTCGCTTAAGCCGGGCGATTATCAGCAAGCCGGGAGGCGCTACCTTGAACGATTCGCTGGTGTACGCCACGCCGCTGCTGCTGCTGGAGCCGTTCGGAAATCACGAGGAAAGCAATGCCGCCTTTTGGAAGCGGTGCGGATTCGGCATCGACTATGACGATTGGGAGGAGGCCGGATTTCCGGCCGCGTCTTTGCAGTCCTGCCACGAACGGCTGCGAAAGCAGCGCAGCACAGCCTGCCACTACGGAAGGGAATGGGATACGGCTCCAAACGAGCGTTACGTCTAACCCATTATACGATCAGGAGGACGCCATGGAACGGATCTGGGTGAGCGGACTGCACAAAGCCTACGATTATTATACGAAGGAAGCGGGGCTCCGGCATTCCTTGAAAAATTTGTTTTCCCGCAAAACGTTGACGAAGGAGGCGGTCAAGTCCATTTCGTTCGAGATCGCTTCCGGGGAATGCGTCGGCTTCATCGGGCCGAACGGCGCCGGGAAGACGACGACGCTGAAGATGCTTTCCGGGATTCTTCATCCGACCAGCGGGGAAGCCTCGGTATTCGGGCATACGCCTTGGGAGCGCAAAAACGAATTCAAGCGCATCTTCTCGCTCGTTATGGGGCAAAAAAATCAGCTGTGGGTCGATTTGCCCGCCATCGAGTCGATCTACCTGAACAAATGCATTTACCAGATTCCGGATGACGCCTACGAGCGGATGCTTGCCGAGCTGTCGGAGATGCTGGATGTGAAGCATTTGCTGCACGTGCAGGTCCGGCGGCTGTCGCTTGGCGAACGGATGAAGATGGAGCTGATCGCGGCGCTCATCCACAGTCCCAAATTATTGTTTCTGGACGAGCCGACGATCGGCCTCGATCTGATCTCGCAGAAGAAGATCCGGGAGTTTCTGACCTATTACAACGAGCAATTCAAGGCAACCTTGATTTTGACCAGCCATTATATGAAGGATATCGAGGACGTCTGCAAGCGTACGATTGTCATTAACGAAGGCCGTATCTTGTACGACGGCGATTTCAAGAAAATCAACGAGCTGTTCAACGAAGTCAAGGTGCTGAACGTTCAGTTTTCTGAGCCGGTGCCGGAAGAAAGTCTGAGATCGCTCGGCTGCGTCACGAAGCGCGACTCGTATCACGCGGTAATCGAGCTGCCGAAGGAGCAGTTGAAGCCGGTATCCCGGATGCTGCTTGACCGGTTTCCGGTCGTCGATTTCACGGTGGCGGACCTCCCGCTTGAAGAGAGCATTGCCAAGCTGTACGGCAAAGAAGCAGCCACCGGATAACCCCGCAAGCGAAAACAACCGCATCTACTTGAGGAGGGCAAGGGGGGAGTTTATGTTATGAGTCGGTATCAATTGCCGCTGCAGCCGCCGCCGATCAAAGGCTTCTTGCGTTGGGCGTATACGTTATCGATTACGCACAATTACGAGGAGACGCTGCCTTGGTACTATACCAATTTCATCCAAATGTCGTGCACGAAGCACTTTCTGGAGAAACGGCAGCAGTTTTTTTTCGATTTTTTCCGGGGCAAGCCGAACGAGCTGAATTTCAACAATCCGTTTCTTTTGACCTGCGCGGTCAATTATGAACTGCTGTCCGGTTTTCGGCCGGATGAGCTTGTCGAGTTTATGGTCGGGCGCATTCGCCAAGGCTATTATGCGATCGTCTTCATCGACGAATCGAAAATTACGATCGGCCCCGCCTATGGGGGCGACGCCTTTCCCCATCATCTGATGCTCTCCGGATACGATCTAAAGGAACGAACGTTCGACGTCTCGATGTTCGATGGCAATCTGGTGTACCGGACCCTCAAAATTCCGTTCGAGGAATTCATAAGCGCCTGCGAATCGATGAGGCGGCTTATCGAAAGCGGGCTTACGGCGGATCACCATACGTTTTTTTACCGGTTCAACGGGGAGCATCCCTTTGCGTTTGATCCGGTGGCGGTCGCGGATCAGTTGCGTGATTATTTGAACAGCGAGACTCATTTGAACCGGATCAATTATAACCCGGATGGCGAAGTGTTCGGTCTGGCGACATACGAGTATCTCCAAATGTACTTCAGAGCCGCAGCGGAGCGGCATCCTTCGTTGGTGTCGCCCAACGGCGTAAGGCATCTGCATTTGCTCTGGGAGCACAAAAAGGTGATGGCGGACCGAATCCGGTACTTCACGCGGCACGGCATCATCGAACAGGACGAGGAACTGCATCAGTCGTTTGAAGAGCTCGCGAACAAGGCGAAGCTGCTGCGCGATCAGCTGGCTATCGCGGAAACGAAGGGCGATGAGCGGATTTTCGCGAAGATGCCCGCCAAGCTGGAGGCGTTTAAGGAAAGAGAGCCGGCACTGCTGGAGCGGCTGTTAAAGCGCGTGGAATCGGGACAGCCGGTAGGAACATAGCCAGAAGGAAAACAGCTGCTTGCGGGCGGCTGTTTTTTCATGCACCGCGGTTTGGAGCCGCATTATTGTGGTTGAACCGATCGCCGCTTCGACATATACTAGATCGAAACGATCTGCGACACGATACTGCCTGCGTGTGCCTCGGCGCCGCAGCATGGATTCCAAAAATAAGAAATGGGGGAAAATGAACATGGATACGCGTCTTTACTTGCAGCGCATCGAAGTAGCAGAGCCTGTTCAACAGACCTTGGAAGGCTTGACGCTGCTGCAAAAGCGGCATGTGACCCGGGTTCCTTTTGAAAATTTAGATATTCTGCGCGGCATTCCGATCGCGCTTCGGACCGGCGACCTCTTCGATAAACTGGTAAACCAGCGCAGGGGAGGCGTCTGCTACGAGTTAAACGGATTGTTCTGCGAGCTGCTGCGCCGGATTGGGTTCGAGACCCATATGATTGCCGCAACCGTCTATCGGGGGGAAAGCCAATGGGGGACGGAAGGCTCGCATGCCACCAATCTCGTTCGTTTGGAGGGGCGTCTATATTTGGTTGACGTCGGCTTTGGCGGCAACTCCCCGCGCCGTCCGGTGCCCATAACCGGGGAGGAGATTCAGGACGCGGACGGTTTCTATCGGATCAGAGCGTATCCTGAGCTGCGGAACGGATATATTTTGGAAAAGAAGGAGGAGCGGGACTGGACCATCCTGTACAGGTTTGATCTGGAACCGAAGCAGCTCGAGGATTTTGCCGAGGTGTGCAACGAGACGCAATACGCCCCGGAATCGCCGTTCAACAAAGTTTATTTTTTGATGAAAGTGACGGAGGCAGGCCGGATGACGCTGTTCGATCATTCCTTGACCGTAGTCGACGGCCCGACTAAAGCCAAAGAGACGATCGAAGCCGGCCGCATCGACGACATCTTGGAGCGGTTTCTCGCTCCCTAAGTCCGGCGCACCATTGCAGCGGTTCACGAGCATGACATATAATAACGACAGACTTGCGAGAACAAGGCAGAGGAGCGTACTTATCAATGAACAAACCCATTCCATTACATAAACACGGATTTCCCGCCAGCCGGATTGTGCTCGGCTGCATGGGGCTTGGCGGAAGCTGGGACCGGGAGCCGTACACGGCGGAACACGTCAAGCAGGCGCATGAAGCGGTCGAGGCGGCGCTCTCCGCAGGCATCAATATGTTCGATCACGCGAACATTTACACCAAGGGCAAGGCCGAGCAAGTGTTCGGTCAAGTGTTGAAGGAGCGTCCCGATCTGCGGGAGCGGATCATCATTCAATCCAAATGCGGCATCCGCTTCGAGGAAGAGGGGGTTCCGGGGCGGTACGATTTCTCGAAGGAGCATATTGAAGCGAGTGTCGACGGGATTTTAAGCCGGCTCGGCATCGAGACGCTGGATATTTTGCTGCTGCACCGGCCCGATCCGCTGATGGAACCGGAAGAAGTGGCGGAAGCGTTCCAGCGACTGCACGAAGCGGGGAAAGTGAGAGCGTTCGGCGTCTCGAACATGAGCGCGGCGCAAATCCGCTTCCTGCAGTCCGCGATCCGGCAGCCGCTCATCGCGAATCAGCTGGAAATGAGTCTGCTCAAGCTGGACTGGCTGGATGCAGGCGTGCATTTAAACCAGCCGCAGGGCACCGGCGTCTCGTTCCCGGAAGGGACGATGGAATTTTGCCAGATGGAACATATCCAGATCCAGGCATGGAGCCCGCTCGCGCGGGGTCTGTTCACAGGCGGCGACTTGTCGGGGCAGCCGGAATCCGTCCGGGCCACCGCAGCCTTGGTCAGCCGTATGGCTGAGCAGAAGGACGTATCGCCCGAAGCGATTGTGCTCGCGTTTCTGCTGCGTCATCCCGCGAAGATCCAGCCGGTGATCGGCACTGTGCGTCCCGATCGCATCCAGGCTTGCGGCGAAGCGGAGCGGATCACGCTTACGAGGGAAGAGTGGTACACGCTCTACGTTGCCTCACGGGGCCGCACCATGCCGTAAGCACAGCGTTCTGCGAAAACGCTCGGTATCGTCAAACGAAGGGTGCGCACTGTAGAAACCATCACCGGAAATAGGGGTACCGCCAACAAAACGCGAAAAACGTACGCATGTTTTTCAAGGATATGTTGGCGGCCGCCCTATTTTTTTATATTTATAATATATTATTATTTACAAAGTATATAAAAGATGTCATGCTAAATATGTTAGGATTTGGAGTTGTGAAAAAGCAGATGAAAAAATATAATTAAAGGAGCGAAAACAATGAATGCAAAAGAATTACGGGAAAAAATAGCATCTTACTGTGAAGAATATGATAGCTTGTATGGAAGATTAGTAAAACCTATAAACGAAATGCTTATGGAAATCGATGCGGGCATTTCAGAAGAAACAGCAAATCAAGTATTGGAAAATCTTAAATTATTTCACGAAGGAAATAAATATATAGCTGATTGCCATCTGGACGAAAGTAACAATTTTATTAAAGACGGCATCGAAGAATTAAAAAAAGGAAACCTCGCCGACGGAGCGTTACAAATATTTGGCGCAGGGTTAAATTTCGCCAGTTTTGCAGCGAAGGCTGCTGGAGTAAAGCATATTAATCCCCATGAAATGATCAACGAGCGATTCAAATTAATAAAAAAATCATTGGAATAAGTTTTAGGTCTTGGACACAATTAAAAACTCGATTTCCTGTACACGAAGGGACTCGAGTTTTTTGCTCTAATTGCCAAGGCAAATTCTCTCCAAGAAATATGGTACAATTAGATTGAGGTGGTATAAATGATATTAGTGAGCTCTTGTTTAGCAGGGCTAGAGGTAAGATATAATGGTACGCATTGTTTGGATAACAAGATACGCCAATTGTTAGAAGATAACCAAGCGATAACTGTATGTCCAGAATTGCTCGGGGGATTTTCAACTCCAAGAGAACCAGCTGAGATCGTTGGTGGTAGTGGGGAAGATGTCCTTGATGGTAAGGCTAAAGTTGTCGAGAAATCGGGGAGAGACGTTACAGAACTGTATGTAAAGGGAGCTTATGCTACTCTAAGAAAAGCTCAAGAGGTCGACGCAACAGTAGTTATTCTTAAGGAGTTTAGCCCCTCTTGTGGAAGTTCGATGATTTATAACGGTGAATTTAAAGGTAAGAAAATTGTTGGAAATGGAGTAACAACTGCTCTACTTAGAAGAAACGGAATTCAAGTCGTTTCAGAAGAGAGACTTGCTGATTTTCTTTGATCATATGAGAACCGGAATCCTTTAAGGGTCCGGTTTTTTTCGTGCAAGGCATTTATCGCTTCAAGATGATGGTTTATTTTTTGCTTGAGAGAGGCAAGGAATTTGTTATAATAAATGTGGATATTTGGAAACGAAAGGAGATATCGTATGGATAAATTTGAAGAGACATTATTTACAACCAGAGAGCAGTTGCTAAATGAGGTTTCTTCTCTAAGTTTTGATGAATTCAATCGTCGGTTTGAGATGAGTAAATGGAGTATAGCTCAGGTTTGTCATCATTTGTTTATTACAGAAAAGTTGTTCGCAAAAGCAATTGTGTTTGGGCTTGAACAAAAGAATCCAACCGGTTCAGAACACATACCGGTTCACTTTGTGTCAGATCGGTCTAATAAGATTCAAGCCCCCAAGATTTCGGAACCAAGCTCCGAAGCTTTTCAAGTTTTGCAAATCGTTCAACTATTAAGCGAATCAAGAAATAAATTGATGGATGTTCTTAGTAAGATAGACGACAAATCCATTTTGAAGGCAATATCAGTAAATCATCCTGTTTTTGGCGACTTGCCCTTAGATCAATGGGTTGAATTATTGTATTTGCATGAGGAACGACATATCGAGCAAATTAAAGAGCTGAAAGCGCTGTGCTAAGGGATAACGAATCCCGAGGGGATCGAGAAAGGATAAAGATGGCCGTTCAGACAAAAGGAGGTTTTCCCGGTTTCCTCGGATACGACAATGATTAACGCATCGGTCCGCTCCGACAGCCCGATGGCGGCGCGGTGACGGGTTCCCAGCTTTTGATTGGGGAAGGTTCGTTCGGTCAGAGGGAGGATGTTGGCGGCCGAGACGATCTGATCGGAGCGTATAAATACGGCCCCGTCATGCAGCGGGCTGCCCGGAACGAAGATGGACTCTAGCAAGGAACTGGTAATTTCCGCGGACAGGAGGATGCCCGGGGTGATCCAGGAATCGATGCTATCCTCCCGCTGGATGACAATGAGAGCGCCTTGGCGTTTGAGACCCAGGTGGTTCACCGAACGGGAAATCTCTCTATACTTGCTCGTATAGGGCGACAGAAAACAGTTCAAATAATAGGTCGATGCAAGCGCCCCTGTCTTGGAGAACCGCTTGGAAATATGCTCGATCTCGTTAAGCAGGCACGTATTGACCTCGTCCAGGCTGGAAACGACCTTTCCGATGCTGTGTAGGATGTCCGTTAATTGTTCCTTGAGCTCCTTTTTTAAAGGGGAAACGTCACATTCCAAATGCTCCATCTGCGAATCCCATCCTTTCCATAGTTTAGCTTAACCGATCCAAAAAGCGATTATTCGAGGCTCCAACAACGAAAAAGGGCAGCCCCGAAGTCATCCGGGAATGACTTGTGGGACTGCCCATCGTACTATTTCCGGTTCGTATCCGCATAAACGGCCATCGCATCGCGCATAAATTTCGCCAATCCGTCGCCGAAGCGGTCGATGCTTTGGGTGAAGCGCTCGTCATCCATATACATTTGACCCAAGCCTTTGAAGGCTTCGAGCGAGTAAGGACCCATTTGGTTCAATAGCTCGTACCATTCTTTGATGGCCGCCTGTGCCTCCGCGGAATCCGGCGAGCCGCCGCGAAGTTCGGCCAGCTGGGCGTAGATCCCATTCATCGTTTTGCCCATCGCTTCCTGTTCGTTTTTCGACATGGAGCCGACCTTGGCGTTGGCCTTATCGACCGCTTCATTGCCCCAGCGTTCGTGGGCTTCTTGCTCATAAGGATTTCGGCTGAAGTCAAAGCCTTCAAATTTTTCTTTCGTCGTCATTTGAATTTCTCCTTTCGCGTGTCGCATCGTTTTATCGATCGTCGCTATCATGTTATCGAGCCTGCTGCGTTTTTCGAACAGCATGTTCCGGTGCAGCTCCAGCGCTTCCAGACGGTTAAAGGAAGGACTGTGTATCATTTCTTTGATTTTCGTTAAAGGGAAGTCAAGTTCTCTGAAAAATAAAATCTGCTGCAGCATTTCAAGATTATCGTCAGAGTACAAGCGATACCCGGCTTCCGTAGTCCCATCCGGGGTCAATAATCCAATCGCATCGTAATGATGAAGCGTGCGCACACTGATGCCGACTAAATCCGCAACCTCTTTCACTTTCACCGGAATCGTCGAGACCTCCTTTCAAGCATCACTATAGAGTATAAAGTAACGTTAGAGTCAACAACAAAATACAACCCTTAAAAACAAAAAACACTTCCGATGAGAGAAGTGTTTTTTTGCGGTGACCCGCTTCCCATACCCAATTACCTGTACGAGTTCCGGGACATTCTTTCCATCCGTTGATCCTGCTTGCGTTCGTGAACGACCAGACAAGCGTGAATGACGCCCGGCAGCCAGAAGAAGAGCGTCAGAATAAAGTTGAGAAGGGCCTGTATCGGTTTTCCGCAAAATAGAACGGCTACAGGAGGGAGCAGTATAGCTAGAAGATACATCCGAAAAACCTCCTTTTAGGTTCGTTATTCTGTTATACGAGATTAGGTTTGAAAAGTTTCTGGGAAGCGATCGTGCAATTATTGCATGGGAGGAAAACCGCTCCCGCATCCCTTCCATGGCGTATGAAGGGGCAGTACCAGCGAAGCTGTCACCACCCGCAAAGTAAGTGGAAGAAAGGTAAAAACTATTTGTCACATGTTGACATACCTCGTCAGGTGAGCGTTGCTTATCAGGAACTCAAAGGAAGCGTACAATGATTTTATTCGTAAGCCTTGGGCTGGATGAGATCGTTCGGGATGAACTATAGGGAACGAGAGTTCAGTGATTTGATGGAAAGTTGATAACAAAAAGCAGACCAGGCCTGTTTTATTCCAGTTTTGGTCTGCTTTTTGTTGGAGCAAAACATAGAGATATGGCGATTCGACGCATAACAAGCAATGCTGTGGAACTACGAGCAGACGTCAGCTTTAAGCCAAAGTTATTAATATCCCTTACCTAGAGCGTTCTTGTCAGCCTGTAGAACTCCTCCGTTCACTACTCGCTTTTTGGCTCCCTCCAAAATAGCAATGGTTGCGGTCGCACCGAATCGGGATGCGCCGACTGCCCTTATCGCGAGTGCATTGTCCAATGTGCGTACACCTCCAGCGGCTTTTATCTGTACACGTGGTCCGGTGACGCGGCGCATCAATTCAAGGTCTGGAATCGTTGCTCCACCCGAACCGTAACCGGTTGAAGTTTTGATAAAATCCGCTCCGGCGTTTTCGCACAAACGAGAAGCAATCTCTTTCAGTTCATCCGTTAGATAGCAATTCTCAAGAATCACCTTGACGGCTACTTGATGATTATGGGCAATCTCCACCACTGCTCGGATATCTTGTTCTACATAATCAAACCTGCGGGATAACAGTCTTCCTATGTTCAGAACCATATCGAGCTCAACTGCTCCGTCACGAATCGCTTCTTCTGCTTCAAGTACTTTGATCTGGGTCAAATTCGACCCGTGTGGAAACCCAATAACTGTCGTGACAAGGACATTGGTACCTTGAAGTTCCTCCTGGGCAATTTTCACATCGCAAGGCTTTACACATACGGACGCGACATCGTATTGTTTTGCGATTCTGCAACCTTCACGTACCTCTTGTTCTGTGAGTTCCGGCTTTAAGAGGGAATGGTCAATCATCTTAGCAATATCTTGAACAGTGGTCATTGTAGTTCCTCCTAATATATGTTATGTATCAAATGTATCATACGTTTGATTTAAGTTCAACCGTGACTTGCTCCTTTAATGTTTGTAAAGTATCATACAAGTAAAGACGATCCATTATTACAACCGGAAGCAGGTAATGCTATGAATCATCAACTCCCCGCATGGCTCTTGAATTTTAAAATGAATGATACGGAATCTGACACGCCACTTTATTCCCAATTGCTTGAAACGATGAAACAGGCCATTCAAAGCGGATCGTTGAAGGCTGGTGATCCGCTTCCCTCCGAGAGCCAACTTTGTAAATGGCTGCAAGTAAGCCGTACCACCATCAGACTTGCCATGGATCAGCTCTCGGAACAAGGACTTATTGTTCGCCGGAGAGGTCGCGGCTCCACCGTCGCTTCACCGAAGTTACACCGAACGTTAGACCATCTGTATAATTTTACGGAAGACATGCTAGTTTTACAGGCTGTTCCGGAATCCATTGTACTCGAGAGCATCATATTTTCCGCAGGTTTAACCATCGGCAATATGCTGAATCTGCCTTATGATGAGCAAGTTTTACGTCTAAGCCGGATACGAAAAGCAAATGGAGAACCGATTCTTCTTGAACATACGTATCTTCCCATGACCAAGTTTCCATCTTTGGAAACAGTCGATTTCACCTCTCAATCGCTGTACCGTCTGCTACGCGATGAATACCATGTCCAGATGGGACACGCTACCGAAACCTACGAGTGTGTCAGTTTGTCCAAGGAAACCGCCAAACTGCTTCAAACCGCTGCAGGCAGTCCTGCCTTCCATGTGAAGCGTATTGCTTTTACCAAGTCCTGTATTCCATTTGAATATACGGAATCCTTCGCCCGCGGTGACCGGTGTATATTCCAAGCCAAGTTGACTTCCAATCAAGATTCGGTAGACTTCAAAGGTGCTGTTCGGTATCATATCGAGTAATAGCAATGGCTGGATTATCCCATCCCCTCTGTTCCGTCGGTTAACACTGTCTTGCTTCATGGAATGCATAACTGATTCTAAGTTCATGAAGCAGCTCTACAAACGATTTGCCGGTAAGTTAGTGGTAAGCATTGGAAGCTAAACGTTCAACAAACAGGCTACCGATGGTATTATGTACACTCACAAGGATAAACGGCTTACGCGGTCCTTTGGACGAGCGCGTTTACCGTAGCGGAATCAGCCAAAGTATAAAGTGAAAACCTTTACTTTCTGATGTAGTAAAAAAAGAACTCTCCAGACTTGGAGAGTTCTCACATTTATTCAGCGATCCTTTAGGAGAGTTTATCATTGAAGCAAATCGTGTATTTATCGAGATGCAACATGTGTCCAAACCTCAGCGGATAGACGTGATCTATTTTATGTAATGTTATGTAACAAATCAAGATATGATGGTTGTCGGAATAAAGTGGATTCTGTGTAATCGGAACTAGATTTTATACAGAGGGAGCAGAGAATGGAAACGTTCACAATACAAGTCGTGGAGCCGAACAATGAGCATTTGATCGCATTGATTGCGAAACTGGACGATTATTTATATTCGTTGTACCCTGCGGACGAAGTGTTTGGCGTTGATTTGGAAGGGGCCAAGGTTAACGAGATGGTATTCGTCCTCGCTTGTTGTAACGGTGTGGCTGCCGGCTGCGGGGCTTACCGTCCTCTAGACGCACAGGCTGCCGAATTGAAACGGATTTTTGTAGATCCTTCGTTCAGAAATAAAGGAATTGCGTCAAGTATCTTGTCATTTTTGGAGCAGGAAGCGGCGCGGGCAGGATTTAGATCCTTATTCCTCGAAACCGGGCCTATGCAGCCCGAATCGATAGCGTTGTACAAGAAATTCGGATTTATCGATATCGATCCTTTTGGAGAATATGTGGATTGCCCCAGCAGTATATGTATGGAGAAAAAGCTTCTTTGACAATCCCATGAACATCCGAAGAACAACATCAAGACGCTTGCCCTCGGTTTCGAGAGCAGGCATTTTTTTGCTTGGAACTCCCTGCCGTGCAACATTTTATCCGGACATCGCGTTTAGGAGATTGAGAACAGCAAATATGGAGCCTTAGCTCAAAGGTTTGTTCTCTTACATAAGGTTATAACAGGAGGTATGTGACATCATGAAACCATTCAAAGTACTCGGGACTGTCCTGGCCGGCGCGCTGCTGGCAACCAACGTCGTGTCCGCTGCTCCAGGCGAGTCTGCGACGGTAAAACCGCTGCCGATTTCCGCTCCTGCTCCGCAGGATTCCTACGGCGGTCTTAAGTTTGTTCTCGTGATCGATGGAAAAGGATTCTCTCCCGAAGAGAACCCAATATACGTAGGCGCTAAAAATCAAATTATGGTACCGATTCGCGCTGCAGCCGAAGCGCTTGGCTATAAGCTGACCTGGAAGCAGGATACCCAGTCGCTGGAACTGGTTCAAGGCAACCAATGGCTAACCCTTCAGATCGGACAAGACAAATACAGCTTTGCCAAAATGCTTGTTCCGCTCGAAGCGGCGCCGGAATTAACGAATGAAAAAACGTATGTGCCGCTGTCCTATTTCGAAAAGGTGATGAAGCTTCAAGTGAAGGTGAACGCGACGGGTACGATTACTATCCATTCCAAGAAGCAAGAAAGCGAAGAACAGGTTTTGAACACGACCAAGCAAGGAACGATCACAAGCATCACCTATCGCGATAAAGGCGGAGAGATCGGCCTTAACGGCTATGGGCACGGCGTCCGACTGAACATTTCGGGCGAAACGGAAATCGTATCCGACAATAACCAGAAGCTGACGCTTGCCGATTTGCAGCTGGGCGTGTTCATTGAAGCGGAGCATGGTCTGGCGATGGCCATGAGCATGCCGCCGATGACCCATGCGAAAAAAATTATCGTGAAACAGAGCTCTGCCGCGCAGCAAACTTTAGGTACGGCAGGCGAGATCGAGGAGATTACTTCTTCGGCTGAGGGGACAACGCGTCTTACGATCAAAGGGAATAAGCTTAGCGACGGATCGCATGACACGGTAGTCCTGAATGTGGCAGGGGATACACCTGTGATCGGAACGAAGGATAATCAACCGGTTGCCGCAGATCAGCTTAAAAAAGGCGATAAAGTGTATGCCTTCTATGGTCCGATCTTGACCAAAAGCTTGCCGCCAATCGGCCAAGCCGTTAAAATCGTTGTCGAAAACTAAGTTTAGGCTCCCGCCCGGGAGCCTATTTTTTTGGCCATCAGTCGAGGGCGCTTAGCGGGGGGAATGCAGAGAAGCCGATTCTCTGCTTAGAGAGAACCGGCTTCCCAATGTTTAAAGCTTCTTGCTCACAAAGGCCATACCTATCGCTAATACGAGAAAATAGATAGGCATGGTTAATAACGAACCATCGTGAAGATAGCTCATCCCGCTGGTAATCAGGCTGACCACCATGTAATAGCCCAATCCGAAAATAGCGCCCGCGGTACCAAGGACATCGTCGTAATTGACGAGCGCCAGACTCAGGCAGTTAGGAATGGCCATACCGATTCCTAGCAGGAGGATAAAGATCGAAGCTACCATGAATGCCAATCCTGCTACGGAAGGACTCATGCCATAAAGTGCAAGAACGGTGAGACATACGGCCCCCGCCATCGTGACGAGGGAACCAAGAAAAATAATTTTTTCTGCCGGGACCCGGTTTAGCAGTTTTTTCGACAGCATTGCACCAATAATGGAAGACAGCGCCACGAAAATTCCTAAAAAACCAAACACACCCGGACTCATGTGAAAAAACTCGATAAAAATGAACGGGGCCTCGGCGTAGTAACTGAACAGTATGCCGTTTGATGCTCCTATGAGAAAACCGAATGCCCATATTCTTCTGTCAGAAATCAAGCGCTTAGCTACAGAAAACGTACGAATGCCGGAGCTCGTGGATACTCTTGTCTCGGGCAGAGAAACCATTGTGTACGTAAAAATGGCGACGCTCATCACAACCAGAGTGAAGAACACAGCTCTAAAACCGAACGCTTGATCGACCCATCCTCCAATTAACGGCCCGATGGCCGGTGTAAAGGCAAGTGCCGCAGAGATCTGAGCAAACACCGCATGACGCTTGGCTCCTTCGATACTCTCACGAAGTATGGTTTGAGTCACCACCGAGCCGGTGCTGGCGCCAAAAGCCTGAATGAATCGGCTTACTAGCAACCATTCAGCCGAACCGGACAGGTAACATCCCAAGCTGCCTAGGGCATAAACCAAGATTCCCCAAAGCATAGCGGGACGCCGCCCAATAGAATCCGAAAGCCTTCCCCAGCAAAAAACGCCAACGCCGAAACCGAGGAAATATATACTGAGTGTCAGTTGGATCGCATTGCCGGTTGTATGCAGGCTCTTCGCGATATCCGGTAATGAAGGTGTATAGATCGTTTCGCTAATTTGCGGAAAAGCCACAAGGACAATTAACAACAGTAATGATGGTGATGAGATTTTTCTTTGCATAGCCAATTCCCCCTATAATTCAAAAATCTCAATGGGCCGGCAAAGAAATTACGGGATAGGGGGTTTGCACTTACTTAATCTGGAAAAAGATAGCATTATTTTTTCACCTTTATTCTTTTATAGGGGGAAGTCTATAGTGCATTTTAGCAGGATTTCGGGAGTCTGTCGACAATTCTTGCTTTATTCCATCGAGGTCATGGGCTAGCCGTCAGCGGGAGCGATGTGAACGGGATATTCGCGGCCTCGTTTCAAACGCATTTAAGCTGGCTAACCGGTGGGGACTTCGGGCCGGAAGCGGGGCTGCTGGACACGGGAATGAGTGTTCTCGGTTTTATGGTATTGTATGCGTGGCGTAGAAAACGGCAGCGGCGTGCGACTTGAAATTAATGCAATTGGGTTCGTGTGAAGATATTGACGAAAGAACATAGGGAATCACTCTTTTTTTCAATGAAGAGAAGTAAACATCATCATCTTAAATGGAAGCGATCGGGAAATTATCTTGCGTCATTTTATGCATAACAAATATTAACTTCGTGTATAGTAAAGGCGAACGTATGCTATGAAGGAGGCATCTTGAGGATGAAAGAAAGTGACAAAGAGAAAGCGGCCGAGGCGAACCGGTTGAATTTTTATGACCAGACGGACGACGTGGTGAACGAAGTGCCTGCGACGACGGATGTAAACGAAGCCGTCGAGGCGATCACTTCGCATATCAATAAATACGATGTACCCGATGAGTTGGAGGAACAATAAGAAGATCCAAGCACGCACAGGATAATCCTGTCGCGTGCTTTTTTTAGAGTAAGAAAGTTTAACTTCATTCTCGAATCCGAAGGTTCAACGTTTGTCATTGCGAGCGCAGTGCTTTATCCATTCCAAATGTTTCGAAAAAAATTGCGGCCATACCAAATCTTTTTAGCCACATAGGCGATTCGGGCGGTGCTCGGGTACTTGCCGCAGGAGTTCGGTTTATACGGCAACTTATCCGGTTCCGAGTATCTCGATTATGTGGCGCTGATGAAAGGAATAACGAATTCGCGCAAGCGGAAAGAGGAGGTTGCTTCGCTGCTGGAACAAGTGAATATGACCGATCAAGCGAAGAAGCGGATGGGGAGCTATTCCGGCGGTATGAAGCAGCGGATCGGAATCGCTCATGCGATGCTCGGATCGCCGAAGCTGATTATGGTTGACGAACCGACGGCGGGACTCGATCTGGAGGAGCGGATTCGTTTTCGCAAGTGGCTTAATCAAATGGTCAAAGATCGTATTGTCATTTTGTCGACCCATATCGCGGCCGATATCGGCTGCAGCTGCGATCGGCTTGCCATGATGAAAGAGGGCCGAGTCGTCTACCAAGGCACGCAAGCGCAGCTGCTTGAACGGGTGAAGGGCCGGGTATGGACGGGAATGGTCGAGGAGACCCGGTTCGATATCATCAAACTGCACCTCAAAGTACTCTCCTCCCGGAAGACGGCTTACGGTCGGGAAACACACGTGTTGTCCAGTGATGGAGCCAAGCCCTTTGAAGGCGCGGAGCCGGCGGCAAGTGGGTTGGAGGATGCTTATATGGATGTCATGAAGCCGGAGGTGCCGCTGCCATGATTGCTATTTGGAAATATGTCGTCGTCGAATGGAAACTTATGTTCCGGGGATGGTTCGGTTTGATCCTGCTGGCCGTAACAGGCGGGGCTTGGGCAATCTCCCTGATCAATAACGCGTATGCGGATGATATCGGGTGGTATACCCTATCGAGTTCCTACAAGTTCATGTGGTTTATGTTTATGATGGCACCATTTTTGGCTGTATCGGCTGCGCGAAGAGATACCGCAGTGAAGATTCGTCCGATACAAGACGCTTTGCCCTATCGTTCCGTACAATTGATTGCGGCCAGACTACTCGCCTTGATTATTCCGCTGGGCGCGCTCTCCCTGCTGCCCGCGTGCTTTTACGCCTATCATGCTTTGCGTGCGGGAATGACGTTTTCCTCTATGTCAGCAGGATTATTTATGCTCGGCTCATTCGTCATTCCGACGACCTTTACGATCTTGCTCGGTTATTGGATCGGCACTTGGACCCGCAACCGCATCGTTTATTTGTACAGCTTGGCGATTGTCGCGGCTGTTTTGTTTTTGGCCAATGTTATTTTTCTCGAATGGATGCCGGCCCAGTGGACCTATTTGGCCGATATTGGATTAACCGACTTAACCCGGTTGGGCTTTTATTCGGAATTATGGGGCTTTACGGACGCTACGGCATACGGGCTTCTCCGTTTGTTCCATACCGCGCTGATCGTCCTCTTATTCGGAGGAATCGTGTACAGCGCGAAGAGGGGAAGAAAGGAAAAGAGTCGGAATACCGTCTTGTACCCGATTGCCGCCGCAGCCGTCGTCACAATGGTTATGAGCGTCCTCGGCTATGCGTCCATATGGAAGGAGCGTACCGAATCGTCCAAAGGGAATTTCGCATTTTACAGAAAGCTGTTTCAGGAAAATCCTTCGGAGATCAATCGAATTGCTGTCGAACGGTTTCTGGCAGGTGAAGAAGCGGACCCGAGCGTGAATCCACTGACGCAGCAGCATAAGAACATGCTCCTTCTGGGCCGGAAGTACGCCATGCTGACGGCACTCAAATACGATTTGAAGGTGAATATCGGGGAAAAGCACCTCATGGAAGTGCAGAGCGCGATCCAATTGCACCATGGAGGCCAGGAGGCAATTGACCGCTTTCCGCTGTCGCTCCGGCATCATTTCCAAATCCATGAAGTAAAGGTCGAAGGGATGCCGCAGCCTTCGAGTGGGAGCCCGAAGAGGATGTCGTATGGGTTGTCCCGGCTCGGCCCGTTCAGCCTCGAACGGTGGTGGAGACGACGATGGAATATGCAGGTACGATCAACGATTGGTATGATCCGCAAGGATCTGGAGGAATCGACGATTCCCTTGATGCCCATTGGGAGCGAAGAGTGTTTGTCGATTCGGATAAGCTGTTCCTGCCGGGATATTACGGATGGTACCCTTACCCGGGAACCGACAGGCTGGCCGAATTGGAGCAAGTACGTTTCGACGAAAGACTGTCAAGTCCCGTTGTGGATGAAGCCGTTAGAGAAAGCGAGCCTTACCGGCTGCCTGCCGAATTTCATGTGGAGGTTGAAGCGGGCGGACGGATGCAGCTTATCGCGAACGGGGAGCGGAAGAATTCCCAAGCGGCGGATGGGAGACAGCGTGTCGTATTCGATGCGTCGGGCGTTCGCGGTTTCAACCTCATTGGTGGGAATATGACCGAGTGGAGGGAATCGAATCACCAATCGACGGTTTCGATCGTTTTATCGAATCAGATTCCTCCGTCCCGGGCGAAGAGCATTGCCGGCAACCTGCTTGCACATTATGCGGAGCTATCCCAAATAGCGAAGATGCTCAATCCGGATGCTTTTTATCCGAGTCGCATACATTTCATCCGCGCGGATTATCCGGGCCGGGTGCAAAACGAATCGTTCAACAACCAGTTGCTATACAGATCGCCACCGATCAAAGGTGAATTTCTTAAACCGATCGATAGCAATGGCTTCTACTATTTGTCTTACCCGAACCATCCTGCTTCGATGACCTTTAACGGCTTGTCTTATTTCGACGAGGATCTTTTGCGGGCAACGGTTCTTGATGCAAACATTATGTCCGTCTCCTTATCTAAACTGGCCGGATATATGACGGAAGCGATATCGCAATCGATCAGGCATAACGGTAACGGGCAGGGCGAACCTTTGTTTATCCCGAGCATGCATAAATGGAACGGTGTGCCGCACCCGGTTTACTTGGCGATGAACAAAGTGTATGAAGCGTTCAGGAAAGCGCATTTTCCCGAGGCGATCCGGCAAATATACGAGTACGCGCGCCGTTATGAAGGAAAACGTTGAGATCGTATGGCACGCCGATGTCCAAGCTGGAGGCGACTTTCCCGGTCTCTCCGGTCGAGATGATGATGGGAAGGCTGGGCATCATCGTTCTGTATGATATGGTACTGGCTTTGACGGCAAGCGTCCTCTTATCGCTGACCGGTCAGACCGGTCCGTTGTTCGCATTTATCATCGGTTGGTTGGCGCCTTTATGCTTTTGCACCGCGCTGGCATTTGCCGCCATCGTCCTTTTTGGGCCGCGGATTGGAGCCGGTTTGTCGCTGGCGGTATGGGCGGCGCAATTAGCATTGAGGGACTTGCTCGGGCCTTTTTATTTCATGAGCGACACCGGTTATGCATTTTGGGGAAGCAGCCGCATGATCGCATTCGCGATAACGGGGATTCTCTTCTTCGTCGCTTGCCAGACAATCCGAAAAGGCGGGAAAGGGGATAATGGGCGATATGATCCGGCTTGATGTGCGCAAAGCGGCGTTCCGCCATTCGTCGTCGGCTCCTTGGGTGTTTGAAGGTGTGGAGTTTTCCTTGTCGCCGGGAATAAACGCTTTATTCGGCCCCAATGGAAGCGGCAAAACGACGATGCTCGAATGCATTGCCGGCATCCGGACATTCGGCAAAGGCGACATTCGCTTTACACTGCAGGATAGACAGCTCGGGGGCAAACGGTTTCGGGAACGGCTCGGCTACGTTTCCCAGCAATTTTCCTTATACGAGGAGATGAAGGCGGAACATTTTTTGACTTATACGGCGGAAATGAAGCTAATCCCGCCCCGCCTAATTCCGGACAGGGTTGCGGAGGTGCTGACGGACTTTGGCCTTGCCCGATTCGGGCAATTCCGCATCAAATCGTTATCCACCGGCCAAAGAAGAAGATTGTCGATCGCTCAAGCGATGCTCAGCGACCCGCATCTGCTGCTTCTGGATGAGCCTCTGGAAGGGCTGGATTTGGAAGAGCGGGCCCATGTGATGAATCTCCTGCACGAACATGCGAACGGCTGCATCATACTGCTGGTCGGTCATATGTTTATGGAGATCGAGGATTGGGTCGATCAGGTGCTTTTCTTGGCGGGTGGGGTCATGTCCGGGCCGAAATCGCCGCAGCAGTGGAAATCGGTCATGCTGCACGAGACGCTCGGCAATAGCAGGGCCGCGGAAATTCCCGCTGAGCGGTTTCCGACGTTGGAAGAGGTATACCTGGATTTCGTTAGCCGCCGGAGGCGCCTTGATTGATAGCCATTTCGGCGGCGTCTGGGGGAGCTTTTCTTTTAGGAAAAAGCTATCAGACTTAAATCTGATCATATGCCGACATCGCCATTACTGGTGATGTTTTTGTACGCATGGCAGCGTACTATGCTCAAGGGTGCAAGTCCCGACGGGAGAGCGGCCAAAGGCCGAAATCCAGCAGGCGATCGATGGGCACCTGATCTTCTGGATTACAGCGCATTGACCTCTCCTTCACCGTTCATGCCGCGCAGTACGCTGCTCATGACCAAGCTCGGGATGAGCGTGGATAACAGAGTCCGTGCGCTTCGCACTATTACGCCTGGCATCGGTACCTTCTACGACTTCTTCCGGAGGCTTTGGCGGGCGGTAACTCCGCATAAGTCGGGGTGCACGAAACGCCGCTGGAAGAAGCTAAGAAGCAAAACCAACAGATGTTCGTGTGGCTGAAAGAATTAATAGCCGCTAAATGCATCACGATTTATATAGATGCATGAGAATAAGTGCGTATAGTTTCCATGATGGAACAATCTTTCTCCAGTGTTTGAATACCTCTATCGTCTTCTTTACCACACATACCTAGATGAAACCTTCCTCCAGTTCCTGGTTCTATATAAAATCCTTTCTCGAAAATAATTCCATGGGAATATCTTTCATTGTGTAATTTTGAACAAACGGTGCAATAGTACATGCGAACTCACCTCTTCTTATGAAAGTAATTCAAAACTCGTAATCCGAGAGTATAGGAAACAATCCAATCCCCTAATATCCAGATATGATGAGAACTAATACACTTTTTTGATTTTCACCACCTCGCCTTTGAAAACAGCATATAGTAAAGTGTTGAGATGTGTGCAAGTCCATTGAGATTACATTGAGAAAATTGCAACGTTTGAGCTAAATGCGACACCGTAAGTCGTAAGAGGTTTTTACAATTTGAAATGGGATGATGAGCACGATACAAATTTCTTGTATATTTCAAAACATTAAACAGAAGGAAATCAATTTGATTCATGATGATTTCCGTGAACGTCAAATAGGCCCCACCTAGCAGCGGAAGCCGTAGTGCGTGTGTGGCAGCAGGCGGGTTCAAGTCTCGCTGAGCCTTGGACTAGGGGTTTATATCCGAACTCGGGGGTAACGCCTCGAGGGTCAGCGGAAATTTTTTTTGCCGGAGGGCAGGGCGTCTACCGCGAGGCAGAAAGGTTGAGTCTGCACTATGGAGACGAAGGCGTTATATTCGGTTACCGCGACGGAGGCTATGCATCGAATCAGTATGAAAAAGCTTACGGTTTACCGGCGAGTGAAATAACTCTCCATCTGGCATGTTATTGCGGATAAGTTTTATAAAAGCGAAGGAGCTGCCGCGACAGCCCCCTTATTGTTTTATGGAACATCTTCACCAAAACCGGTGTTTTGTTCAGATGGGCTTTATCGATAACTCAAAATGCGTTGATTGCGGAAGCTGATAAAAAATTTAAAAGCATGAAAATGAGCTAATTTCTCTTAGACTAATTCCAAAGACCACCCAAAACCTACCGGTCCACCTATAACCAGTAACCGAAACGCGTCCAACAAAGGTTGGAAAAAACCAGAAACGGCTCCCATTCGTAAGCCAAACAAAAGTGTTTCGAAACAAGCAACGGGAAATAGCTCGGGGGTCAACAGCAAAAGCAGAAATGGGCGGTTCAAAAGGTGGAGGAGGGGATACAGGCCCCTGCTGCCCAATCGTTCCAGGCGGTGGTCCAGGTGGAGGCAAAAACGCCATTTTATTTCACTCCTTTTCTAAGGTGGGCTAATGTAATATATGCAGGAAGGTATTCTTTGGGTTACAATACCTATATTTATCGCGGTGTAAAATCATTTGTTCGCCAGCAGGCACAGTGAGCGGCAGGGAGACAAAATACATCTTCATTTCTCAGGCATTTATCTGATTCTGTCTCCTAACTGCCCAAAATAGATGTATTGAATATATTTTTCAAAGAAGATTTTCACTATAATGTGAACATATCAAGCAGAGCATTTGTGGCAACTTTAAACGAAATCTTGCTGTTGATATCTTAAAAATGGATTCATTAACCGAGGAGGATTCTAATGTCTACAGTTTTATTTGTAAAAGCAAATTTCCGTCCAATCGAACAGGCTGTTAGTGTAAAACTTTATAAGGCTTTTCTCGATAGTTATAAAGAGTCCCATCCTGAAGATCTGATTATCGAGCTTGATCTGTTCTCAGAAAATCTACCTTATTATGATGCAAATACACTTAACGGTATTTTTAAATTGGCGACAGGTATGGAATTGAATTCAGAAGAAAAAGAAGCTACAGAAACTGTGAATAAGTATCTAAAACAGTTTCTCGAAGCTGATAAGGTTGTATTTGCGTTTCCTCTATGGAACTTTACCGTACCTGCTGTGTTACATACGTATTTTGATTATTTATGTCAAGCGGGTAAAACTTTCCGATATACTTCAGAAGGTTCAGTTGGTTTACTCTCTGACAAGAAAGTAGCACTCTTAAATGCAAGAGGTGGTGTCTATTCTGAAGGACCTAAAGCCTCTTTGGAAATGTCCGTAAACTATGTAACGAACATGATGAATTTTTTTGGTATAAAAGACCTTACAACAGTTATCGTAGAAGGTCACAATCAGTTCCAGGATAAAGCGGTAGATATTATTCAAAATGGAATTGAAAGAGCAGCTAGAGCGGCAGAAACCTTCTAATATGTTGGAAGAGATTCAAAGATCAAGTACACGATTTGTAGTAAAAGTGCTCAACTCTGTGGGGAGAGTTGAGCACTTTTTTCGTTTTTCAACCGATGTATTTCTTAATTGGTTATCTCTTGAAGAAAAATATTTAGACACTACAAATCGGCCTATGAGTAATTATCTGCGACAGCAGCATTGAGGAGTGCGATAGAACGGTCAAGGTTTTCTTTCAATGTTTTCTTGTATGCTGCCGCTGCTGCACGGCCATCATCAGTAAACGTGTAGTAAACGACTTTTTGACGAGGGCCGATGTGCCGTTCATGCCGGAGAATCATACTTTCGTCGGCCATTTCGTGAAGAGTACGGTAAACTTCTGAATGGTGTGGGCTAAAACCAAAAGGCTTCAGACGAGAAGAAACAGCTTCGGTGATCTCGTATCCATATGCGTTTTGGTCGATATAATCAATGCAATACAGCTTTATAATAGCTTTTAACGCGACAAGAGTTCCTTGACGTGCCACAATGCATAACCTCCAATATGTGATAATTACATCGTGTGCTAAATCCACATATTGATTTTAACACAGAAAACCTTACGTTTCAACCGGGTTTCGAACTGTTAATTTAATGTGAATTTATCACATAGTGTATTTATCACATAGTGTATTTATCACATATTTAGTGACACAAAGTTGTCAAAATTCTTGAAAGGGGACACGCCTTCAAAAGTATGAAATGCATGAAGAAATTTTAGGGAATCGGAATAGCTACAGTAAGACAACGGTCAGCTCAAGCCGGAAAATAACCGCAATGTACGAAAGCTAAAGGGATCATCGTGAAGAAATCAAAGTTAAGTATGAAGTATCTGCGATTAAAGAATCAGGCCCGTGAAAAGCTCTGTAGCGAAGAAGGCTAGCCTGTGTGGGGATATCAAGAAAATATACATATTAAAATCATTATACATATTCACAAAACTCGTATTTTGTACATATGTCAAGAATCCGGTTAAATCCCTTGTCACTATTGAATTTTCATATAACAACCCCATTTTTTAATCAGAATAAAAATAAGTTCTGATAAGTTAAATCACCGAAGTTAAATCACCGATCGGAATGGTTCCAATCGGTGATGCGATGATTTTCAATCATTCTGATTTTTGTTTGTCCTTCGTTTGCTGAACATTTATTTCAGATACATCCCAGCTCATCAATAATTTCTTTTACAACTTCATGCTCATCAAAATGAATGGTTTAAAAATCTGATATGTCTCATGACCCTTGCCTGCCAGGATTATTATATCCTCGGGTTTGGCATTTATGATAGAGTATTTGATAGCTTCCCTACGGTCTACAATTGCTATAAATTCAGCACCTGTCTTTTTTATACCTTCTTCAATTTCCCTGATAATAGCGTAAGGCTCCTCCGTACGGGGATTGTCGGAAGTGATTATGGTAAAATCCGCGATCCTTCCGGAGATTTCACCCATAAGCGGCCTGTTTATCCTATCCTTGTCACCACCACAACCGAATACACATACCACCCGTTATATATGCTGAATCTTCCAGGCGCGCTTACTTTAATCCTTCTCTCCCCCCATGGACTCAGAAGGTCGAATTCAACATAACTTTTATTGGATACAATGTTTAATCATTCAAGGGTTTTCGGAGTTCTTTTTTTAGAGTCAAATCTGCACAGGGCTGGTCTTCATTTCATAGATTTTTTGGAGCGTATGGACACGCTTCGTCTTCTCGTCATCGTCCTCTGTGTGGAGATACCACTCCACAAGCCTGTACCCGAATACGAGAAGGATCAGCTCGTAGACGCAATGATCGGCGATAGGGGATACATCCGCATACTCCGAAAAGCCTTTGTAATACGCGGGGACACATCGCTGGTAGTATTCGACCATGTGATCGATATCCGCTTCATCCGCAATCAGGCTTGCGAGGTCCTCGCCAAGGTAGCCCCATCCGGATGTATCCCAGTCGATGAGGGCGATTTTCCCGTCGGCATAGATCAGGTTGGTCACCCAGAAGTCCCGGTGGCATAGCACGAGGGGCAATTTTTCGATGCGGGCGAGTATCTCGTCTGTGTGCTCATCGATGTCGATGAGCATTTGCCGCACGTGCTGCGGGAATTCGCAGTCCTCCGAGCGTATATAATCGTAGACGACCGGCCATGACCGGTAATGCAGATACGTATTCTTCATGAAATCCGCATGGCTCAGGTTGGTCAGGCTCTGTAGCACAGCGGGCTGCTCCGCATACAGCTTGCCTTGATAGCATCCTAACTCCAGCGCGGCCTGTTCATACATGTCACCGGTCAAGTCTAAACCGGTTACGCCATCGATAAATTCCAGCCACAGCTGGAATTTATTTTCTTCGGCATTGATCTCGGCGTGATAACATGTCGGCCAGCGGAAGGCATCCGAGAACGTCGCTCCCAAGTCAGACGCATAGAGATCATATTCCCGGCGCCATGAACCCGGATCGCCGTAACGCTCCCATTTCTTCTGGATTTTCAGAACGATTCGGTATGGCAATTTTTCTCCATCCGCGGTTTCGGCGATCCCCGTTACCAGGTACACATTTCCCACAGTTCCGCCCTGTAACGGCATGGTTTGGCAGTCGGCCGAGATGATATCCTTCTTGAACCTTCGGCTTAAGGCATAGATCAGCGCTTCGAATTTAATATTCATTTCTTCCATCCTCCGTTTCTCTTCGTTTGCTTGCTCCACATGGCGATCGTTTTGTTTCGAGCCCTCTTGTCGATGAGCTAGTATCATGTCAGTCCCCCACCCCGAATGTTAAACTCCACCAAAATAAAGTCACTACCAAACATGATAACAAATAATTTAGGGGAAGGCTGGTAAAAGACAATTATTGTTAAACTCTCCTGCCCGATTTGAACAAACCAAAAAGAAGCTGCGGCATAAGCAGCTCCTGCATTAAAGTTCCCCAATAGTTCCCCCCCACCCATTAGAGAGTGAGAGATTAGACCTGAGAATTATTCAAGTTTAATTGTGTCGCACCATCAATAATTAAGCACACTTATGTCGCGCTGATGCGACATAAGTGTGCTTAATTATTATAGACAAATATGCAGTTTTCCGATGATTTAAATTGAGTAGTTTTGTGTCGTTGCACAGTTACTGCTAATGTGTCATTTTTTCGATTCGTACTACGTGAACTTCTCAAATTCGTTTTTCAACCAATGCTGATTCTAATATGCAATATATTGTTCCATCCGAATCAGCAAATCAACCAACTCTGGCTACATTCAAGTGTTTGTCCACGAGGTCGCTCCCCTTCCGTTCAGCAGATGTTTGGTCATCTGCCTACTCCCGTACTACGAGAACGTCTGCATTCTCTGCCATGTCTACAACTTCGGCGAAGCCTTATATACAGCCATCCTTTCCAGGTGAGCAGAGAACCTCACGGGGTCATCGTATCTTCCTTCTGAACATACCCAGCACCTTCACTTGATAAGCCACCGCCCTCCGTCTGGTTCATTGGACAACGATTTTTTTTCGCCGACTTATCCTGCCGCTGCGTGCTTCACGCTTTCGCATTTGGGTCTGCTCATCCGCCTGCGGGTCTCTCGATTGTCCGCATCTCCTTCAGACAACTACCTCGCGATATTGCCCTAGATTAGGCTTCCCAAATCGCACCAGAGCGCTTGAGGAGGGACTTTCACCCTCGATAAATCATCTTTCCAAGCTCTCGGTTCGTGTTTACCTATGGTAACGTAACCGCTGCTTTTAACGGATTACTCGTAGCGATTAACTCGCTACAGTTACGACTGCCCGTCGCACATAAAAAATCCGCAATTTCTGCGGATCATAATCGGACTATATTCTTGTCATCCGACAATAGAAGCGTCCCTCTCTGAAAGTGCGGCGATAATTCCCTTCGGATCAATGACAGATTGCTCTGTTCCAACTCCAAAATGTACGTAGCATTTGGCTGAAGGACATTTGGACTGTATAACTTCTTTAATACTGAGTCCTTGCCCGAGTGCTCCTGCCAAATGATGCTCGCGCCCCGTCCAATACAATTTTACAAATCATTGTTACGGCAAAACGGCCTCCGGCTCACGATACTCCCTTCTCTCTGTGTGATGTGACGAGGATGTTCCACTCAAAAAACGACAGCCCTATATAACTTTCCAGAATTTCTTTAGCTCTAAACCTATACCGCAGCAGCTCCTTTAGCTACTATATTTAAGTCATTCTTGTTCTACAACAATGTCTGCGCAGTGAATAATGAGTTCAGACATTCCTTCGCCCGAAAACAGGATATGGACTTCATAGCCGCAATCCGTACGATACAGCTCATTATAAATCCAATAGCTGCCCACAATGTGCTCGTCTTGTCTGATGATTTTGTCGACTGCATCAAATGTAACCTTGTTATTGTTGGTAAATCCGCCTCGCGTGTCCAGTCTCATAACCATCTGCTTGCCGGACGTAAGCTCCGTCACTGTGCAATCGTGAAAACCGAATTGGCTGCGGATATGTTCGGGAATGTTCTCCGCTTGTTGTGCCTGCCTATATTCATCCAAGACCAGCATCATGTGCTTTTCATTTTCTTTGCTCATTTGCTTCAGTTCGCGCAATACCTCTCTCGTACAGTAACCCAGTACAAACACCCGCATATCCGCAATGCGTGAGGATAGCTCGCCCGGAAGTTTATGAAACGCTTCCTTATATGCCCATTCCTGAATCTCGCTGAATTCTTCCTTACATTTCATTTTATCAAAAGGAGGCCGGGCATCGTAAGCGGCAATTAATTGCTGTATCCGATCCCTTTCTTCAGAAGACATGTGATAGTCCATTGTATCCTCTTCACCGATCTGATCCCCATTCAAAAATTTATCGAGAGCCACAATTTGCGCGCCATCCTGCTCCAGCATAAACCGGGGATCGACGTCGTAAACTTCGCGCCTCTGACTAATAAATTCCTTTTCCTTCTTTTTATAGAGCTGCAAATAAAGTGCTTCGTCATGTTCGTAGGCACTCTTGTGCGCCCTCATGCCAAAATGAAGTCCTGTCCGCTGGCATAATTCATACCATTCTTTTGTCAAATATTTCACAGAAACACTCCTTCATTGGCCTCCATTGGCCCGATCCCTTTAGCGAGACTGCTTCCTGTTACTCTGCCTTCTCGTAGCGATTATTCTGCATTGCCTGCTCGATCCATTCCTCAATTTCATGCTTAGGTAACAGGATGTTGCCTCCAAAAGCATTATTCTTATGAAAGCCCCAATCTGCATATACTAGCATATGGTACTGACTATCTGTTTGTTTTACGAGCCCCCATACGCCAAGATCCCCTTCAGCGCCTGCACTGATAAATAACCATTTCCCATAATGGTAGATGTACGTGTTCCTGAACATCTTAAAATCATCCAAATACCCCTGGCATCCATTTCGGGCCGGAAAACGATTATCAAAATCTTGAATCATCCATACCTCTAAGACCTTAATTCGCAGCCACGCTTTACAATCATTCCGCCCAAGCACACATCGATGGAGCACTGAACAAAAGAAGACTGCTCAATTTCTTCCGGATGAGAATCCCACCCATTGAGACTGGAAGGAGATTACTTCTTGTTCCATCTGTTTCAACTCCACTCTATAACTACTTCTTCTATGGCAATATCAATGTCATAGCGCAATCATATAACCCCCTTCAGATTGTGGCTTATAACATACGAAAAAGCCGTGGAAGTACTCGCTGCCTGTTTGTAGGTAATTCATCTGCTACTCCCGTTTGATTAACTCCAACCTTTTCGTTAACAACTGTTCATCATCTTTAACATAGTTGCAATGTTCATACGTTTTTATTGCAGCGTTATTTTTGCTACCTGTCAGTACCTTCATACTTTTTACTCCACGTGTTCTAAGGTTTTCTTCCAGACAAGAAATTATTGCAATTGCAATTCCCCTTCTTCGAGCAGCTTCTTCTACATATAATTCAGTAATTTCCCCATATGGTTCTTCATAACAAAATGAATAATAACTTTGAGCACAGCCAAAACCAACGATTTTACCACTAACCTCTGCCACGGCGATTAATTCGTTATGGTTTCTACTCAGATGTTCAACTATCTTAGCTGGAGGTCTTTGTTCACCTCCGTTAAACTCTTGATTTAGCCTCGAAAGTTCCTCCGCATCGGTCAGAGTTACCAGCCTTACACATAGATCTGGATATATGTTAATCACCTCATCATTCGGGATGTGTTTACATATTCTAGCACATCTACTCAGCTAATTGCTACGCGGCGGCGTTTATAACAGTCAATCCTTAAATTACTCCAATTTCTCGAACCCCCAGTTACTCTACCTATACGCCGGACGGTATGTCGCTCTACCAATACGGCGATAAAACGTACTTGGTGACCGCCAATGAGGATGACGCGCGTGCGGATTGGAACGACGGAGGAAAGGGTTACAGCGAAGAAGTGCGCGTGAAGGATATCACCGCCAAAATCAAGCTGGATGCCGCCAAGCTCAAAGGGTTTACTAAGGAGCAGCTTGATCTTATGAAAACGGACGGGACCTTTACAGACGACAAAAAGCTGGGAAGACTCCAAGTTTCGAATGCCGTCTATAGCGTGACCGGTGCCGTTTATTACGACGCTCTATATGGTTTCGGAGGCCGCTCGTTCTCGATTTGGGATGCTGACGACATCCAAGCCGGGCCTGTCGGCGATGCTTTCGAGCAGATTACGGCTCAGTTGCTGCCCGTATATTTTAACTCGGACCATGAAAGCGTCAAGTTCGACAATCGGAACTCCGGCAAAGGTCCTGAACCGGAAGACGGAAAAGTTTGTGGGACCGATTCGACATCTCCCTCCTGCTTACCCAGTCCGGCATGATGAAGCGCGGCGGAACGCTGTCCTGGCTGATCTGCTTCCTCTACGTCATGGGGCTTGTCAGCAACTGGACCAGGTTGAAGATCTAAATGAGCAGGATTACTATGAAATGTATGATGAGATTTATGAATTCAAGACCAGGGAGTAACAACAGGTGGCGGGAAGGAAACATCCGGTGGCGATTTTCCATTTATATACTTTAAATGGTATTTTAAGTGTGAAATTTGTTATTCCGCTAGTTGGTGGTAGGTGTTCCGCCTCGTAAAAGGGGAGTTTTGTGTCAATCTCCTTGTAAAAGGGTACTTTTGTGTCACTGTACATTATTCTTCCAGACTTTTCCCCCACCCCGGCCGCAATCAGCGCCCGACTCAACGGCCGCACGGCAAACAAGCCGACGTCTGCTGTACCGACATCAGCTTGCCGCGAAGACTGCATCCATCTATTTTTTTATATCGAAATATTTGACAAGCTCGTCCAGAAGTAGGTTGGCCGCCTTATACCCTCCCGCTGAGTTCCAGATCGCTTCGTCGACCTGCACGACTTTGTTCGTCTTGGCTACATTCAAATTTTTAAACAGCGGGTCGTTTATCCATTCTTGCACGAGTTTTGCAGCATCGGTTTTGCCCGCCGTCTTCGTGACGAAGTAGAACAGCACGTCCCCATCCATGCTCGGAATTGTCTCCTTGGACATCACCTCGATGAACGAATCTTTGTCCTGTGAAGCGGGACGGGCGAATCCAAGCTGGCTCAAGAGAACACCGGAGAACGTCTGCTTCTGGTAGATGCGCACCTGTGAGGCGGAGAAGCGGGCGACGGACACTTTCGTAGCCGCCTTGCTGCCAAGCTTGGCCTTCACGTCGGCAACCCGCATGTCAAACGCAGTCATCGCCTTCTCCCCTTCTTCCTTCTTGTTGATCGCGTCCATGTACAACTTGAAATTAATTTTCCAGTCACCGCCCAAATCTTCCGCGAATACGGTAGGTGCAATTTGCTTCAGCTGGCCGTATATTTTCTCCTGTCTCGCCTTATTGCCGATAATGAGATCTGGCTTCAAACTCGCGATCAGCTCGATATTCGGCTGCAGCTCGTCGCCCACGACGGCGACATCATTCATCTCATTCTTAATATGATCGTACCATGGGTTACCAATCCACGATTGCACCGCACCGATCGGCTTGACGCCTACGGCCAACAGCGCTTCCGTTCCTTCGTTCGTCAGGATGACCACGCGCTTCGGCGTCCCTTTGACGGTTTCTTCCCCCATCGCATGTTTGATGATCCTTGGCGAGTCCGCTTCCGTACTGCCCGCTCCCGCCGGAGCGGTCGCCGTCGCGCCGTTTTTGGCAGCGCCGGCAGCGCCCGGATCTGTACTGATCGTTCCCGCCGTACAACTACTTAACAGCAAAATCATGCAAAACAGCAAGGAGGCGGCGAATGATGCTCTAGTCCTTCTAAGCACGGGTAAATCTCCCTTCCCGATATAGTGATAATGATTATCATGATCACTATATCGTTGAAGCCATATCGCAGCAATGGGATATGTGGACACCGCAGATGGATTATTTCGACTTGAGCTCGCGGCCTGGGCAGTCTCTTTGAAAGCTGTCGGGGATACGCCCGTACACTTCTTGAACATGCGGCTGAAGTAGTAGCTGTCCGAGTAGCCGACGCTCTCGGAAATTTGCTTCATTGTGCACTCCGTGTTCAGGAGCAGCTCCTTCGCTTTGTCCATGCGGACTTGTATCAAATAATCGATCGGACTCGTCTGCCAGCTGTTTCTGAACATTCTCAGGAACTGTCGCGGATTGCAATCGAGCATGTCCGCAAGCGATTCGAGCGTGATCGGCTCCTTGTAGTGCTCATGAATATAGCGGATCGCCTGGGCAACAGGGTCCGGTCTCTGCGCTTGCACTGACTGACTTGCCAGCTGCTGCAGCAGTTCGTGAACGAATTGGTAGAAGAGCGATTTCACATGCAGCTTCTCCAGTTCATCCGTCCGTTCCCATGCCTTATACATCGCCTGCGCCTTGTCCAACATGGCGATCGGATCGTGAGGAGTGAAGCTGAACTGCAGCTGGAACGGGTTATCAACTGCTTCCCATAACGCAAGCAGCTCCCGACGGCTCGTCAGCGGCATTGCGGCTTTGTACAGAATCAAGTAATAGTTCAGCAGCTCTTCAGCCATCAAATCGAGGCAAAGCCCTTTGCCCCCATGCATTAACTGGAAAGGCTTCACCTCGCTCTCAGCGCCGTCCAGCCGAATGCGCCCGCTCCCTCGGGTTACATAAAGGAAAGCGCTGGCCGGCAGCTGGTAGGAGCTCAGCACTTCTCCTTGCTCTAGACTCGTATGCCGCACATCCATAATCCGTATGGTAGCATAATTCCACAGAATCGTATGGTCGTTAAGTTTCATCCGTTACGTTCCTTTCTCCGTTAATTCGGCTAACCGTCCGTCATTCCGTTCAGCCGAGGACCTGAAGATGCATGCGGCCTGCCGATTCCCTGATCAGCTCGACATCGCTATCCATATAATAAGCGGGCGTTTCCACGCCTACCCTTCGGTAATTGTCGTCTTGGAGATTAACGCCTCCAATTGTTGATAATGGTTATCATTAGGATCTAGTGTAAATGAAAAGAAGAAGCTCTTCAATAAATAATTGAAAAGCTCTCCCGTATGTGGACTGTCTGATCCGTTAAACTCCCGGTTCGTAAAGAACTTGAAGACCAGTTGCTTGCTCGTCATCCTTGACTGGAAAGGATGGAGAACGTCTACCTCACCACAATCGTAACAAACCACTTATACGATTTTACCTTGAAAACACAAAGAAGGTGTTAATTGACCTAACACCTTCCCCGTGAACTGCCTAACTTTTAATTTCCATGAAATGGACTTTGGAGCCGAGAAATCGATTGCTTTTGAAAAATAAGTAATACTCGAACTGCTTATTAATAAGGACGAGTGGGATCTATTATTGAATGCTGAAGCTTTTCTATGTAAGCATCAAAAGCATCTATGCCTTCTTGTAAAATTATACGTGCTTCTTTATGAGTAATTGGTATAACCCACAAGACACTAATTATTTCTTCACCTATTTTTATTTCTTCTAAATCCTCACTTTCTCCTCTTAGTTCATCAATCAAGAGGGCTTTTGTAGTCCAGTTCTCTGGTGCGAGTGCGCTCTCAGTCATTACTCGTGGTATTTCCGAAGCTTTTATATTTTCAATATTATGGGCAATTAGGTCGCAGAAATATGAGAATATGCGATCAATGCTTTCTTGTCCCAAATCTGGTTTTAAAGCTAGCATCCATTCAGTCTCAGTAGGTTTTCCAGTTTTTCGAATGGAATTAGATAGGCCGACTGTTGCGAATCTTGCAGGAATTTTATCATTAATTGATGGGAAATAATATATCTCAATATATACGCCAATCTCCGGTTTTGTCATTATGACTCTATATTCTGGCATAGTCCATTCTTTAATATATAAATTAAGAATTATTGTTCTTCTGATGTCGAAGTCCAGAATTTTTTCTTGGCTTGACTCTCTATTGATTTGCACATCCATCACCTTTTTTCTTTATTGGTCTTCTCTCAGTTTAAAGTTTGGGCCGGTATCGCGCTCGACGGCGGCGAATCTCTCCAGATCTCTAGCCCAACTAACTAACTCTTCATCTTCAAAATTATATGGATTTTTGTAAATATTGGAGTAATAGTATATGCTCCAAAGAGAGGATAGCGTTATCCTCTCTTTGCATGTGATTTGCTTCCAAAATTTCTAGCCAGCTTTGCACGTATTGCGCCGATTCAAATCGATAATCTCGTTAATGCCGTATTCGTCGAACTTATCCAGCAGCGGGTCGCTGCCGTGCTTCAACTTGAAGTCCATTTCTTCCGAATAGAGAGGGACGATGGCATAGAAGTGTACGGTCCGCCCATCCTCCATGTCTAGCGAAAGAAAATCTTCGTTCACTTCAAGGGGAGGCAGCAAAATGATTCCGCTCATTCCCGTTTGCTGCGATAGCGGTTCGGCCGGATCTCCATTAGGTATCATATGCCCCCAGCCTAGCCAAGTGTCGTAATCATGAGGAAAACGGGCCAACATTTTCAGCCATCGAATAGGCCAATAGTGATCCGGATTTTGTAAATCTTCTTGCGAGATCCGCCAATCCGGCGGCAAGCAGATCATCAATTCCGCGTATTCGTAGCCTTCCGCTCCTTCTGGCGTATTCATGGGCATAAAGCTCATGCCCGTTGTGAATAAAGTATACTAATTGCGTTCGGGAGTCGGTTTTATGAAGTGGACGTCAATATGAACGACATCCGATAGGATTTCGTGGAAAACGGAATCGACTTCCCCGATATGCTGGCGTAACCTCTCCTTTGCTTCTTCAATTTTCATCTAATTCATCATACCATAATGTCTATATACAAGGGATAAATCCCATCTCCCCAATATTCTTCAAGCCCTTGGCTACGGTAGGCGCTCGCGAGCCCCCGTTCGGGACTTTCACCCTAGAGATGACGCCCATGCTGGGCGTACAACAAAAGAGCGCCGACATCCGTCGCCGCTCTTCTCAAAAATATGCCGTGAGTTAAACATTATCGGGATACAACAAAATGTTTTTCGGTCACTTTTCCCGGTGTTGTAACCCTCACAACCGTCTCACCTTCAGAATACGCAACAGCGTAAATTTTTAATATCTTGAACCAAATATGGGGATATATGCTAACCGATGTGCCTGATATGACTTCAGTTTTAATCGAAGTGTCTCCTGGGAATTTAGCAAAAAGATATAAACTTTCTCCCACCTTGAGGTTTATCCATTCAACATCTACACTTTGATCCTGGCTCTGTACAGTTTGCTTTACGTTTGACTCTGCTGCAGAAGCAACTCCTGATGCTAACGAAAATGTTAAGACTGCGCAGAGAAGTAGTTTGCCTATCCGTTTCATAAAATACCCCTCCCAGATATTTGTTTCACCTATATTTTACTATTTTGTTATTAAATTCAATAGATTCTCTGTTCCTATCTTTTCTATTAACATTTCGACATAACATAATCCACCCGAATCATAACTACCAAGCCCCAAATGTTACCATTGGTCTACAATAATTAGGTCTCCCTTCACTACTACCTATGACTTGCAGGACTGGAGGAACTTCTAATGACAGATATTCAGTATCGGGAAAACCACAGCGAGGATTATGAAACCTTTCCATGTGTGTGGTACGCGGTAGGCTGGTCCAAAGAATTAAAACGTTCCAAGACGCTTCGCAAACTGCTAAAATTGTCCCTGTTCAGCACGGGCTCCCTTCCACTTCCTCACTGTAAATAATCCACCTACGCTAACTGCATTCACATGTCCTTCCGAATCTCGGAAAAATCGCACCTCCGTTTCCGAGCCTTCAAGTATTGTCAAAAAATGATCTCTAGCAATGGCTCTCATCGGAAGAGGCTCGCCATCCATGATACTTACAACCAGGTTGCCGTTTTCCTGTGCAACCGACACACCACCCATACCAGCGAACGCCATATATTTCCCTGCATAATCAGGCAGACGATCGGCAGTGACATCATAATCATCGTAGGTGTAAAGAGGCGTTTCAATAGGCAAGGATTGGATACTGCACACCAACCGGGACAACATTTCCGAAGAAGGAGCATTGCCCGTATTGTTTAGTATCATCCCTGTCAACCCTGTTTCTTTCGCTATGAACATCTCAGCTGAAATACTCTTCAAACCACCCGAATGCTCTACTAATGATAAGCCGTGATAGTCAGGATGAATCTCCAGCCCATATCCGTAAAAGGAATTCGCAGTTACTCTAACGTGCGGCTTCACCATCTGGTCTACACTGGCGGCAGACAAGATCCGCTGTTCCCCTACCATTCCACCTGTTCGAAATATCTCCGTGTAGCGTAGCATATCCCGGATTGTTGACTTGAGGAATCCTGCCGCACGCATAGCTGGTGCATCCCACCAGATGGGGGCAGCATACACCTCGCTTGTTCCATTGGTCATTCTGTTGGCGTAATTTATAGAGACGTTCGTAAACTCGGCTACCTCCTTAGGAGTAAATACGCTGCGTGTCATTCCTACGGGCACCAGGATATGCTCTTAATCACATATTGTTCATATGATATACCACTCACCCGCTCAATGATGGCACCTAACAAGGCATAACAGTCGTTGTTATAGTCGGGGAGAGAACCAGGTGGCCCCAGCAATTCAAAATCCAACGAGGCGATATAATCCATCAGTTCTTCATATGTATCAATCGGCTCATGTTGTTCAATATCGTAATCCAGTTCATCAACAGCAGGATCACCCAGCATCGTGCGTTTCATTGCGTATCCTAAAGAAGGCGACGCAGGTATCCCCGATGTGTGTGTCATAAAATGGTGGATCGTGATATTTTCCACACTTTGACCATCCTTCAGTCGAAATTCAGGTAAATAGTTTACCGCTGGTTCGTGAACCGATAGCTTTCCAGCTTCCTGTAACTGCATAAGCGCCACGCACGTAAACGACTTCGTCACCGAACCAATTCCAAAAATAGTATCTGGCGTAATTTCAGCTTTCTCCTCTATATCCCGGTATCCAAACCCCTGATGATAAGCAAGCTCCCCATCCTTGGCTAGGCCGACGGACGCCCCTGCGAGCGGAACAGCTTCCATTGTCTTTCTCATATACTTTTCAAACGATTGCGACCATTCCCGATTGTTCATTGGTATTTTCCTCCTCATTTGCGCCGCGCATGCGCCCAGCATCCCACCAGCGTGACCCCTGTCACTTTATGATAACGGGGATAACCATCCACATGCAAATAGCCTCGGGCGGGTGGTGTCAGCTACGCTGGTCTACCCCGTTTGCATTCATTTTTGTCAAATGGTAAAATATAAAAAATCAAAAAAAAGGAGTTTTTTCAATGATCCGAGATCAGATGTAACGTATAGCCTCTAGCCCCAAAGCCCGAGGACCTCCATATGAGTGTACTCTATTATTTATACAAAAATTGAGATCATATGGAGGATAAGAAGATGAGTAAGCCTGAAATGAACGTAGCATTGGTATGCGGACCTGATTGCGATATGGAAGTCCAAGCAATCCGAGCCACTCTGGAGTATTTTGGTGCAAGAGTTTTTACTTATTGGATTGGCAGACCGAATGATCTAATTGATATCCTATCCGGTAAGGACCTGTATCCGAATACGGATTTGATCATTCTTAGCTTTCATGGCGATGAAGGTCAACTCATCATGCCAGAGCTGGATGAAAGTATCTATGAACCGGGAGAACCCAAGGGTAACTTCGGGCCGGAGGAGATCAGACGCTTTGCCAAGCTGGCAGGAAAAACAGTAATCGGCACCGGATGCTCAGTGGGTGAACTAGAGACGGCACAAGCATTTCTCGACAGTGGTTGCGAAGTCTATATCGGGCCAAATGATTATCCAGATGGAAATGACGCGCTTATGTTTGTTCTGAGGCTTTTCTACGACCTCATTCAGAACAAACGAAGCGTCAAGGAAGCTTTCCAAAACGCCAAGTCTCTGGACGCGGAGATGGATATGTATCAGCTATATGAAAATGCGCAGCAATCTAGTAGAAAATGAGACTTTGGAAGAAACCTTAAGATTGCAGACAAACTCCCTTGCTGTTCGTTCAGCGAGGGAGTTTTGTTTAATACGCGTTCCTTTTCCCCTTTTGCAATTGCAAACAGCTAACTGCCAAGATAAGCCATCTTGACCTGCTCACTGGAGGCTAACTCCTCCGGCGTGCCGGAAAGGACGACGCTGCCTGTTTCAATGACATAAACGCGGGTGGCGATGGATAACGCCAGATTGGCATTTTGTTCCACTAGCAGAACAGTCGTGCCGTTGCGATTGATTTCTTCGATAATGGCAAAAATCGTTTTCACGAGCAGCGGCGCAAGCCCCATGGAAGGCTCGTCAAGCAGCAGGAGCTTGGGGCGCGCCATCAGCGCCCGTCCCATAGCTAACATTTGCTGTTCACCGCCGGACAGCGTCCCGGATAGCTGCTTGCGACGCTCATGCAGACGCGGGAAGAGTTCGAATACTTTTTGCAAATCATGCCGAATACCCATTGTATCTCTTCTGACGTAGGCGCCCAATTCCAAATTTTCCAGCACGGACATATTCGCAAACACACGGCGGCCTTCCGGTACATGGGAAATTCCCGCTTTGACAATATCTTGCGCCGTTTTCTCGTTCATCGAAACGCCGGTATAATGGATGAAACCTCGGTTAGGCTTCAGCAGACCGGAAATCGTTTTCAGAAGCGTACTTTTGCCTGCCCCGTTGGCTCCAATCAAGGTAACAATTTCTCCATGACGAACATCCAGCGTGACCCCTTTCAGAGCTTGAATATGCCCGTAGTACACATCAATTTGCTCCACGTTCAACATGGTTACTTGCTACCTCCTCTCCCAAGTAGGCCTCGATCACCTTGACATGGTTGCGGATGTCCTCCGGCGTTCCTTGCGCAATAAGCTGTCCGTGATCCAGTACGTAAATCCGCTCGCAGATGCCCATGACCAGCTTCATATCGTGCTCAATCAACAAAATCGTCAAATCCAGTTCATGGCGGATAAACGCGATCAATTCCATGAGCTGGCGCGTCTCTTGTTGATTCATGCCTGCCGCAGGTTCGTCCAGCAAGAGCAGCTTGGGCCCGGCGGCCAACGCCCTGACGATTTCCAGACGGCGCTGTTGTCCGTAAGGCAAGTTCTTAGCCGTTTCATGCATGCAAGTTTCCAATTGGAACATCCGCAGAAACTGAATCGCCTTCTCTTCCATTTCTTTCTCACCGGCAAAATGGGACGGAAGCCGCAAAATAGAGCTCACCATCGAATGCTTGGCCAAGGAATGGTAGGCGATTTTCACGTTGTCCAATACGGAAATCTCATTAAAAAGGCGAATATTTTGGAAAGTTCGGCTAATACCCATGCGGGTAATTTGATAAGGAGCAAGACCGTTCAGTCGCTTTCCTTCAAGTAAGATTTCTCCTTCTGTCGGTACGTACACACCGGTCAACAAATTAAAACTGGTCGTTTTTCCGGCCCCATTCGGTCCGATAAGCCCTACCAGCTCGCCTTTGCGGATTTCCATATGAAGACCGGAAACGGCTTTCAACCCGCCAAATTGCATACCGACACCGCGAACGTGGAGCAAGGGGTTATTTTCCATACGCATCCCTCCGTTTCATCGCCGTCCACTTGCGCAAGTATGAGGTCATTTCCGTGGTCCCCATCAATCCCTGTGGCCGATACAGCATGACAACGATCAGGATGACGCTGTAAATAATCATTCGCGTTTCCGGATAGCCTTGCAGGAAGGTAGACACAATGGTCAGCAATATCGCCGCCAAGACGGCGCCCGACAAACTGCCCAGCCCCCCCAGAACGACAAAGATTAAGATGTCAAACGACTTCAAAAACCCGAAATTTGTCGGTTGAATCATATAAAAGTTATGGGCATACAGCCCGCCGGCAATTCCCGCGAAAAATGAACCGATCGTAAAGGCGACCACTTTGTAGTACGTGGTGTTGATCCCCATAGCATCGGCGGCAATTTCATTTTCACGGATCGATATGCATGCCCGTCCATGTGTTGAATTCGTAAAGTTCATAATGACCAGCATGGTCATAAAGAGACATAAAAACGTCGTTGTCCAGGTTGTCAAATGCGCCACCTGCATGCCGGCCGCGCCCCCGACATATTCCATGTTAATGAATACGACCCGAATAATCTCGCCGAAGCCCAGCGTAGCAATCGCCAAATAATCGCCCTTCAGGCGCAAGCTCGGTATGCCGACCAGCAAGCCTGAACAGGCAGCCATGGCTCCTCCGGCTAGCAATGCGACAGGAAACGGAAGATGAAATTTCATGGTCGCAATAGCAGCGACATAGGCGCCAACAGCTAAAAACCCGGCATGGCCGATAGAAAACTGCCCCGTTATCCCAATGACCAGATGCAGGCTGACGGCTAAGATTATATTGATCGCGATAAAAATCAAGGCATTCGTATAAAAAGGGGTTAACCATTCCACGCTGACCAGCAATTGAACGCTGCCATAAATGACTGCAGATAGAATGAGAAATAACCAAAATGCTGCCTTATTTTTCATCACTATGCGTCACCTAAACTTTCTCTCGCATATTTTTCCCCAGCACGCCAGACGGTCTGAAAATCAGGATCAAAATAAGAATAATAAAAGCTGCGGCATCCCTCCACGGAGAATAGCCCAAAGCGCTTACAAACGTTTCTACCGTTCCCAGCACGAGGCCGCCGATGACGGCACCGGGAATAATGCCGATCCCGCCCAGAACAGCGGCAACGAAAGCTTTGAGTCCGGGGACGACGCCCATCAACGGTTCTATTTTCGTATAGTACATCCCGAAGATAACACCTGCCGCTCCGGCCAGTGCAGAACCGATGGCGAAAGTAGCCGATATCGTCCGGTCTACATGGATGCCCATCAAACGTGCTGCTTCCGCGTCATGAGATACGGCGCGCATCGCCTTGCCAATTCGGGTCCGATACACCACCCATTGCAAAATGATCATTAAGACGATAGAAATCAGCAAAATATACAGCGATTGGCTGCTGATCGAGGCGCCAAAAATAGTAAAAAACTGATTCGGGAATCCGCTCGGGTAAGCTTCAGGTTGGGCGCCACGAAGATAAATCGTGCCGTATTCAATAAGAAGCGATACGCCGATTGCCGTAATCAACGCAGCGATTCTCGTCGCGTTCCGCAGCCGCTTGTAGGCGATCGTTTCAATCAGCACGCCAAGAATTGCACACACCACCATCGAGAGCAGCAAAGCGGGGACGATGCCCATGCCCCATCCCTTAATGGCATAGAAGCCAACAAACGCACCAATCATGAAGACATCGCCATGCGCGAAATTAATCAGTTTGATAATGCCATAAACCATCGTGTATCCCAGCGCAATTAACGCATAAATGCTCCCGAGCGAAATGCCGTTGACAATTTGCTGTGCCCAATCCATCACACTCAACCTCCGAACCGCTCAGACTCGAATTTGATTGATCTTCAAAAAGCGCCACGGGAGGAGGCCCCCCACGGCCCTGTCGAATGCTTTATGGATTCACTTTCGTTCTAAACGTTTGCTTCCCATCTTTATATTCCAGCACAGTTGCCGTCTTGATCGGATTGTGCTGCTTATCGACCGTAATTTTGCCGGTAACCAACAGCAAATCTTTCGTTTGCGCTAAAGCGTCCTTAATTTTGCTTCCGTCGGTCGAGCCCGCGCGCTTGATGCCGTCCGCCAACAAATAGACCGAATCGTAGCCCAAGGCGCTAAACCCATCCGGAGCTTTGCCGCTGTACTTGCCTTTGAACGCTTGGACAAAATCCTGAATCATCTTATCCGGGTCTTCGGACGAATAATGATTGGCTATATACGTATTATTCAAAGCAGCGGCGCCAGCCAAATCCACTAATTTGGGAGAATCCCATCCGTCAGCTCCGATAAGCGGTATGGTAATTCCCAATTCGCGCGCTTGCTTCACGATCAAGCCCACTTCTTCATAATAGCCGGGGATAAAGATCGAATCCGGGTTCAGCGATTTAATGCGAGTCAATGTCGCGCGGAAATCGGTGTCCTTCGCGACATACGCTTCTTGGGCAACGATCGTCCCTCCGGCCTTCGTGAACGTTTCTTTGAAAGAAGCCGCCAGCCCTTTCGCATACTCACTGGCGTTGTCTGCAAAGATAGCCGCCGACTTCACCTTCAGTTCGCCGGCCGCAAAGTTGGCGGCAACGCGACCTTGAAACGGATCGATAAAGCAGGTCCGGAACATATAATCGTTGACGCTCCCGTCCGCTTTCAGCGTGATATTCAGACTGGTGCCTGTAGGCGTCAGAAGCACGGTTTTGCTATTGGTTGCGACTTGCGCCTGAGCAACCGTATTACCGCTAGTGGCTGCACCGATAATAGCTGCCACCTTATCTTGGCTGGTCAATTTGATCGCCGCATTGGTTGCTTCAGCCGCATCCGACTTATTGTCCACTTTGATGACTTCCAATTTCTTACCGTTAATGCCGCCGCTTTTGTTCAAGTTTTCGACAGCCAGATCGATCCCCTCGGCAATCGACTGACCGTATGAAGCTACCGGACCGGAAAGCTCTAAGTTGGCTCCGATTTTAATAACGTCCCCTACTACCGCATCGCCCGACTTTCCCGTCTCTCCTTGCGTCCCTCCGCATCCCGCTACGAGTCCCGCTAGCGCGAACCCCATTAGCAGATGAAGCGCTTTTTTCCTAGTTCCTTTTCTCATACGTTGCTGTTTCATAAATACCCTCCTCTTGGCGTTCCATTCCCTATTGGTGCAAGCGCATGTGTAAAAACATGCAGTTGTTCTTAATACTATTATTCAGCGCGAACAACTAGTACTACATCCAATGGTTTATTTCACGAGGGTTTTGAAGATTATCATTATTAGCTGATACACTCCAACGGACTTTGGATATCGACACGATTCTTTAAAATTAATGCCTGATTTTCGGCTACGACTGTCGTAAGCGCAGGGTATAATAAACTCATTCTTAAAGCGTAGGTGCAACAATTATGATCCATAACGAGGAACGCAAAATCGAATATTATAATGCGCTTGTCGAGAAAAGATCTGACTATGAAGGCGTCTTCTACGTTGGTGTCACGTCCACAGGTGTGTTTTGCCGGCCGACTTGTCCTGCCAGGAAACCGAAATACGAAAACTGCGAGTTCTATGAGACTGCTCAGCAAGCGCTTCTGGCTTCCTTCCGTCCCTGTCAGCGCTGCCGACCCTTGTCGCATCCAAATCAAGTCTCGGATATCGTCCGGCTACTCGTCGAAGCAGTTGAGCAAAACCCAGAGAAACGTTGGAAGCAGCACGATTTTAAGACTCTATCCATCGATGAATCCACTGCCCGCCGTCAGTTCAAAAAACGCTTTGGCATGACATTCGTCGAATACGCTCGGGCACGTCGAATGGGACTGGCTTTAAAGAGCATCCGATCGGGGGAGAAGATTATCGATACGCAATTAGCTTCAGGCTACGATTCCAGTAGCGGATTTAGAGATGCATTCTCTCGCATAATGGGCGCACCTCCTACGCTCTTGGATGACAGCCGTATTCTCAAGGCAGCGTGGTTGGACACGCGGCTTGGCCCTATGATCGCCATATCGGACGAGATCGAGCTGTTTCTGTTGGAATTCGTGGACCGTCGAGGACTAGAACGCGAGGTTGAACGACTGAGAAAAAGATTGAAAGCAGCTATAATTCCCGGCCAAACAAAACCCATTCAATCGATTGAACAAGAACTGACTCAATACTTCGAGGGTACGTTAACCGAGTTCAGGACCCCTCTTCATCTTATTGGATCACCTTTTCAACGGAGCATATGGGAGCAATTACAGCAGATTCCACCTGGGGAAACCCGTTCCTACGCCGACATCGCGCTGGCGCTTGGAAAACCCACCGCTTATCGCGCGGTAGCGCAAGCAAATGGCGCCAATCAGCTGGCGATTGTCGTTCCCTGTCACCGCGTAATCAATACAGATGGCAAATTCGGTGGGTATGGTGGCGGAGTTGCACGCAAAGAATGGCTGCTAAATCATGAGCAAAGTTGGAGGTCAACAAAATGAATAAACAACTTGAGCAAGCACAGATATTTCACGATTTGCACAGAAGCGGTAACCCGCTAATTCTTGTCAATGCTTGGGATGCCGGAAGTGCGCGAGTCGTTCAAGAAGCGGGGGCCCGAGCCATCGCTACGGGTAGTTGGTCAGTAGCCGCCGCGCATGGATACGACGACGGAGAGAAACTCCCTTTCGACCTTGTTCTCTCGAATCTTCAGCGGATTCGTAATAGCGTGGATGTCCCCATTACAATTGATATCGAAGGCGGTTATGGGCGATCTCCGGAGATCGTGAAAGAAAATGTTATAAAGATCATCGATTGCGGAGCCGTAGGAATCAATCTTGAGGATCAGTGGATGGATGGTTCAGGACTTTATTCCGTAGAAGAGCAAACTCTGCGTATCGCAGCCGTGCGCGACGCCGCCGAGCATACGTCGATTCCCCTTTTCATCAATGCTCGAACCGATATTTTCTTCCAAGCCGCCGCACATGAATATGATGATACTTATGTAGAAGCTGCCCTTCGCCGGGCACGTGCCTATGCGGAAGCTGGCGCTCACGGGATCTTCGTACCAGGTTTGTGTAACGAGAAGTACATCGAGCGTTTGTGCCGGCAATCCCCAATCCCCGTTAATGTTATGATATCCCCGGAGTCGCCTTCTCTTCAGAGACTGGCCGCATTAGGCGTCGCTCGTATCAGCTACGGTCCGCATCCTTATCTTCTAATGATGGATGCGTTAAAACAAGCCAGCGCTAGAGCGATAGCCTTGCAAGAATTGTGAGCACAAGACCGTGAGCGTAATGTCTTTTTGTTTTGTGACTAGAGCCAAGACCCCTTTTCGAGGGGTCATTTTCTTTTCAGGAGGTATGTAGATTGAGAATCATCAAAACAAAGCAGGACATTTTCATTTTGCGTCACGCGGAAGTGTTACCTTAAAAGGGGCAACTAAGTCCAGAATACGTATTTTTTCGTTGGGATATTGGAATAAGTTTTGACACTTCGGTCTAGAACAGGTGCAATCGCCTCTGCCGGAGTGCCCTGTAAATGTAAATACAGTGCCTGATAACGCTCGAACATGCGGCGATCCTTTGCTTTTTTCATCGCTTGTTTTACTTCTTCAAGTTTTGATGTGTTTCCCATATTCATTCCCTGCCTGTCTGTTCATGTTTCATTACTTATTCGACAAGCAGGTATGATTTTCCTTACCATGGTTCCCCAATCTTTGGTTCAACTTATATAGTTTAATTTGTCTCTATCAATTTTAAAAAGTAAGAAGCAATTTAATAATTCTTACTAAAAATAAAAAAGCAAGAAAAATCATTGACGAAATAGAAAATTATGGTGTAACATAGTGCTCAAATTAAAGTATCCGAAAACTAGTTATTTTCGGATACGAACAAAAAAGGGAACGAAAATTGCAGTAATTGGATAAATGTATGGCGGCAACAGCCCGCAAAAGTATTGGCCGATAATGGCCGATAAAATGTAAATTCTTGAAGGCCTCTCCCCTACTTGAAAGTTTAAACGAAAGAAGTGATACGGTTTGTTAGAAAGAATAGCAACCTCTTCTGCTCCATCATTTTCGGAATTCAGTAATTTTGAGCCGAATTGGGATATGTTTTTGGAGGATGGAAAATATCTCAGTTTCGCCAAGTTAAAAAGTCAAGATCAGGACCCGGCTCTCACAGACCTATCTTTTATCTTTTTTTTTCTGTTCAAGAATACTGTACGTAAGTCAGAAGTTTTGACTGGTGGTTCTTTGAACATCTACAAACAAGCTATTTTTGAGTTTTTAGATTTTATTTATGGCCGGTCACATTCTGCCGCTGGTCTTCCCCCTTGCTCTTTGGCAGAAGTTGGGTTTATTCAACTCGAAGGTTACCAAAAATTTATAAAGGGAAAAATGGATGCCAGTGAATATGCCCCTGCTACAGCCCGTAGGAAAATAACGATTATTCGCGCTTTATTAAGGTACGGGGTTGAATTTCAATTCTTTGATAGGGATCTGAGTGTATATTTACGTCCGCCAAAGCTTCGTATGATTCGCCAAGAACGAAAACTAATTAAGAAAGAAATGGCTTTGATCCTCGAAGAGCTTCGTAAAAAACCAATAAATCGATTGATAGGTGCCTTTCTACTTATGATGGGCTTACGGATATCAGAACTTTGCTTTGCCAAATGGGGGGATCTGTACGAGGGGAACAACGGACAAATCTTTATGAAAGTAATCGGGAAGGGGAACAAAGAACGTCATCTGAGAATAGATCCAACGGCTTTTCAATTACTCCTTCGCTACCGAAGCGAACGTGGGGAGTGCATTATCATTGGAAAAGAACTGGACCAGTGGCTTATTACCAATTCTAAGCGCAATCAATTAAACGATCGCGTGGTCCGAAAAATGATTGAGCGAGCCGCCGTTCGGGCAGGTATAAGCAGGCAAATTAGCCCACACTGGTTTAGACATAGCGCGGCAAGCTACTCCTTATTGGGGGGCGCTAACATAATCAAGGTGAAAGATTGGTTAGGCCATGCCGATATCAGAACGACCCAAATATATCTTCACGATATCGAAAGGGAAAATGATACTGGACCGGGAGAATATATGAAGGATATTTTTGTATAGTAGGGATATGCCGGTTGCTGTTGGTAAGAAGTCAGTCGTTTTGCTTCTGAATTACAGTTTGCAAAGATCTCGCAGGTCAAGCGGCCGCAGATGAAAGATTTGATATTCACGACTTAAAAAATTGCCGTATTCTTCGCTGAGGCACGAATAGCTGCGCTGGCAGCCGGTTGCACGGCTACATCACGATCGCGCCACGACCGTCAGCTCGATCTTGCCGGCTAGTTGGAGAGATAGTCCATCTGTATTATTCATCCCCAACAACTATTTTCCTAGAACCCTTTTTGCTTAGCGTCAAAGATTCACCCTCTGTGCATTATAAGATCCATGTTTTATTCAAAATCTAAAATGCCTATATCATATAACTTGACGTTTGGGCTTTGAATTTTTATGTATGAACCAATGGGATAGGAAGAGCCTTCTGTTACAATTGGTACTATACTTTGACCAAAATGTCGTGTTTGAATAAAAAGTCATAAATTCGTTCACCTTCATCCCTAAATCTTGAATCAGTCATACACTATGTTCTTCCTTTGCATTCGTTGATAAAATCATTCTTTCATCAGCGTTTTACCGTAGTTGTATTATACCATATAATAGTCGAAAAGCTTCGCGAATTCTTCAAGTAAGGGATGCGAAATAATGAGCGATGTTGTAAATGGATATTTAGAAGCAATGCAAGCCATAAACGACCGACCGGATCACGGATACACGTTTGAATTTTTGAAAATGAAAGGAGCTCGAAACGCAATTGATGCCAGTAAGCAACATTTTGGTGCTTTATGCAATGGTACTCTCAATGAAATCGACATCAATGGATTCATAGGTATTTTGGAAAGATGGTTCTATGAAAAAGATAACACGAGCAAGGATTACCGCGTAGAAAAATTTTGCGAACTATTAACCCATCATTTAGGAAATGATGTTATTTACTACCATGTGGGAACGGTTTTAAACGGTTATTATAATGACGCTGATTGCATTACGTTCCAAGTGAAAAAGCCTCATGGCATGATTTATTATGGACTTGAGCTTGGCGTGAATGATTAATAATTCACCATTTAACTTCGAAGTATAACGGAATGGCTATTTATTTGTAGCTTGGATTTCGTCCAACTCTAACGGATACGATAGCTTAATAAACCGCCCTTTAAGGGGCGGTTATATTATTCATCCCCTCTGCACATGCTACCTTGTGAAAAGCCATCCTGACTTCCCCAACGTCAATCTTGTAGCTACAGCGAAGGGAGAAAATGAACCCGTCGGCGTAAGATGTTGCGATACAGTTAAACAGCGAATGGATCGGCAGCGGATTTGGCTGTTTCACGACGGTATCGTCGTAGCTTTCCCGCAAATTTCCCTTGACGCTATTGCCCAAATAATTAAACATGAACAGATCAAGATGCTCATACTGTTCCCCAAACTGTACGAACCTCTTGGTTCCGGACCAGTCGTAACGACAAGCAGGATCGGTGAGCAGATGCATAAAATTAAGGTTTTTATCCTTCAAAAGATCCAGCCGGGTTCTGACGGAGCGCAATGTTTTATCCTGATTCCACCCCGCATCAATGAAGAGAGGCACGAAATCAATAAATTCGCCGACCGTATTGTAGTATGACGCTTCTTCATATCTTCGTCCGTCGTATAAGAACAGCAAGGGAAAATGATCCGTCTCCAAGTAGGCCTGCAGGCCCTTGGTATAAACGGAAAGCGCACGCCCCAAAGAATGTTCTTTGGCCGGAATAGAAACGTTGAACAAGAAGGCTTCGTCACTCGTTCGATGCTCCAGCCGACGCAAAATATCCTGCTTGCTCCGGTGAAATGCCTCCAGTTCAAAGGCCGAAATCAATTCTTGCTCGGTGATGCCTTGCGGGCCGCTTTGAATTTGCTTGACATACTCAAGAAAAGGCTTCACTTCGTCAGAAGGCGGAGCTTGATTTAGCAGAAGACTTCTGTAGCAAGAGACCATCTGCCGCTCGACGACTTCGGTTGTCACCCGGTCGCAAAGAGCATGATGCAAAAGTCCGATCACATAATGCTCGCGCAAATTTCGTTTTAACAGAATCATTTGATACAAGATGCGTTCCCCGTCGTACCGGGTGTTGTGAATGAAATCCTGCAGCATGTCCATAAACGGACCGCAAGGATTGCAGCCCGATACGTCGAGCAGGTAAAGCTTCGGCGGACGAGAGGAAGGAAAGGCGTATTCTTTCCAGCAAACGCATGGCTCCCCTTGGACGGAAACGCTTCTCAGCAAACCTTGGCGCTGCACGAGTTGAGCGTAGGACTGGTCCAGTAGCGTATAATCCACGTACTCGTCCAGCTTGAAGAAAACGACGCTAGGAGGCGTTTGGAACTTGATTTGCATCTGTTGTATCGCCCCAAACGGATATTCCTGCGTCACATCCCCCGTTTTGATCCACCGATCCGTTTGACGGTAATCATCTTGAAGCCGCACGCGAATGGTTGCTGCCTCATCTGGTTCTATTTCGTTTAAACCGAGACGCCGACAAAAAACTTCTTCATCGATCGTTTCGTTCGGATCCACTTCAATCCTTCGATGCAGAGGTACAATATAGTGTGGCAGCAGATTTTTGGCGACCTTTCCGTTCATCGTCTGAACGAGTCTTTCGACGTGATCCTTTTCCACATCGTCGCTGTATAGAACGTTAATATTTTTCGTTTCTTCGAACACATCTCTAACTTGATACGAGACCAGTTCATACACGCCCTCCGTTCCCCGGTGCAGCCAGGAAACGAGAGCTTCTTTCGCTTCGATAAGGCCTTCCTGCTCCTTCGCCGATTGAAGGTAAGCGGCGAGCGCTCGGATCGATTTATAGTGAAAAATATCCGTTAAGGTAACACTACAACCTGCCTGTTCCATTCCCGACATCAACACCAGCGCTTTGAGAGAATGCCCGCCGAGGTCAAAGAAGCTGTCCAGGACACCGAGGCTTGGAACACCTAATACCACTTGCCAAATCTTCGCCAGCTTGGCCTCCAGCTCCGTCGCGGGCATGGCTTGTTCTGCTCCGTTCTGCAGGCTTTCTTCCGGAACCGGCAGCGCTTTGCGGTCCACTTTGCCGTTGACGGTGAGCGGAAATTGCTCCAGTTGCACGAAGTAGGACGGAATCATGTAGCCGGGCAGTTTTTGCTCTAGAGCACTTCGCACCTCGCTTGCTGTGAAAGTCCGGTCCGCCACAAAGTAGGCGCATAACAGCTTCTGCCCGCTATCCTCCTTGGCGATCACAACAACCTCCCGGACCATCTCCACTTTTGCAAGCTGTGCCTCGATCTCACCCAGTTCGATCCGGTATCCGCGAATTTTCACCTGCCCGTCGATCCGGCCTTTGTATTCCAGCGTGCCGTCTGCCCGCCAGCGGGCCAAATCGCCCGTCCTGAAGCAGCGCTCTTCCGGGCGAAAAGGGCTTTCGATAAACTTCTCCGCTGTCAGATCCGGCCGATTCAAATACCCGCGCGCCACACCCTCTCCGCCGACGAGCAGTTCTCCCCATGCTCCGATTGGGAGCAACTTCATTGAATCGGCCGTCACGTAAGCCGTGGAACGGCTGATCGGACGGCCGATCGGCACCGGTCCGGTCTGCTCGCCTTCGATCCGATGCGCTGTTGAGAACGTCGTATTCTCTGTCGGGCCGTAAACGTTCATAAGTACTAATCCGGGATTATCGCGCAGCACAAGATTGATTTGCGGTACGGATAGGGTTTCGCCTCCGACAAGCAGGGTTTGCAAGTCGCCAAACAGCCTTCTGACAATTGATTAAAGAGAGGTGTGGTAAGAAACATCGTTGTAATTCCGTAACACCGGATCGCTTCCTTCAATTTTTCCGCGTTCAAAATGACCTCGTTGTTCACGAGATAAAGTCGCCCGCCATTCAGTAGCGCTCCCCAAATTTCAAACGTGGAGGCGTCAAAAACGACTGCGCCTGTTTGCAAGATTCGCGTCGTTTCATTTAGCGCAACATAGTTGCAATTTTTTACCAACCGAACCACGTTTCGCTGCTCGACCATAACGCCTTTCGGCATGCCGGTCGATCCCGACGTATAGATGACATAGGCCAAATCATACGGACCCGATCCGGGCTCCAGATTCGATCCGTCCACATCGTAAACATGTTGGTCGTCCAGGTTCACCGTTTTCCCGCCAAAGGCCAGATGCCCCAGTAAATTTTTTTTGGTTAACAATATTTTCGCACCCGAATCCTCAAGCATATATCGGATGCGTGTCTCAGGGTATCCGGGATTGATCGGCATGTACGCACCCCCGGCTTTCAAGATGCCAAGGATGCCCACGATCATGTCCAGGGAACGCTCGGCCATAATGCCGACCGGTTGATCCGGCTGCACGCCTTCCGCCCGAAGGGTCCGCGCCAGCCGGTTGGCACGCTCATTCAGCTCGCCATACGTCAACTGCTGTTCCTCGAAAACGACTGCAATTTGGTCCGACGTACGTTCCGCCTGCTTCTCGAACAGTTGGTAGATTGACTTCCCCTCCATCGTGATTACCTCCAGTACAAAAGATCCCCCGTTTGGATGTCTTGCAGAGCGGACAAAAACGATTTTTCGTTATCCACGTACAGCTCGGTATCAAGATAGTACAGCTTTTTATCATCCAGACACTGCTTGATGTAATCCTCGTTCACGATACTTTTGTCCTTGACATTGGCTGCAAACGCTTGAAGCTTGGGCAGTGCGGTTTGGCGATAGTCCAGCCACGAATGATGAAACCCGGCCGGTTCCTCCAGGCAGTAGATTTCTTGATAGAGCCCTTCGGCAATCCCTTTCTTCCTTAGATAATCCCCCGAGAAAGGCATGCTTCTCAAAAATCGTCCGGTCATCGCAAAGACGCGATAGCTCCAATGAGGAGCGCCGTGATTGGAACGGCAGAATAGATTCAGAAAAAAGACGGAATAGTGCATTTTGACGGTAATGACTTGACGTCTTTTCACCTCGGAGACAATCCGGTCCGCCATCCGGCTGTCGATGATCTCGTCAAAATCGGCCAGAATGATCACATCGTCATCCTCGACCCGCTCCCGCAAGATGTCAGAGCACCGGCTTCTCTGATACGCTTCGTTATGAAATGCGCTGTTGTAGCTCAGCAAGCGCCAATACCAGCGGTCAAAGTTCGCCGCTTGGCAAGTCTCCGGGTTAAAATACAATTGGTGCCGCTCCGGCCTGCGAAACACGTTGTCGGCATGAAGCGAATGGTAATTCACCTTCGGACCGAGATAAGCCGGATCGAAGTTTCGGGGCTTGTCCGCATAGCTGAATGTCTTGTTGGCCTCGATCACGTGAAGCTCGTCGATCCAGCGGGCATCTTCTTTCAGTTTGATCTCCGCCACCCGGTTTTCGTTGAAAAACGGGCAAAATTCATAAATTTTCATGACCGGAAGCTCCCTTCTCCTGTCGTTGTGAGCGAGTTAACCTCGATGCATTGGCGCAAATGTCCTGCAAACCGGTGCACCAGCCCGGCCATCGTTTGTTCTTCGTAGTGCAGCGTGCTGTAATAGCAGGTCAAGCTCAGCCTGTCCCGCTTCAAGCAAGCCGTCATGTTTAACCAATAAGCGGAAGGGTTGCCCGGCGCATTGGTATTTCCGTACGGAAGGGTCAACGGCTCGTAGAAGTCGTCGGCTTGCCAAGCCGTTTCCTCCGATTGGTAATGGAACAGCATGCGGCTTTCATCGATAAGCGACTCAGCCTCCGGATGAAGCTCCGGTACGATATGCCGCAAGGCAAAATAGTCCATGCCTTCATTGGGAATATCTTGCAGCGTCCGCTTGACATGCTCCAGCAGCGCCTCAGTATCGCCTGCAAGCTCCTGCTTGCCGATGCGGATTCGCACGGGATACGCCCCGGCAAAAAATCCGACCGTGCGGTCAATCGCGATGCCCGGCAAAAAGGACTCGCGCTGGTAGGACATCAGATACAGCAGCAGGTCCGACTGCTTTTTCAAGTCGAAGCAAGCCTGGGACAATGCCGTTAACAGGACGCCGAGCGGAGTGGTTTGCCGCTGTGCCGCCAATGCTTTCAACAAGCCGATCTGCTCGGTGCCTTCCAACAAATCATAGGTGATCGTCGCCATATGACGGTGAACGGGCCATTCCTGCGCTTCCCAATCGACCTGCAAGGACTTGCCGCCTCCGACAACGCTTCTCCAATAGGCTGCCACCTCGGCCGGAATGCCTCTGGCTGCGTATTGCGTCAGCGCCAGGCACCAATCGCGGTAGCTGCTTCCCGATTCCCTGTCCAGCGCCTCCTCGGTCCCCAGGTCCGAGTTAAGAAGCTGTCGGAAATCTTCCAAAAAGATGTTCATCGACATCCCGTCAAAAATCAGATGATGGAACAAAAGCAGCAGCACCTGCCCGCTTCCGCCGCCATAATGGTCAAACAATACGGTTTTCCACAAAGGACCGTCCCCGATATCGAATTCATGCTGAAGCTTCGAGCAGTACTCCGAGATGAAGGCATCATGGGACGCCGCGGCCTCCCGCAGATCCACAAGCCCGGTCCATATCGATGTCTCGTTCGTACTGGTACCATTCTCCGTGATCGAGCCGGGCAAAGGTCAGCTTCAACGCCGCATGCCGATTGACCAGAAGCTGCAGCGCATGGTTCATCTCCTCCTTCGTCATCCGCTGCTTGAGCAAAGCCAGGTAAGGCACATTAAACATGTTGCGGTTCTTCAAGTCGCGGTTGAAAAAACGTCTCTTCACCGCCGACAGAGGAAATCCGTCCTTCGGGTACGTGTGCTGTCCCAAGGCCTTTTCCGTATCCGGGCGGGCCGCCGAAGCCGAAAGCGTTCCGCTCAAGGAGCGGGCCAAACGTTCGATCGTTTGCTCCCGAAAGATTTGGTTGACCGTCACCGAGTAGCCGTTCTTTTGCAGTAGGCTGACGATGCGCAGCGCATGCAGCGAATGGCCTCCCAACGCGTGAAAATCTTCATCCTTGCGGATATGATCGAGCTTCAGCACAGCGCACCAGATCTGCTCTATCAGCTGCTCCATCTCGGTTGCGGCACCGGGTTCGGACGTTTGGCCGGTACGCCACGCTTCCGGCAGAGGCAATCGTGCTTGGTCAATTTTCCCATTAACCGTTAACGGAAACGACTCCAGCCGAACGTACCTGAAAGGAAGCATGTACGAAGGCAGACCGTCGGCCATAAAGGCTCGAAGCCGTTCTTCCTGGACATCCTGTTCATCCATCTCCGATGTATAATAAGCGATCAGCCGCAGCTCCTCATGGAGCTCGCGGGCGATGACGAGACTTTGCTTGACGGCGGGACAGCACCCAAGACGGTGCTCGATCTCTCCCGGTTCGATTCGGAAGCCGCGAAGCTTCAACTGGCCGTCGCTTCGCCCGATATATTCGATGTTGCCGTCCGGAAGCCATCTCCCGAGATCTTCTGTCCGGTACAGCACCAGATTTCTTGCTTTTTCGCGATCCTCGGCGGAAGCGTACGGATTCGGAACAAACGCCTTCCGCGTCAGCTCCTCCTGCTTCCAATAGCCGCGCGCGACGCCGTCTCCTCCCACGTAGATTTCTCCGATGGCTCCGACAGGCTGGACACGTCCCCTTTTGTCCAAAATGTAGCAGGTCGTATTGCTGATCGGCTTGCCGATGGGGATGTCGCGTTCAAAGGGCCGCTTGATCGGATAACTCGTCGAAAAGGTGGTATTCTCCGTCGGACCGTAGGCGTTGAGGATTGTAAGCGCCGGATACCCCAGCCGCAGACGATTGATCGGCTTCGGCGATAATGCTTCGCCGCCTACAAGCAGCCAACGGAGTCCGGCGAACATCGTTTCGTTCTCCTGAATCCATTGATTGCATAATGCGGCGCTGAGCCATAATGCATTAATACCCCATACTTTCATCCCCTGCTCCAGCAGGCGGACGTTCATCAGATCGTCTTTGGAAACGACGAACAGGCGGCCCCCGTTCAACAGCGTGCCCCAAATTTCAAACGTGGAAGCGTCAAATACCGGCGAACCGGTATAAAGCAGCTTGATATCCGGGGAAAACGGGAAATTGTTCGTATGCTTCACCAGACGGACGATGCTGCGGTGTTCGACCATAACCCCCTTTGGTTTGCCCGTCGAACCGGACGTATACATCAGATAAGCAAGATCGCAAGCGGCCGCGGGACGAGTCCCTTTTTCTTCCTGCCCCACAAAGGTCATGGTGTCGAAATCATCGGCGCAGATCAGCTTTAAGCTCACATCCCTGCACGCTTCCGCAAGGCTATCCGCTCCGCTGCGCGAGGTGATGATCGTGTCCAGTCCGGCGTCCCGGATCATGTCACGTATGCGTTCCGCCGGGAAATCGGGATCGATCGGCACATAGGCGCAGCCGGACCTCAAGATGCCCAAGATGGAAACGATAAATTCGAGCGAGCGCGGCAGACAGACGCCGATCAGCTTCCCGCGAACCGGCACATCCTCCGCGAGCAAGCTCGCCACATGCCGTGACAATTGGTCAAGCCGTTCGTAAGTCACGACCCGGTCGTATGTGATCACCGCCGGTTGGGAAGGCCGGAGCCGGACCTGTTCCTCGAACAGCTCGGGAACCGAGCTCTCCCTTGGGTACTCCGTGAACGTACGGTTCCAATCGTAGACGATCCGGTCGTAATCGTCTGTAGTCATTAAAGTAATGTCTCCAACAGCGCCATCTGGATGCTCCACCGCATAATGCAAAGCATGACGCAGATGCTCCGTCAACCGGCGGACCGTTTCCTGCTCCAATCGGTCGGCATCGTAAATCAGCTTGATGACGATCCGGTCTCCGTCGCTCACGATGGTGATCGTCAGCGAGTAATTCGTTTTCTCGCGTTCCTCCATCGCCGACATGTTCAGTCCGTTTGCCGGCTGACGATAGTCGTTCAAATAATTTTCGAAAGCAACGATGCTGCGGAACAACGTATGGCCTTGCACGGAGCTCCAGTCCTTCAATTCGTTCAGGCTGACGTGGCAGTAATCGTTCAGCTTTTGAATCGTGTGATGAAGCTCCTTTACATAGCTGGCGACGGACTGCTCCGTATTCCAATGCATCACCAAAGGAAGCGTATTTATCAGCAAGCCGGTGATACGGTCCGCTTTGGCAAGATCGGACCCACGGCCGGACACGACCATGCCGAATACGGTTATATCCGCATCATGAAGCACTTGCAGTACTTTTCCCCAAGCGAACTGCACCAAAGTATTCAGCGATATTTGCGTTTGCTGCACAAACGCTGTCATGCGCCCGGTAAAGCTTGCATCCAGTTGCAGCGTCTCGGTCTGCTGACTGCGGATCGGTTGGTGTGCATCGAAGCGCATGCCGCTTTTCTCCATCGGCAGCGGGGTCGGTTCGGTAACGTCAGCCAAATAAGCCTTCCAGAAGGTTTCGGCCTCACTCCGATCCTTCGGCATCAGCCACCGCATGTAAGATTCGAAAGGAAGCGACGGATTGCGGTGAGGCGCTATGCCCTGTAGGCTGCATTCATAAAGATCATGAACCCGATTGAGCAGCAGCGGCAGGCTCCATCCGTCCAGCAAGATGTGATGGTAGCTCCAAACTACCGTCCATTCCTCCGGACCGCTGCAAATTAGCGCAAGGCGGTACGCGGGCCGTCGCAGGTCGAAGCGGCGCTCGCGGTCCAGCGTCATCCACCGTTCGAAGTACTCTTGCTGCCGATCCGCAGGTTGTGAGGCGATATCCTCTACCGTCCAATCCGCTTCCACTGTTTGGACGACACACTGTACCGGCTCGTCCAGCACTTCCCAGATGAAGCCTGTCCGCAAACAATCGTTTTCGGCAACGACACGCTGCCACGCTTCCCGATAACGGGTAACATCGAGCCTGCCTTCGTATTTCCAGCTTGTCTGCACGAAATATTGGTCGGAGGACGGATGATCCAAATAATGAAAAAAAAGTCCTTTCTGCAGCGGAAAATCGCTCGGCGTAAACTCTTCGCTCTCTTTTCCCTCGCAGTGTTCAATAATGGAAAGCAGATAAGAGATGAAGGATTCGGTCAACCCGGTAATCGTCGCTTCCTCGTAATGACGTCTGCTGTATTTCATGAACATATGCAGCTGGCCCTGAACGATGGAGCAATTAAGCTCCAACAGACTCGTTCCGTGGTTCCGAGGCGAACTATAATCCTGTGCGGCATCGCGCGTGAAGCTTAACCATTCGTTCGCTTCCCCGGCTTCGGCCTGATCGAACTGGCCCAAATAATTGAACAGCGCCTGCGGCTCGGAAGCGGTCAAGGTCGTTCGAACCGCCTCGTCCGGATGGCAGTACCGCAGCGCCCCGTACGAGATGCCCCGGTCAGTGATGCGGCGCAGCTGCTCCTTGACGGATTTGATCGTTTCTCCCAAAGAAGCGTCAGCCGACAAACGGATGCACACGGGAAACATCGACGTGAACCAGCCGATCGTTCGGGTCAAATTCATATCGGATACGGAGTGCTCCCGTCCATGACCCTCCAGCCGGAAGGCGACCGTCCCCTGTCCGGTCCAGGCGGACAGCATCAGCGACCAGGCGGTAAGCAGCAGATCGTTGATCTGCGTATGGTAAGCGTGAGCGCACCGGTGCAGCAGCAGCTGTGTATCGCTTGGCGGCAGCGTTGCAATTAGCTCCGCGGACTCGGCGCTGCTTCGGTTATCCGCGCAACGGTCTACGGGTAACTGGAATGCGGCGGAACCGGCCAACACGTCGGTCCAATCGCTGATATGGTCACGTAGGTCCTCTTTTTGAGCATAGTCCGTGATCGCAGCCTGCCATTTTTTGAACGGGCTTGGAACCGGAGGCAGCTCGGCGCCGTGATACAACTGATACAGCTCTTGAAGCAATATCCTCCAGGAAACCCCGTCGATGACCAGATGATGAACGGTAAGGAACAGACGAATTTTACCGTCAGGGTGGCCTTCGATCAACCCGGCACGAAGCATCGTTCCCGTCTCGTAGTTCAGTTGACCGTGCCACTTCACGCAGACGGCGGCAATTTCCGGATCGGGGCGCTCTGGCTCCCGAATGGTGTGGGAAGCGAGCCGCACGACGGCGTCCGTTCGGTAGCGCTGCACATACGTATGCCCCCGCTTTACGAATTGCGCCGCCAGCTCCGGATGCAACCGGACCAGCCGGTTGACGGCATCCTCCAGCCTCGCAGGGTCGCAAGGGTTGAGCAGCAGCATATGCGACTGATTGAAATAGTTCGGCTCTTCGAACTGCTGCTCGAAAAACCAGTGTTGAATCGGCGTCAGCCCGAATTCGCCCGCCAAATCGACGGCCTGCTCCTTTTCCTTCCCGCCATCCGCCCAAGCGGCTACGGCTGCCAAATCTTTCACGGTCGGATGCTCTGCCACTTGTCTGGGAGTCACGACAATTCCGTGATCCCTGGCCATGGAAACCATCTGAATGGCGAGGATGGAATCTCCCCCAACGGCATAAAAATGATCGTTGACCCCGATATTTTGCCGTTTCAGCAGGTGCCGCCAAATGTGAAGCAGCCGCGTTTCCATTTCGTCTTCGCCCGCTTCCGGCGCCTTTTCGAAAGTGTGCTCCCACACCGCATTCGGATGAGGAAGCGCCGACCGGTCCACTTTGCCGTTTGTATTCAAAGGAAACGCTTCCAGTTGGCAAAAGTAAGACGGAATCATGTAGGCCGGTAACACAGAGGTCAGGTGCTGCGCCAATTCGGCCTCTTTCAGCTCTTGGGAGGAGGTATAGTAAGCCGCCAGCTTCTGATAATGCCCGTTGTGCCATGCCCGGACCATGCATTGACGAATGCCCGGATACTGACGAAGCTGATGCTCGATTTCCCCCAGCTCGATGCGGTAGCCTCTAATCTTGACCTGATCGTCACTGCGGCCGATAAATAATAATTCCCCGTCCGGCGTCCATTTGACGATATCTCCGGTTTTATATAACCGTTCAATTTGCGGAGCATGCCCGTCGCCCATCACAAGCTCTTTGTAAACGAACCGTTCCTTGGTTAGCTCTTCGCGGTTCAGGTAGCCTCTGGCCAGCCCGACGCCGCCCACCCACAGCTCGCCGGGAACGCCGACCGGAACCGGCTGGCCGAACGGATTCAGGACAAACAGCCGTTTGTTATAAACAGGCCACCCGATCGTCACTTTTTTACCCGGTCGGCAGATCCCCACGGAACAAATAATGGTCACTTCCGTCGGACCGTAGGCGTTCAGGAATACCCGCTCTTTTCCCCAATCCTCCACAATATCCGGCGTACAGGCCTCACCACCTGACACGATCGTCTGCAAATCGGGCAAGTCACGCTTTTTCATCGTTTTTAACACGGATGGCGGCAGCATAGCGATATGAATATTTTTTTGTTCGAGTACGTCCGAAATATCGGCATATGGAGGCAGTTCCTCGTCCGACAAGACAACGAGCGTTCCGCCGACCGTCAATATTCCGATCCATTCGTAAACCGACGCGTCGAAGCTGATGGAGGCGAATTGCAGAACTCGCGTCTCCGAAGTCAGCCCAAACCTGTCGATAAGATAAGGAATCAAAGCAACAAGTCCGGCGTGTTCGATGAGCGCGCCCTTCGGGTTTCCGGTGGAGCCGGACGTATAGATGACGTATGCCAGATCGTCGGGCTTGACCTCAACGTTCAAATTGTCAACGGAGTCGCAGGGCTGCGCAAGCCAGTCGTCGATACAAATCACCGACGGCTCCTTCATACCGGCTTGAGAAATCACCGACTTCAGCTTAACGGCCAATTGGCTCGTTGTCATGATGATTTTGGCTTGAGCGTCTTGCAAAATAAACCGAATGCGTTCCTCCGGATATTGGGGATCGATCGGAAGGTAAGCCCCTCCCGTCTTCATCACTCCCAGCATGGCCGGGAGCACGTCCGCGCTTCGTTCCATCATGATAGGAATCAGCGTCCCTCGCGGTAGATCGCCCTGCTCGTTCCTCGGATATGCATCCACAATGACGCGGGCGATTCGGTTAGCCCGGCGGTTTAATTCGGAGTAGGTCAGCTTCTGCTGACGAAACTCCAAGGCGACCGCCTCCGGCGTCTTGGCCGCCTGTTCCTCTACCAATTGATGAACGGTTTTATGCACAGGATACGTCCTGTCCGTATCGTTCCATCGGATGAACTGATTCCCTTCCTTCAAGGTCAGGAACGGGTGGAAAAGCACGGGCTTCTCCGGATCATTCAATGCGTTGGTCAGGAGTACCCCGAAATGTCCTGCAAGTCTGGAGATCTGCGTTTTGCTGAAATGACTGCTATCGTATTGAACCGCACATTCGAGTTTGTTGAGTCTGTATCGATGTAAGAGTGCGATCGTCGGGTGATCCATTTCGTGCAAAGAAACAGACGCCTTTATGCTGTCAAGCGGGTTCATATCCTGTGTCTCTACAATGCCGAAATTGAGAAATTTCCCGGGTTCCAGCGCCGCGGAACCTCCTTCGGCTTGCTTCGCCAACGTTTCGCTCCATACACCGCCGCTTCTTTTATCTAATTGCATCTCGACCTTATGAACCAAATCAACAAAGCGGTCTTCTTTTCGTATGTCTATGAGAAGTGGATAGCACTGACTGCCGTCGTCTCCGGCTTCATCGCGCATGATGGAATATAAAACGGGCACCTCGTATTGATCAGTGTAATGGGATAGTAAAACAGACCATATTGCCGTTAAACAAGAAGACATACAAAGACGGTGCCTGCGGACGAATTCCGTCATTGTCCGAACTTGTCTATCCTCTAAACGGATCTTCTGAAAAGCGTGATCACTCTGCATTCTCTTTTCAGGTGTCATCGCTACACCAGCCCCTCTTGTTTGTATTTCTACATGCCCCCTTATGAAAAGCGCTTACGAGATAATAGGGTTAGAGGCTGGTCATACCGAGAATTCGTATTTCATAAAAAAACCTCCAATAACCATTTATGGTGATATTTTACATTGTGACCGTGTGTTATGCAATCTACTTTAATTCACATTACAAAGAACTTGATGTCATAATTGACAAGAACTTGATCCCATAAAAAAGAAGTGCCGATGCCACTAACATCAACACTCCCGCAACTATGCCTACTGTATAGGCTTCTCCTCTACCCAATACGGGTAATACGGATTCTCCCACTTGGAACCATCGTAATACTCAACTTCCTTCACACTGGCCTTAAACGTAACCGCATCCGTTCCTTTATTGAATCCTCCCGTCAGTCGCCAACCGCTGTCTCCACCGCCGCTTTTGCCAGGCTGTATATTTTCTTCCGAATTGCCTTGCTTCAGAAAATCCGGAGAAAGTAGGACACAAATTAAAAAGCCCCTCCTAAGGGACTTTTTCTCTTTCCAGCGACAACAAGTTTTATTACTACTATAGAGCAGGCGGTTTATAACCTTATGTATGGTTAGAATTAATCAGGTTTACGATTTCGATTTGATTTGTTTCAATAGCTCTGTCCAGAGGACTTCCATTATAAGATAGCATTTTTCCTTTAAATTTTACCTTTGTTTTAAAGTCAACACCTAGTTCTAATAACAGTTGAACGATCTCCTTATATCCTAAACCGCAAATCCAAAACAACAACTCTGATTTAGGGGTTGTCTCTATTTTATAATCCGCCCCATTCGCTAATAAATATTCAGCAATTTTGAGATTGTTTCTCCAACAAGCCCACTTAAACGCTGTTGAAAAATACTTTGTATCGATTCCGTTTTCTACTAATGTTTTAGTCGCTTCTAAATTCCCTCCATTAGGATTCGTTGTAAAATCAAGCAGAGAGCTTTTTAGACTGTCGACTAGATTTATATCTACGCCCCGGGATAATAGCAATTCAATGATCTTCCTACTTCCGTGAGCACATGCAAAATGAATTGGTTGAAGATTGTTAGGACCTTTAGAATGGATGTCTGCTCCAACTTCTATTAAATATTTGGTTATTTCGTAGTGGTTGTTAGTGATAGCAATCGATAAAGGCGATTTTCTTCCAACATCTTTAATTTCTTTGTCTGCCCCTGCTTCAATTAAAAGTTTCACAATATCCAGATTCCCGTTTTTGCAACAAATTTGTAGCGAAGTCCCTTGGATTGGATTTGAATAGTCCGTAAGTTTTTTATTGAGCATACCTGGCTTAACATTAATCAAAAGTTTTTGAACCAAATCTTTATTTTGGTCGTAACAGGCAGAATGTAAAGTTTCTTCAATTATCATTTTTGTCATTTTAACATCCTCTCGAATCATGAATCATATATTTCCCAATATAAATATTGGCTCAATCTAAAAATTAGCGGTTGAACTTTTCAACATGGTAAACGGAGTCGATTGCATTCAATTAATATACCAGCTTTGTAGCACTCACGATTA
>NZ_FMTT01000042.1 GCF_900100345.1 Paenibacillus tianmuensis | reverse complement strand
ATTACAAGCCGACAGGTCAAGTCTTGCTTGTCATGCTGCAGCAAATCAAAGTGATGCTGATTCGATATGCCGACCGAACTGAGCGCGTGCTGACGGACAATGCAGATGATCTTGCCTGCCGGGTGGTGGAAATGGCGGGGTACGACATGACCATCTACACCGCGAATCCTGTCGAAATCACAAGCCGCTAAGTCCATACAGACACCGTATGATAATTCGTTGTCGAAATAGGGGGAATGATGTCGAATTTAGGCGACCATTCTCCCTCCAAGCCCAAGACAGTTTCTCTTGAACCGCATCAGCGGTTGTTATTATTCATTTTCATTTACTGACATGCGAAATGCGGGGAATAAGACTTCTACTCCACAAGCCTGCCTTCCTGGCGTTAGCACGATCCGCTTCCTAGCTTTCCGCAAGGCTTACTCCCTACCGGATGCTTTTCGTACGGCTGCGTAGAACCGCTGCCATCCTGGCGTCATGTATTGAAGATGCGGGCTTGCGCCAAAGTCGAGCTCCAAAGGAAGTGTCGCCTTGTTTTTGGCGGCCGAACGCGGACGGGGACGTCGGTCTCCTTCTTCCTCGGAGGCCGGTCCACGAACCGTCTTGGCAGGACGGCCTTTTCGTTTGACTGATGGAGCGCTCCCGCTCGGCTGCAGACCCTCTGCTTCGGCTATTGACGCGGCTTTAGGCGGCCGTCCGCGGCGCTTGACGGACGGTGTTGTTTCGATAGCTGACGTAGAAGCTGGAGTCGAAGTCTCCGGTTGGCTGCCCTTAGCACCGCTGGCTGCCGGAACCTCCGGACTGGCAGCGTCCTTGTTGTTGTCCTTATCCTGTATATCTCGCTGATGGCGGCGTTCCTTCGCCTTCATTCGTTCTCTTTTTCGTTTGGACATGGCCTTTATACCTCCTGTCTGCCGATCCACTCCCGGCGAAGAGCGAACAAGTCGCGCAGTTCTCCTGTAGACATCTCGGTCACCCAGTTTTCGCCGGCGCCTACGATTTGCCGGTTAAGTCCCTGCTTTCGTTCGATCATCTCGTCGATCCGTTCCTCAAGTGTTCCCAGCGTAACGAATTTATGCACTTGCACATCGCGGGTTTGCCCGATACGGAATGCTCTGTCCGTCGCTTGATTTTCCACAGCCGGATTCCACCAGCGGTCGAAATGGAACACGCGGTTGGCCGCCGTCAAATTCAGACCGGTCCCTCCCGCCTTCAGAGACAAGATGAACACCCCGATTCGGTCTTTCGCCGTAACGTCGGGGGCCTGAAACGAAGCGATCATCGCATCGCGCTGTTTTTTCGGGACGCCTCCATGGAGGAAAAATACCCGTTCGCCTGTTTCCTGTTCCGCGGTAGCCTTAAGCATGTGCCCCATTTCAACAAATTGCGTAAAAATCAAACATTGATCCCCTTCCTCCCGCGCTTCTTGAAGCATTTCCAGAAGGCGCGTAACCTTGGCTGAGGCCGAGTGGTTCTCTTGCGAAGAAGAGTCCCTCTCTTTAAGAAACAACGCCGGATGATCGCAAATTTGCTTCAGCTTGGTCAACGTAGCCAGAATAAGCCCTTTCTTCTCCATGCCGGTAAGGGTGTCGAGACGCTGCATCAGATCTTCAACGACATTCTCATACAGCGCGGCCTGCTCCGCCGTAAGCGATACGTACGCTTTACTCTCATACTTGTCCGGTAAATCCAACTGAATCGCAGGGTCTTTCTTGACGCGCCGGAGCAAAAAGGGACGTATCAGCTTCTGCACGCGGCCGATGAGCGTCTCATCGCCATTTTTTTCGATAGGTTGCACATAACGATGCTGAAACTCTGAAAGACTGCCCAGATAGCCGGGATTCATAAAATCAAAAATGGACCACAGCTCCGTCAGCCGGTTCTCAATCGGCGTTCCGGTCAACGCAATGCGATGACGTGCATCCAGACGGCGAATCGCCGCGGATTGCTTGGTATACACGTTCTTGATGTTTTGCGCTTCGTCAAGGCAGATAGCGTTCCAAGTAATAGAGGACAACTCCGCTTCATCCATCTGCGCCAGATTGTAGGAGGTGACGACCAGGTCGAAATCCCGGACTGCTTCGGAGAACACCTCTCCCTTAGGTCGCTGCGGCCCATAGTGCAAATAGACGCGAAGCGTTGGAGCGAAACGCTCCAATTCCTTTTGCCAGTTGCCGAGCACCGAGGTCGGACAAATCAGAAGGGCCGGAGCGGGCCGGGTAGCGGCGGCTTCGTTTTCTTCCGTTACACGAAGCAGGTAGGCAATAAACTGGATCGTTTTACCAAGCCCCATGTCATCCGCCAAGCACGCTCCTAAGCCGAATTTGCGCATAAACAATAACCAGGATACGCCGTCCTGCTGGTACTTTCTTAATTCCGCCTGGAGAAGAGGAGACGGAGCAATGATCGGAATCCGATCGGTATGCTGCATTCGTTCGATCAGCTTGGCCATATGGTTGTTGAGTTCGACCTCGATCCGAAGCTTCGGTTCCGTCTCTTCGTCAGGATCCAGCGTCACGTCACTTGGCGCCTCCGCTTGATCGGCCTGTCCAAGCAAATGCATTTCCAATATTTCTTGAAACGATAACCCGCTTTTATTGAATCGCTTCATGGCTTTCTGCACTTGAACGACAAACTCCGGGTCCAATCGTATCCAACGGCCGTGAATGTGCATCAGCCGTTTTTTCTCTGCAGCGAGACGGACGAATTCGTCCTCCGGGAGATCAAGACCGCCAACGGCTACCTTCCAGTCAAAACGAACAAGCTGGCTTGCCCCAAAAAACGATTCCGCAGTTGAACCCACGGACGATTTGAGCTTCACCTTCAGCTTCGGCTTATGCTGCATTAATGCTTCCCACCATACCGGGAGAAGCACGGAGTATCCTGCGTTCAGCAGAAGCAGGCTGTCTCTCTCCAGAAAGTCCCATGCCTCCGTTTCGGTGAGTACCGGCTTCAGATCAATCGAATTCGAATCCTGCGAAGCTTTTAACGAAGGCAATAGCTGCAAACATCTGCGGAGGTCTGACGGCACGCGCCGGGAAGCATGCTCTACCCAAGCCTCGGGAAGCCGATCCGTACAAATGCTCCCCTCAGACCATTCCACAGGCAGGATTGCAGCCGAATTATTCTTATCTTGCAGCAGCACCTCCAATTTCCAGACTGCACTGTCCTCGTCTCCGTCCATGAACGGTTCGTTGAGCCGAAAGCACGTACGAAACGGAATATCGTCCTTTTGCCAGCCGACCGAAACAAGCCAATCCTCTTCTTCAAGCGATATCACCGATTCCATCGGTATCGAGCCGTACGCATGCGCGAGCAATACCGGTTGCTCCGCACAAAGGTCGTCCCATGCGGCATCTACCGCTTCATCGCTATGGCTCAGCTCCTCCATGATCCGATCGAACCATAATCGAATATCAATCTGGGCCGCTTTCAATTCCTGCTCCAAGCGCTCCCCATTCTGTGCCAGTCCCTCCGGAAGCATCAGCTTCCAGCCTCGTTTCCCTTCCTGCCAAGCCTCCGCATCCGGCCGATACCATCCTTTATCCAGCACATCCCGAAAAAGCTCGGCTGTCTGCCGAAGAAGATTCAGCGATTCGGACCATTCGACGGGAAGATGCAGCGAAGTGCCGGGCGAAGCGAAGTAATCCAATGCGTCGACGGGCGAAAGCACCAGCGAGCATCCTTCCTGAGAGTCGTCGTCCTGCTTCAGTAAAATACCGTGCATGCTGCGCAGATGCCATGCAAAAAGCCGCATTCGAAGCTCATGAAGCGTCAGCACCCGGTCGCTCGCGGACAAGGCCCAAACGGTTATGCTGCCGTCTGCATTTTGCCTGCCGTCTCCCCTAACTGTATGAAAATCAATCATGCGCCGTCCCCTCCGCTCCGCAGTTTTGCAAGCTCTTCCTGAAACGCCCTGAGCCTGGAATATTTCACGGTCGTATGCTCCAAATACCGTTCCCACCGATCCGTTTGCTTCAAATTCTTGTACATTTGCTTAAGCTTTTTCATCATGCGAACGGCGGCTTTATATGCATTTCGGTTCTTCTCGGCAATACACCGCTCCACGCTGTAGTGATACCACGGCAGCAGAAAATCCTTGCGCTTGCTCTCGACGGGCTTCAACTCGGCTGCGCGGAAATCGGTAGGCATGAACCCGGCGGCCATATGCAGATCTACCCACTCCTGCAGCAAGTTCCGGTTTAGCAGCGTCTGAGCATAGTAAGAGAAGCTGCCCGGCATCAGCTCGAAAACCGCTTTTTTCCATCGCTCTTCCAACTGGACATGCTGATTCACTTGATCCCACAGCTGGAAATACGTCCCGATGCCGTAATAGCGGGAAGCTTTCACGGCAGGAATTAAAAATTCCAACCAGGAAATGATGCGCTCCCATTGCTCGTTTGCAATAAAAGAGTTTAGGAAAGGCAGCATGACTTCCAAGACATGAAGGTGAATCCGCCCCGTTTTCTTCATGGCCGCCTGATCGTTCCCGACCCGAAGATCAAACATAATCAATGCGGCGACGATTTGATCGGCCTGCACAGGCGTAAACACCTCGTTGCGCGCGGCACGGTTTAACCTGGCTTTTTCCCGGTCCATCCGCTCCTCGTCCCATAGCAAGTTCCACCAAATCGTGGAATAGACAAGACCCCAAGGCATAGAACTTCTGACCTGCTGAAACGCATGGGCCGCCAAGTACGCCGCAGTTTCGTCAAGAAGCGTACGGTGCTGCACAAGATCACCCTGATCGGCGCCTCGAACAAGCTCTCCCACATGGCGGTAGATCTCATCACCGTAGGCATGAAGCTCATCGATAGATCCCGAATTGAAAAAGTTATACCTGAACTGATATAAAGAAGAAAGGACCCGGTCCCCCGCTGTCATAGCAAATAACTGAATGTGCAGCGCGTATAAGCTGCGCAAAGTCGGCTTCCAGCCATTGGCATGAGGCAGCAGCTTTCTTGAAATTTCCGCATGCAGCCCTTGGATCGATTGGATGCGGTCCAAGGGGATCTGGCTTTCAAAATATCGGTGCCAAGACTCTACGCCCGAATTCGGTTGAGGGACGGAGGCAAGCGGCGGTTTTTTAGGACCGGCGGCGTTCGTCCCGCTGCTGCGAATCTGTGTGGCGCTCAATGAGCCGGTTTCCCCGGAAGACGCAGCCTTCTGTCCCGCGTCCTTCCAAGCGCTCCCCCCCGGTTTTAGCAGCTTATAGGGCTCCAGCCCCAATCGCTCGCACAATTCAAATAACCCCGCCGATAGATGCGCGCAGTAGTTTTTTCCGCAATCACATTGACTTTCTTTGAGAGACGTTGGAACAATATCTGCAAAATAAACCTCACCGTCGGGATCGGCAACCGATGCATAGTACATTCCGTTAGCTTCGTCTTCGTCCAGATCAATAACACTATCATTGCTATAGTAGTGCCAGCCACGTTCCAGAATCGGATACGAAAAGTAACGGTAAACTTCCTTCACAAGCGAATTCATTGATAATTGGAGCATTTTCAGGCCTCCGAAGTTGTGGAATACTTTTAGTATTAGCTCTATTAATATATCACATACGTAACCGGAAAAAGTAGCTGGCAGCAAGCCGATGAGGGCGGAATTGGCAACTCTTATCCTCACGTCGGGCGCAAGAAAAAAACGGCAGCCATCCCAAAAGGAATGCTGCCGTTTTTTCCGGGCTAGGTCAGTTATAATCTGCTCATGCCGCTTAGTCTTTTTCGCAATCGAACGTTTTTGGATGCTGAATTTTACAAGATTTCAGATATAATGCTGGTAAAATTTTTGTTTCCATATCCCTTCGCAATTGTGCCTTCCATCATTTTCAGAATGGTTTCACTCAATTCGGTTTTGACGCCGCTGTCCCTTAGCGCCTGAACAATGGAAGCCAGCGCATTGGTCTCGATTTCTAAGGTTGCTTCGTTCGCATCAACGAACTCACCGGTGTAATGAAGCAAATCTGTGGATATTTGACGCAACGGAGAATCAAACGCCAAAGGTGCAATTGCTTTTGCCTGATTGATGTAAGTCTCAACTGGAATATCATTTTTTATACATAGAGCAACCCCTTCCAGCATAGAGGCCACCATTCCATAATGGGTGTTTATAATCGCCAGGTCCATTACAGTCGCTCCGACAACATTCTCGCCTAAATATTCGCTTTTTGCCGCCAATGCGCTGAGCGCATCTTTTGTTTTCGCAAAAGCTTCGGCGCTGCCGGAATAAAAAAGATATCCTTTTTCCTTTCCAATTTCCGCTGGGTAACATTCAATTGCAGCGTCTAAATATAAAGCCCCTTCATCAGTTAGCATTTTGTCAACAGCGCGTACGTCTTTCGGTGTAGCCGTAGTGGTATTGACAATTATTTTGCCTGACAGGCTTCCGGATGGCAAAGAATGCAAAATAGATTCAACAATTTTATGATTTGGCAGATTCAACAGGATAAAATCGGAATCCAATGCATCAGATAGTTGTGAAGCATACGTTGCCCTGCGCTCTACAAAAGGCTTGGTTGCTGCTTCGTTCGTATCAACGATCGTAACCGTATGTTTCTCAACAAGGAATGCATTTACAATTGCGCTTCCCATGATTCCACAACCCACAACAGTAATTTTAGCCAAGAAAACCACTCTCCCTTTACAAATAATAATTTTCAGTGATATTACGCACATTCATAGACACAAGCAGAATATTTGATCATTTTGAATGAATCGAAGCTTATTGCATGTCGTTCTGGTTATTAGAAATAAGGAAGAATTAATTATAAACGAACTAGTATCTTTACGAGGATTGTTGGTTGTGCTACAACAAAATGAGACTAAAGTATAAGGAAGTGAGCATAATGACAAGTCAAGAAAATATGCCTTTAATTTCGCAAATGGTAACTGACTTTTGGCGGGCGCAATTTTTGAACGGAGACGTCCTCTATAGCGATGAAGTCTTTACTCTCGCCATCAACCCAGACCTGGACGAAGACAGTCGGGTCATGGTGCTGGAAACCACCGACGGCCGGGTTATGGCGGTTCTGACGCCTGCGCTGGCCGATAAGGCAGGCCTTGATCAACAACAGGACCTATCTGAGGAGATCTTTCGCCGGAAATTGAATGAAGCCGGAGTCACTCTGAATGGTGCAGATTATGTTTTTTATTTTTCAGAAACCGATAAGAACGTATTGCTGCAAGAAAACCCGGAAGGTAGCTTGCGCCAGTTAACAGAGCAAGATGAAGCGGTTTTCTCCGAGTTCGAGTCCTCCGCCTCGGAACAAGACTTGGATGATGCTTATGTGGAGTTGGATCACTGGGCGGTGTTCGGTTCTTTTGAGCAAAATCGCCTGGTCAGCGCCGCCAGCATGTATCCCTGGGAGGATGATGCGCAAATTGCGGATCTCGGCGTGCTGACTCTGACGTCCTTTAGAGGAAAAGGTCACGCCCGCAAAGTGGTGCGTTCCATCTGCAAGTACGCCTTTGATCAAGGATACGAACCCCAGTACCGATGCCAGCTCGATAACCAGGCGTCCGTGTCGCTGGCTAAAGCGGCGGGTTTGACGCTGTTTGGAAAGTGGGATGTGATTTCTCCCGACTCCGCTGAATGAGAGTGTGTAGATTTACGTCCTCGCCCTATTAACTCATTGCCGTGAGTTAAGGGGCTTTTTTTATGTTCTATCAGCGATCTATATCTTTTGGGCATCTTCCACGAGGAATAGAAAAAAAGGCCTCTCAACAATTCAATGAATTGATGAGAGACCTTCCTATTTAGGGTGATTTCCTTACATCATTCCACCCATGCCGCCCATTCCACCCATGCCGCCCATATCAGGCATGCCAGGTTTGTCTTTTTCCGGTTTGTCTGCGATAACGGCTTCGGTTGTCAGGAACATAGCGGCAACGGAAGCTGCGTTTTGCAGAGCGGAGCGAGTTACTTTCGCAGGGTCAACGATACCGGCTTCGATCATGTTCACCCATTCGCCGGTAGCGGCGTTGTAGCCGATGCCAACGGATTCTTTTTTCAGGCGCTCTACGATGACAGAACCTTCTTGACCTGCATTTGCTGCGATGGTGCGAATAGGCTCTTCCAGAGCGCGCAGAATGATGTTTACGCCCGTTTTCTCGTCGCCTTCAGCCTGCACAGCTGCTACAGCTCCGTAGACGTTCACGAGGGCCGTACCGCCGCCTGCTACGATACCTTCTTCTACTGCTGCGCGAGTAGCATTCAGAGCGTCCTCGATGCGCAGTTTGCGCTCTTTCAGCTCGGTCTCGGTAGCTGCGCCGACTTTTACGACAGCTACGCCGCCTGCCAATTTCGCAAGGCGCTCTTGCAGTTTTTCTTTATCGAAATCGGAAGTGGTTTCTTCCAGTTGAGCACGGATTTGCGATACGCGCGTACCGATGTCTTTTTTGTCACCTGCCCCGTCAATGATGATCGTGTTTTCTTTCGAAACACGCACTTGACGAGCGGAACCGAGTTGATCCGGAGTCGTGGATTTCAACTCAAGACCGAGCTCTTCGGTGATCACTTGGCCGCCAGTCAGAGCAGCGATGTCGCCGAGCATAGCTTTGCGGCGGTCGCCGAAGCCAGGAGCTTTAACCGCTACGCAAGTGAACGTGCCGCGCAGTCTGTTCACGACGAGCGTCGCCAGAGCTTCGCCTTCTACGTCTTCTGCGATGATCAGAAGCTGCTTGCCGGATTGAACGACTTTCTCCAGGACAGGCAGGATTTCTTGAATGTTGGTGATCTTTTTGTCCGTGATCAGGATGTACGGGTTATCCAGAACAGCTTCCATTTTGTCCGTATCCGTGATCATGTACGGGGAGATATAACCGCGGTCGAACTGCATGCCTTCAACCACTTCCAGCTCCGTTGCGAAGCCTTTGGACTCTTCTACGGTGATTACGCCGTCTTTGCCCACTTTTTCCATCGCTTCTGCAATCAGTTGACCCACTTCGTCGTCAGCAGCGGAGATGGCCGCTACTTGAGCGATCGATTGTTTGCCTTCGACCGTTTTGGAAATTTTCGCAAGCTCTTCTACCGCTGCACGAACGGCTTTGTCAATGCCTTTGCGGATTACCATCGGGTTAGCGCCAGCCGTTACGTTTTTCAGACCTTCGCGAATGATCGCTTGAGCCAGAACCGTAGCCGTTGTTGTACCGTCACCGGCAACGTCGTTTGTTTTGGTCGCTACTTCTTTCACGAGCTGAGCGCCCATGTTCTCGAATGCATCTTCGAGTTCGATTTCTTTCGCGATCGTCACACCGTCATTGGTGATGAGCGGGCTGCCGAATTTTTTCTCCAGCACGACGTTGCGGCCTTTCGGTCCCAAGGTAACTTTTACGGCATTCGCAAGCGCGTCAACCCCGCGAAGCATTGCGCGGCGAGCGTCTTCACTGAACTTAATTTCTTTTGCCATGAATGAACCCTCCCGAGAATTAATCGTTTATTTTTAACGGTTCGAATATTTTCGTAAGTAAATAACTAACACTTAAGTATCGAATTGAGGCGCTGGTTCTTAAGCCAGAATGGCCAGAACGTCGCTCTCACGCATAATCAGCAGCTCGCGGCCTTCGAATTTCACTTCAGTACCGGCGTACTTGGAGAAAATCACGCGGTCGCCTTCTTTCAGCTCAAGCGCAATGCGCTCGCCGTCTTTGAGTGTACCGCTGCCTACAGCTACGACTTTGCCTTCTTGCGGCTTCTCTTTCGCCGTGTCAGGCAGTACGATACCGCTTGCGGTCGTTTCCTCCTTAGCGATGGCTTCAATAACTACGCGATCACCCAACGGTTTGATCATGAGAAAATAGCCTCCTTTTGATATTAGGGTAACGATGGTTTATCTAATTAGCACTCAAACGCCTTTAGTGCTAACAACAATTCTTATGATAACTATTTCCAAGCAATTTTGCAAGTGGTTTTACAACATTTTCACACCTCAATCATTGTCTCCAGACCTTTCCAAAATATACGACAAGCAGACAAACAAAAAAGCCTGTCATTCGACAGACTTTGCAGAAGCTTCCGCCTCCCACGCTTGATCCTGCAGCAACTGCTTTCGGTAGATGAACGCCGACAAGTAGACGCTGAACTCGTATAGAACAATCATCGGCACAGCGACGATAATGGCGGACACGGCATCCGGCGGCGTGATCATCGTGGAGATCACGACGAGCGCCAAATACGCGTAACGGCGCAGTTTGCGGAGAAGCAGCGGATTGAGCAGGCGGATTTTGGTCAAAAACATCACGACAATCGGCAGCTCGAAGACGAGCGCAATCGGGATCAAGATGTTGAACATGAACGAAAAGTATTGCGCGATCCCGAAGTTTTCTTTAAGTTCCATGCTCTGGCTAATCGCAGTAGTAAATAACAGCGCCATTTTAAACACGATAAAATAGCCGAACGCCAGACCGAGCAAAAACATAAGAAAAGCAAAGGGGATGAAGATTAAAGAGGCTTTTTGTTCTACTTCACGGAGTCCCGGTTTCAGAAAAGCCCATATCTGGTATAAAGCAAACGGAAGCGTGACCAAAAGACCGGCAACTAAAGCAAAGCTCATATACATTTTAATTGCATCCCATGGGGAAAACACATACCAGTCCAGGTTTTGGATAGGAGAAACGCTTTTCAAATAATTAATTAACGGCTTGGCCACAAGCAGCCCGATCACCATGCCGACGATCAGGACAAGCAGCACCCAAATAATTCGTTTGCGCAGCTCCGCCAGATGCTCCACCAGCGTCATGCCTTCATTATGTTCCATATCGGTTCACCTTCCACACGGTCAAAATGGGAGTACGAGGGCCTCCCTAATCCGGCAAACGACGCGAGTCTTGTTTCGTTTCCTGTTGTACAGCATGCGGCTGTGGCTGCTGCGCAGGCGGCGGGGGCGTAACGTCTTGCCGCGGCGGCTCTGGCGCATCCGTCCCCATCAGATCGCGGGCGCCCTGCTTAAACTCGCGCAGCGTCTTGCCTAGTGCCCGTCCGAGCTCCGGCAGTTTGTTCGGGCCGAACAATAGTAAAGCAATGAGTCCGATAAGCAAAATTTCGCTAAATCCTATATTTCCGAGCATATCGAGTATCCTCCTTCCGTGGAGATGTTGCCTGTTCATCAACTAACAGCCGTAAAGCCCGCCGTAACCGAGCTCGGTAATGTCCGTCCGGGTAATCGTTTCTCCCGCGCAAATGCGCGGCAGCAGAACGTCAAACGACGTGTATGGATCGTGCATGACACAGCCGGGCAGCCCCATAATCGGAACGCCGTCCAGATAGCCCATCAAAAGCATGGAGCCGGGAAGCATCGGGGTGCCGTAGCTGACAACGGACGCTCCGGCACGCTTGATGGCGCCGGGCGTCCGATCGTCCGGGTCTACGGACATGCCGCCGGTAACGAGAATAAGATCCGCCCGGTCTTCCTCCAGGAAGCGGCGGATTTCCTGTGCGATCGTTTCGCTGTCGTCCGGCGCAAACCGTTGTTCGATCACTTCCGAGCCGAGCGCCACGAGCTTGTTGCGTACGGCGGGACCGAATTGATCCTCAATCCGGCCCTTGAACACCTCGCTGCCGGTTGTGATCAGTCCTGCCCGCAGCGGGCGGAACGGCTTGACCTCTACTATAGGGTATCCCGCGGAAGCGGCGATGCGCTCAACTGCTGTAATGCGCTCTTCTTCTATAACAAGCGGAATGACACGGGTCCCCATCAAGGAACGGCCGGGTTCCGCCACCGTATTCGTTTTCACGGTCGACATGATGACTTGGTCCAGCGAATTGACCTGGTCGATCCGGTCTTTGTCGATCTTGACCAGACCGCGGATCGCGGACTTGAGCGTGACTTTGCCTTCGTGCGGCTCGGTCAGCGTGATGCCCGCTCCATGCGCAGCCTTCGCCATCCGCAAGGCCGCTTCGTCTTCGTGGAGATAGCCCTGCGCCAGACGAAGCGTATAAATATGCTCCTTGCCGATGCTGAGCAGCGCCGGGATGTCCTCCTCGCGAATCACGTGTCCTTTTTTAAACAGGCGGCCCTTGAACTTTCCGGGAATAATCTGGGTCAGGTCATGCGCAAGCACCATGCCGACGGCTTGTTCCACAGGAACCTCTTCGAGCATCGAATCATGCTTCATCGCCGTGGTCTCCCTCGCGTCCGGTCAGAATGGCAAGCGCGTGAGGCAGTTGGTCGATAACGGCCGATAAATTTTCCGAAACCCCCTTAGGGCTGCCGGGCAAGTTCAGGATCAGCGTCTTGCCGCGAATCCCGGACACGGCCCGGGAGAGCATCGCGCGCGGCGTCTTTTGCAGCGAATACATGCGCATCGCTTCGGCAAAGCCCGGAGCATGACGATCGATAACGCTCAAAGTCGCTTCCGGCGTGACATCCCGCACGGCGAGACCTGTGCCTCCGGTTGTCAAAATGAGATCGGCCCGGAAATAATCCGTCATTTCGATCAACGCCGCCATAATTTCATCTTTCTCGTCAGGCACGACACGGTATTCGATAATTTGGCCGTTTATTTCTTCTTCAATCAATTCCCGAATGACCTGTGCACTCGTGTCTTCCCGCTCTCCGCGCGAACCGCGATCGCTAGCGGTCAAGATAGCCACTTTCCAGCGCATACATCTGCTCCTCTCCCGGATCTCATTAAGTCTCTATGGGGCTGCGTGAAAATCTCCGCTCTTGCCGCCGGTTTTGGTCAGCAGCAGCGTCGGTCCGATCTGCATCGTTTTCTCCGCAGCCTTGCACATATCGTAGACCGTCAGCGCCGCGGCAGATACGGCCGTGAGCGCCTCCATCTCCACACCGGTCTGTCCCTTCGTGCGGACGGTCGCTTCGATGGTTAATTGCCCCTCATCGTTATCGCTAAACCGGACATCGACGCCGGTCAACGCAATCGGATGGCACATCGGAATCCAATCCGACGTTTTTTTGGCAGCCATGACCGCGGCAACCTGCGCAACGGCCAGTACATCCCCTTTGCCGATGCCTCCCTGCCGGATCAGCTCCAGCGTAGCCGGAAGCATCGTAACGGTCGTGCGGGCCGTCGCCGTACGGACGGTTTCCTGCTTGTCCGAAATGTCCACCATGCGCGCCCGGCCTTGTTCGTTCAGATGGGTAAGCGGAGACGGCTGCCGCTCCTCAGTCATGGACATCCGCTCCCTTCTCCGTCAAAACGCGGGTTTCCGTCATCAGCTCGTCGATCCGGAAATCGAACAGTCCCATCGGGACTTCCGGGATCAACTGCTCCTCGTAAGACGCTGCCAAAATATAAGGCTTCGACAAGCCGGTACGGACATACTGCTGCATAAAACGGTCGTAGAAGCCGCCGCCGTAGCCAAGCCGGCCCATATTGACATCGAACGCCAGTCCCGGAACCAGCGCGACATCCACCTGACGGATATCGAACAGCTGCTGCGCTTTGGCTATGGGTTCGCGGATTCCCCACGTTCCGCGCTCCAAGTCGGCATACGAACGCACCTCGAACAGCTTCATCTGCTTATAGGCGGGTACGACCTTCGGGACGACGACGCGCCAAGGACGATCCCAGCAGGCTTCCATGACCGGGGTCACGTCCACTTCGGTTTTGACCGGCATATAGGTGAGCAGTGTTGGACGTCTTCTCATCGACGGCTCGGGACGAAGCAGCGCTTCCAACCGTTCGATCAGCTTGTCGCTGATAATCTCGGACTTACGCTTCCGTTCGTCCTCTGGGATGGCCGAACGAACCGCTTCGGCCTGGCGGCGAAGTTCAATTTTTTTCTCTTTAATATTCATGAAACGGCCTCATTTCATCGGGTCGATTCTGGATTAACAATATTCTAATGGGTACCGTGCTCGATGGCAAACCCCTTATGGGGCATTTTCTCCTAGTTTAACATAAATCGAAGCAAAATAACGAATTTCTACGATTTTACCCAAAAACTCGCGGCAAAATAAAAAATCTTCTTACATAATAAAAAAGCCTGCCCGAAGGCAGACGTATTATGTAAAGAGGAAGCTTCGTAGATTAACGTGAAAACGAAAAATTCCCCGTCGTATCATTCCTACTCTTGGGGAATTCCTTGGCCTGTTAGCCGTTCCGGCGGAAACACTTGACGCACGGAGGCGATAATCAGGGTGGCCGCGGCAACCTTGATCGCATCGCCGATCAGATACGGGTAGCACCCGGCAACCATGGCTTTGGAGAGCGACATGCCCGTTACATAAGCGAGCCATGGCACTCCGCCTACATACAGCAGCAGCGAGCCGAACAGCTCGAGAACAAGAAATGCAGCAGCGTATCCCCATATGCCACGAATACGTATCCGCGGCAGCAGCCAGCCGATCAGAAGAGCGGAGATTGGCCACATCCACACATAGCCTCCGGTCGGCCCCAGCAGAACGCCTAATCCCCCTGTGCCATGCAGCAGCGGAAATCCGATGGCCGTCAGCACCACGATAAGCGCCATGCTCAAAAAGCCGTACCGCGCGCCGAGCAGCCCGCCTGCCAGCATAACGGCCAGCGTCTGCAGGGTGATAGGTACGGGCGTAAAGCCAAGCGGAATGCTGATAAATCCAAAAAGTACGACGAACGCAGCGAACAGCGCACTAAAAACAATGCCTCGAAGCGTAAGCTTCATATTGATGAATGCCTCCTTTTTTGGTATGGTTATGATGAATAAATCGTCAACCAATAACTATTATATACGGTTAACAATTGAGGATTATAGCACACGGTTTTTAAAAACGAAAGGATTTTTTACCTATGTCTTCTTCCTCCTTCATAGCCTTGCAGGAAGCATCCGTAAAGTACCCGACCGGCTCGGGCGTGCATCAAGCTTTGTCCAACGTCACGCTGCTCATCGAGTCCAGGGAGTGGGTAACCGTTGCAGGTCCGAACGGGAGCGGCAAAAGCACGCTGGCCGGTGTACTGCTTGGTACGTGCCGGCTTACGACGGGGCGGATGGTCCAGAAAGAGCGCATGGACATCCGCGGCGTACTGCAGCATCCGGAGGCCCAGCATATTGGCGATACGCCGGCCGAAGAGCTTGCTTTCGCGTTGAATGACCAGCATTTGAGCAAGGAGGAGCTGAGGCAGATTCAAAAGCAAGCGCTGCTTCGGGTGGGGCTCGAATTGTCACCCGAAACGCCGCTGAACTCCTTGTCCGGAGGGCAAAAGCAGCTCGTCAACATCGCCATGGCACTTGCAACCGCTCCCGATGTGTTGGTGCTGGATGAGCCGACCGCCATGCTCGATCCGGCTGCAAGAGAACTAGTGCTGCGGGTCATCCGGCAAGCTCATCTTCAGGGAACGACCGTCGTATGGATTACGCATCGGCTGGAAGAAGCTGTCCACGCAAGCCGCATGGTCGCTTTTCAGAAAGGCGAGATAGCGTTTGACGGAGCGCCGGAAACGTTCTTTTATGGAGATCTGGCTTCGGATTCGGATTTGGAGACGCCATGCGAGCGAATCGGACTTGCCCCTCCCTTCGTCGTGCAGACGGCGCTGCATTTAAAGAAAAAGGGACATAACCTGACGGCCCGCCCCTTAAGCTATGATGATTTGGCGAAGGCGGTGAGCCGCTTATGCCTCTGACGCTGCACAACGTAAGCGCAGCAGCTCCGGACGACCCGAACCGACGCTTGTTAAGCGATGTCCATCTTACATTCGAAGACGGAACGGTTACGCTGCTCGTCGGACATACCGGCTCCGGCAAGTCCACACTGCTTCACCTGCTGGCAGGCATGCGGCCGCCCTCGTCGGGCGACATTCGTCTGGATGACGAGCCGTTATGGCGCCGCAACCGGGTCACCCGGCCGCTTCTTCTTCGGCTCGGCTTGACGTTCCAGTTTCCGGAGCAGCAACTGTTCGCTCGAAGCCTTCGACAGGAGTTCGGCTATTCGCTGCGTCCGTATGGGCTTACAGCGATAGAAAAGGAACGACGCATTCAATCCGCTTGCGAAGACCTCGGCCTCGGCGCCGCGTTCGACCCGGATCGTTCTCCGTTCGCGCTAAGCGGGGGCCAGCGGCGCAGGCTTGCTTTAGCCACAACAATCGCTACTTCACCGGATTGGCTCCTGATGGATGAGCCTACAGCAGGTCTTGAATCGGCGGCTGCCAAAGAGCTGCTCCGGTACGTGCAAGCCCGCCGAGCGGCCAAAGGCGGCATGATTATCGCGACTCATGATTTGGACTTGTTTCTTCCTCTGGCAGACCGCGTGATTGTGCTCAACCACGGTACGATCGCAGCCGATGGGACACCGGCCGCTCTATGCGGCAATCCCGAACCGTTCGTGCAAGCGGGAGTCGGACTCCCCAGCTGCGTCCTGCTTTCGCACGCGCTGGCGAGGAACGGCATTGCCGTGATGGACGAAGGTAAGCTTTCGCCCGAGGATTTGGCCGATGCAATAGCAGCGCAGTTGAAAGAGCGACGCGGCGTTGCGATAAAGGACGGCAAACCGCAGATTGAATCCCAATCAGATGAATCTGCACTGCACGTGCCGCTTCCGCCGCAGAGTCAAGCGGCCGGCCTGTCCCAAGAAAGCGTACATCCGCCTGCCGCTGCCAAATCGCTCTGGTATCGGCTTGATCCGCGCACCAAATGGCTGCTGTATTTTTTCATTGTCATAGGCACGATGCTGCAAAGCAGCTGGCTCGGACTTGCCTGCGCCGCATTGCCGATTGCCGTCGCCTATATCGGACTGTCCCGCTCCGCACTGCTCGGCGCAGTCAAACTCCTAAAACCCTTAGCATGGTTCATGCTGATCTCCGTCGGCTTGGCCGGGTTAGAGTGGACGGCAAGCGGCAGCTTTCCCTTCGTCGGGTTTTCCCTTGAGCGCTCCCTTGCTACCGGCTTGAACGTGTTCCGCCTGTTTCTGATCACGCTCGCAAGCTACTGGTTCGCGGCTGCAACGCCTTACGGACGTATGGTGCAAGGCCTTGCCTGGGGGCTCGGATATGCGAAGCGGTTGAGGCTTCGAACGGATTCGTTTGCTTTGGCGGTATCGCTCATGTTCAAGTTTATCCCGATGATCGTGCGCGAATGGCAGCGGTTCTCGGATATCGTTCGAGCAAGAGGCAAAGCGGCTGTCCGGCCAGGAGCCGTACGGGGACGCGATATGCCGGCGTTGGTCGTCCCGCTCCTGCTGGCGCTGTTCCACCGGGCGGAGGAAGTGACCTCGGCTCTGGAGATGAAAAAAATCGGCCGCCGAACCGCGCTCTTGAGCCATACCGAAGCTCTTCGCCTGACCCGCGCCGACGGACTCGCCATCGTCTCAGGTATCCTTCTTCTTGGCGGGCTTGCCGTCTTGCGCGGCTGACTTAACAAAAATCCCCCTTCGTCGCACGTGAAGCTATCAGCTTAACGTGAGCGGAGGGGGATTTCGGTTTCGTTCAAGCGGGCAAATATGCTAAACTGAGGGAGATTGTCGCCTTTTCAGGACTTTGATTTCAGGAGGCTTTATTCATTATGCTGCTTCAAGTTTCATCCATCACGAAAAGCTACGGCGTCAGTACCGTACTTTCCAATATATCGCTACAAATCGAGGAGCGGGAGCGCATCGGACTCGTCGGCGTCAACGGCGCAGGCAAATCGACGCTGCTTGAAATCATCGCGGGCGAACTGTCTTACGATTCGGGGAGCATTTTTAAGGCCAAAGAGACGAAAATCGGCTATTTAAAACAAAACAGCGGATTAACGTCGGACCGATCCATCTGGAACGAGCTTATGAGCGTATTCGACCGTTTGCTGGAAATGGAAGAAGAGCTGCGACGGCTGGAAACGCGCATGTCCGATCCGGACGTACTGGCCGACGAGAAAAAAAACGAGGAAACGATGCGCCGCTATGCCGAGCTGTCAGATGCATTCCGCGAGCGTGGCGGCTACGAGATCGAGGCTAGAATTCGCGGAATCTTGAGCGGGATGGGCTTCGGACACATGGACCCGGCTACCCCGGTGCAGACGTTGAGCGGAGGGCAGAAGACACGGCTTGCACTGGCCAAAATGCTGCTCGAAGCGCCGGACCTGCTGCTGTTGGATGAGCCGACGAACCATTTGGACATTCCGACGCTGACGTGGCTGGAGCAGTATTTGCGCTCCTATCCCGGAGCCATCCTGGTCGTCTCCCACGACCGCTATTTTCTCGATTCGCTCGTCGGCGCCATCTATGAGATCGAACGAACGGCGTCGCGACGGTACACCGGAAATTATTCGCGGTACATTGAGCTGAAAGCGGCGGATTACGAGGCGCAGTTCAAGCAATACGAAAAACAGCAGGAAGAAATTTCGAAAATGGAAGACTTCATCCAGCGCAATATGGTCCGGGCTTCCACCACCAAACGGGCGCAAAGCCGCCGCAAAGCGCTGGAAAAAATGGAGCGGCTCGACAAGCCGCTCGGCGAGCTGAAGCGGGCCAGCTTCTCGTTTGAGGTCGAGGCGACTTCCGGCAGGGAAGTGCTCGACATACGAGGACTGTCCATATCCTACGATCGGCAGCAACCGCTGGCGCAAGGCATTACGTTCCAGTTGCGCCGAGGCGACACGGCCGCCTTGATCGGTCCGAACGGAATCGGGAAATCGACCTTGCTGAAGACGCTGATCGGGCAGCATACGCAGGACCGCGGGGCCTTTGATTGGGGAACGAATGTCAAAATCGGCTACTACGATCAGGAGCAGACGGGCCTGAACCCGAACCAAACCGTGCTGGAAGAAGTATGGAGCGCCTTTCCTCATCTGGAGGAAGCGCGAATCCGCACGGTGCTCGGCAACTTTTTGTTTAGCGGCGAGGATGTGTTCAAGAAGGTCGGCTCGCTCAGCGGCGGCGAGAAAGCCCGGGTCGCGCTTGCGAAGCTGATGCTGCAAAAAGCGAACGTGCTTATTCTTGACGAGCCTACGAACCATTTGGATTTGTACAGCAAGGAAGTGCTCGAATCGGCCCTGATGGAGTATGAAGGCACTCTGCTGTTCATTTCCCACGATCGTTATTTCTTGAACAAAATGGCCGAGAACATGCTGGAATTGGACAAGGACGGAGTAACCGTCTACCTTGGCAACTACGACGATTATGTGGAAAAGAAGCAGGAGCTGGCCGAGATGCAGCAGCAGCGGCTGGCGGAAGCGGCAAGCCGCGGAGGCGCGGAATCCGCCAAAGGCCGCGGACAAGCGGAAGGCGGCGCGGCGAAACCGGCTGAACCTGGCGTCGGCAGCGATTACGAGGCCGGAAAACAGGCGAAGCGCGAAGAGCGCACCCGCTTGCGCAAGCTGGAGCAATTGGAGCAGCAGATTGCGCAGCTGGAGGAGGCCATCGGCGGCTTGGAGGCTGAGCTGACCGACCCAGACGTGTATAACAACTACGTGCTCGTGCAGGAGAAGAACGCAGCTTTGGAAGCGAAGCGCGAACAGCTTGCGGAATGCTACGAGCAGTGGGAGCAGCTTGCGGAATAGTACGGTTATCTTGGAGGGCGCCTATCGTTGCGATCAGGCGCCCTCCAGTTTTAACAGCAGCAGCGGCACGCTGCTGTAGACGATCATCGCCGCGGCGGCGACAATGCCGGAATCGTTCAAGACGAGCGCGGCCAGCGCGCCGATGACGTTGGCATAGCACCCGTGCATCAGGTACGGGTAGCGCTGCTCCCACAGGCGCAGCCACCCTAAGGGTCGCAGCACCAGAACGGCCATCACGGCCAAGGCCGTGAGCAGCACTTTGCTCCAAGCGGAGACGCGGATCAGGTGAACGTTCATCGCCAGCTTGCGGGCGATGACTGCGCCGATCACGTCGTAGCGCCCGTGGCGCAGGTCATCGAAGGCGCGGCCGATATGGCTGCTAGGCCCGCTTCCGCCGGAGGCCAAGGCGTTGCTGGCCGCGGGCGATGCCGTAGCGGCCGCTGCGCTCGGGGCTGCGGCGGCGCTTGGCTCTCCGGCCGGGCCGGGGAGCCAAGCGGTGTTCAGCAGCCAGAGGCCCGCCAGCGCCGCGCCGAGCGGCAGCGCGACCGCCAGCGCGAGGCGGCGCAAGCGCAAGGCGCCGCCAGCGGCGAGCCGGGCCGCCAGCGCGCCGAAGGCGGCGGCGGCGGCGAGCGCGCCGCCGGCCTCGCTGCCGAGCGCAGGCGCTGCGAGGCAGCCCGCGACGGCAGCGCCGACGATGGCGGCAGGCGCCGCCTCGCGCCAGGCGCTGCCGCGGCCGACAGCGTGGGCGCGCCCCGGGCCGCCCGCGCTGGTCTCACGCTCAGCCGTGTCGGCGGGCCGCAGCGCTTCTTCCCCTGCCTCAGCGTCACTGCCCTTAAGCCGCCGCGTCCTCATCCGCCTGACCTGCAGCCACGCGCTCAACCCAAGCAGCGAGGCGCCGAGCAATACGCCCATAAACTCGTTGCCGATTCCGTAATAACGCGCGCCGACGATCGGATCGTACCCAAGCACCGAACGCTTCATCGCTTCGGCGCCGGTGCAGCCGTCAAACAAGATCAGCGCGCCGGTTGCCGCTCCGATCCATCCAAGCGTGCGCATAAGCTGTGGAATTTCCCGGGAGCCCGCCGCAGCAAGCGTTCCGAGTGCGAGAGGAGCGGCAAGCGCCAAGCCCGCCAGTAGCGGCTTGTCCAAATGCGCTGCCCAGCCCAGCGCCAGCAGGACGCCGGGCGCAAGCAGCACCGAAAACAGCAAACCGCGCATCCATCTCCGCAAGCGCCCGGTCAGCTTCACCCACCGTAGCGCGATAAGCCCCAGCAGCATCACGGCCACTTCGTACCCGGCAAGCCCGTATAATAGCGTAGGCCGCAGCGCGTAGACGTTGGCCATCTGCCGCATATCGCTCAGCAGTACAGCAAGCGGTGACATGCTATCGTGTCGTCCCGATTCGGCGCTCGCGATAGGCAAACCGATCATACCCTCCGGACGTGCCAGCCCGAATTCCCCCAGCAGCGACGGAGCCACATCGACAGCCGCAACCAGCCCCGGACGCCGTGTCGTAGCCGTAGACATCAGCGTGCCTTCCGTTGCGGCCGGAGACCAGCGGATGACCGGGGGTAGCTGCCATTTTTCTTTCCATGCCTCCGAATGCACCCTCGGGCTGACCAGCCACAGCACATGACGTCTGCCGGACGCTTCCATCTCGCCCGTAAGCTTCGACAACAGCCAATCCGTCTGCTCTAGCACCGCCTTTTTCCGTTCGGTAAACCGGGCAGGCTCGTACCAAGTCTTCTCTGTGTACAACCGGTACCAATCGCCAAGCTCCATCACCGCGAGCGCCCCGCGATCCGTCCCATCCGCAAGCGGCGGCTTACGTCCGGTAACAAACGCTCTCCATTCCTCAACCAGCCGTTCCGTGTCCGTCCTGACAGCCGAAGGCATGGCGGCATCGGCGATGAGAGTGCCCCGGCCCACATCCCCTGCCGCTACCGTTCCCTGACCGTCCATGATCATAAGCGGAGCAGGCCGCTTGAAGCGATCCATTCCTCCTCCCGGCTCATCAAGATTGCCCCACACCCCCAAGCGGACGCCATGACGTTTCAACGTTTCTCCGAGCAAACCCGGCCGGGCCAAGTAATTCCCTTCCGCGTTGTTCCATTTGAGTGAGGGATAAGCCGGGACTAGCACCGAGACGCTTGAAGCCGCAGCCTCCTCTCCATCGGCGGCAAACCTCCGTATGAGCGCTAAGGCGGACTGCCCGTCTCGCCGCTCCGTACGGTTCCACCCTTCGCCTCCTTTGCCGTCCGCCGGCGTTCCCGCCCCCCAAGTCGCGTACACCGACTCGAGTCCTTTATAGGGGACGCGAACATTCATTGCTGCTATTCGTCCCGTTGTCGCCAGTTTCCGCAAGGCCGGAAGACGGTCCAACCACTCCGGCTGTAGCTCCATAAACGATAACCCGGGAATGGAAACAACCGTAACAATCGGAGAATTTTCAGAATTGGGGGTAACTTCCGATTTTTCCTTAGGAATGGGGATAACCTGATGATGGGATATCGAATTTATCCCCATCCCATAAACTGGGGAGGGTTTAAAGAATCCGTTCATCCACAGAAACGACACGGCCACGATACAAACGATCCCTTTGGCATACAACTTGGAGGCTTTTCGAAGAATCGTTCCATTGCGCATAATGTACCGCCTTCCCTTGCCAATGGAATTCGTCGTATGCAGCGTATCGCACGTGCAATAGCATCGAAATTTTGCATGCTCCGCCAAATCCCTTACAAAGAGCTCTTTTCCGTACTTTGCCCAATTCGTTCCGCTTTATCCAGCTTATCCCCTGTACCAGAGCTATTCACTCTATCCACAACATTATCCCCATAAAAAGGTGTCAAATTCTCTAGAAAAAACAGGCTTTTTCAAGGAATCCACAAACTTATTCACATTATCCACATGTTCACTATGAAAAATTTATCCACTCCCCCTTGGGAAAACGGATCACTCTAAATGTTCTTCTGACGCGGGTTTCCGGAATTACCCACACTATGCACAGAGGTTGTGGATAACTATATCCACAACCTCTACTCCAGCTTTTCGTCGCTTCATCAACTAAAAAAGCCCGCCGTCTCATGTAAGAGACGACAGGCAAATCCACAATCGCAAGCTTTATTCTCCGCCGACAAATATATAGCGGGCGACCACGAGCACGGCCAGCAGCCACATCAGCCAATGCACTTTGTATTGGCCCTTGCCGCCCAATTTGGCGACCGTCGCCAGCAGCACGTAGCTGACGATCCCGAACGAAATCCCGTTCGCGATATTATACGTGAACGGCATAAGCGCCACGATCAGAAAAGCCGGAATACCATACACCAAATCTTGAAAATCGATCTCGCGCACCGACTGCATCATCAGCACGCCCACGATGATCAGAGCCGCCGCCGTAGCCGGACCCGGAATGAGCGCCGCAATCGGCGCCAGAAAGAGCGCCAGCAGGAAGCATACGCCCGTCGTAACTGCCGTAAGACCTGTACGTCCGCCTTCGGCTACCCCCGCAGAGCTTTCGACAAACGCGGTCACCGTACTCGTTCCGACCAACGCGCCGGCGCTGACGCCAACAGCGTCGACCATCATCGCTTTGCCGACTTTTTTGTTGCCTTCTTCCTTGTTCTTCATGAAGCCCGCCCGGTTGGCCGTGCCTACGAGCGTGCCGAACGTATCGAACATCTCGACAAACGTGAACGTCGCAATGACCGAGATGATTCCCGCATTCATAATACCGGCGAAATCGAAATGACCGAATGCCAGCTTGCTCATGTCGGGCACCCAGGTCGTTTTGTCGCTTGTCAGGTTGGCGAAATTCACCATAGGCGAGCCGTCCGGATTGTGCATGAACACGCCGACGAGCGTCGTGAGTATAATCCCGAACAAAATCGCTCCACGGACGCGCAGCACCATCAGAATGGAGATGAGCGCCAAGCCGATAATGCAGAGCAGCACGCTCGGGTCCTTCATGCTCCCGATATGGAATACCGTTTCAAACGAAAGAACGTTCGTATATTTGTGCGCCGGAATGTCTTTGCCCGCTTCCACCGCAACTGTCAGCAGACCGCTGTTCTTCACTCCGATAATCGCAATGAAGAGCCCGATCCCTACGGTAATCGCGTGCTTAAGGCTGTCCGGCACGGCGACCAGCAGCAGCTGCCGCACTTTGGTTACCGTCAATACGATAAAAATCAAACCCGAAATGAAGACCGCCGTCAATCCCATTTGATACGTGAATTGACCTTGCGATGCTAAAATGACCGTTGCAAAATAAGCGTTGAGCCCCATCCCCGGCGCAAGCGCAACCGGAAAGTTGACGAACAGGCCCATCGCAATCGTCATTACGCCTGCGGCAATCGCCGTGGCCAGAAACACCGCCGTCCAGTCCATGCCTGTCGCCCCGGAGCCGAACGCGCTAAGAATGTTCGGATTCACAGCCAAAATGTAGGCCATCGTCATAAACGTCGTCAGCCCGGCCATGATCTCGGTACGTACGGTGGTACCGTTTTCCTTCAGTTTAAAAAACCGCTCCATTCTAGAAATCCTCCCACAATATTTAATCGGAACAACGACGAAAAGCCCGGGTAACGACCCCGGGCTATCAAGCAAAAGAAGGCTCCACGGATATATCCGTGGACCGTCCTATCCTTGTTCGTAGCCAGATCATTTACGGTGATCTCGTAGAAACTTCCAGGCCAATTCCCGGAATTATACGAAACGGTTATTCCTTTGTTGTCAACATTCCTTATTCTAAAATCGGGAGCGGCGATTGTCAAATGTTTTTCCGAACAATCTGCGTAATAGTGATAATTTCGTTCGGAATCGTGGCCGATGGCTTTATTGATATGTGGTAGACGAATAATTTCGATTGATGAGGATACCGTCGAAATTTTAACCATTTATACATTTTTCTGAATATGAAAGAAAAGCCTGTGTTATAATTCATAATTGATGGAGTAAGTAGATGGAAGTGCATAGATTCCTCCTGGATCTCAACAATCTCTTTGAGGGTGATTTCAAAATGAGTTTTATGGATGGTTTGGAGCAATTCATAGCGGAGCAGGAGCGAGAACGTGACCGGCTTCGAGTCAATCAAATCACCGTACGGGTCGACCATAAGAAAAAGAGCAAACGCAACGTTTATCAAAAGGAAAAAGTCATCGAATATGGCTTTGTAGAACGTGATTTGGATGATGAGAATTTAATTGGGAGGTTTGAACTCTATTTCGCCGATCGCGACACTCTTCTCCAGCAAGATCGGTTTGGAAATGAAATTGCTTTTGGTGAGCTTACAGATGAACATGCAGTTGCAACGGCAATCTTCTCCTATTTAGCGGAGTATTATTCTCATTTTTTGGAGGAAACTCCCTTCGCTATCAGCTATAACCCTATTGCAGAAGCTTGGATTGTCGAAGGAACTCTTCCTCCGGGATGTCAAGGCGGGGTCATTTATTATGCTCTTGCAAAAGAAAATGGAAAGCTTCTCATGATGTATGGAACGAGATAAATCGCAAAAGAAATGAACATTTTTCTCACGCTATGCATATAAAAAATACTCTCTTTTATTCGCAAATAACGCAAAATAAAAGAGAGTATTTGGGGCACTCAATAGTTGCTGGTGTAAGGAAACTTCCTATTCCCACTCAATGGTTGCCGGTGGTTTCGAGGTAACATCGTACACGATGCGGTTGACGTTATCAACCTCGTTGACGATCCGTACCGAAATTTTCTCCAGCACGTCCCACGGAATACGAGCCCAATCGGCGGTCATGCCGTCGATCGACGTTACGGCGCGGATGCCGACGGTGTACGAATACGTACGCTCGTCCCCCATGACGCCGACGCTTTTCATATTGGGAAGCGCGGTAAAATATTGCCAAATTTCGCGGTCAAGACCGGCTTTGGCGATTTCGTCGCGAAGAATCGCGTCGGATTCGCGTACGATGTGCAGCTTCTCCTCCGTGACTTCGCCAAGCACGCGGATGGCAAGTCCCGGACCCGGGAACGGCTGGCGCCATACGATAGCCGCCGGAAGGCCGCATTCCTCACCAACCTTGCGGACCTCGTCCTTGAATAGCGCTTTGAGCGGCTCCACGAGCTCGAACTTCATGTCTTCCGGCAAGCCGCCGACGTTATGGTGCGATTTGATCGTTTGCGCCGTTGCCGTGCCGCTTTCCACAATGTCCGTGTACAGTGTGCCTTGGGCAAGGAACGCGAAATCGCCGAGTTCGGCCGATTCTTCTTCAAAGACGCGGATGAATTCCGTGCCGATGATTTTGCGTTTTTGTTCCGGATCGTCCACGCCGGCGAGCTTGCCAAGGAACCGTTCGCGCGCGTCGATTTTGACGACGTGCATATCGAATTTGCCGACGAACGTGTCCATGACGCTTTCCGCTTCGCCTTTGCGCAGCAGACCGTGATCGATGAACATACAAGTCAATTGGTCGCCGACCGCTTTATGAATGAGCGCCGCCACGACGGACGAATCGACGCCGCCGCTGAGCGCGCACAGCACTTTTTTATTGCCGACCTGATTGCGAATGTCGCGGATCGTATCCTCGATGAACGATTCCATGCTCCACTTGCCCTCGCAGCCGCAAATATGATACAGGAAGTTGCGGATGATATCGTTGCCGTAGACGGAGTGACGCACTTCCGGATGGAATTGAACGGCGAACATTTTTTTCTCCGGATGGCTCATGGCCGCTACAGGAGCATGCTCGGTGCTAGCGTCAATGATGAAGCCTTCCGGCGCTTGGACGACAAGATCGCTGTGGCTCATCCAAACCGTTTGTTTTTTATCGAGGCCATGCACCAAACCGCACGCGTCGGTGAAATCGACCTCGGCTTTGCCATACTCCCGCTTCGATGCCCGTTCCACCTTGCCCTGCAATTGATGCGCCATCAGCTGCATGCCGTAGCAAATTCCGAAAATCGGCACGCCAAGCTCGTACACAGCCGGATCGACCAACGGCGATGCTTCTCCGTACACGCTGGCGGGGCCTCCCGAGAAAACGATGCCTTTCGGCTGCAGCGCTCTGATTTTTTCAATCGGGGTGTTATAAGGCAGCAATTCGCTGTAAACGCCCAAGTCGCGAATCCGACGGGCGATGAGTTGGTTGTACTGTCCGCCAAAGTCGAGCACCACAATGATTTCGTTCGGCTTGTCCATGTTAAGTAAGTTCCTCCTGGCTTCTTCGTTCGTTTTCAATGAAACTTATTATAAACTTCTCCCCGGCAAAGGGCAATGCCTGAGCGGAAAGTCTCGCCGCAGCGCCGATGTAAGCGTTATATCTAATCCATAAAGCTCCAGAAAAGGGTTTTCAGGAAAGGAAAACCGGCTCAGGGCAGTATTCGGTCTGCCACCTATATTATGTACAAAGCGTGATATCGAATATGATGCTGGGAGTATGTGTATAAACGAAACCGTGACGCATGCCGCTGGGGAGATGTGGACGATACGATGCTCCTCTCTTCGGATGTGCACTGTGGGTAAGCTGTGAGCGGTTTGCATATAGTCACCAGTTGTCGTGGGTTCATTGAGGAAAAAAGGAGGTTGCATAGACCGACCTACGGAAGAGAAAAGCCCGGAACGGGAGGCGGCTCTTCGCGGAAGAGCGCCTACGGTTCCAGGCTCCGGTTTTGACGCAGGCGCCGCCATGCGTCCGTGAGCATACGGCGGGTAACCTGCCCCTGCGGGCCATGCGGATCGGCATAGCGCACCGTTTCAAGCAGTTGCGCCAGTTGGAGCAGCGTGATGCGCTGCGCCTCGCTGCGGCAGCGGCGGGTATTCGCGTATTCGCGCAGCGTTTGCTGCGGCGCCGCACGGCCGTACGAGCGCTGCAGCCGCCGCCACAGCCGGTCGGCGAAGCGGTGCAACGAGGCCCGGTGCAAGCTGCCGCGGGAGTGGGCAGCCTGCACGGGCTCGCAGCGGATGGCCCGACGTCTGCTGAGGAAAGCCAGAAGGAAGCCGCCGACAAGGAGCGGTGCTATCGGCCATAGGAAAAGCGGCGCAACTGCGATGCTCCGTAAAAAGGATACTGCGGCACGCATCCACCCTTCGACCGAGGCGACAGCCGCGGATAACGTGGCTTTTACACGATCCAATGCGGTATTTGCAAAATCGGTCAGCGACGCGGCCCATTGGGATATGAGCGACCGTTTTGCCGCTTCGTTATTTGCCGTTAGAGCTGCGGTTGAGGCAGCCGCAGGGACCTCGTCAGCAGAAGCTCTTCCTGATAGAGCAAAACCGGGAGTCGGCTCGAACGGAACCCAACCGACCGACGGAAAATACGCTTCTACCCAAGAATGCGCATGCTTTTGGCGCACTTGGACGACGTAGCGTTCGTCTCTGTCGGCGGTCCGGGACACCGCCTCGCCAGGCGCGAATCCTTTGACCCAGCGGGCCGGTACCCCGGCGGAACGGAGCAGCACGACCATCGCGGTAGAAAAGTGATCGCAATATCCGGTCTTTTGCTCGAACAGGAACCGGTCGACGAAGTCCTCGTTCTTACCCGCGGCTCGCGTTCCTTCCAAGCTGTAGACATAATGCTTCCTTAAATAACGCTCGATCGCCTCCGCTTTCGCATAGGGCGTCTGCAAGCCCATAGTTAGCTGCTCTGCAAGGCGACGGACTCGATCCGGCAGCGAGGCGGGAAGCTGCAAAAACCGATGCCTCACGTCTTCGGCATAATCGGTCCCCGCATCGGCCGCCGGTATTGTGCGATCGGTCAGCACCAAAGCGTCGACTTCGTAGGAAACGAGCGGGTCCGTTAAGGCCGGGACCGTATACCGGTCTGTCGTGTCCTGCTTCCAGACCCATTCGGTCGGAATCGGCTTCCCTTCGGCCGACTGCATCGACGCCACCCGTTTAAGTTCGCCGCCCGCGAAGAGCTGGCGGTTCAAGCTCGGAGAAGCGATGCGGATTTCCTGCCGAACGAGGGTGGAAGCCGCCGAACGCAGTCGGCTGTCCTCTTGCCTTTCCGTCTGATTGGGCACGAACGCGGCCGGCGGGTCATTCACTGCCGCCCAGCCTTGGCCGGTATAAAAGCTTTTGGCCTCGCCCCGCCAGTAAGTAAGCCTGGGAGTAACCGCCGTAAAAGCCAGGCTGTCGTCCTGCTGCAGAGGTCGCCCGAGCTTGCCGTCGTCGGAGCCGTACCCTGTGCGGGCTCTCGTCTCCGACGTCCATCCGTGCCGCTGCAGCCATGCTTTGCTTAATAAGCGGTCTTCAAGCGACCGGACATACCCGGACCAGTCGGGGGTCCGCATATCCTGCGGATGCAGCGACGCTCCGAGCAGACCGGCGCTAAGACAGGCTGCCGTTAGCAGCAGCGCGGGAAGGATGCGCGTCTGTTTTTCGGATGCAGGATTGGAAGAGAACGCTTCTCCCCGCCAGCGATTTGCCCGTCCGGGCTGAAGCATGGCTTGAAGCAGCAGTCCGAAGCCCGTACAGCGCAGCACGGCGTGAAACATATCCAAGGCCAACACGGTCTGAAAGCACGCCAAATAGCCAAGCGTCAATCCGAGAAACCAAATCAGCTGCCGACGCTCCAACACGAACGATTGCACGACGGACACAAAGAATGACCAGCCCGCCATAAAACAAAGCGTCCGTGTCGCAGGCTCCCAGCTCGCCACATTCCCCTGCAAGCCTTCGGCGGCATCGGCGGCCAGCTCGCGACCCCATTGAAGCCACCAGGAGGGGGAAGGCATCGATTGTCCGTTATGAATCCAAGCCGTTACGGCAACGATCCATAACGCTTTGGCCGACCAAGCTGCCGGTCCCGGCAGGCGGAACGTATCCAACAGCATGAATGCTGCAAAAGTAACGGCGAACGGAGCGATACTATATATCTCAGTAAGCTCCGACAATCTGCGCAGCGGGTACAGCCACTCGAGCAGCAGCAGAAGCAGCAGCACGCTGAGGGCGACGTCTCCCGCCCAATTGGCGGGAGTTCGCGCCTCCTCGCGGAAGGCGCTGACGCAAGCTGCGGTCGCTGCGCGAGCGCGAGCAGCAACAGCCGTGCCCTTGCCGCAGGCTGCGGGAGAGGCAAGATCCTCCGCCGGCTGATCGGCGCGAGGATCGGTGTTAGGTGCCGATAGCGGCATCGGCGGCACCTCCTCTCGGCGCCGCAGCGGGCCTATGCGACGCCAGGATCGTGACCGGGCAGCCGAGCGCTTCGAGCTGCCGCACCCATGCGTGCGCGGGCCCGGGCCATGCCGCCCCGGGCTCGTGCACGTATACGACGCGCGCGGCGCCCCGCGGCAGCCCGCGCAAAGCCGCGGCCAGCTGCGCGTCGGCGCGGGCCGTGACGAGCGTGAGCGCCGCGCCGCCCGCACTCCGCGCTTCGCGCAGCGCGAGCTCGGCGAACGCGTCGGCGCGCGCCTCGCCGCGCGGCACCGCCGCGAGCAGCCGCAGCAGCTCGCCGTCGCGCCCGCGCCCCTGCGCCTCGGCGGCGCCGGACTGGCCGTCGCTGACGGCCAGTCGCACCCGCGCGCCCTGCTCAAGCGCGCGCCGCGCAAGCCCCGCCGCGGCCTCCGCCGCCGCCGCGAGCGCAGGGTCCGCCCACAAGGCGGCTCCTGCGCTCCCTCCGGCTCCGGCCGCGTCAAGCACGATGAGCTGCCGCCCGGCGGCAGGCAGCTCCGTCTCTTTCGCGCGCAGCTCGCCCGTGCGCGCGCTGCTGCGCCAATGGATCCGGCGAAGCGGATCTCCTGGCGCGTAAGGCCGCGTGCCGCTCACCTGCGGCACGGGGTCCGAACCCGGCGGCCGCCGGGAAGCCGGACGCGCCCCTTCTGGGGCCGCGCCCGGCAGCGGCGTCGCCGTACCCGAACCTCCGGGCAGCGCCCACAGCTGCCCGCCGCCTGCGCTTTCGCGCTTCGCCTGCACAAGCCCGAAAGCGTCCACGGCGCTCACGATCAGCGCCTCCTGCCGGTACACGCCGCGGGCAAGCCCATGTACCGTACAGCGCATGACGGCGTCGCGTCGGAAGCCCGCTTCTGCCGTTCCTCGCCGGACGATCCGCTCGCCGGTGCCCTCGTGTACCCAACGCTCCTCCACCCGCAACCGCCCGCCGAACAGCGGCAGCCAGGCCGCGGAAAGGCGGTAGGCCATCGTTACCGGTTCCCCGCTATAGACAAACCGGTCAGCGCTCGACCCGCACTGGATGTGTTCCGGAGCAACCTCCATCCCGTCAGACAGTCTTTCTATCCGCAGCCCGCGTCCAGCCGCAACGCGAAACAACCCGAGATAAACAACGAAAAAAGCCCAGACATAAACCAAAAACCAAGCCGTCCGGCCGCCCCAGCCAAACGCCCACCAGCCGAGAAGCACCCCGCAGCCCCCGATCCATCCGATCACCAATAAGCTCCGCATGTCTGCCGCCTTCTTCAGCCTGCGGCATGCCGGCGGACCGGCAGCGGCGCGCTCGCGACGACCGAAGCGACAAGAGCTTCCGCCTGACGGCCGGACAGCAGCGCAGACGGCGCCAGCGTCAAGCGATGCGCCAGTACGGGGACAGCCAGCTCCTTTACGTCATCCGGGATGACATAGCTGCGGCCCTTCAGGAACGCCTGCGCCTGAGAGGCCCGCATCAATGCGACCGAAGCCCGGGGACTGGCGCCGAGCGAGACGTCTGGATGCCCACGGGTTGCCGTCGCAAGCTGGACGATGTACTGCTTGATCGTATCGTCGACATGAACGGCGCGGGCTTCTTTTTGAAGGGAGACAAATTCCTCCTGCAGGACGACCGTACGAATTTGAGCGAGCGGAAACGGCTCTTCCATCCGGCCCAGCATCTCCACCTCGCCAAGCGGGTCGGGATAACCGAGACGCAGCTTCACCATAAACCGGTCGAGCTGGGCTTCGGGCAGCGAGAACGTGCCCTCGAAGTCGACGGGATTTTGCGTCGCCAGAATAAAAAACGGTTCCGGCAGCGGGTAAGTCGTTCCGTCGACCGTCACCCGCTTCTCTTCCATCGCCTCCAGCATGGCGGCTTGCGTCCGCGGCGATGTGCGGTTCAGCTCGTCGGCCAATACGATGTGGGCAAGCAGAGGTCCCGGACGGAATTCGAATTCGCCGCTGCGTTGGTTATACACCGAAACCCCGGTCAGATCGGACGGCAGCAAATCCGGGGTGCATTGAATCCGCTTGAAGGTGCTGTCGATCGTTCTCGCCAGCGCGCGCACAAGCATCGTTTTGCCTACGCCGGGAACGTCTTCCAGCAGCACATGCCCGCCGCAAAGCAGCGCTACGAGCAGCTTTTCGATGACCTCCCGTTTGCCTACGATGACCTTTTCCACCTGATACACGATCCGCTCAAGCACCGCCTGCGGCGAATCGGTCACATTTACAGATTTCGTCATCCTGAAAACCTCCTGCCTGAATCTTGGTATGCAAGCTTTTCCAAATCTTGCATTCTAGCATTCAGTATGTCCGGTTTTCGTAGCTTTTAGACTTGCGCGAGAGGTTTCCTCATGGTCGTCAAATAGGCATCCATCCGGTCCAGTAGCCGCCATAGACTGCCGCCAGCACCTCCACAGTCCCCCGTTCGTGCGGAACGTCGCTGGACAGCACCCGGTCGCCCAGCAGCTCCAACGTTTGACGGAGCGGCACATACAGCGTCCCGTTCGCGAGCTCCATTTCAGGAAACGGGAGAATGTGCGCCTTTGCTTCGGGATTCCATTCGGCTGCAGGACGCCGTATCCTCAGCTCCTGCCGGGCTAAATCGTATTCGGCCGTAATCGCTCCATAGCGGACGACCGCCGTCCGGCGCTCGGCGTTCCACTCTACGGTTCCGCCCATCGCTGCGATCAATGGTCTCAAAGGTACCCTATAGCTCCCATCCTGAAAACGGAACTGCTCCTTCGTTAAAGCAAGCGTACGGTCGCCCATACGCACATTCAAACGATCCGGCCCTCCCCTTTGAGCGGCTTCCGTATAAGCGATGGCCGCGGGCGAGCCAGGCAGCGCTTTCGGAGCGTTATCCTTGCCCAGAATATCCTCTACAGCCCAAAGCTCCCGATGTTCGTGCGCAGTGGTTAGCAGGTTATCGAACGATTCGCGATTTTCCGTTCTGGACCACTTCAGTTTCCCGCTGGAAAACTGTACCGGCTTCACTCCCGGGGTGAGCGAAGCAAAAGCGTAGCCTTTCTCTTTAAATAACCGGATGACCCTGGGAAGCGCTTTAACCGTCTCGTCATGTCCCGAACCGTCGTGCATCAGCACAATGACCTCGTTTCCGAACGGTCCTTTTTCCACCGCACGGACAATCTGGTCCGCCGTCATCCCAGGTCGCCTTGCATCTTCGCTGTCGATGGTCCAATCGTAAATCTCGTAGCCGGCCTGCCCCAAATAATAGAAATAAAAAGCGTCAAAATTGCCGTACGTTCCGCCCGGAGCACGGACCAAACGCGGCCTGACGCCCGTCGTCTCCAGCAATATATTTTCCGTCTTCTGAACCTGCTCCCAAAATGTGCGAAAATCGGAATACAGCTCCCAGTAGACGTGATTATAGGTATGATTGCCAAGGGCGTGGCCGTCCTCCACGATACGCTTCGCTGTATTCGGGCGCTCCTGCACCTGCCCGCCCAGCACGAAGAAGGTGGCCCGGACGTCCTCTTCCCGCAAAATGTCCAGCACCTTCGGGGTCAGCTTGCTCGGCCCGTCGTCGAAGGTCAGGTACACCGTCGGCTTCTCCGCCGGGGTAAAGTTTTTTTCGATGGCTATACGTTTGCCCGATTGCAGCTGCGTAAATAAAGCTTCCTCTCCTTCATGACCGGGTGCCGCCCCCGCCGTGTGCGTCAAGACCGTAAGCCACAGGATCGTGAGGCAAAGTATCGATGTCCACCAAACGGTGCTTATCATGCGGAACGAAATAGCATGCGGTCTGCGCTTCATGAGAGATCCCTCCGTATAGTTCTATGAGATGGTTATTGATAGAATATATGGATGAATTTTCTCTTTTATGACCGGAGCGCCGCCTTGAAAAGATACGCCGGACGAGTATGGAAGAAAGGATTGACAAGGAGAATGGAACGAGGTAGAATTTTTCACGATAATGATAATCATTTTCAATTAAAGAGAGGGGTATCATCTTTGTTTACATCCTTGCGTTCGAAATGGAAATCCGCTGCCGCGCTCTTGGCCTGCGCAACCGCCTTGGGTGCGATGCTGAGCGGCTGCGGCACGGCTAAAACCCCAGCCCCGACTAATGATACTGCACAGAAGCAGCCGGCTGCGGCAGCGGTATCGGAACTAACGATCAACCACGCGATGGGCTCTTCCAAAGTTCCCGCCGAGCCGAAACGGATCGTCGTCCTGACCAACGAAGGAACGGAAGCCTTGCTTGCTCTTGGCTTTAAACCGGTAGGAGCGGTTAAATCCTGGTCCGGCAACCCGTGGTACGACCATTTGAAAAAAGATTTGGAAAGCGTTGAAGTCGTCGGAGACGAGAACCAGCCGAACCTTGAGGCGATCGCCAAGCTGAAGCCCGATCTGATTCTCGGCAATAAACTGCGTCAGGAAAAAGTCTATACGCAGCTCGCCGCCATCGCGCCGACGGTATTTTCGGAACGTCTGCAATCCGACTGGCAGAAAAACTTCCGGGTCTATGCTGAAGCCGTTAACAAAAAAGCCGAAGGCGAACAGCTTTTGCAGCAATATGACAAGCGCATCGCCGACATGAAGGCCAAGGCAGGAGAGAAGCTCAATACGAAAGTATCTCTTGTTCGCTTTATTCCAGGGAAAGCCCGGCTTTACATGAAGGATACGTTTGCAGGACTTGCGCTCAGCAAAATCGGCTTCCAACGTCCAGCCGTGCAGGACAAGAACGAGTTTGCGGCCGAAATCAACAAGGAACGCCTCCCGGATATGGACGGAGACATTCTGTTCTATTACGTATGGGATAACGATAAAAAAGAAGCGAGCGCCGTCGAGAAAGACTGGACGAGCGACCCGCTTTGGAAAAACTTAAATGTCGTGAAAAACAACAAAGTGATTAAAGTAAACGACGATATTTGGAACTCCTCTGGCGGGATCATCGCCGCCAATAAGCTGCTCGACGAAGTGGAGCAATACCTGCTGAAATAAACCTGTAAGTTACTCGAAAAATTGGATGCACACCGGTTTCGGTATGCGGAGCTCATGACCTGTGGGCTCCAGCCGGCCGGTGGTTTCATTTACAGCGAGCGTAACAATGGAATCCGAATTTTGATTGGCGGCCAACACGAATTTTCCGTCCGGCGTGACGGCAAAATTTCTCGGCCATGCTCCGCCGGTCGGCTCGTGCTGGATCAGTGCCAGCTTGCCGCTGGTCCGGTCGATGTGGTAGACGACTATGCTGTCGTGCCCGCGGTTGGAGCCGTACAAGTAGTCCCCGGACACCCCGATATGGATATCGGCGCAGTAGCTCTCCCCTGCAAACCCTTCCGGCAATGCGGACACCGTCTCGATTTCCCGAAGCGTTCCATCTTCTTGTCCGTAAGCGAACACCGTAATCGTAGAATCCAGTTCATTAATCACATACGCATACGGAAGGTCAGGATGAAACGCCATATGACGCGGGCCTGCCCCGGCATGCACCTGCGCTTCGCCATGCAAAACAAGCGCCGGGTTTTCTGCGTTCTCTTGAATGTTGTAGATCATGATTTTGTCCGTTCCGAGATCAACGACATAAATGCGGGAATCTTTCAGGACGGTACAATGCGCATGAGCCGCTTCCTGCCGGTCGCTGCGGACGCTATGTCCCTCATGCCGCTTCCGATCCGCCAATGGACCGATGTTCCCATCTTCCGCGATAGAGTACAAGCTTACGCTGCCGCTTGTATAATTGGCTACAACGAGCCGCTTTCCCTCACGGTCCGTTACCAAATGACACGGCGAAGCGCCGAAGGAAGGCTGTTTGCCGATATAGCGCAAAGCCCCAGTCTCCGCTTCCACAGCGTAAGAAGCCACTTCCCCGCCTTCCTTGCCTGCCTCATCCTGCAGCTCGCTTACCGCAAACAGCCTGCTGCGCTCCGTATCTACCGTCAAGAAGGAAGGCATCTCGACCTCCGCATAAGCGCCGATGGCAGACAGCTCCCCGGTTGACTTATTCATGCTTAACGCATATAAAGAATCGTTTCCGCCGCCATTATAAGTTCCTACATAAACGATCCGACTGGATTGTTTTTCATACTGCTGCATTCACGAACGCTCCCTTACTGGAAATTTATTGCTATGGTTTGTTTTCGCCATCCCCCGTATGCATTCTTAAAAAGCCGGGGCTGCTTTGCTCCCGGCCTTTAGATGAACGGCTGCTACGGGGTCTCTACTCCTGCTTGAGCCTCCTTGACGGCTTCCAGCACCTGCTTGACGTGGCCCTTGATCCGCACGCCGCGCCATTCATGGACAAGCTTGCCTTGCGGATCGATGACAAACGTCGAACGAACCACGCCCATATATTCACGACCGTACATCTTTTTCAGCTGCCAAACGCCGAACAACTCGCATACCTCGTGATCGGGATCGGAGAGCAGCGGGAACGGCAGCTCGTATTTGGCGGCGAACTTCCCATGGGACTTCAGGTCGTCCGGGCTAATCCCGATCACTTCGGAGTTCAACGCCTTGAATTGTCCGTTGTAATCGCGGAACTGGCAGGATTCCTCCGTACATGTCGGCGTCATATCCTTGGGGTAGAAATAAAGAACGACATATTTTCCTCGAAACTGCGAAAGCGTTACGGATTCCCCGCTTCCGGCAGTCAGAGTAAAATCCGGAACAGGTTGTCCGGGTTGAAGCTGCGGCATAGTTCTTCATCTCCTCACATCCGTATTTGTCAATTTTTTCTTTGTACCAGCATTATACGAAACTCCTACGCCGTAAAACAACCTGCCCCTTGCCAGACCCCCCAATCCAGGGCATGAAAAAACCGCCCTCATAAAAGGACGGCTTTGCTATAAATGTGTTGAAGCTCTTACTTTCTATTGATGAATGCTTTCAGGTAAACATTCAAGTTATCCTTCAGGCTGGTAATAACTTGATCTTCGGTGAGGCCTTTTTCTTTGGCGATTTCAGCAATCGTTTTGCCCCTGCTGAACGCTGCATCCAATTCATTTTCAGTAATGCCGAGAGCTTTAGCTACACCCACTTCCTCCACATTGGTTTTCAACTCAAGTTTTTTAGAATATTTTCCACTTAATTTATCTTGATAGCCTGATTTATCGATGGCCGTCGAATACTTGTCTTTGATCTCTTCCCTCAATTGCTTCGCTTCTTCTTCCGTAATTTTCTTTTGGTTTAGTGCATTCTCTACTTTTTCAAGTGCCGGGTTAGTCAATTTAGTGATCAAATCCGAGCGACTAATTCCACTTGTACGGGCCAGATCGGAAATCGACTTTCCTTTTTTAAGCTCCGCATTCAGATTATCCAAGCTCAAATTAATAACACCCGAAGCCTGAATAACAATGGAATTCAAACCAACATCTACACGATTGTGCAGAGGAATGGAAGCATCGGGAACGCCCTTCTTAGCATCCCCACTTGCAAATGCCTTAGGCGCTGTTGCCAATCCGCCGATCCCACCAAACAATACAGCTGCTGCTACCGTACAGGCCATCACTTTTCCAGTCCACTTTTTCATGATTCTCTCCACCTTTTCTTTTTTTATATATCAAACATACATCTTGAACATTTGTTTTGAACAAATGTTTTGAACATATGTTCAACTGTCTATGATTGATATCATACCACTGGATAAACTTCCCTGTCAACTCGCTCAAAATCATCAAGTATGGCTATTTTTTGAACGACCAGTTTGTGGTAAGGAATTTATTTCTAGTATAGGAGCTAATTATGAACTCAACATTACGTCAAGCTTAAATGAAGATGAAAGAAAGCTTAAAAAAACCTTAAAATAAAGAGACTTGATTTTTCGGAATATTCGGCGAACTGGGAACTCGCCCAGTCCAATAGACACTTATCACATACTATGGATTAAATCCAATCCCAAAAGGAGCTGCTTCGTATGTATGATTACGATTGCTATCCGCAATGCCCGACCAAAACCGTTTACGATCCGCCCGTCCAGATCTACCGGGATTTTTACCACCCGCAGATCGTGCAGGTCATTCGTCCCGTCGAAATCGTCAATCGCCATCATTGCGTCCCTTGCCCGCAGCATATTTACTCCTATTCCGAGAGAGACGAATGGGTCAAAGGTGTCGGCGGCTACAAAGGCTTCGAAGGATAACCTTCTCGTCGGCACGTCCGATACGCAAAAGAGGAGCTTGCCTGTCGGCAGCTCCTCGCGATCCCCATATGTTACTTGTTACATAATACTCCGCTCTCTACGAGCCCGCTCCGCGGTACCGCTTCACCCCGTAATTCCACACCGTCAGCCCGAAGGTCAGGAAGCCGAGCCCGACCAGCGGGGTAAGCAAAGCGAACGTTCCCCAATTCTCCCGGTCCAGAAAATAGGCGGCCGGATAAAAACCGACGAAGCCAAACGGCAGCACCCATGTCAGCATGATGTTCAAAAGACGGTTATAGATTGTCATCGGATATCGCCCGTAGTTTTGCAGGTTCCACAGCAGGGGCAAAATGCCGGTGGGTGAATCCGAGAAAAACGACAACGATGTAAAGAAAATGTACACGCCCCCGTAAATCATGATCGAACCGAACACCAGCACGAGCAGAATGAGCGGATCGTACCACATCAGCACGAGATCAAGCTGTGTCCAGGAATAGATCATGATAATTAGACCGACCAGCGCGCTGAACAGCGAGGACGGGTCCATATTTTCCAGCATCAGCTGCATCAGATTATGCGCCGGACGGGTCAAGATCCGGTCCATTTCGCCTTTGACGATGTAGCGCTCGGTGAATCCCCAGAGATTAAAAAACGTAATAAACAAGCCGTAAGGCACCATAAAATAGCCATAGATAAACAAAATCTGCTGCTCGTTCCATTCACCAATCGCCGCGGTATGCTGGAACACGACGAGGATGAAAAATAAATTCAGCCCGTTAAACAACAGATCGGACAGCACCTCGATCCAGAAATCGGAACGGTAGGTGAGCCGCGTTTTCATGTAATTTTTCAAATAATCGACAAACAAGCCTGCATAGAACATGCGCCATCACCCTCCCTGCACGAACAGCCGCGTCCGCGCGCCCCGCCATAGGACATAGAGCGGCACAATCAACAGCACGAACCAGACGATCTGCACGGCAAATACGTTGTAAACGGCGCTGCCGACGACTTTGCCGGTAAAGACGGAGCCAGGCAAGTACGTGATCGCCGGAAACGGCAGCAGATTCATCAGCTCTTGCGCCCAGCCCGGGAAGAACGACATCGGTACGACCAGGCCGGAGAACAAATCGACGGTTACCCGCTTCATCCGCATCATGCCTTCATTGTTTTCAAGGAAAAAGGCGAACAGGCCAGTAATGATATTGATCTGCGTATTGATCAGGAAGCTGAAAAACAGCATGGCAAGAAAAATAACCCAGGTCAGCGGATCTGACGGCAGCTGCACCGGAAACAGGAATGAGACGATCACCATGCCCGGCACGGAAAATAGAAAAAAACGGAACAAGCCTTCGCCGAGCCCCTGCATCATTTTGACGATGATGTAATTGTACGGGCGGATGAACTGGATTGCGACGCTGCCGTCTTTGATCTCACTCGCAATTTCCCGGTCCAGATTATTAAAATAAAACGCCCGCGCCATCCACGACACGGCCACGTAGGTCGTCATCTGTGTCACGGTCATCCCGCCAAGCAGCTCTTTCGTACCGTAAATCGCCTTCCATAGAAAATAATATGCCCCAATGTTAAGGGCATAAATAATAATCCCGCTGTAATAATTGACCCGGTAAGCGAGCATCATCAGGAAGCGGATGCGGATAATGTCAAGATAAGCGCTAACCACGCAGCGTCACTTCCTGTTCTTTGCGCAGCTCCTTTTTCGCTTCCGCCGATCCGGATTTGTAAATTTCCCGCACGATGTCGTCCGTATTCGTTTCAAGGATTTTAATGTCCTCGATCGTCGTTATACCGACAACCCGGCTGAGCACCTCGGAGACGCTTGCCGCCTGCTGCGGAATCCATACTTTGGCCGTCAAATCGTTATCCAGCGACCAGTTTACTTGCAGTCCTGCGGTCAGCTCCTGCAAACGGGGCAGCGCTACCGGCTCCGAGAACCGGAGAATGACTTCTTTGCCTTTACCCCAGCGCTCTTTCAGCTCCTCAAGTCCTCCGTCGTAGATGATCCGGCCGTCGTCGAGCATAATGACCCGGGAACACAGCGCTTCAATGTCCTGCAGATCGTGGGTTGTCAGCAGAATGGTCGTACCGTACCGCTTGTTCATAGATTTTAGAAACTCGCGGATTTCCGTCTTGACCATAATATCCAGACCGATCGTAGGCTCATCCAGAAACAAAATTGCCGGATTGTGAATGAGCGACGCGGTAAGCTCGCAGCGCATCCGCTGGCCCAGACTCAGCTTTCGCACAGGCCGGTTCAACAGCTCGCCGAGTTGCAGCCGCTCCACCAGTTCGTCCATGCGGCTGCGGTATTCCGCATCCGGGACGCGGTACACTTTCTTGAGCAGTTGGAACGATTCGATCACGCCGATGTCCCACCAAAGCTGGCTTCGCTGGCCGAATACGACACCGATGTTCCGGACGAATTTTTCCCTCTCCTTATAAGGAACGAAGCCGCCTACGCGAATATCTCCTGAGGTGGGAACGAGAATGCCGGTCAGCATTTTGATCGTGGTCGATTTGCCCGCTCCATTCTCGCCGATGTAGCCGCAAATCTCGCCCTGTGGAATTTGGAAGCTGATGTCTTTCACCGCGGCGACCTGGGTATACTCTCTCCTGAACAGGTCGCGTACGGCGCCCTTCAAGCCTTCCCGGTTTTTCTGCACTTTGAATTCTTTTCTCAGCCGATGCACGTCAATGGCGAGATTCATAGGTGTAGGTCCTCCTGTCAAAATATGCCGAAGCTTGCAGGCGCGGATTGAAACCTTTTATAATAATGAAATAGTTTCCTGTCCAAACGTATGCATGTTCCTGTAGCATTGTCAAAACCTATACCCGTTATGATACACCAACCTTACGATCAGGAAAAGCGAACGCAACCAGAGGAGGGAACCGAATTCCCATGGCCCGTACGATAAAATGGTTTTTCATTTCGCTGCTGTTGCTGTTGCTTGCAGGAATCGGCTATTTTACCTATTCATTCGTTCAATTTGCCAATAACATTCAGAGCCGTCCCGAAACGACCAAATTCGGCGGGCTTACCCCAAAGCAGCTCAGCATGTCGGACAGCTACACCCCGCCCAAGTGGGAGGGCAACTCACGGGTGAACATACTTATTCTCGGCGGGGATTCCCGGGGACTCAAAAAGAATGAAGTTCCGCGTTCCGATTCGATTATGGTCGCCTCGATTGATCCGGTGACGAAGAAAGCGTACTTATTTTCCATTCTGCGTGACACATACGTGAAAATTCCGGGGCATGGCGAGGACCGCATCAATACGGCACTTGCCATCGGCGGGCCGAATCTGGCCATGCGCACGGTTAGCGACCTGCTCGGCATTCCGATTCAATATTTTTTCTATACCGATTTCAAAGGCTTCATCGCGCTGACCGACGCCATCGGCGGCATCGATCTCGAAGTGGAGAAGGACATGAAATACCGCGACTCGGAAGACGGCCACGAGTACGATATCGATCTAAAAAAGGGCATGCAGCATCTCGACGGAAAAATGGCGCTGCAATACGTCCGGTTCCGACACGACGCTATGAGCGACTTTTCCCGCACCGAGCGGCAGCGCAAATTTTTGCAAGCCGTCGCGCAAAAAATGCAGACGACCGGTTCCCTGATCCGACTGCCGAATATATTAAACAGTATCGATCCTTATCTCGAAACGAATTTGACGACGGCCGACATGCTGAAGCTTGGCACGCTCGCCTTCGAGGCCAAAACCGGGGGCATGGTCAGCCAGCAGATTCCGCCTTCCGAGCTGCTGATCGAAAAACGGGTCGGCGGCGCCGAAGTCCTCAGCGTAAACCGTACCAAGCTGCAGCATTACATTAAGGCATTGTTCGAAGGCCGGGACCCTCTGGCCCCTGCCGGCAAGCCTGCCGAGGGCGGCAATAAAAGCACGACCGGCACCGCTCCGGTCAAAAAATAATAGCCGCTATGAAAATATACGCGAGCGGGAGGCCAAGGGCTTCCCGCTTTTGACCTGAAAGGAGAATAGTAGTTCTTATGATCGAAATACATGTTATTGACGCATTCGCGGACAAGCCATTTCGCGGCAACCCCGCGGCGGTTTGTTTGCTGGAGCGCTATCCTTCCGACCAATGGCTTCAACAGGTTGCGATGGAGATGAACTTGTCGGAAACGGCGTTTCTCTCCCCCCAACAGGACGGGAGCTACCGGCTTCGCTGGTTTACACCGACGGTCGAGGTCGATTTGTGCGGCCATGCTACACTAGCTAGCGCACATTACTTGTGGGAAACCGGACGGGTAGACCGCAAACAGGCTTTGGCCTTTCACACGCTTAGCGGCTGGCTAACGGCCTCCGCGGGTGAGGACGGTTGGATCCGGCTCGATTTTCCCGTTGAGCGGGTCACCGAAACGGACGCGCCGGCCCGACTGTCCGATGCCCTGGGCGGGGCTGTGCCCCGTTTTGTCGGAACCAACCGGCTGGACTTGCTGGTCGAAGTGGACTCGGAGGAAGCCGTACGCGGGTTGAAGCCCAATTTCGCCATTATGGCGGAGCTCGGCGTCCGCGGCGTGCTCGTTACGGCCCGCTCGCAGGATGAACGGTACGACTTCGCCTCCCGCTGCTTCTTCCCGACGGAGGGCATTGACGAAGATCCGGTTACCGGATCGGCCCATTGCGCGCTTGCACCATATTGGCGGGACAAACTGGGAAAAGATCGGTTGACCGCCATTCAATCATCTGCACGAACAGGTATTCTTAAACTTGCGTTGGTCGATGACCGCCTTCACATCCATGGTCAAGCAGTAACGGTGCTTAAAGGCTCGCTCCTCCACCTTCCCACGGAATGAAGCGCCGATCCAATCCGGAGAAAAATTCACTGCCGGAACGCAATCGTTTATAATGTAGTTATACATAGTTTGGAAAGGACTTGAATCCTAATGAGCAATCCATTTGCGTCTGACGCATCCGAAGCCAAGCCCCGTACACGCTCCGCAGCGCTTTATACAGAAGCGCTCGAGCATATCGTCGGCGGGGTCAACAGCCCTTCCCGCTCCTTCAAAGCCGTGGGCGGCGGAGCCCCCGTTTTCATGAAACGGGGGCAAGGAGCTTATTTCTGGGACGAGGACGGCAACCGTTACATCGACTATTTGGCCGCCTACGGTCCGATCATTCTCGGCCACGCGCATCCTCATGTGACATCCGCCATTGTCCGAGCGGCGGAGAACGGAACCTTGTACGGTACGCCGACCGAACTCGAAATCCGCTTCGCCCGCATGCTGAAAGAAGCGACTCCGTCGCTCGATAAGGTCCGTTTCGTCAACTCCGGCACCGAAGCCGTCATGTCGACGATTCGGGTAGCCCGCGCCTATACCGGCCGGAACAAAATCATCAAGTTCGCTGGCTGTTACCACGGCCATTCGGATCTTGTCCTCGTTGCCGCCGGCTCCGGTCCGTCCACCCTCGGAATACCGGACAGCGCCGGTATTCCGGTTAGCATCGCGCACGAGGTCATCACCGTGCCGTTTAACGACCTCGCCGCACTGAACGCCGCACTGGAGCGCTGGGGCAGCGACGTGGCCGCGGTTATGGTCGAGCCCATTGTCGGCAACTTCGGCATGGTCATGCCGAAGCCCGGCTTCCTGGAAGGACTGTGCTCCGCTACCCGCCGGAACGGCTCCCTTGTCATCTACGACGAGGTGATCACTGCATTCCGTTTCCACTACGGCGCTGCCTCCACCTTCGCCGGTTTACCCGAGGGCACCGACTACGCAGCCATCGAGCCCGATCTTACAGCCCTTGGGAAAATCATCGGCGGCGGACTGCCGATCGGCGCTTACGGCGGCCGCGCAGACATCATGGCGCAGGTGGCGCCGCTCGGACCGGCATACCAAGCCGGCACCATGGCCGGTAATCCGGCATCGATTTCCGCCGGGATCGCCTGCTTAGAGGCGTTGCAAGAGCCCGGCACCTACGAGCGGCTGGACCGGCTCGGTGCCATGCTGGAAGTCGGCCTTGCCGAAGGGGCTCGCAAGCACGGCATCGCCCTGACCGTGAACCGCATCCGCGGCGCGCTGTCGACACACTTTTGCGACCATCCGGTTACGAACTACGACGAGGCGCAAAATACGGATGGCGAACAGTTTGCAGCCTTTTTCCGCTCCATGCTGGAGGACGGCATCTGCCTGGCTCCGTCCAAATATGAAGCCTGGTTCTTGACCACGGCCCATACGGACGAAGACGTCGCTTATACGATTGAAGCGGCGAATCGTGCATTCGCCCGCATGAACGCTTAACCGAGCAGATCGGCAATAAATTCCATTTATCACCCAAATCACGAACTATTATCGGACAACGGTAATAGTTCGTTCGTTTTTTGTTAACTCGCACCATTCCGCTCTGAAATTGCCTTTATTCACCAGTTATGCAAAATAGACAACGCTTACATTTGACTTTTCCCTTCAATGTTCTATTGTCTCACATGAAATTTCGTGATATTCTATAAATACTTTTAAGCTAAAGAAACTCGGCTAAATGTAAGGTTTTTGGCATGTTAGCTATGAAACTGTGCAGTTGGACGATTGAGACAGGGACCCTTTAATCCCCCTCTTCCGCACAGCTTCTGCTGAATCGAGAAGCTGAAAACCAAGTCAATTATGCAGAATAAATGTATTTTTATTCATTGCAATCATTCGCTGACTCTTTCCGCTTTCTTGCTTCACATGAACAAAGCCTTCTTTTCAAGACAAACCCGCAACTAATTTTTATGGGAGGTGACGGTCAGCCTGCTGACCACGAGAATGAATCAAGTTATGCGCAATGAAGGCCGCTTTCAGAATTTATTGGCCACCGAACATGATAGCTGCGGTATCATCTGTATTATTGAAAAAGACGGATTTCCGTCCCGCGACAACATTCAAAAGACGATCGACGCTCTTGTGAAAATGGAACATCGTTCGGGTTTCATTAACGGGGAAGGCGACGGCTGCGGCATCCTGACTGACATTCCGCGCGCCCTATGGGAGAAAAAGCTGACCGACGCCGGTCTCGACGGCAAGCTTGCTTATGACGAGCGCTTCTCCGTCGCGCACATTTTCGTGCCGCGCAAGCTGGACATCTCCGCTCCCGATATGCAAAAAGGCATCCGTGAGCTGTTCTCCCAGTTTCAAGTCAGCATCCTCTTAGAGCAAGAAAATCAAGTGGACAGCAGCGTGCTCGGTCCGAACGGACGCAACGACGAACCGACCTTCTGGCAAATCGCAGGTCTTTGCGACAAACAGGAAGTGAAAGTCTCCGATCATTTGTTTGAGCTTCATGTGGCGATCGAAGCCAAATACAACGTACACGTCGCCACCCTCAGCAACGTCACGGCTGCTTACAAAGTGATGGGCGCCGCCAGCATTTTGCCGAAATACTTCAATGACACCCGCGACCCGCTGTTCGCAGCGCAAGTTACTATCGGACACAACCGATACTCCACGAACACTCAATCCAGTTTTTTCCGCGTGCAGCCGTTCTCGCTGCTTGGCCATAACGGCGAGATCAATACGGTAAAAAAGATGCGGATCGAAGCCGACATGGTCGGCGTGCCCCTCGTTGACGGCGGCAGCGACTCCCAGGATATGAACCGTACCATCGAAACGTTCATTCACCGTTTCGGCCTCAGTTTGTTCGAAGCGATGGAAGTCGTTTTCCCTCCTATTCTTAACGAAATGAAGCTTTTCCGTCCGGAACTGCAGGATATGTACGTCTACTTCCGCCAAGCTTGGGGGCATTACGCGCAAGGACCGGCAGGAATCGTTTCCCGTTACGGCAACGAGTGCATTTTCAGCGTCGACGCGCTTGGTCTGCGTCCGGTATGGATGGTGGAAAGCGAAACGTCCCTGTATTTCTCCTCGGAGCAAGGCGTCATTACCGTCGGCGAGATGGTCGCAGATCCGAAACCGATCGCACCGGGCGAAAAAGTTGGCGTCGTCCTGACACCGGGCGAGCACGTTCAGGTAATTCCTTATCATCTGGTGCAATCCACCGTGCTGGAGCGCGTGCAAAGCCGTCTTGGCCTGGAGGGACAGCGCAAGCACTTGAACAATGAAATTCCGGCCGTCGAAGCGGCGCCTTCCGCCGATGTCACGCCGACGGATGCGCTCTACAGCGCCTTCGGATGGGACCGCGACGGCATCCAAATGATCGAAACGACCGCTGAGACCGGCGCAGAGCCGATTCGCTCGCTCGGTCATGACAGCCCGCATGCCGCGTTGAACTGGGAGCGCCAGAACATCCCTGACTTCATTAAAGAAAGCGTTGCAGTTGTTACCAACCCGGCAATCGACCGTGATCGCGAGATGGAGCATTTCTCCACGCGCGTTGTCGTAGGGCCTCGCCCGGCCGTGTACAGCCAGCCGGATGATCGGCTGCGGGTAGAGCTGCTTTATCCCGTCGTGCTGGAGGGCAGCAACGGTATCGATTCTTTGGCCGAATTGAAACAGCCGAGCTACGAGCAGCTTGTCGCCATGTTCGGTGCGCAAAACGGCGATGCCGTCGCCACGTTGTCAACGACGTTCGCCCGCGGCACTTCGCTGAAGGATGCCCTGGAGCAGCTTGCGGCGGACGCCGTGCAAGCCGTGCGCAAAGGCGCTATGCTGCTTGTGCTGGACGACAGCGAGACGCACCAGAACGACCGGCTGTGGATGGACCCGCATCTGGCCGTATCCAAAGTCGATATCGCGCTTCGCGAAGTAAAGCTCGGTTACGGCAACAACCTGCGCCGTCAAACGACGATCGTGCTGCGCAGCGCGGCGATTCGCAACCTGCACGATATGGCCGTTGCTTGCGGCTTGGGCGCAGATGTGCTTTCCCCTTACATCTTGTTTACTACGGCGGCGGCAAAGGACGGCGCACCGGCAGCACTCAAAGTGTTTACCGCTTTGATGAAAGGCTTGGAGAAAGTCATCTCCACAATCGGTACGCATGAGCTTCGCGGTTACACCCGCTTCTTCTCGTCAATCGGCCTGAAGCCGGAGCTCGCCGACGTGCTGGATATTGTAAACTACCTGGGCAGCGATAAGGCCGGAACAGGGTTTGCCGAGCTTGAAGCCGATGCCGAAGGCCGTTATAACGACTATGCCAATCCGAAAGCAAAAGCAGCCCGCAACTTCCGCTTCTTCCAACGGATGTGGAAAGCGCTCGGCGATGCGGCTTCCGGGGTGGCTCCGTACGAAGACTATCGTGACAAACTGCGCGAAGAAGAAAAGAAAAACGGTATTTCCATCCGTCACGTTGCGGATTTCAATTATGAGAAAGCGCACGCCGAAGGCCGCAAGCCGCTCGATTCTTCCCAAGTCGAGATTGGCATCGGCGGCCACGATCTGCCGATGCTCATCTCTTCCATGTCCTTCGGATCGCAGAACGAGACGGCATTCCGCGCATACGCCGAAGCCGGCGAGCGTCTGAACATGGTGACGATGAATGGCGAAGGCGGCGAGATCAAAGACATGCTCGGCCGCTATAAGCGGACCCGCGGCGCCCAAGTCGCATCCGGTCGTTTCGGCGTCAACGTCGAGCTGGCGAACGCTGTAGCCTTCTTGGAAATCAAAATCGGTCAAGGCGCGAAACCGGGTGAAGGCGGTCACCTGCCGGGCTCGAAAGTAACGGCGAAGATCGCATTGGCGCGGAACGCAACCATCGGCTCCGACCTGATTTCGCCGTCCAACAACCATGATATTTACTCGATCGAGGACTTGGCACAAATCATTTCCGAGTTGAAGGAAGCGAGCGGACGCAAAGCGAAAATCATCGTCAAAGTTCCGGTCGTCCCTGGGATCGGCACGATTGCAGTCGGCGTTGCCAAAGCGGGCGCGGATGTGATCACGTTGTCCGGTTTTGACGGCGGCACGGGTGCGGCACGGATTCACTCGATCACGCACGTCGGTCTGCCGACCGAAATCGGTACGAAGCTGGCGCACATCGCGCTGATCGAAGCCGGATTGCGCCACAAAGTGGAGCTCTGGTCCGACGGCGGCATGAAATCCGGTGCCGACGTTGTGAAAATGGTCATGCTCGGCGCGAACCGCATCGGCTTTGGCTCTATCGCAATGCAGTCCATCGGCTGTACAACGTGCCGCGGCTGTCACTTGGATACATGTCACGTCGGAATCGCGACGCAAATCGACTCGATGGAAGAAGCCGAAGAAAAAGGCCTTCGCCGCTTCGTGCCTCGCGTCTACGATACCGCTGTTGAATCGCTTGTTCGTTTGTTTGGCGGGATCGGCCGCGAAGTACGGGACATCGTCGCTCAGCTCGGCTTTGCAAACCTGCAAGATCTCGTCGGTCGTTCCGACTTACTGCAGCAAGTAAGCCATCTTGAGAAAATCGATCTGTCCGATCTGCTCCGCCCGGCTCCGCTGTCCTCGGCTGTGGCACAAGAAGCTTTGGAGGAAGTCGCAGCGGCGGTATCCTCGGATATTCGCATTGCGGCAGGTACAGAAGGCCAACAATTTTTCCCGGATACCGTTTCGTTCGAATCGCCGGTGGAGCGTACTTGGTCCAAAGTCGATGCGGAATCCCGTATCCTTGGCAGCCGCTATGCAAGCCACCGCGTAAGAGACCGTTTCGACGGCAGCTACGATGCGCTGCCTCCGGTAAGCATCACCATGACCGAAGGCTCCGTACCGGGTAACGGATTGGCCGCTTTCAATGCCCGCGGCGTAAACATCACGGTTCACGGCGGTGCGGAAGATGGTGTCGGCAAAATGTCGCTCGGCGGTAAAGTCGCGATTCTGAAAGCACCAAGCAAGCATAAGCAATTCATCAACGGCTCCGTGGGCAAGTCGTTCGGCTATGGTGCGCAAAAAGGCTTGTTCCTGATTCAAGGCAATGCCGATACCCGCGCCTGCATCCGGTTCTCCGGCGCAGACGTCGTATTCGGCGGCGAAATTACGGCGCCGATTCAAGACGAACTCGGCGGCATCGCAGCCCGCGCGAACTTGAAAGGCTTCGCCTTTGAATACATGACCAACGGCCGCGCTGTTGTGCTCGGCGATCCGGGTCCTTGGATTTGCGCAGGGATGACGGGCGGGGTCATTTACCAACGCCTCGTGCCGGAGATGGGGCTAGATCAAGCCGCCATCGAACGCCGGGTAGCAAAAGGCGCCAAAGTCAAAATCGAACCGGTAGGCGTACAAAGTATGAAAGACTTGAACGAACTGCTCGGTGCTTACCATGAAGAGCTCGTGAAGTCCGGACAACCGGAGGCCGCAGCAAAAGTGGAGCATTTGCAGAACAACCTGCAAACGAGCTTCGTTCGGATCGCGCCAGTCGGTCTGCAAGCCGATCAATCGGTAGCTACCGAATAAACTCAATAAGAAACAACTATTTGATCCCTCCGGAGCTTCCGCGTTCCAGAGGGATCTTCTTTGAGCACTCCCGTTCCCGTTAATAAGAGATTTATAAGATCCTCATCAAAGAAAAAAGCAGCGTAACCCAAACAAACGTTTGGAACGCGCTGCATTTTTGATGATACTATAGATAATGGACAACTTAGCCTTTCGCCGCCCGGTAAGCTTCGATATATTGCGCGGCTTTTTGGGCTACCAGACTGTAATTACCCGTTTTGACGGCTTCCGTTGTCAAATCGGAACCGATACCGACGGCCACTGCGCCCGACTTAATCCAATCGGCGAGATTGTCCAAGGAGACACCGCCGGTCGGCATAACGTTGGCCTGCGGAAGCGGCCCTTTGATCGCTTTGATCGTCGATGGCGAATACAGATTACCTGGGAACAGCTTCACGATATCCACGCCAAGCTCCAGCGCCCGCTGAATCTCTTGAATCGTCATAACTCCCGGCATCACAGGCACACGGTAACGGTTGCACAAAGTAATGGTATCCGGATTTAACGCCGGACCGACCACAAATTTAGCTCCGCTTAGAATGCCTACCCGCGCCGTTTCCGGGTCCAATACCGTCCCTACGCCGATAATCGCATACTTGGACGGATCTTGCGTGGAGCTTGTATATTTCTTGGCAAGCTTCTCGATAGCTTGCAACGCAAACGGCACCGTCATTGTCACTTCGATAACTTTGATCCCGCCGGCAATCGCCTGTTCCGCCATTTCGACGACTTCTTCCGGCGTCTCTCCGCGCAGAACAGCTACCACGCCTTCATTAGTCAGCTGCTGCAAAAGCTTGATTTTTTTCATATTCCCTCATCCGTTCCTAATATGAAGTTAGTATTGCATATGTCTTCCCCAATTACCTCTCGACATGCTTTACGTTGTTTAGGAACGCCTCCACTTGCTCCCAAGTCGGAATGCCCTCCCAGTCTCCCTCCATCTGCACCACCATACAGCCAATCAGGTTACCGAGGCGAACCGCTTCTTCCAAACGATAGCCCTTGAGCAAACCAACGATAAAGCCCGCGCAAAAACCGTCTCCTGCCCCGACCGTATCCACCACTTGCTCCGCTTTAAAATACGGCACTGAGCTTACGCGTCCTTGCTCGACGATATACGTGACGTCTTCGCCGCCTTTGACGATCGATACGGCTTTAAGCTCGCTAAGCCGCGCCACAATTTCTTCGAAGCTATCCGTTTGATACAGCAGCTTCAACTCGTCCAGCCCCGGAAGGAAATAATCCGCTTCTTCGGCTAATTCCAGCAGCACCTCTCGCGCTTCTTCCAGGGACCACAGCTTCAGCCTCAAGTTCGGATCAAAACAGACCTTCACGCCATGCTTGCGTGCCAGTTTCATCGCTTCCCTGACCGTTTCCCGGCAGGTTGGACTAAGCGCCGTCGTAATGCCCGTTACATGCAAATATTTAGCCTGCTTAATATATTGCTCGTCCAAATGCTCCGGCTTCAGCGTGCTGGCTGCCGAGCCTTTGCGGTAATAGTAAACCGATGTTTTCCCGGATACCACCTCGCGGAGCATCAAGCCGGTCGGCGCTTCCGTTGTCAGTTCGACACGGGAGACGTCCACGCCCTCGCCGCGAATTTTTTTCATGATCATGCGGCCCAGCGGATCTTTCCCAAGACGGCTGAACCAGCCTGCTTTGTGACCCAGACGGGATACCCCGATCGCCACATTGCTTTCCGCACCGCCGAACAGCCCTTGGAAGCGGGACGAATATTCGATTCCTTTGCTTCCTTCCGGCATCATCAGTGCCATCGATTCCCCGAATGTAATGATCTCCGGCTGAAACATCTGCTGTTGCTCCGCTCGTCGGTTCTCCACCATTATCTCGTCATCCATCCCCCGTCTACGCAAAGCACATGGCCACTCATGTAGTCCGAAGCCTGTGACGCGAGAAATACGACCGGTCCTTGCATATCTTCTGTTGTTCCCCAGCGTCCGGCTGGAATACGAACCAAAATTTGCGCGCTGCGCTCTTCATCCGCACGAAGCGCTGCCGTATTGTCGGTAGCCATGTATCCAGGTGCGATAGCGTTAACTTGGATGCCCTTACTAGCCCACTCATTCGCAAGCGCTTTAGTTACCCCGGCAATCGCATGCTTGGAAGCGGTATAGCCCGGCACATTAATCCCGCCTTGAAAGCTTAGCATCGATGCAATATTTATAATTTTACCCGACCCCTGTTTAATCATTTCACGCCCAACAAGCTGAGATAGGAAAAAAACAGAGTTTAAGTTCAAATTCAGCACATCATGCCAATCTTGCGCCGCGTGATCGGCAGCCGGCGTACGCCGAATAATACCGGCATTGTTAACCAAAATATCAATTCTTCCAAAAACGGACAATGCTTCGTCTACTACGCTCTTCAATACGCTTTCATCCATCAGATCCGCTATGATGGTGTGTGCCTTGCGGCCCATCGCTTGGATTTGCTGCTCAACCTCACGCGAACGATCGTTGCTCGTTACGATAACGATGTCCGCGCCTGCCTTGGCCAAGCCTAAGGAGATACCTGCGCCTAGACCTACGGCTCCCCCGGTTACTAAAGCCACTTTTCCGGTCAAATCAAACAAATTCATCTCTACACCTCATTTAAACGTTTTAAGCGTATCCGAGCTTACGTTCTAATCGGATTGCTCATTCCTTTTATTATAAGTCATACTACTGTAAACTGCTATAGCAAGTCCAAAATGTAACCGGATCGATAAATGTTGAAATGCCACTTCTATCGTTACCTAGTCCCTCAGGCGATCTAGAGCACTAAACAAAAGAACAGCTCATGCGAGATTGCAGGGAGCTGTCCTTTGCGGAGCACTAGGCTATTAGGGCAACTTACTTTAGCCCGTCTGCGTAAATTCTCCGAAGTAAGCGTATTTCACTTCTTCGATCATTACGGCAAAGCTGCCGGCGGGAATTTCAATCGTTTGTACCGCTCCGGCTGAGGCTAACAGCAATTGTCTTCCCATCGGGGACAAGAGCGAGACATAGTTTTTATCGGGTGCGGTCAGGGTCGGGAAAACGATCGTAAACGTCTCTTCCGTACCGTCATCTTGGTACTTCACTTTCACGCTGCTGCCTATTAGCACTTGGGAATATAAAGATTGCATAAGCTGAGTTTCATCCTGTGCCAATATGCGCTCCAAAGCCGCTGTATATTGATCGATCAGCTTTTCCAGGTTTGCCCGTTCCCTTCCTTGCTGCGGGCAAAAACCGTCAAAAAACGCAGTGCTTTGCTCGTCAAAATAAAGCAATTGATTGATTAATTGGGAACGGGCCCCATGTCCGAAACTAGGGTTCATAGTAGATATCCCCCCCTAAATACGTTCTTATCCTTCGTGAGTTCAGCCTTTGTATTGCCATAGGACTCATATGCCTTCCTCCTTAAAAAAATAAGCCCCTCGAAAGGAGCTTTAACCCATTGTATCAGAACTCTTCCATAAATGCCATGATTCCCAGCGATTGTATGACGTTGCTTATTCTAAAACGCGCCTCGTCCGTTGCATAAACATAACAAAAAAAGGCCTGTTTCCAGACCTCCTTAATTCCAAATATGACGTCCCAGGAGGGATTCGAACCCCCGACCGACGGCTTAGAAGGCCGTTGCTCTATCCAGCTGAGCTACTGGAACTTGCACATGGAGCGGGTGATGGGAATCGAACCCACGCTACCAGCTTGGAAGGCTGGAGTTCTACCATTGAACTACACCCGCATTAAAATATTGAATGGTCGGGACGACACGATTTGAACATGCGACCCCCTGGTCCCAAACCAGGTGCTCTACCAAGCTGAGCTACGTCCCGTTATAAATGCCGGTAGAGGGACTTGAACCCCCACGGTTTCCCTCACGATTTTGAGTCGCGCGCGTCTGCCAATTCCGCCATACCGGCAAATTTTCGATGGAGCGGAAGACGGGATTCGAACCCGCGACCCTCGCCTTGGCAAGGCGATGCTCTACCCCTGAGCCACTTCCGCTCAATTTACTTTGTAAAAAATGAGCCATGTAGGACTCGAACCTACGACACCCTGATTAAAAGTCAGGTGCTCTACCAACTGAGCTAATGGCTCGTACTGAAAATACTGGGGATCTAGGATTCGAACCTAGGCATGACGGAGTCAAAGTCCGTTGCCTTACCGCTTGGCTAATCCCCAATGACTATGGGGCGATCGAAGGGAATTGAACCCTCGAATGTCGGAGCCACAATCCGATGCGTTAGCCACTTCGCCACGACCGCCATATGAATTGTCATGTGGCCTAAATGGTGCCGTCGAGAGGAATTGAACCTCCGACCTACGCATTACGAGTGCGTTGCTCTACCGCTGAGCTACGACGGCATGTGAGATAAATTAAAAATTTCGGAACCCTCGGATATTGTCCGTTTCGTTCCGAAGTTAAAAGCTTCTAAATGGCGGAGCCGACGGGATTCGAACCCGCGGTCTCCTGCGTGACAGGCAGGCATGTTAGGCCTCTACACCACGGCTCCGCACGAATGAAATTGGT